>CAZQHK010000043.1:0-25473 GCA_964593455.1 uncultured bacterium
TCGTGGCTCGAACAACAGCTTCTTGCCCGCTTCTCTTCGGCTACGGCTGGTTAGCTTCGCAAAGGCGCTTCGCTCAAAGAGGGTGTAGTTGTTGGAGTGGAGATTTTTAGCTTATCCACTGCTTGGCTGTTTGCTTTGCAAAGGCGCTGAGATCAAAGGGGGCGTGGTTGGTGGAGAGAAGGCGGCAAGATATGGTTTCTGGCGTGACCACAGGGCGGGACGGAAGGACATTGTTACTGGACAATGTCGCGAGACGAGTAGGATCGGAATAACATCATAGGGTCCTCTTTCTACACTGCTTGCTTACCATCTCAATCTCATAATCTCGTTTCAGGTTTGGTTGTATTTGTTGTCTTTTCTTTCGCTCGGCTGTTCGCGAAGCGAAAGCGCCTCGCTCAACGGTGGAGTGGTGTGGTTATCGTATATAGTAACCGGAGACCCGCCAATTTCCGTCTTTATCCAGCATGGGAGTGATCGTCTCTATTGCTGTTTTTTTGTTTTCGAATGAGGACTCATACTGGATTACGACATATTTCCCGTCCGGGGCTCCCGGTAACGCGGTCATGTATTTTTTTGATTTTAGTTTTCTGGAGATATTTTTCCCCAGAGGATTTCTGGCTGCCTGGAGTGATTTCACCAATCGGTCTTGGGTCACGGCTGCTTTGAAGTAGTGTGCTCCTTCAGACCAGCTTTCTGCATATTTGCCGGTATCAACCAGGAGCAACCAGGACTCAGCAGCTAAGACAGCCGCCTGCTCGGCACTGTCCGTGGAAGAGGATGCGGGCTCAGTCTGGAATACGAGTAGATATGGAATGGCCGGAATATTATCGATGTCCCTGAAAGCGTTGTTGTTTTGCGAGTTTATCCAGATGACATAAGTTTTTCCCGGTTCCAGTTTGACTGGGAGCACACAGGTACGCTTATCTTCCAAATATCGAATAGTAGCTATATCTGCTTCAGGAAAGGTATCGGGCGACTCACTGCACCAGGACCACATTTTTTCAGTCATCATGTCTTTGCTGAACGTAACACTGATTTCATTTAGCGAAGGGGCGACGTGAGCGCTGCCGGCCTGGGGAATTGTTTTTACCACTGACGGGGGCATAGTTTTGATGGAAATATCATCGTTAGCTCCGGCCATCGATCCCAGGGTAATTATCATCACGGCTACCAAACAAAATGTCATTTTATGCAGCATTTTAATCCTTCTCCCTTTAAAAACGCCTGATTAACCTGACTTTTCAGGCCCGGACACGCTCGGAACAGATCGGTAACGTACTACTTCTGTTCGCTGTCGAAGATGATTTTACCATCTTTCAGTATCAGCAGTTGGCCCGGTTTTATTTTTTCCCAATTTTCATCTGACAAAGGTTTGGTCGAGAACACGATTCCGGCGGCTTTCTCGGGATACTTTGCTGTTAAATCAACGGTTCGTCCGGTAGCCTGGTACCTGATCGTTTTCTGTGGACTATTTCTCTCTGTGTAGTGCAGGCTGGTGTAGTCGTTCTTGTCGTGATAGATAAACAGATGCTCACCATTGGAAAACAGGGTGTTTAAGGTCCCCAACTCGTTCGCGGCCGTGAGCGTGTGGTGAAGCCAGGCAAAAGTTTCTTCGTTCCAATCCGAATAACCGGTTGAATCAAACTCCCCGAGGATATGGCAGAGAAGATACTCGCTGTCGGTCTGTCCGATCGGTTTGAAACGGTTGAGTGGCAGTTTTGCCCTGAAATTTTTCAGCGTTCCGTTGTGGGCCAGGACATACTGGGTTCCGTTCAGTTCACGCTGGTAGGGGTGCGTGTTCATGGAAGTTTCCCCGCCTACGGAAGCCTTCCGGAGATGGGCGATAGCCAGCGGGGCTTTGATAATGTCAAACCGGGCCAGGAACTCGGCCAGGGGGCTTTCGAGAGCTTTTTTCGGTTCTTTGAAAATCTGCACGGAACTGTCGGGATAATAAGCGATACCCCATCCGCTCGGGTGAAACTCGCTCCGGTACCGGAAGGCTTCGAACAGGTAACGGAGCGGCACTCGTTGGTTAAACGAGTAGCCCATTAGTTCGCAGGATAACAGAGCAGGGAGAGATATATTAATAACACAGTATACGATCAGAACCACCATGATTTTTTTAAACATTTACCGGGATTCCTTTCAAGTGTTCTCTGTGTCTATTCATACCATTAAACCAGCAGAGTCTACAAGAACCTTGACTGGCAGCGTAATGGTTTTCTTCCGCTATCTTTGTAAGGAAATAAGAAATCGATACCGGTAGGTTGGACTTCGGTGTTCACCGAAGAGCGGTTCGGTACCCGGACACTGGCTTTGACGCCCCGCAGGTAATCGTCCCGGTCGATCACCACCGTGTAATCGCTGTTGGGTAGGTCACGGATGGTAAAGCGACCGCCTGACCCCGAACGGCCGGTATAGACGCCGGAGGTGCCGATAGCCTGGATCTTCGCTCCATCGACTCCCTTGCCTGTCTCGGAGCACCCGCCCAAAGAGGGTGCTCTTGCTCATTTCCATTATCAAAAAAAATACTGGATGTTATCGCAGTTATCCAATAAAACCGGTCTCAGGAGAACCTGTTGCGAGGACCATTTGTTGACGTCAATCTAACTATATATTATAGTTGTCCTTTATTGTCGGCAGTAATCTGCCAGGCGGAAGAGTGTGTTTATGAGAGATATCGTTGTTGGCACCTCCATTGTATTTGCCGCATTAGGCATCGTTACCTGGCTCACGCTATGGAGCCGGAAAACCATCGACTTCATCGCCGACAAGAAGGTCCACACCGCCCGGGAGATAGAGAAGGCGCTCCACGATGAGTAGTGACTCTGAGCTCCAATCAGAGCTTTCGCGCGATCTCAACCTCATGCACGTCACTATGATGGGCGTCGGGATGATGATCGGTGCCGGAGTGTTTCTGGGGATCGGCACTTCCATCAGTGTCGTCGGTCCCGGCGGTGTGCTACTTACGTTCGCGCTCAACGGCATTATCGCTCTTTTTTCCGCCATGTCCTACGCCGAGCTGAGCTCCGCCATACCGCGGGCCGGCGGTGCGTACAACTTCGCCCGGGTTGGGTTCGGCCGCGGTACCAGCTTCGTGGCCGGCTGGATGGAGTGGTTCGCTTCCACCGTAGCCGGAAGCATGTACGCTATCACTTTCGCTATCTACACAGTCCGCTATCTGGAGCAGCTCGGACTACTCGAGTGGGTTCCGTTCGAGGTCGGTACTACCACCAAGATAACGGCGTTTTTGATAGCGTTGTTCTTTCTCTATATCAACTATCGGGGCGCCTCAGAGACGGGAAAAATCGGTGCCATCTTCACCCTGGGACAGACTATTTTCATGCTGCTCATCGGGGTAGCCGGTGTTATTGTTGCTTTAAAAGACCCGTCCCGGCTGCAGAACTTCCAACCGTTTATGCCGAACGGCTGGCTCAAGCTCCTGGGAACCATGGGCTTCACCTACGTGGCGTTCGAGGGATTCGAGGTTATCGCTCAGGCCGGTGACGAGACCATCGACCCGCGGCGCAACCTGCCCAAGGCCATGTTGTACTCGGTGTTCCTGGTAACGGTAACTTACGTGCTGGTAGCTTTTGCCGCTATCGTGGCGGTGAAGGCGGGGGCCTCCGATGTAAACATGGCTCCCTGGGAGTGGATAGGGCAATTCCGCGAACGCGGCTTTGGTGAAGCGGTGGCCAGGCTCATGCCCTACGGTAACTTTTTGCTGACCCTGGCGGTCATTTTTGCTTCCACCTCTGCTTTGAATGCCACCATTTACTCGGCCACGCGAGCCTGTTATGCTCTGGGCCGGGACCGTATGTTGCCGCCGTTTTTCGCCTTGATATCGGGAAAAACCAAGACTCCCTGGTCGGCCCTGGTGCTTACCGGGATACTGCTCGTAGTCGTGGCTACCTGCCTGCCCACCCTGGATGTGGCCTCCAGCGCCAGCATCATGTTTTTGTTTTTATTCTTCATGGTAAACGTGTGTGTTATCAAAATACGCCGGGACATGGGAGACGAGCTCAACTACGGGTTTCTCCAGCCGCTCTTTCCGCTTTTCCCCATTCTGGCCATCATCTGCCAGTGCGTGCTGGCGGTGTGGCTGGTGCACATGAGCTTGATAGCCTGGATTATCGCCCCGTCATGGATCGTATTCGGCCTGCTATTTTATCGGTTTTACGGCCGTACCCATGTGGTGTCCACCAAGGACGAGATTTTCATCCTGGAGGAACGATCGGTGCCGACCGGGGACGAATACCGGGTGCTGGTGTCGATGGACACGTCTGAAAACGCTCTGAATCTGGTGCGGGCCGCTTACCGGTTTTGTGAAGCCAAGCACGCTACGGTAAAACTTCTCAGCATGGTCCAGGTACCGGAACAGGTGCCGCTCTCGGATGCCGACCTCTACATGATGGAAGGGCGGGAAGCCATAACGGAAGCCCGTCTTTATCTCGAACCACAGTTCCCGGTAAGCACCACTATCCGGTACTGCCGAAATGTCCCCCGGGGTATCGTCAGCGCGGTTCGGGAAAAGGAAACCGATCTTCTTATCCTGGGCTGGCACGGTCAGCCGCACTCAGGGGTGTTCAGTTTTGGGAGTACCGTGGACCAGGTGGTGGAACACGCCCCCTGCAACGTGATCGTGTTAAAAGACTACGGGTTCCAGCCTTTCAAACGGATACTGGTGCCGTTGGCCGGAGAGGTAAACGCCGTGTTCGCCCTGGAAACCGCTCGGATACTGGGTGAGGGGAACGCCGATGTCGTGGCTTTCCGGGTGGAATCAGAGCATGACATCCCCTTCGACATAGAAGCCTTCATCAATGAAAACATTGAACAGATTGGTCTGTCGGCTGACCAGCTCGAGATCAAGCGGGTCAGGTCACGGAATATCGTCGATGACATTCTCGAAGAAGCCGAGGACTGTGACCTGGTTATCCTGGGATATACCCGCCAGCCGCTTCTCTACCGGGTAGGCAGGAAAACCGTTCCGGAAATAATCGCCCGCAAGTATGACAAACCGCTGGCCATGGTCCGGGCCGC
Source organism: uncultured bacterium (assembly GCA_964593455.1). Lineage (GTDB taxonomy): Bacteria > Muiribacteriota > CAYSPT01 > CAYSPT01 > CAYSPT01 > CAZQHK01. Next base: position 5,041 of record CAZQHK010000043.1, read on the forward strand.
CGGCGGCCTCACCACCTGGATAAATAGGTATATATAAGGGGCCTGAAGAACCGGTATCTTTCTGCTACGGTTACGGATCAAGCCATGTATGCATCGTTGCGCTCGGAAAAGGTGCTCAACGTAGCCTCTGGCTACGCCTCCGCTCCTTTTCCTTCTCGTGCCTTGCCTCCATGGCCGTCTCCATAACCTCGCGACGAAAGATACCGGTTCTTCAGGCCCAAAGGATTAAAAAAAGCATGGATTACTAAATTCTACGTTTACGGATCCGGCTACGTCAAAATCTCAATCTTCGACTATAAAGGTGAAGACGATCGGACAGGTTCGGACACGGTGTCCTAGCCCCAGAAAGCGTCCTGATTATTATTTCTCCGACAGACTCTTAGCGTGATGGATTAATACACAAACTCGTCCCGCTTGCCGGTAGCCAGGTAGTTGGCTATTCGTTCTCCGGCTTTACCGTCACCGAAGGGATTGGTTCTCGTTTGCCGGTTTCCGATATTATCGAGGTGTTGTTCCACCAGGTCGATAATCCGGTCCCGGTTGGTGCCGGCAATTGTCACTACTCCGGCTTTGACTCCTTCCGGCCTTTCGGTGAGTTCCCTGAGCAATACTACTCGTTTTCCCAGGCTGGGGGCCTCTTCCTGTACTCCACCGGAATCGCTGACAATCAAGCAGGACCGGGCCATTAGGAGCACGAAATCATGGTAAGGCAGGGGATCCACCAGGTGGATCCGGGGATGGTGTGACAGTAGGGCAGAAACAGGCTGCCTGACGTTCGGGTTCAGGTGGACAGGATAAATGAAGTGGATATCCGGATACCTGTCGGCCAGGGTAAGCAATGCTTTGCATATGGCTTTTAGCGGTTCCCCGAAGCTTTCCCGTCGGTGACAGGTGACCAGGATAATGCGGCCTGGCTTATCGGCGAGATCGCGTGTTTCAGGAACGGATATCTCTTCATGAGTTTCCAGGATATAAAGCAGGCTGTCTATCACGGTGTTACCGGTTACCAGGATAGAATTTTCTTGAATCCCCTCGGCCATAAGGTTGTCCCGGGCCCAAACGGTCGGGGTAAAATGAATAGAAGCCAGGCGGCTGGTCAGGCGGCGGTTCATCTCCTCGGGGAACGGGGTGCTGGGATCGCCCGTGCGAAGCCCCGCTTCCACATGGTACAACGGAATCTTTTCATGGAAAGCGGCCAGTGACATGGCCAGTGTGGTGGTTGTGTCTCCCTGGACCAGGACTCCGCCAGGTTTTACCTCTTCCAGGATTGGGCCTGCGGCCAAAAGAATGCTTGAAAGTACTTTTTCCGGCGTCTGCGCCGGCCGCATGAGGTCGAGATCACGATCGATCCTGATAGGCAACACAGAGAGTACCTGGTCGAGCATCTGGCGATGCTGAGCTGTAGCCAGCACGAACGTTGGTTCACCGCTGGTTTCCAGGGCCCGGAAGACGGGAAAAAGTTTGATTGCCTCGGGCCGGGTTCCCATCACGATCATCCAGGGTGCCGTCACGTTGCAGACTCCTTTTCCAGTTCTGATTCGATTTTTCGAAACTGGTCGTCGGTTTCAAGTTTACCCAGATAATCGTTTACTGTGTGTCCGGTACCGGGAATGATCAGATCGGACACCACTTCCGCCAAAGGGTGAAGGACGAAATCTCTTTTGAGCATTCGGGGATGAGGAAGAGTCAGATACGAAGTTTTCATTACAGTCTCCCCGTGAAGCAGCAGATCGAGATCAACGTTGCGCGGCCCTTTATCCCGGGTACGTACCCGGCCCATCGTCTGTTCTATTGTCAAAAGATCACGCAGCGTCTCTTCAGGTGACAGAGATGTCGATATCTCCACGACCGCATTGAGAAAATCCGGTTGATCGGTCATCTCCCGGGCCGGGCCGTAATAGAACGATGAAAACCGGGTGACTGCCAGTCCCGGCGTACCGGTTAGCAGCTTTACGGCTTGCCGTAGATTTTCTGTCCGGTCTCCTGTATTCGATCCTAGCCCGATATATGCTTTAATCTCCATTGGCCGGAAATATTCAGCTACAGGACGTCGAAATCGATACCACCGCCGGGCGGAGTTTTATGTTTCCAGGAAGCTCCCTTGATAGTGCTTTCCCTGGAAGATCTTAGAAGGTCGAGAGCTTTCTCCCGGAGTTTTCGCCGTTTTCTTTCTTCCGGCGTCTCGTCCGGATACTGTTCTTTCTCCAATTCTTCCGCGGTTTTCTCCTTTTTCGGCTTAATCTCGTCTTCATCCATTTCTGCGAGATCATTGATAGACAACGGTACCGATGGTTGAGTCGCCGCGCTTGGAGTAGCCTGCTCTTCTGGTAAGAGGCTGACATCTATTTTTGGTACGATTTCCACCTTGAGGGTGGTGCCGCAGGTCAGGCAGTACTTGTACTCTATCCCGCATTCAGGACAGCGAATATTAATTTTTTCTATAAGCGACATGATCTTGGAGAGTGCCTCGGCGCGGAGCACGCCGGCGCCGCTGGCGAAGCTTTCCGCATCCTGCATGATCATTTTTTTGACATCGGCCTGCGGATCTTTACTTTTTCTATCTTTTACTTTTTCCCGGATCTGTTCGTCTTTGGAGAGTTGTTTCCCTTTGTATACCCACTCGCCGCTGACATCGTCTTTTTCAAAATCGTCAAACTCGATCTTAACGTTCTTGACCCCGCGAATGGAACGGATCATTTCTTCCAACAACTGCAGCTCTTTTGGAAGTTCCTCCACTTCTTTTTGTGCACCGATGAAAATGAGAGCTCCGCCTATGAGAACCACTCCCGACGAAGTCCTGTATGAAGACTTGGTTGCGTCTATTCTTCGTTTTGTCAGGAGTCTACGTATATGATTATTTATTTCCAGGTCACTGACATCTGTAGTGGCCATACTACTTTCCCTCCTTCTTACCCGCTGCACATGATGCTATACTAGTTACTATTCTACCGGATGGGACAGTGCCGATGCCACTCGCACGACTTCGGACATTTCTTTGACGTCGTGGACACGGATGATATCCACACCCCGAAAAACCGCAGCAGCCACGACGGCAGCGGTCCCGTTGAGACGTTCCGCGGGACCGGCTTCGAGCAGGTTCCCAATAAATGTTTTTCGAGACGGTCCTACTGCCACCGGGTAACCAATCAGTTGAAACGCGTCGAGATGGTTCATAATTTCAAGATTGTGAGCCAATGTTTTTCCAAATCCTATTCCCGGATCGAGTATGATCTTTCGTTTATCGATACCGTTGTTTTCAGCAAACGAGGCGCGTTCGGCTAAAAAAGCGGTGATTTCCGGGATAACTGCCCGATACGATGGTGCTTGTTGCATGGTTTCGGGAGTCTCCTGCATATGTGTCAATACCACGCTGACAGCCGTTTCGGCAACCACCGAAACCATGGATTCATCGAATCTGAGCGCCGAGATATCGTTAATTATTACTGCACCTCTATCCACTGCTTCTCTGGCTACCCGCGCTCTCCAGGTATCTATCGAGAGTGGGCAACCGGTATCTTTTGCAACTGCTTCCAGAACCGGAAGCAAACGGTCAAGTTCCTCTTTTTCAGTGATGGGCACGGCTCCGGGCCGGGTTGACTGTGCTCCGATATCGATGATATCAGCTCCCTCTTCCTGTATTTGTCGCGCCCGTTCAGCGGCTCTACCCGGCTCCAGATAATGTCCGCCATCGAAAAAGGAATCAGGAGTTACATTCAGTATACCCATAATGAGGGGTTGTTGAAAAGTTTTGAATTGTATTTCTCCAATAACCAGACTACGCTGTTCACGTAAGGAGAACGACTGGAGTTCTCTTTCCAACTCGTTGGCGATGGCTATTCCACCCAGGGGTTGATCTTTGAGTTTATCGATCAACCGGTGATACGTTGATACCGTGGCCAGGAGGATGACGTCTGAATGTTCTACCTCACACGACACAACTCCTTTGCTTACTGCCGCTTCTCCTCCGGCAGCGAGCATTTCTTGTTTGATAATATTGCATGTAGGCGCAGGTACGCTGGAAAGTCTGAACACCATGAAAACTGCTTTATCCCGCATGATGTTGATGCCTTTGGGATGAACACCGATTTCCCGGAAAAGCTTTTCAGCTTCCCCCGGTGTATCGAGACGGTAAGCTGAAATTGCCGGAGCGCGCATGAGGAACGTGTCAGACCTCCTTGCCGATCAGTGAAAGAACTTCGGCTCTGGCCGGATGATGCTTCCTGAAAACTCCCCTGACGGCCGAGGTGATGGTGATGGTACCCGGTTTTTGAACACCACGCATACTCAGACAGAGATGTTCGGCTTCAATGACCACCATGACTCCCAATGGTTTCAAGAGTGACATTAATGAGTCGGCTACCTGTTTGGTCAGACGTTCTTGTACCTGGGGTTGGCGGGCGTAATGTTCCAGCACTTTCACCAGACTTGAGAGGCCGGTCACTACACCACGTGAGGGGATGTAGGCGATGTGGGCTTTTCCCATGAACGGTACCAGATGGTGTTCGCAGGTGGAATAGAATCGGATGTCCCTGATGAGGACCAGGTCATCGTGTTTACCCATCTTGAAAGTAGATACTTCGAGAGGAGGTTGATTTTCCAGTCCGGAAAAGAGCTGTTGGAACATTTCTGCTACCCGAGTCGGGGTCCTTTTGAGACCGGGGCGGTCAGGATCTTCTCCGATACCTTCAAGGATAAGTCGTACTCCTCTGGCTATTTGATCCAGATCCATTATGTCTCGGCGCCCACCAGGTCATCATCAGATTCAAAAACTGTCTCGGTTTCCTGGCCGTTAATTTCATCAGAAAGGTCTTCCTCTTTGGGCTCCTCCGGTTCCTCAGGGTCTTCGGGTGGAGTATACGTGCCGTCGATTATCGCGGTCACTTCTTCGCCGGTCAGCACTTCCCGTTCGATCAATTCCTCGGCCAGGTCGTCGAGATTTTCACGATGTTCTTTGATCATACCCAGAGCACGGGTGTAGCAGGCATCAATACATCGCCGTACTTCATTGTCTATCTCGACCGCGGTGGATTCCGAGAAATCTCTTGACCTGGTCAGTTCCCTCCCTAGAAAAACGAGATCGTTTGATCTGCCGAAGGTCATGGGTCCGAGTTCATCGCTCATTCCCCATTCGCAGGTCATTTTATGTACCAGTTGGGTGGCGGTTCTCATGTCGTGGCCGGCTCCGGTGGTAAGGTCATCGAATACTACCACTTCTGCTGCCCGGCCGCCGAGGGACATGGTGATCCGGTCCAAAAGCTGTGTTTTTGACCAGTTATGAACGTCTTCCAGGGGCAATGTCCAGGTCGACCCAGCGGATAGGCCCCGAGGAATGATCGTAACTTTGTGGAGAGGGTCGCAATATTCCAACAGTGTTGCGAGCAAGGCATGTCCAGCTTCGTGATAAGCGGTATTTTTTCTCTCCTTGTCGCTTATCACCCGGCTGCGTCTCTCCGGACCCATCATCACTTTGTCTCTGGCTTCCTCCATGTCTTTCATGGTTACTGTCTCTTGATCGTTCCGTGCAGCCAGCAGAGCGGCTTCGTTGATCAGGTTGGCCAGGTCGGCCCCGGAAAAATTAGGTGTTCCGCGGGCGATGACTTTCAGATCTACGTCCGGGTCCAACGGTATCTTATCGACGGAGTGCACTTTGAGTATGGCCTCACGGCCCTTGATGTCCGGTAGGTGGACTACAACCTGGCGGTCGAACCGGCCTGCCCGTAAAAGTGCCGGATCGAGAACATCCGGCCGGTTGGTGGCGGCGATAACGATGATACCGGTAGTGTTATCGAATCCATCCATCTCCACCAGGAGTTGATTCAAGGTCTGTTCGCGCTCATCGTGGCCGCCGCCCAGACCGGCGCCTCGTTGCCGTCCCACGGCATCGATTTCATCGATAAAAACGATACAGCCTTTGCGGTTGGACGCACCGTGAGCACGGGCTTGTTCGAACAGGTCGCGGACTCTGGCCGCACCGACGCCGACAAACATCTCCACAAAGTCAGATCCGGAGATGGTGTAAAACGGCACGTCGGCTTCCCCGGATATGGCTCTGGCCAGCAGGGTTTTACCGGTACCTGGTGGCCCGATGAGCAGCACACCGCGCGGTATTTTCGCACCCAGAGCGGTAAACTTCTGGGGTGTTTTAAGATAATCGATAATCTCTTCGAGTTCTTCGGTAGCTTCTTCTACCCCGGCTACGTCTTTGAAGGTAACCCGCTCACCGGTCGGGGTTCGGAGCTTGGCTCGGCTTTTCCCGAAAGACATGGCTTTTCCGCCACCGCCTTGCATTTTCTGGAGCATGTAGATAAAAAAACCGAACAGAAGCAAGTATGGAAACCAGCTCAAGAAGATGTTCCAGTAAATAGGATCTTTCGGAGGAAGGGCTTCAAAAACCTGGACATTTCCTTTTAGGCGTTCCACCAGTTTGTTGTCACCGGGCGAATGGGTGATGAAGTGGCGGCCATCAAGTCGTTCATGGTTGGCACTCAATTGCTGAATATGGTCCCAGAACTTGCCTTCGATAACTCCTTGATCTTGAATGGTAACGCGGCTGATCGACTTGTTTTCGATATGTTTCAGAAATTCACTGTACGTGAGTTTAACCGGTTGATCCTGTTTGTCTATGAAGTCCGGTAATATAAAAACTACCAGAGCAACTACCAGAACCAGAAAGCTAATGTTTTTGAAATGTCTCTTCACGAGTGGGATACCTCCATTTAAAAGTCTAGCACAGGGCTATAATGATGTCAATAAAGGGATAGAGACCTCCCTGTCCTGTAATTGATGAAACTACCAGCCGTAGTCCGTTACGGCTTACTCTCAAGTATCGGCAGATCATCCCTAAATACTAACGGTTGAAATCAGGTTTAAGTTGCCTGTTTTGATAATATCGTATTTATAGAGGATGGGCAAGTTGCGAGGCAGGTTCCATATATACTATTATTACTAACCATAATCACGCTGCTTGAGGAGGAGTTATCCTGCCTGGTTTGACATCGAGATTGTTTACGGTACTGACCTACGGATGTCAGATGAATAAACATGATTCAACTGTCATCGAGGGGCTGCTGACTGAAACAGGACTGGAACATACGCAGCAGCTTGATGAAGCTGATATCATCCTGGTCAATACTTGTTGTGTGCGTGAACGGGCAGAAACCCGGCAGAAAGGCAGGGTTTCGTCGTTGAAACGATACAAGACTGCGAACCGGGACGTCATAATCGGGGTGTGCGGCTGCATTGCTCAGAAAGACCGGGAAAAACTATTCGAAGAGTTACCGCATATCGATCTCGTGATCGGTCCACAGGCTATTCCTGAACTGCCCGCTATATTGAATAACATTTGGGCCGGTAAAAAACAGGTCTGCGGTGATTTTCTGGATCATGGAAAGGTAGTTACCGGTGTCCGACCCGGCGTGGATGATATTGCTACCTTTATTACGGTGATGAAGGGATGCGACAATTATTGCAGTTACTGCATCGTTCCCTATGTGCGTGGAGGACCGGTCAGCCGTGCCCCGGGAGACATAATGCGGGAACTTGAGTCGCTGTCGCTTTCAGGAATAAAAGAAGTTACCCTGCTTGGACAGAATGTCAATGCGTATGGTCTTGACCTGGCCGGTAACGTTACTTTTGTTGATTTGCTCAAGGCTATTGACACTTCCGGATTTGTTGAACGCGTACGGTTTGTTACCTCTCATCCCAAGGATTTTACCCGGGAATTGGTGGCCACGGTGGCGGAGGGGAAGACCCTCTGCGCCTGCTTTCATCTTCCGGCACAGGCGGGTTCCGACCATATTCTGAAGAGAATGCACAGAGGCTATACCAGGGATGAATATCTAGAAAAAACGGGATGGATCAGGAACCTTATACCGGATGCGGCTATCACGACCGATCTTATTGTTGGTTTTCCAGGTGAAACCGAGGATGAGTTTCTGTCCACGGTATCTTTGGTAGAAGCGGTGCGGTTTGAAAAATCGCATACTTTTTATTTTTCGCCCCGTGAGGGAACGGCTGCTGCCGATTTACCCGGTCTTTTACCACTGGAAGAGCGAAAAGACCGACTCCGGCGTCTGGTGAAGGTCACCGACCGGATAACCGGCGAACAGGCAGCAGCGCAGGTAGGAAAAGTGCTCGAGGTGCTGGTGGAAGGGCCTAGCAAGAAGGACGCCGAAAAATTGATGGGACGCACGAGGGCCGACGCTATCGTGATTATTGACAATGAAGAAAATCTCATCGGGAAATTGGTTAAAGTACGGATAGACGAGTCACGGACCTGGACTTTATTCGGTTCCCGGGTAGATACAACCGGATAATAATGTGCAAAAAATTATTCGGGTTTGAAATAAAAAAATGTAAGGTTGGGAAGGAGATAGCCGTATGGGGAGTCTCGTATATTTTGCCGACCTGCGATGCCGGAATCATAATGAAAGTCTTCCGGCCAAGGTAACGAAACTCTGTCAAGCGGCCGGTCTTGACGAATGGGTTTCTGAAAACGATCTGGTGGCTGTCAAACTTCATTTCGGAGAAAAGGGAAACGCATCATATATCAGACCTATCCTGGTCCGTCCGGTGATAGACCTGGTTCGGGAGAAGGGAGGTAAACCCTTCCTGACCGATACCAACACTCTGTACATGGGAACCAGGTGGAACGCCGCCAGCCACATCGAGTGTGCTATAACGAACGGATTTGCCTATGCGGTAACCAATGCTCCCGTGGTCATAGCCGATGGTTTGAAGGGCAGATCACGGGTGGCTGTTCCCATTCCCGGAGGGAAACGCCTGGAAGAAGCACACGTGGCTTCGGGAATCGTTGAATCCGACGGAATGCTGGTTCTTTCTCATCTAAAGGGGCATGAGCTGACGGGTTTTGGTGGCGCTTTAAAAAATGTAGCGATGGGGTGTGCCAGCAGGCTTGGCAAGCTGCATATGCACTCACAGGTCCATCCCGAGGTGAAACAGGACAGGTGTGTCGGCTGTAAAGAGTGCGTCAAGGTCTGCCCGGTGACCGCGGCGGTGCTTCAGGAACCGTCAGGCAAAGTCTTCATCGATCAAGAAACGTGTATCGGCTGCGGTGATTGCATCGTCGCTTGCCGATTTGGGGCGATCGCGGTGGATTGGAACGAAGCTTCTTCTTCCGTACAGGAAAAAATTGCCGAATACTGTGCCGGTGTCCTGCAGCATGGACTGCTGGAAAAATCGGGATTTATGACGTTTGTCATGAATGTGTCACCCTATTGTGACTGCTACGGTTACAATGACCAGGGAATCGTGCCGGATATCGGAATAATCGCCTCCCGGGACCCGGTAGCCATCGATCAGGCGGCAGTGGACCTGGTTAACAGGCAGCCCGGTATCCGCGAGTCGGAGCTGCAAAACAATTTGGAACCCGGTGAAGATAAATTCAAAGGACTGTTTCCTCATATCAATTGGGGTATTCAACTGGAGCGTGCGGAAGAGTTGGGGTTGGGCAGCAGAAAGTATGAATTAGTAGATATTTAGTATCTACATACAAGCAAAGAGCGTAGAAAATAAGGTTGGAGATTGGAATGGCCGGACGCGACAAAGATGGCTTAACACCGATGATGCGCCAGTTTTGGCGTATTAAAGCGGAGTATCCCGACACACTTATTCTTTTCCGGCTCGGTGATTTTTACGAAACCTTCATGGATGACGCCCGGGTAGCGGCTCGTGAATTGGATATTGTGCTGACCAGCCGGGGAAAGGATCGGAATGGGAAACCCATTCCCCTGGCCGGTATACCGTATCATGCTTTGGATAACTATCTGTCCCGGTTGATTCGCCGAGGCTTGAAAGTGGCTATCTGTGAGCAGGTTGAAGATCCCAAAAAAGCCAAGGGTCTGGTTAAGCGGGAAGTAGTCCGGGTAGTGACTCCGGGAACCGTAACCGAAGAAGAGCATTTAAAAGAGGACGAGAACAATTTTCTCATGGGGCTGGTTTCCTCCGATGATCGATTGGGCGTGGCTGTAGCGGATATATCAACCGGTGATTTTCGAGTTACTGAATGGCCTCTTCATGATGCCGGCCCACTCCTGAGAGACGAACTGATCCGTACTGCTCCTTCGGAGTGTCTGCTGACTACCGAGCTTGAAAAAAGCCGGGATGTACGCCGGTGTCTCAGTGTCTTGCCGGGAGTGTTCGTCAGCCGGTTTATCGATTTGAAAGATACGCGGGACACCCCGTTGTCCTATCTTGACCGAACTATCAAATTGGAACAGGAAGTCCGCACACATCTGGAGAAAAGTCCTGCTGCCGCTAAAGCCGCGGCCGGAGTACTGGGCTATGTTACTGCCGCACTGATGACTTCTGTTGATCACCTTAATCGACTTGAATGGGGTGAGCAGGGCAGGGTGATGAACCTGGACGCCGCCACCCAGACGAACCTGGAATTGGTCCGGTCTATCCGTGAAGGCGGCAAAGAAGGTACGCTGCTTTGGGTGTTGGATCGGACAGTTACGGCCCAGGGGGCGCGATTGCTCAGGCGGTGGGTTTTACATCCGTTGGCCGAGATTGCGCCGATTATCGCACGGCACTACCAGGTGGATACCTTTTTCCAGGACGGTGTTCTGCGGTCCGACATTCGAAGCCTGCTGGGAAATGTACGTGATCTGGAACGGTTGATCACCAAGGTTGTTACGGGCAGCGTCAATGCCCGCGATCTGCTGGCCATAAGCCGGTCACTATCTGTTATACCGGAGATTAAACGCCGGCTGGCTGAAACGGCCAGTGCCCGGCTACTCGATTCGGTGAACGAGTTCATGCCCCTTTGCTCAGAGTTGGAGAAAGCCATCAGAGAAGACGCTCCGATTACAGTAAAAGAAGGAAGAATCTTCAAGGGAGGGTACGATGACCGTCTCGACGAACTACTGACCGCGGCGCAGTCCGCTAAACAATACCTGGCCGGTTTGGAGTCTCGTGAACGCGAACGGTCCGGTGTCAAATCACTCAAGGTTGGATTCAACAAAGTGTTTGGATATTATCTGGAAGTGACTAAACCCAACCTCGATAAGGTACCTGATGATTATATACGCAAACAAACCCTGGTTTCCTCCGAACGGTTTTTTACCGAGGAACTCAAGGAAAAAGAATCACTTATCCTGGGAAACACTGAAAAAGTTAAAGAAGTGGAGTACGAACTGTTCAAGAGGCTTCGGAAAAAAGTGGAAACGGAAGCTTTGGCTATCCAGCGGGCCGCTCGCGCACTGGCCGAACTCGATGTCTACGTTTCACTGGCGGAAGTGGCCTCCCGGGACGGGTATGTCCGTCCTATCATTCATGGTGGCACAGCGCTGAATATCGAGGGAGGCCGGCATCCCGTGGTTGAATTGATGCTGACCGACGCACCCTTCGTCTCCAATAATACGGTGATGGATACCAGTGATCATCAGGTAAGTATCATTACCGGGCCTAATATGGCTGGAAAATCAACGTATATCCGGCAAACCGCGCTGATTGTTTTGATGGCGCAAATGGGAAGTTTTGTTCCAGCTACCCGGGCGTCTATCGGTCTGGTTGACCGTGTTTTCACCAGGATCGGGGCTTCTGACAGCGTGGCTCGGGGACTGTCTACTTTTATGGTGGAGATGATGGAGACGGCCCACATTCTCCGTAACGCCACGGAGCGTAGTCTGGTCATTCTGGATGAAATTGGACGCGGCACCAGCACCTTCGACGGATTATCAATTGCCTGGGCGGTGGTGGAATACGTGCACAGCCGTTCTACCGTCGGCTCAAAAACGCTGTTTGCCACTCACTATCACGAGTTGACCGAACTGGCCAAGATACTGCCGCGGGTCGAGAACTACAACATTGCCGTCAAGAAAAAAGGGAAAGATATCGTTTTCCTCAGGCGGATCGTGCCTGGTGGGGTGTCACACAGTTTCGGTATAGAAGTAGCCCGTTTGGCCGGTATTCCTGAACAGGTTATCGAGCGGGCCCAGGAAGTATTGGGTGATCTCGAAGCGGTGAATGTGCTTCCCGGTGTGGATAGTGAAGACCGTAAGGCTACCGCTGTTTCCGTGGAGGAACCTCTCGAGCAACTCAAACTTTTTGAGGTAAAGGAACATCCCGCGGTGTCCCGGTTGCGCGATTTGAATATTCTTGCCATGACGCCGCTTGAGGCCCTGAACCGTTTGTATGAGCTACAAAGTCTGGTGAAGGAAGGCCGGGAGACACAAACAGCAAAACCTCCGCTGGCCGGCCGAACCAGAGTTAAATTTCAGGAAAAGAAAGAAGAACAGGGTCTTAAATTGTTCGGCAGCCTGGAGAATAAGTGAGATAATTTGTCATGATGATAGTGCCGTTCAACGAAACATTGCCGGTTATTCATCCGGATGAACCTTTCTCGTTCTTCATGATCTCGTCGACCTTCTCGAAACATTGTCCCGCGCGCCGCGAATCACCCATGGCTCGGAAGGTAGTGCCCATCTCTCTCCACCCGCGTGGATCGTCGGGATGTTTCTTTGCAAAGATGTCGATGCTGTCCAGGGATGGTTCATACTGTCCCAACTCCCTGAGGGTGATGCCGGCCTCCAGACGGAGGAGATCGTCTCCCGGGTTGATTTTTATTGCTTTGCTAAAGGATTCACGGGCTTTGGCCCATTGTGAAGTCCTGGCGAAAAGCCGGGCCCGCAAAGCCCAGATATCCCGGTATTGTTCCACATCCTGGACATGCTGTAAAGCTGCCAGGGCGTCGTCGTGAGAGTTCATTTTATCCAGGCAGATTCCTTTTCCATACCAGGCCGCCACTTCACCAGGCTCCAGTTTAAGCAGCTTTCCGTAGGTGTCAACAGCCTTCTCCCATTCGCCTAATTTCTGGTGGTGGCGAGCTTTTTGCCGTATTGCCGCCGGCAGATCGGGGGCCGACCCGACGGCTTTTTCGTAAGCTTCTCCGGCTTCCTGTACCTGGCCTTCTTTGGCCAGTATATTTCCTTTCAACAGCCACGCTTCTCCCCGGTCCGGATCAAGGTTCAGGGCTTTGTCGGTTAGCTCCAACGCCTGATCCATATTCCCCAGGGCCAGATAACAAGAAGCCGCTCGAACCAGAGGAGCAGGGGATTCGGGATGCCATTCGATCAGTTCTTTGAGTCCGTTAAGCGCCTCATCATAGAGTTCATCCTCTTCCTTCAAACGGGCTCGCAAAAGCCCGTTGACCAGGTTTTTCGGATCTATAATCAGTGCCTGTTCAATGGCTTCACAGGCTTTTTGCCGTTCACCTATCTCGATCAAAGCAGTGGCTTTTCCGGAGAGAGCATCAATGTTGTCTTGACAGCGTTCCAGGGCCGTATCAAAGGTCTCCAGAGCCATAAAAGGATCATCGGAAAGCAAATACAGGCGGCCCCGCTCAACGATCAAGCTGTCCACCTTCGGATTAAGATTAATGGCTCGTCCTAAATACTCCAGAGCCCGTTTGTAATCACCTTTTTCACGTGTTAAGTGTGACAACAGTGCCCAGGCTTCCGGCCGGCGAGTGTTGATATTGGTGGCTTTGGCAAGGTGCTTTTCAGCTTCTTCATTATCACCTAGCTCCAGGAGTAAACGGCCTTTTTCAAACCAGGCCTGGTCATTTTGTTCATTGTATGAGATAGCTTTGTCCAGAGAAGAAAGTGCCTCTTCAGGTTGCCCTAACGTAATGTAAATGCATGATTTTCTCAACCAGCTTTCACTGTCGTGAGGTTCCAGAGAAAGCACCTTTTCATAGGCCTCCAGGGCTTCTTCTATATTACCCTGCAGTTCGAGAACGGAACCTTTAAGGGCCCATGCCTGGGTGAGGTTCGGCCGTTCAACCAACCGTTCATTGAGAAACTCGAGCGCTTGCTGAAATTGCTTGTTATCGATGTACGATTGAGCCTCCTCTCGCAGTCGGCTCCATCGGAGCGTGCGGTACAATTTCTCATAATCCTCCGGTGAGAGGACCCGGTGGATCGAAAGCAGCCAGCGTTCCTTGAACTGCTGTACTCGTCCGAACTTGGTTTTGACGACGAACTGTCCCACGTCGGAAGTCTTGATGTAATCCTCGAAGCGGTCGGCGAAGTATTCGAAACTGGAAATTCCCTGCATTACCTTGCTCCGGTCGGTTTTGGTCAGCAGTTTGCCGACGAACCAGGTGTGGCAATTGGTAAGACCTTTATAATCGATGTCACCGGGATTCTGTGTGCTGAGTATACAACACACTCCGAAAGCACGGCCTTGTCTTAAAAGTATGTTAATAGCGGTCTTGCTGGCGCATTGATGCGGATCGGCAGGAAAAAAACTATGTATCCCTTCACCTATTTCGTCCAGGTAGAACAAGAGCCGGGGACCGGAATGAGTGATCTTGGCCCGCATCCACGTGCTGATAGCGCCGGCGATATGTGAAAGAACCAGATTCTTTTCCTGAAACGAGGAAAGCATGGAGAGATTTAAAATGATGATAGGTGTTCGTTTATCTTTATTTTCATCTATCCCCTGGAGAATAGATGACATGGTTTTTCCTTCAAACCAGAGGCTTTCCGAACCGACCAGCAGTGAGTTGAGACGTCTGCCCAGTTCCTGGCGGCGTGGTGGCGGTAGAAAATCATCTATCGTCATGACCCCAATAGTCTCAAAAGGAGGATTGTTGGTAGAATTGATCAGGGTAACCAATCCTTCTCTTCCCTCCAGATTGGTGTTTTGATCCCAGAGATGCAGGATAAGTTCCTCCAGAAAACATTTCTCTTCCATTCTCTGGGTACGTTCCTCCTTGGAGAAAGCCCGTTCGATAAGCGCCTGGGCACTTATTGCGGCCGAGTTGATCAGGATTTCACGGTCGCCAACGTTCTGGTTTGAACCCACCTGGGGACGCTCACCGGTAAGTGATAAACAGAACGGCTCCGCGAGATGTGATTTAGGGGTGAGAATACGCACTTCGACCGAACTGCGGAAATGCCGCACATCTTCCCGGGAAAGGTCTGAGTTTTTCAGTTTTTGCCGAAACTCTGTCACCAGTTGTTGTGTTTTCTTGTACACTTCATCCGGGGTTCTCGCTTCCACCCACTCCCGCACTTCGTGGTAATCAACATCGGAGATAGGTATGGCTAATGAACTCAGGTCGCCTTTGATATCTATTAAAATAGAAGGTATTCCCGCCCGGGCCGTTTCCTCTATCAGAATCTTACCCAGAACGGTCTTCCCGGAACCGGTGGAACCGCAAATGAATGCGTGAGTTAATAAATCGTAGGTGGAAAACAAATACTTTTCCCCGGTAACAACATTGGCGTGTAACGACTGTCCGAGAAATAAATCCATAGGTGCATCTCCTGTCTTCGCAGCGTTAGTTAGTAATGGAACGAACTTCCCCCGATAAATTCTCTCAGAATCGAAGTCGGCGGCACATCATCGGAAGAGACGGGACGAAATAGTTCCAAAAAAGCTAGAAGCCGGGTCGCCTCGCTGTGTTCTGAGTACCGCCTTGAAACCTTTTTCAACTGCGGTTCGGCCATGGCTTTGAGCACTGCCAGTTCATAGATAAGAGCCGAGTTAAACATGATATCGGCCTCTTCTTGAAACGGAAATATGTACCGTTCCTCTCCTTTCCGGACCGCCGGCCAGCGCCTGATGGTGTCCAGTGCCGTATATCCCCGGTATTGATAGTCCCTGACAATTCTCCTGATGAGTCTGGTATCAGTGGTGGGAATGCGGTTGTGGTCATCGATACAGACCTGAGTAAGAGCGCTGACATAGATTTTGAATTTGCACTTTGCCGGGAGCGAGAACGTAAGTTCATCATTCAGTCCGTGCATCCCTTCGATAATAAGCAATTCATTTTCATCGAGCCGCATCGGATTTGTTTTTTTCTTCCTCATCCCTGTTTCGAAATCAAATATCGGAACGTTCACCTCCAGCCCTTCCAGCAGGGTGTACAGGTGTTCGTTGAACAGATCCAGGTCCAGGGCTTCCAAGGCTTCGAAATCGAACTCGCCGTTCTCGTCTTTCGGGCAGTCTTCCCGGTCGACAAAGTAATTGTCCAGGGAAAGCGGAGTGGCTTTGATGCCGTTTGCCCTCAGATGTATGTCCAGCCGCTTGGAAAACGTCGTTTTCCCTGAGCAGGTGGGACCGGCTATCAGGATGGACTTAATTGTATCCATATGGTGGGTGATATCATCGGCAATGGCTGCTATCTTTTTTTCATGGAAAGCTTCGGCTATCTTTATCAGATCGTCGATCTTGCCATCGGCAATGATATCATTCATCCGGCCGATCTGGCTGACCTCCATTATCTTGCTCCAGTTTTTGCTCTCGCTGTAGACCTGAAAAAGTTTCGGTTGGTGCCGTGTTTCCGGAATTCGCGTAGGCCGGGACGAAGAGGGAAAACGTAGCACGAAACCGGGGGAATATGGAACCAGTTCGAAATGTTTGAGATATCCGGTAGACGGTACCAGGGGGCCGTGGTAGAGATCAGTAAAGGGACCCTGAGTGTAGAGACTGATTGTCCGTCCCGCTACGTGTTTCAAAAGACGGAGCTTATCGGACTGGGCTTCTTCTTCGAGGACGAGCCGCGCGTCCTTGGTACTTACTTCCCGGTAGATGATCGGTTCGTCCCGGTTGATGATCTGCCGCATTCTGTTTCCAATAATCCTGAGCAGTTGTTTGGTTACAGGGACATCATAATAAAGGTCGTAGTAATATCCATGTCCGAGAGAGTGACCGATTGATAACCTGATGTTCCGGTGGTATTCCATGACTGCCCGAGCCAGCACCATGCAGAGACTCCTCCGGTAGATCTCGACGCCTTCCCAGGACTTGAAGGTAATGAACGAAACCTGGCAGTCCTTAACCGGTATGTAATCGAGAGGCACCATCTTGTTGTTCACCTTGGCGGCTAGAATAGGATATTTATTTTCGGTATGGATATCCCCGGAAACAGCAAATAAACCCGTACCCCGTGGGATAGTTATGGACTCTTTAGTATCGAGTGTTATGATAATCGAGCTATCAGCCAGTGCTGTCAAACCTCCCTGGAGAAAAAGTAAGTATTTACAACAACTTGTGGAAAGTATAGCTTGAGTGCAGAAAGCACGTCAACGGATTTGTAGTGGATAAGACGGTGTGCTACAATACTGTTGCCATATGGAAAGCGGGGAATGTGGTGGCTATTACCATCATGGTCAGCGCCTGTCTTCTGGGGCTGCCTACGGATTATCAAGGCTCGACAAAAAACCTCTTCAGTTCTCTAATTGACACTGCTAAAAAGATACATCTAGTTCCGGTTTGCCCCGAGCAACTAGGAGGACTGCCTACACCTAGGCCGCCGGCTGAGATAGAAGGTGGAGAAACCAAAGGAGTATGGATGGGAACGCACCGGGTTGTTCGAAATGATGGTCTGGATGTTACTGACGAGTTCACTAAAGGGGCACAACTGACCCTTCTCATTGCCGAATTGGTGTGTCCTGATGTTATTATTCTCAAATCACACAGCCCGTCCTGCGGAGTTAGGAATATCTATGATGGATCGTTTTCCGGAAATCTTGTACCCGGGCTGGGTTTAACCGCCTCACTCCTCATAAAAAACGGATATGTGGTGTTTAATGAAGAGCAGGCCGGAAAGAGACTTCCAGAACTCATGAAAGGGTGATCTCATGACTCAGTTAATGGGGAAAATATTCACTCGTATGTTCAACCTGAAAGTAATCGTATTGTTGGTTTTCGCTTTTATATTTTACCTCTATACTTGCGGCTACCTTCAACCGCTCGACCTGTTTATTTATGACTTTCTCCTCCAGCAGCGAAACGGATTATTCGGGACAAAGTACATAATGGGCCCGAAAGGCACTCCTCCACCGAAAATATATATCCTGGCCAAGGATGACCATTCATATGCCATCCTGGGTGAAGACTGGAATAGAGAGATATGGGCAAAAGCAATCCGGGAACTTAATGCCAGAGGAACGAAAGTTATCGGGGTCGATTTAATCTTTGCGGAAGAGATGGACCCCGAAGGTGACCAGATGCTTACGGAGGCTCTCGAAGATGGTGGGAATGTGATCCTGGCCCAGCGGAGCGGGGAAACTTCCCAGATTATCGGTGGACACGAGATTGAAGAAACATTCCTGGAAAAACCAATAGAGAAGTTTGAACAGGCTTCTGCCGGCCTGGGGAGTGTCAACACGGCCTATGATAATGATAATATTTTGCGTCAATATTACAGTTCTTCTTATTATCCTCCAGAGGATATTGACTATCCCAACCTGGCCACTAAAGTAGCCGCCACGTATTTGGGCGGGGAAGAAAAAATTCCCGATTATGCCACTGTGTTCATGGTGAACTTTATTGGGTCGGTCGAGAGTATCCCCTACATACCGGTTGTCAGGGCCTATTTCGGAGAACTAGATAATCCCTTTGTCCGGGTAACGGACGAACAACTGGAAAGGACCGGATTAAAAGTACAATTGATCTCGGCCGGGGACAAATCGCTGTCCGGTGTCGTGGTGGATATTAATGGTAATCCGGTGGAGAACGCAGATGTAATGTGCTTCAATTTATACGGGTATGGAACTTTTGTTACCAAAAGCGATCCGTCCGGCAAGTTTCGATTTACCGGTCTTTTCTCCGGTATTGAATACACTCTGGCGGCTTCGACCCGTGACCCGGACAGCTTATTGGCTAAGCAGATAGCGTATTATGGCTCTCCTACTCCTATTCCTGTTGATCTCGACCAGGTGAACGAGACTCAGGTCCAAATAAGAGCATTCGACCGGCTACAGGTTGAAGATGTATCGCCGGGCGAGAACGGTCCTTTGACAGTTACGGCGTACCTTGCCGACCTCAATGGGATGCCGGTAGCGGGGGAAGATGTCCGGCTCACCTGGACCGATCAACAGACCGGCCAGATAATGACTCGCCGAGGAAAAACAGGTGAAGGTGGAGATATTGTTTTCGAACGCTTGCCTCAGGAACTGCTCTGGCTAGTCGTGTCTCCGGGAAGTGAAAAAGAGAGTCTCTTCATGGTCTACGGGCCGGCGTTGAGCCCGGAGGTTGCCTCTAACGATCTTTTTCTGACAACGGGAATTACGCTTTCTGAAGCGCTTCCACTTGAAGGTGTAATTATCGGAGAAAAAGGGCAGGAGGTTGCCGGTGCGGAGGTGTTCATGACCGTCCCGGTTGGTGATGCCTTCAGCGTTCAGAAAACAGTTAGCGACGAAAAAGGACGATTCCGGTTCACTCATCTTGGAGAATTTTCACAGGTTTATCTGTGGGTTAGTAAACTGAATGAAGGCGGAGATAGGGAGCTGAAGGCCGGTTGGTACGGACTCGGGGATCTTGATGATAACGGTATACTCATAGCTCCCGGGAGTGTGATCATTCCCGCCGATAGAAATATTGCTAACGCTGCGCTCCGTCTCTTCCCCGTTTCTCCTCCACCTCTCCCGGCTCTCTTGCCGGAAGAGGGTTCTATTTCGGGTGTAGTGGTAGATGATAATGGGAAACCACTTTCAGGTATACCAGTGCTGGCCTACTATACGATGTTGCCACTTGAAGGGTATCCGGGTCTTATTTTAGTTAAGGAAGTAATGTCGGATGAAAATGGGAACTTTACCATAGATAAACTTCCTCCCGGCCATTATTATCTGTCTGCGTCAGTACAGGATTCCAGTGGAAATATAAAGCTATTTGCCTCTACCGAAACTATCGATCCGGAATGGGATCTCGATGGTGCAGTGGTGTTTATCGGGCCTACTTCTCCGGTAGACCAGGACCTGTGGCCTGTCCCTACTACCAGGCTATCCGAGGAACAGATGGCCGGGGTGGAGTATCACGCCCACGCCTTTCACAGCCTGGTCACCGATAGTTGTATACTGCGGCCTTTCCATGGATTTATACCTATGATCATCTTTCCATTTCTGGGATTGGTTCTGGTGTGGACATTCAACCGGCTCCACTTCTTGACGGGACTCCTGGCGGCGGTAATTACAGTATTGCTCATCGGAACTTCCAGCCTGGCGGTATTGACCTTCTTCCATCGCTTGATCTATACGTCTCCCTTGATTCTCTTGACATTGTTGATGTTCTCCGCTGTCTACGGGTTCCGGTTCATCGAGGAGCAGCGGGAGAAGATGCGGGTTAGGGAAACCTTCAAGCGGTTCGTGTCGCCGGAGGTAGTAAACAAGATCTTGGCCACCTCGGGCGATATCCGGATGGGCGGCGAGAGGAGAGAGATGACGGTGTTTTTCTCCGATGTTCGAAGTTTCACCACCTTTTCCGAGCACCACACCCCGGAGCAGATCGTGGAGTGTCTCAACGAGTATCTCAACGCCATGGCTGAGGTTATCTTCAAGTACGAAGGCACGCTCGACAAGTTCGTGGGCGACGAGATCATGGCCGTCTGGGGAGCACCCCTGCCCCAACCAAACCACGCGGAGTTGGCCCTGCGTTGTTGTATCGAACAGGGAAAAGTTT
>CAZQHK010000043.1:25573-35047 GCA_964593455.1 uncultured bacterium
CAACCAAACCACGCGGAGTTGGCCCTGCGTTGTTGTATCGAACAGGGAAAAGTTTTGGAGGCGCTGTGGGCAAAGTGGGAAGGTGAAGGCCGGGAGATCATGGACATGGGTATGGGGCTCAACACCGGTCCCATGATCACCGGGGCCATGGGTGCCGACAGGTTCATGGACTACACTGTTATCGGCGACGCAGTGAACCTGGGTGCCCGCCTTGAAGGGCTCACCCGTGACTGGGATAATTATCTCATCATCAGCGAGTTCACCTACGAGCATGTCAAGGATATCGTGGTGGCAAAACCGCTGGAACCGGTTGTTGTTAAAGGTAAAACAAAACCGGTTATGATTTACGAGATTCAGGGACTGAAAGAAGAAGAGTACCGGTTTCCACTTCCCCGGGTCGCCAAGAAAGAGAAACGGGAAGCAGCTGAAAAGAAGAAAGCCTCCCTGGGGGGTGGCAGCCCGAAAAAAAAGGAAGAGACACCTCCGGCAGCGGATAAAAAATAGGCCCGTGTTGATATTGAATTACAGGTCTTTTAAAATGTCGGTGATATCCGTTTGAGAAGCATCTTTGGACAGTGACTGCTGGAGGGTCTTCTTGCCGTGCTCCAGGTCATTCTGCATGAGATACATTATTCCCAGGTTCTTAAGGGTTTCGGCCGTCTCGAAATGAGTGTCGAGAGAGATTGCTTTTTCCATCGTCTCGATTGCCCGGGGAATCCACTTGACGTCCTGATAGATGATACTGAGGTTATAGTACGCTTCGGCATTATCGGGATCGAGTTCGGTGACTTTTAGCAGATGTTCCACGGCCTCTTTAAGCCTTTTTACCTGGACCAATTGAACTCCCAGATTAAGGTGGGCATCAACTTCCTGTGGAGCCAATTCTGCAGCTTTAGCGAGGGCTTCCACTGCTTCGTCATGCCGGTCCAGATCGCTGAGCACGTTACCCAGGTTGAAGAATCCCTTGAAATTACTTGGCGCCAGTTCCGTCCCTTTTTTGAAGGATTCGAGCGCCTCTTCTTTCTTGCCTGACTGGTTGAGAATTATGCCGCGGTTGATATAGGCCAGGCTGTAATCTTTTTTTATCTCGATGGCTGCCTCGAACTGGCGAAGGGCTTCTTCCTGACTCTTCTCGTCGAGGAGAAGGCTTCCCAGGTTAAAATGGGCTTCAGGTGTTTTCTTTCCTTGCTTGATGGCTTGCTTATAATATTCCGCGGCTCTCTTTTTATCTCCTTTTGCCAGGTAGGAATTACCCAGGTTTGTCAGAGCACCGCTGTAATTGGGATTAATGGAAATTGCCTGTTCAAGGACTTGAATTGCCTTGTCTGTTTGGCCGTTACTCAGGTAAGCGCTGCCCAGGTTGTTGTAAATAGATGGTTGGTTGTTTTTTAAGCCGGCGGCCGTCTCGAAATATTCAATAGCTTTAAATGAATTGCCATTCCGTTGGTTGATCAGTCCCAGATTAGTCACAGCAAACACATTTTCCGGTTGAAGTACGAGTACCTGGTTGAATGTTTCCTCTGCTTTCGTTAAATCGTCTTTCTTGAAATAAGCGTTGCCGAGCTGATACCACGTGTCGACATCCTGTTCATTGACAGTAACTGCGAACCGGTACTGGATAATAGCTTCATCATATTTTGACTGTTCCTGGTAGAGGTCTCCAAGATTGGATCGAACTTTACCATGCCCGGTAGTGAGCAGGATAACATTGTAAAGATCGGGTGAAAGGTCGTACGTGCCGTCTGCAATAATAATACCCATGTCTTCGGCCAATTTCCCAAAGTCGGTGATGGGAGCAAAACAAATGGCGTGTTCCTCGGTGGCTTTGTCAAAATTGAGCCTGTTGAAATAGATATCGGCCAAATGATAGTGAATAGGCAAATACATTGGATTATTCTCTTCGAGCTTACGCAGCAGGGTTTCAGCTTTCTCATCATTACCTGTTTTTTTGAGCACGGAAGCCAGGTTGAGTACTGCCGGAACTAATTTAGGACTGCTTGAAACCGTCTCGGTTAAAATATCGATGGCTTTCTCGTTCTGGTCCAACCGGGAGTAGAACGTGGCTAACCGGGCTTTATCTACCGGTTTAAGCGTGTTTTCTTCCTTTTTTTCCAGGCTGTCCACGACCAACTTGATGGCTTTGGGATGGGCAAACCGCAGGGTATTCAATTCTTCGATAAATTTCTTCAATACCGGTCGGTCGGGATTGTATTCGAGAGATAACCGCAGCTGTTCGAGGGTTTTATGATTCAGATCCCAGTAATAAAATACTAATCCCCGGGTGGTGTAAATCAGGGAAAGGGCTTTGGCGGCCGGTTCAAACTTCTCTATTTCGAGGATGTTCTTCAAGATGGAAATAGCTTCTCTTAACTTTCCCGTGGTGAACAGAAGGAGAGCTTGTTCGGTCCTCAGGGTCTGATCCTGCGGCTGGTTTAACAACATTATTTCTACCAGGCTGAGTCCTTCTTCCGCTTTACCCTGGAGGCGTAGATTGGCCACCAATTTCATCTTGAGGGTTTCGTCGTCCGGATCGAGTGCAATAGCTTTTCGATAGATGATTTCGGCTTCCGACAACTGTCCGGCCGTCTCGTATCCGTTGATGAGCTGGTCACGGATCTCTATGTTCTTCGGATTTGCCTTGTAAAGAATACTGTAGGCCCATATTGCCTTCTGTTTATCCCTGGCTGCCACTGCCGTCTTGGCGTAAACTTGTAGAAAATCCTCTCTCTCGATTTTCTTTTCGTTTGTGGTCTGGTCCAGGTATTTCAAAGCTTCTTGCGGTTGCTTCCGATCAAGGCACAGATTGGCCAGAGTGATATGAAGGTAGAGATCTTGCGGGAATTCGGAAATTACACCGGTCAACAGTTGGTAAGCCTCGTCGCTTCGTTCTTCAAGAATTGCAAGCAGGGCTTGCACCCGTTTAATTATTGGAGAAGTCAGGTTCTCCTCGGATATGTTTCCAAGAATTGTTTTTGTATCGGATATTTTCCCCGCCTGGACATAGGCAAGAGCGAGCAGTGAAAAAACAGAAAATTCCTCTTCCGCGGTCATATCGGTAAAGTTATTGGCAGCTATTTTGAGATGACTGGCGGCGTCTAGCGGACGTTCGAGATCGAGGCATAATTTCCCGAGCTCGATATGAGCCCAGACGGCGATTTCGTCAAACCGTTTCATATACATAAGTTGAGTGAGTGCCTCGTCGTACCGTTCGAGTTTTACCAGGCAACGGGTCATGTTTTTATAAAACTGGATATCACTTTTAAAGTGTTTGATTACCCGTTCATAGGACTTGAGAGCCAGTTCGTATTCCTCTATCTTGAGCAGTATGTCGCCCCTGAGCTGATAACCGGTATGTACCTGTGGATGATCCTTGATAAGCTTGTCCACCATTTCCATGGCTTCTTCCGGTTTTTCCGTTTCGATAAGTTTCTGAATCTCATCTACTTTCTTCTTAACTATATATTTCAGTTGCTCAGGCGATGGAGGCTTGGCCGGGGCGGTGGCCTCTTCTTTGGGGGCTGGTTCATTTGTTAACGGTGGTGCTGACAGATTATCCATGGGGACCACCGGGTGCTGAACACCTGGTTCCTCGTCAGGAGGTTCGTCGGTTTTTTGCTGGGCATATGCAAGTGGATTCATCAAAAGCGAAACAATAAAAAGGAAGATCATTATTCTAGAAGGCATGGTTATTCATTCTCCTTTCGGTTTCTTGGGTGGTAGATCGGTTTTTATCTCCGATAGTTTCTGTTCAATTTCCTGTATGGTTTTAATCAATTGTTCTGGAATTTGTTGATGCTGTGTCAGACGGGCAAAAAGGTCTTTCATTACGGCACATCGATTCCTGAGAGCTGTTATGGCCACCTCGAGATCCTGAGGAAAATCTGCCAGGATATCGCCTTTGCGGACCATGAATCGTGCCGTCAGGTCACCATCGGCCAGGCGGTGAAGCCCATCCCGTAATCTGAGGATGGGACCGGCCAGTCTATGGGAAAGAAACAGACTGAGCGCTATGGCCACAACCAGATCAACAGCCAGGATGGCTGCCAGATGAGCCCGGTAATTGCTCCATATGTAGCCAACGGTATTAAACAAGGTATCTTTGGCGTATTCGGGTGAATACGTTCTGCTGATAGTATACATGGCTGCTACCGTTATGTTTAAAGCGGTAACAACTGCAACGATGCCAATAATCAGCAGAATTCTTATCAAAATCTTGAATTGAAACTGGGTATTGACCAGATACTGGCGGCGCCTGGACATAGACAAACACTCCTGTTTCTGCGAAGCATACTACCACATTCTGGCTCTATCGTCCATGCTAAAACCATTCATATGGCTATCTATCATATACGTTAGAAGATGCATTGTGATCTTCCTTGACCATGGATTTGGTGGTTTGCTATACTGCGGATGTCCAATGCAGGCAAAGTCCCTGAACTACTGATTATTGTCAGCATTCCAGGGTGTGAATAAATGGAAGTGGAGGTGGATCAATGCCAGACGAAAAACCTTCCATTTTTGAAAAACTCGAAAAGTTGGAGCAGTTGCGGGATCGAGCTCGATCCGGTGGTGGACAAAAAAGAATCGAAGCCCAGCACAAAAAAGGCAAACTTACTGCCAGGGAAAGGCTTGATATATTACTCGATCCCGGCAGTTTCAGAGAGTTGGATATGTTTGTCACCCATCGTTGTAGTGACTTCGATTTGGCCGACAATAAGATTTTAGGTGACGGAGTGGTAACGGGGCACGGACGGATCAACGGCCGTCCGGTTTATGTGTTCAGCCAGGATTTTACCGTGTTTGGCGGATCATTGTCAGAGACTTTTTCGGAGAAAATATGCAAGATAATGGACCTGGCTTTGAAAAACGGTATACCGGTAATCGGACTCAACGATTCAGGCGGAGCGCGGATTCAGGAGGGTGTTGTCAGCCTTGGTGCATATGCTGAAATATTCTTGAAGAACACTCTTTGTTCGGGTGTCATACCTCAAATATCAGTTATTCTCGGTCCCTGCGCCGGCGGTGCCGTGTATTCTCCCGCCATCACCGATTTCATTTTCATGGTAAAAGAAACGTCTTATATGTTCATAACCGGTCCGGACGTGGTGAAAACCGTTACTCACGAGGATGTCACCTTCAACGAACTCGGCGGCGCTGAGGTCCACAGTACGAAAAGCGGTGTCAGTCACTTTCAGCGCGCTACGGAAGCGGAAGCCCTGGCGGATGTCAGGACGCTGCTCACGTTTATTCCCCAGAACAACATGGAAGACCCTCCTTTTGTGGCTACCGATGATCCCATCGACCGCCGGGAAGAAGATTTGCTGCATATCGTCCCCCACAGCCCGAGTGAACCGTATGACATGAAAAAGATAATAAAACTGGTGGTGGATGATGGCGATTTTTTTGAAGTTCACGAGGAGTTTGCTCAGAACATCGTGGTCGGATTTGCCCGGCTTGGAGGTTATCCGGTGGGGATCGTGGCCAACCAGCCGGCGGTTTTAGCCGGAGTGCTGGACATCAATTCGTCCATCAAAGGAGGACGGTTTGTGAGGTTCTGTGATGCCTTCAACGTCCCTCTCGTTACCTTCGAAGATGTTCCCGGATTCATGCCGGGCACATCCCAGGAACACGGCGGAATCATAAAACACGGCGCGAAACTGCTCTACGCGTATTGTGAAGCGACGGTGCCAAAGCTCACGGTTATTACCCGCAAAGCGTATGGCGGTGCTTACGATGTTATGAGTTCAAAGCACATTAGAGGAGATGTGAACCTGGCCTGGCCTACCGCTGAAATCGCCGTCATGGGGCCGGAGGGAGCCGTCAATATTATTTTCCGTAAAGAGCTTAAAGACCATCCTGATTCGGAAAAACGTCGTAAGGAACTGGTGGCGGAATATCAAAGCAAGTTTGCCAACCCCTATGTAACTGCCAGCCGGGGATATGTTGATGATGTGATAGATCCGAGAGACACCAGGCAGTATCTCATCGAGAGCCTGCAGTTGCTGGAAAACAAACGGGATAAGAATCCACCGAAGAAACATGGGAATATACCTTTGTAAAGGTTCTTAACTATGGTTTTTAAAAAAGTCTTGGTAGCCAATCGGAGTGAGATTGCTCTTAGAATAATCCGAGGGCTCAGAGAACTCGGTTTGGAAAGTGTGGCTGTGTATTCCCACATCGATCGCGACGCACCGTTTGTCAAGTTAGCCGATTACGCTTACTGCATCGGCGAATCAGAACCATTAAAAAGTTATCTGGACATGGATAAAGTCATTTCAACAGCCCGGCAAGCGGGAGCGGAAGCAATTCATCCCGGGTACGGTTTTCTGGCGGAAAATCCGGATTTTGCCGCCGCGTGCCGGAAAAATAATATCGTATTTATCGGTCCGAATCCCGAGGTTATCTCCCTGATGGGCGATAAACTGGCTGCCCGGAACCTGGCTGAGCAGTTTGATGTCCCGGTTATTCCCGGTATGCAGGAACCGTCGGAATCTCCTGACATGCTGCGTCAATGGGCTGAAAAAATAGGGTATCCCTTATTGATCAAAGCCGCCTATGGCGGGGGTGGCAAAGGGATGAGAACGGTTGGCAGCGCCGCCGAGCTTGAGCAGTCGTTGAAATCGGCTATGAACGAAGCTCACGGCGCGTTCGGAAACTCCACTGTTTACCTGGAAAAGCTCGTGCAGGCACCGCGGCACATAGAGATACAGGTGGTGTGCGACCACCACGGCCATGGAATTTACCTGCCGGAGCGAGAGTGTTCGATTCAGCGACGGCACCAGAAATTGGTAGAAGAATCTCCTTCCACCGCGGTGGATGAAGGGCTGCGTAAAAAAATCGGCGAAGCAGCAGTAAAATTAGCTTTAGAAGCTGGTTACGACAGTGTCGGCACGGTGGAGTTCCTGATGGACAAGAATCGCAATTTCTACTTCCTGGAGATGAACACCCGTTTACAGGTGGAACATCCGGTAACTGAAATGATTACCGGTCTGGATCTTTTAAAGCTACAGGTGGAATTGGCCTCCGGCTGCCGGTTGCCCCTAAAACAAAGCGACATTTCGTTCACCGGCGCCGCTATCGAATGCCGTATCTGCGCTGAAGACCCGTTTAACAACTTTCTTCCGGACTCCGGAACGATACAGTATCTGTTCGAACCTTCAGGACCCGGGGTGAGAATGGATTCCGGTGTTGAGACGGCTTCCCGGGTAGCCCGTTTCTACGATTCCCTGATCGCGAAACTGGTCTGTTGGGGAGAGAACAGGGATGAAGCCATCAACCGGTGTTCCAGGGCTTTGACGGAGTACACGGTCAGCGGTGTTAAAACAACTATTCCTTTTCACCGGCTGGTTTTGAAATCGGACGCTTTCAGAGCGGGTGATACAACTACCGACTTCATCGGCCGGCATCTTCCCGGATTAATGGATGAGGAAGCTGTCAAGGAAGAGGAAACGGCGGCGGTGGTAGCCGCGGTTTTATCGTTTCTGGAGAAAAAAACGAAGGTTTTTCAATCGAAGACCGGCCCGGGCAGGAAACAGAATATGTGGAAATATACGTACCGAGAATCGAAGTAAGGATCGGAAAAAGTGACAACACTCCTGGTTGAAATTGAAGATCGGGTCATAGAGGTGGAAGCGCCTGACAGGGTGACCGATGATTCGGCGTCGATCTCTATAGACGGCAGAGAATACTGTTGTCAATGGATTAAAACCAGGCGGGACGGCACTGTTAACTACTCTCTTCTGATTGATAACAGGCCGGTTTTTGCTTCAGTGAATGCAAAAGACGATGGGTACCGGGTCAGCGTCAATGACCGTGAAATAGACCTTACCCTGGTTGACAAGAAACTGTGGGAACTGAAGAAGATGACCAGGGTTTCCGAGACAGTGGCCACGAAGGAGAAGATAAAGGCTCCGATGTCGGGACAGATCGTTCGTATTTATGCCGGTGTCGGGGATATTCTGCCTCCTTCCGCACCCGTCATTGCCCTGGAAGCTATGAAAATGGAGATGGATATCTGGACCAGGACCGGGGGACGGCTGGCTGAGATAAAAGTGAAAGTCGGGGACAAAGTAGACGGGGACAAGGTATTGGCAATCATGGATACGAACCCGGAGGAGGAATGATTATGCCGGATGATTCTTTCAAGAATGTGGCAGTCATTGGGGCCGCGGGGAAAATGGGGAGTGGTATTGCTCTCTTGCTGTTGCAGGAGATAGCTCGACTGCAGGCCAAAGATACCGGGAAAGCCTGTGGCGCCCGTCTGCACCTGATAGATTCAAACGATCAGACTCTGGATGGGCTGCAGGCTTATCTGCGCTCCCAACTCGTCCGGTTCGCGGAAAAGAATATCAATGATTTACGGTCGTACTATCATGACCGCGCCGACCTCGTAGAAAACTTCGATATAATAGATTCCTTTGTCAACGAGGCGTTGATTAACGTGCGGTTGGATACGGATATCCAAAAGGCAAAAGATTCCGCCCTTATTTTTGAAGCTATCGTCGAGGATGTTGACATCAAAATACAGCTGCTGTCTAAGTTAAAAAAACAGAGCAAGGTGAATCCATACTTTTTCACCAATACCTCATCGATTCCCATCTCTTCTCTGAATGACGGAGCCGGTCTGGATAACAGGATCGTGGGGTACCATTTTTACAACCCGCCCGCGGTCCAAAAACTGGTGGAACTGATCGTGATGCCGGATACCGGGAACGAGCTTGTCGAACTCTCCTGGGAGATAGGGAAACGATTGAAAAAAAAGCTTATTAAATCTAATGATGTGGCCGGATTTATCGGTAACGGCCATTTCATGAGAGACCTCCTGTATGGGATTGAATTGGCCCGGGAACTATCAGACGATTACCAGGATTTTGAGGCGTTCTATATCATCAACAAAGTTTCCCAGGACCTCATGCTGCGCCCCATGGGAATCTTCCAGTTGATTGACTATGTGGGAGTCGATGTCTGCCGTCTCATCCTGAAAAGCATGAGCGGGCACCTGCATGACGATAGTCTTCACAGCGGTCTGCTCGACCGTTTACTCAAGCTTGGAGTAAAAGGCGGGCAGCGGTCGGACGGTACGCAAAAAGACGGGTTTATCAAGTATGAGAAAAACCGGCCGGCCGGTTTCTACAGCCTTGAAAAACAACAGTATTGCCTGCTGGCTGACGGAGATTGGGTTGAGTGCTGTGATACGGCAATAGGTCCTTTTCCCGGCGACTATATTCCGTGGAAAGTGCTTCTGAGGGATCCGAAGAAAGACGAAAAACTGAAGGTCTATTTCGGTAATCTGTTCGGTTCAATGAACTTTGGCTCGAAGCTGGCCAAACGGTACCTGGAGAATTCACGCCGAATCGCCCATCAACTGGTGACCGGTGGGATAGCAGATACAGTTGAAAACGTGAACGGCGTACTGGTGAACGGCTTCTATCACCTGTACGGCCCCGAGAACGACTTGTTCTGATAGTTGGAATC
>CAZQHK010000044.1:0-27406 GCA_964593455.1 uncultured bacterium
TTTCGCGCCTCAGCGTCAGGAACAGCCCAGAGAGCCGCCTTCGCCACTGGTGTTCTTCCTGATATCTAAGCATTTCACCGCTACACCAGGAATTCCACTCTCCTCTCCTGTCCTCTAGCAACCCAGTATCGAAGGCCATTGCCGGGGTAAGCCCGGCGATTTCACCTTCGACTTAAGCTGCCGCCTACACGCCCTTTACGCCCAGTGATTCCGGACAACGCTTGCCCCCTACGTATTACCGCGGCTGCTGGCACGTAATTAGCCGGGGCTTCCTCTGGAGGTACTGTCAGAGCACCGGGATATTAGCCCGTTACCTTTATTCCCTCCTGACAGGGGTTTACGACCCGAAGGCCTTCATCCCCCACATGGCGTCGCTGCGTCAGGGTTTCCCCCATTGCGCAATATTCCCTACTGCTGCCTCCCGTAGGAGTCTGGACCGTGTCTCAGTTCCAGTGTGGCCGGACACCCTCTCAGGCCGGCTACTCGTCATCGCCTTGGTGAGCCGTTACCTCACCAACTAGCTGATAAGCCGCGGGCCCATCTTCAAGTGATAGCTTAAATCAGAGGCCACCTTTGATCGCCGGATCTAAATTCCAGCGATATTATTCGGTATTAGCACCAGTTTCCCGGTGTTATCCCAATCTTGAAGGCAGGTTACCCACGTGTTACTCACCCGTTTGCCACTATCATTCCAGGGTAATCAACCGAAGTATCAAATCCTGGGTGACCGTACGACTTGCATGTATTAGGCACGCCACCAGCGTTCGTCCTGAGCCAGGATCAAACTCTCCGTTGGAAAGTTTGAAACTTTGAATTTGCTAAATTAAAGGCGATTAAAGTCAGGCGGCCGAAGCCGCCGCTCAATCGCTCAAAAGAATCACACGTTCGGACCCAGAGCACACTATTCCGTTTTCAAAGACCTGCTAAGGTAAGAGAGATGCGGACAAAACCCCAGCCAGACACTCCCTTTAAAATTGTACCACGCGGATTAAGAGTTGTCAAACTCACCCCCGTAACTTTTTCACGGGGCGTTGCGCTCCCAACGTCTGTCTAGGGAAAGAAAGTGTAACATGTGTAGGATAAAGTGTCAACAACTTTTTTCACACTTTTTACAGGAGCGGATAATTCGCCTGCAATAATCAATAATACCAACTGCCTCAAGCAAAATTAACTATACTGGCAGAGATGTTTCCTGACTTTACAAACGGTGCTCTTCGTAGATCTTATCAAGTGCCGTCGTCGCCACGCGCCTGACGTCTTTATTATCGTCATGCTGGGCTTTCTGGAGCGGCAGAACAGCTTCGACGCTCTTGAGTTCACCCAATGCCCTGGCAGCATTCATCCGTACCCGCCAGTTCCGGTCCGAAAGTGTCGTTATTAGCGGCTCGATAGCGGTCTCGTCCCCGATCACTCCCAGGACCCTGGCGGCATTCTCACGCATATTACGGTCCATGTCGCCCAGCGCCGTTATAAGCGGCTCCAGCAATGATGCGTAACCAAGTTTGCCTATGGTAGCCACGGCGTTCTCTCGCACCCGTTCATCCGGGTCCTTGAGGGCGGCAATGAATTCATAAATAGCTTTTTCACCGAAATTCTTCAGGACTTCAGCCGTCCTGTTCCGTACTTCGATATCTTCGTCATCAAGACTCTTGAGCATGATCCGGATGGCCCGTAAATGGTCAATATTTCCCAAGGCGTATACACAATCAGCCCTGACTGCCGGTTCGGGATCGGTGAGAATCCCTATCATCGAATCAACAGCACGATCATCTTTAAGGTTACCCAGGGCGGTAACCACCGCCTGGCGAACCGGTTGTTCTGGGTCCCTGATAACCCTGATGAGCATGCCCACAACCCGCGGGTCACCGATGGCTCCGAGACTGTTTATGGTGGCCACTCTGACATCAGGATTGGCATCTTTCAAGAGAGCGCCCAGCGGGCCGATGGCCCTGGCGTCTCCAAGGTTACCCAGGGTTTCGGAGACGATCTTTCGTACCGACGGGTTGGGATCACTCAGCGCTTTTGACAAAGGACTGACAGCCAGGCCGGCGCCAAGATGGCCCAGAGCCTCAACCGCCCTGCGACGCACCTTTTCCTGCCGGTCTTTCAAACTGTTGACCAGGGCATCGATGGCCCGGTCATCCTTAAGCTGTCCCAGGGTGAAAACCACTGCTTCTCTGACCCGCGGATTAGGATGCTTGGTTTCCTTGACCAGTTGTCTCAATATATCTTTATTGTCAGATCTCCCGATTGCTTCAGCCACCACATCACAGGCGAGACCGGTTTCCAGCTCTTCTTTCAAAACCTTCATCAGAAGATCCATGGCTGAAGGTGTTCCCATTTTACCCAGGGCCTGAACCAGCCAGTATTTGACCCGTCCGGGAACATCCCCGATCAGTTCTTCCTGGGTCAATGCTACTGTATTTTCGAGACCGATTTCGCCAAGAAGCTCCGAACTGCTCCTGCGCAAAGCGTCCAGTATCTCACGGGAAGACTCAGTCAAAACCTGATCGTCCATCTGATCGATTTCTGCCAGGTCGTTTATTGTCATCGTGCCTTTAATGATCGAGATGAGAATTTCAACAGCCATGGGCTCCCCGATACGGCCTAACTCTCCGGCCATGACGTATCTGAGCCAGGCGTACCCTTCGCGGGAAACAACCGGCAGGCCACTTTTCTCCAGTACCGCCCGGTCGATATTGAGCAGTGCGGTTACCGTCTCCTGTTTAACCGGCTCAGGGCCATCTTTCAATACTCCGAGAAGCGGAAGAATAGCTCGAACGTTCCCGATCTGCCCGAGGACACGCACCAGTTTCTGTTTTTCCCTCTCAGCTTTAATTGGCAGTGCCGTTATGAGATCGGAAACGGCGATCTCACCGATCTCTACCAGGGCCCAACAGGCTTGTTCCGAAACGCTTTCTTCGGCATCATCGACAGCGTGTATCAGTGAACTGATCGCGTCCTGGTACTTGATAGCACCCAAACCCTCACACGCTCGTTCACGCACTATTTCGTTCGGATCGTCGAGAGCATTTATCAAAGCCTGCCCGGCTTCTCCGGTACCGATTCTTCCCAGCGCCCAGGCAGCCCATCGACGGACTCCTTCATCTACATCCGTGAGCACCTTGACCAGGCTCTTGACGGCCCGTTCATCGGCTATTTTACCCAGCGCTTTGGCCGTCTCTTCGCGAATAGCCGCAAATTTCTCGTCGAGTTTTTCCAACAGATGGGTGACGGCTTCCCGGCTTTCGATCTCTCCGATAGCCCCGATGGCTGCTTGCCGAACCGGACGTTCTTCATCGTCGAGCACCTGAAGCAACACCGGAATGGCCCGCGAATCCTTAATTTTACCGAGAGCAATAGCAATCTTTTCCCGCAGGTCAGCCGACGCTACCGGAGCCAGTTCCAGAAGCGGTTCAACAGCGACCGGGTCCCCGACTTCCCCAAGTGCCCACACGGCATTCCGTTTAACATCTTCGTTCTCGTCCATCAACACTTCTACCAGGGCCCTGGCAGCTACTGCCTCACCGATCTGCCCCAGAGCGAAGGTGGCTCTCTTCCGAACCTCGATAGCCATATCGGACAGCAAATTCACCAGGTTGGATATGGCTTTCGGGCTGCCTATTCGGCCCAGAGCTTCGGCTGAAACATACTTCATGTCTTCCGATTTATCTTCGGTGAGATCCAGCAGTTTCTCCACCGCCGCCTCGTCGCCAATCTTACCCAAAGCTTCGGCGGCTACGTACCTGAGATTGTCGTTTTCATTCATCAAGGCTTTTATAAGGGGTTCAACCGCAACGATGCTGCTGATTTCTCCGAGACTCTTAACTGCCAGGTAGACGACATCTTCATCTTTATCGTGCAGAAGAATCCTGATCAAAGGTTCACAGGCAAGTGGGCTTCCGATATTGCCCAGAGCTTCGATAATCGATTCTTTTACGTCCTTACCGGCATCTTTCATGACCTCGATGAGATACTTGACGGCACGTTCATCACCGAGCTGTCCGAGTTTTTCAACCAGTCCGTATTTCTCCGAATCGGTAACGGCCAAACGGAAGCGCGTTATCAGGGATTCGACACGTTCCTCATCGGACATTTCGGTTTTATCCGGGACGGCCTGTTTTTCATCAGCTGTTTCCTGAACAACATCATCCTCCGCACCGGGTTCTCTGACGCGTTCGATGATCGGAAGGTCTTCCGGCTCCTCTTCTTCCATTTCCCATGGCTCTTCTTCAACGGGAGCAGGCGGAATCACCGTTTCAGGTTCATCGATAGCTTCTTCAACTACCGGTGGTTCCACTATTTCTTCAGAAGCAGGAGCGGCGGGTTCTTCTACGAACTCTTCGGCAGGTTCTTCTACAAGTGTTTCCTCGAATATCTCTTCGGGAAGAACTCCTTCAGCCTCGATCGCAGCCGGTTCTTCCGGTTCCGGGGGAGGTAAAGTGGCTGCCGGTTCTTCTTCTGCTATATCTTCGAACAATTCGTCCGGCCCGGGTATCTCGAATATGTCCTCCAGGGCCGTCTCATCCTCTGCAGGTGCTGCGGCGGCAGCCTCTTCCAAAGCCGGCTCTTCATCCTCGAACAAACCGGCAAAGATATCATCTTCCTCGTCTTCAGCAACAGCGATTTGTTCAATCTCTTCAACCGGCGCAGCAATATCGAATTGATTTGCCGCTTCCTGGGAATCGGCCGCGGCCGGCTCAACAGAAGCAGGTTGTACTTCCAAATCAGCAAATATATCGTCTATATCGGCATCGTTATCGATAGCCAGTTCCGGCTCTTCAGGGGAGGGTGGCGCGGCGGGCTGCGAAGGCTGAGCTCCCATTCCCAGCTCTTTAAATATGTCTTCTTCCGAATCGCTGCCGGAAATTTCGAGCACGAGGTCAGCTTCTTCCTCTTCGGCTATTGGAGCAGGTTCCGGTTCTTTTTGTTCTATCGGTTCCTCAACCGAGGAAACTTGTTCCGGCTCGGGTTCCGGTTCTTTTTGTTCTATCGGTTCCTCAACCGAGGAGACTTGTTCCGGCTCGGGTTCCGTTTCTTCAAGATCCAATATGTCATCCGTTTCTTCAAGCTTCTCTTCTGTCCCGACATCTTCATCAACTTCGAGACCCAGTTCGGCAAATATGTCTTCTTCCTCATCTGTTGTCGTCTCGAGATCAGCAAATATATCGTCTATCTCGTTATCGCCGTCAGCGGTTACCTTCGAATCGTCGTCTTCGAGTTTTCCGAAGATGTCGTCGAAGTCGATATCCTCACTAGCTGCGTTTCCACCAGCTCCGGATTCGTTCTCCTGAAGACGGTCTCCGCACTGGTTACAGAACTCGTTCCCGGGATCGTTCTTATACCCGCACTTCGTACAAATCATCCCCACTAACCCTCCTCTTGTCTATCGGACCGTCTTTCAAGAAACGCAATAAGCGCATCGCGGGCAGCATGTTCGTCGTCACCCTCAACCCTAACGACTATCGTGCTCCCTTTGTCAGCGGCAAGTGTCATCAAATCCAATATGCTTTTGGCATCAGCCTTTTGGCCATCCTTAATGATATGGATAGCCGACCTGAAACTACCGGCCAAACCGACCAGTTCGGCAGCGGGACGGGCATGAAGTCCGTGCTCCAGGCAAAGAGTTACGCTCTCCTCTATCATTCTTTCCCTCCAAAAAGCAATACTCGTGCCGTTTACAAATTGCCCACACGTTTTTTCCCAGGCCTCAGGCGACGTCGTGTCCATGAAAAATTATGTGATGGTCTCCTGAGACGTTTTGTCAAAGACATGGATTTTACTCAAATCCAATACCACCGGGAATTTTTCTCCGCACACCGGTCTGGCGGACGGTTCGAGGCGCGCGATGACAATCTTCGCTCCCACTTTGAGGTGCAAAAAGATTTCCGCCCCCATGAGTTCCACGACATCAACGATAGGTTCGAGGGTGTTATCGGAAGCGGGCTTGATCTTGGCATTGTCCTTCGCATAGATGTCCTCGGGCCGTAACCCCATGATTACATCCTTATCGACGTACGAAGCAAGGTCTTTCGCTTGGTCATCCGGTAGTTTAACCTTGAAACCATCACCGGCAAGATAGAGGTTGTTCGATTCTCCAACAACTCGAACATCTAAGAAATTCATGGAGGGGCTGCCGATAAAACCGGCGACGAACAGATTGTTGGGATGATCATAGACCTGTTGCGGAGTGTCCACCTGCTCGACTATTCCCTCGTTGTATATCAGTATCCGAGTGCCCATGGTCATAGCTTCGACCTGGTCGTGAGTAACGTATATAATGGTGGTCTGGAGCTTTTTATGAAGTTTGCTGATCTCCGCCCGCATGTGAACCCTGAGTTTGGCATCCAGGTTGGAAAGCGGCTCATCCATAAGAAACACCTTGGGGTTTCTGACGATGGCACGACCAAGCGCCACCCGTTGCCGCTGCCCACCGGACAACGCCTTTGGTTTCCGATCCAAAAGGTCATCAATCCCCAGAATATCAGCGGCATTTTTCACCTGCTGATCAATTTCCTGCTTGGGCATTTTGCGCAGTTTCAATCCAAAGGCCATGTTGTCATAAACGTTCATGTGCGGATACAGTGCATAGTTCTGAAATACCATGGCAATGTCCCTATCCTTTGGAGGGAGGTCATTGACCACCATATTTCCGATGGTGATGGTACCGGAAGTAATCTCCTCCAGACCGGCCACCATTCGTAGCGTTGTCGATTTGCCGCATCCGGAAGGTCCGACCAGGACCATAAATTCTTTGTCCTGGATGTCAACGCTCGTCTCTTTAATGGTGAGATCTGCAGCTCCTTCGTACCGTTTTGTTACTTTTCTGAGAAGTACTTGTGCCATAGCTGACTGCACACCCTTTCCAACATTTTGATCAGGTGATCAGTGCGTTTCTTTCCACCCCGAGACCCGAAATTTCTCTGTCTACATCGAGCCCCGGAACTCCAACCGTACCGTAAATAGCAACAGCCACATCGGCATCTTTGACCACAACACCGATTTTAACTCCCGCACCAGAAATATCCATAAGAGGACTTTCAAAAGACTTCATTGCCCGCTCAACACACTGCGCCAGAGCATACCTGTTGCCTACCAAATCCTTTATCACACCGCTGTTCTCCGCGGCACTCAAAGTGTTACGCAACATCTTGTCCTTTAAATTGTCACCCCGGCCGCCGGCCCTGGTGACAACCGCCCGGCATCCTTTCGCTTCCAAAAGGCTGACCAGACAATCATCATATTCGTTGCTTCCCATGGCTAAAGCCAAAG
This sequence comes from uncultured bacterium, assembly GCA_964593455.1. GTDB lineage: Bacteria > Muiribacteriota > CAYSPT01 > CAYSPT01 > CAYSPT01 > CAZQHK01. The sequence continues at coordinate 7,273 of CAZQHK010000044.1, forward strand.
CTGCTTTCCCCACCGAGATCTCTTCCCCGGTGTAGAGAACTACCTGGATGGAGAGACGAACAGTCACCGTCCGCACCACCACAGAATAAATTGGTCCGGCAAGAGGCCATTGAAAACGTATTCCGTCAAAAACACACCTTTATAGAAAGAAATTTTCCAGCATTATATCATATTCTCGTTAGATTTCTTCATATAGAGGAGCCATGGCGAAATCCAGCGACATTATATCGGCCTGCCCTTTTCTTCGTCAAGTCTGGCTTTAACCAGTTTATGAAGTTTTCTCAACCGGTGATTGATACACGACCGGCTTACGGAAACATCGATCAAATCAGCTAATTGTCTCAGGGAAGCCAGTGGATGTTGAAGTCTCAACTTCGCCGCCTCCTGAAGAGGCTCAGGCAGAGTATCCATAATACCGATGCGTTCCAGATAACGAATGTCACGAATTTGCTTGATACAGGAATCAACCGTCCGGGACAGATTGGCCGTCTCGCAATTCACCAACCGGTTGACTCTATTACGCAAGCTTTTTTCCACCCTGATCTCTTCGAACAGCAACAGGGAACGGACGGCCTTGATCATCGCCAAAAAGGTCCCGATATCGTTCCCGCCTTTCATGTACACTTCGATTGCTTTATCCAGTTCCCTGAGATGAGCAGCCAATCCGGCCTGCTTGAGCAGGTTCTCCAACCACTCTGCTACCGTAAAATAGGTCAATCGAAGGCCAAGGTGATAATTATGATGCGGATCCTCGATGTACCCTCCCCCCAGGAAAAAACCTCTAAATACCGCCCGCCGGCAACACCGGCGCGCAACCATACTGTGGGGAATAATTCCCGGGTTGAAACTACCTCCACTGAGAAACCCCAGGGGATCCAACACCCTGTGCCAGTGCTTTTCCGTAAGGTCCCACTCCAACAGGTAATCGGTTCTGATACCCGGTTTGCGAGTCTGCCTTAACCGTATGGTCCCTGAAATCCCGAACAGTTTTCGAGCCATGGTGAAGGCTTTCCCGGCGAGCGCCGGTACGGTAGTGGAAAGAGTGAGCAACGGGGGGTCGTTCCCCACCACTACCAAGGTGCCACCGCTCCTCAACAACGCGGCCAGTTCAGCCGCTAGACAGCACTCTTTCTCAGGAATCAACCGACAGAGCTCGCGTTTAAGATCTGAAGAAAACGACATTACGTTTTTCTACGCTCCTTGTCAGGCCATTACCTCTCAGGAGAGTGGTTTATACTTTGGATTGTAGAAGACTTAGCAGCGCCTCTGCCAGCCCTCCTCGTTCCGGTGATGAAACGGTCATTTGAGCCGCTTCCTTCAAAGCCGCCGGAGCGCTTTCCATGGCTCCTGCGAACCCGACTGAAGAAAGTAGCTCCAGGTCATTCATATTATCACCAAACGCAGCTGCGGACTCGATATCAATTTTTAAGAGGCTGCAAACCCAGAGGGCAGCAGAGGCCTTGGTTACACCTCTAGCCAACACTTCCAGATAGCCCGTTCGTGATTCTGCCATATGAATCGAGGTGCCGAAACCGTTCTGGAGCACGGACCGTACCCGTTCGAATTGCTTCCGGGTGCCGCAAACCACCAGCACCTTGGATGGCGGAGCATCAACCGCCCGGTGAAGATCGGGAATGACGAGCGCCGAAACCTGTGACCGCTCTTCGTAAGCCTTTACCTTGTCATCCATTTTATTGGTCAGGTAACGGTCGTTAATAAAACACATCACCGTAGCCTCTTCACCCGTGGCGGCGGCGATGATATCGGCAGCCAGACTGCTTGCCAGGGACCGGTGAAGAAGCCATTTCCCCGTTTCGACATCAGCTACCAGGGCACCATTGTAGGCGATGACCGGCGAAGACAAACCAAGTTTCCTGACGTGGCGTACAGCTGAACCGAGCATTCTGCCGGTAGCCAGAATAACATCCACGCCACGTGATTTTAGCTTACCGATAGCCTCTGGTACCCCTGGAAATGGCTGGCCAGTATAGTCAATTATAGTGCCGTCCAGATCAACAAAGACAATTTTCTTAATACCGTTGCCGGGTGTCTGAGACATGGTAGTATCCATGGTAGCATCGGATGCTCAAGCCGTCAATTATGATTATTCTTTTTGAATGGTAGAAATTTATCCCTCAATATGGAATCTTGAAAAACTTTTGTTACTTTCCCCTTTCACTCTATATAGTATGAAGTGAAGGGGTAAGTATTCCCCATCGTCGGGAGGATATGTAAATGGTCACACGTAGCGCGCGAATTACACTGGTAGCAGCTATTTTCATTGTTTCATTCTGCCAGTTTGGAGCCTGGGCAAAAACCGAACCCGGGTTCAAGAGGACCTACCAGGACGTGAAAGTGTTCTGGGAAGGTTACAAAGATGTCGAAGCTTTTCGAGAAGAGTATTACCTTGAGATATGGAAAGCCAAGTTTTACATAGAGGCTTTCAAGACCGGGGATTTTATGACCCGGACACGGATTGCAATGGACATATACGAACTGTTGCGCACAGAGCGCGGGAAAAGAATGACCCGAGAAGGTATCGGCCTGTACAAGAAATACAACTCCCATGCTTTGAAAGTACTAAGAAAATACTGTCCTATCGGTCCCGATGGACGGATAAGCGACGCTGATGTTCGCCGAGCCTCAAAGAAGATAGCCAAATCGTACATGTACTACCAGTGGCAGGAACACCCGTTTTCCTTAACACTGCAACCCTGGAAGCTCTACGACATTTACAAAACAGCCTACGATAAGACCTACGATTCACTCAAGCTTTACCAGAGTGCCGTGGAGTTTTTCTACGACGAAAATCCGCTTTCGAAACTCATGCGCAGCCTGGTGGACTTGGACTCTGGTTTCGATCTGGACGACTACGATTACCACGATCTCATCGACTTGTTGAACTACGATGACTTCGACCCCAACGATGCCCTGAACAAGGTCACGGAACCATCTTTACAAGGACCCTCTGACAGAATCCGCCTGGACCCATCAAAGGATCTTTAGCACGCAAAACCTCCGTTGAGCTCGGCGCCTTTGCTTGCAAACAGCCGAGCGTAAGGAAAAACTTCAATCTCAATCTCGCTCTTCCTGTTTCTCCTACCTTACTTTCTGGTTTGTTCTTGTCAACACATTCTAATTCATAAACCGTCGTGAGAACCTGTCGGGTGCCACATCTTGCTACGCTGCTTGCTGGAGGGTGGGTGTTAAGATATTAGAGACGAACCAGCCTGCATGAGGTTTTTCCGATCCTACACATCAGCGCGACATTGTCCAGTAGCTATATCTCTCCGTCCCGCCCTGCTATGAGCAGCAACAACATCTCTCCATCTTCTATCCAACAACCATGTTTTTCCATTTCTTCTCCACCACCAACCACACTCCTCCGCCTCCTCTCCAATAACAACACCCACTTAGAGCGAGGCGCTTTCGCCGCAGGCGAACAGCCGAGCGATGGAAAGACTCCAGTAACCAGAAGAGCATAAAAAGAAGCATCTTCTTATGAGCCTGTTTAGCGGTAAAGGTCCAAAGACTCAAACGAACCCGTTGCAGAGCCCGCCGGTTGACAAAGTCGCCGCTTCTGCACTAAAGTTAGCACTGAATCCTAACAGCGAGGAGAACGAACACAATGGACTGCCCGGACAAACAGAAGAACCTGCAACGTTGCAACTGCTCGTATGAGCCCTGCAGCCGTAAGGGCAAATGCTGCGAATGTGTCCAATATCATCTGAGGATGAAGCAGATGCCGGCCTGTTTCTTTTCTGACAAGGCGGAGAGGTCATACGACCGGTCCTTCAGGAAGTTTATCGCAGACCAGAGCTAACGCTTGGACAGAAAGCTCTCGTCCCAGCAGCAGAAGCAGTTGCGGCCGCTTTCCTTGGCCTGGTAAAGAGCCATGTCCGCTTTTTCGATTAATTCGTGTTTTTCCTCGGCGTCTCCGGGAAAGGCCGCTATTCCCAGGCTGATGGTGATCCGAACCGGCTTCCCGTCTACCTCGAACGGAAAATCCTCGATGGATTTTCTCAGACGCTCGGCAGCTACACAGAAATCGTCGGACGTCTTCTCCGGACTGATAACGGTGAACTCCTCGCCCCCGTACCGGGACACGATATCCACATCCCGCACGTTCTTGGAAAGAAGTTCAGCCACAACCTTGAGTACCTGGTCGCCAACCTGATGACCATACGTATCGTTGAAATTCTTGAAATGATCGATATCCAGCATGGTCAAAGTAAGCGATGATCCGTATCGGCGTGCGCGCTTGAGTTCCTGATCAAGGCGGCGTTGGAAGTAGCGGTGGATGAAGAGCTGGGTTAACCCATCGGTGATAGCCTCTTTATATAGTATGGCGTTTTCCAGGGCAATTGCCGCCTGATTGGCTAAACCGGCGAACAATTTGAGGTCTTTTTTACCGAAACTGCCCGGAATGGACTTTGACACGTTTACGACGCCGATGGTAGAACCACGTACCATCAAGGGCACCGAAAGAAGCGTTCCCGGCTCGATATCTCTTCCTTTCAATGCCCGGAAACCTGGTTCCTCCAGGGTATTTTCCACCAGAATGGCTTTTCTTGCCTGAACCACCTGCCCTACAATACCCTCTCCCGGAGCTACCCGGGTTCCCTTGACAATGTCTTCCTTCAAACCTTTTGCCACACGGATACCGAGCTTGCCGGTATCTTCGTCCAAGAGCATCAGGGACCCTTTCTCGGCCCCCATGACCTGAATAACTTCCTCCAGGATAAGGTAGAGAAGCTTTTCATAATCGAGTTCCGAACTCATGGTCTGCCCCACCCGGTACAAGATATTGAGCTCTTCCATCCTGTCCCGGAGATTCTCACGCATCAGGTTGAAGTTATCAGCCAGTTCAGCCAGTTCGTCACGGGTCTGGATATTGATCTCCTGGTTGAGATCACCAGCCGAAACGGTCTGGGCGGCTTTTACGAGTTTAGCCAGGGGACCGGTAATAGACAAAGCGAGCAATACACCTACCCCGATAGCCAGCATCGCCGCGAGCCCGGTGGTAGTAACAACCCGCCACATCATAACCCGGACCGGCTTGAACGCCTCCGAAGCCGTTTGCTGGACGATCACACCCCAGTTGTGGCGGCGGCCGCCCCCGAACTGCTTGGTTGAAGCGAAAACCGCCATTTGATTGATTCCCCGGTAGTCGCGGTACTCTTCCATTCCTTTTCCCGTAAACAAAACCTTTCGGACAGCGGTGTTAAGAGGCCGCCAATCAATCATGGACCGGATACGCCGGGCGATAACCGCCTCTTCCACCTCCAGTCCCTTGTAGGTGCTTGGATTCTTGGCCACTGCGTTTTCCAAAGCCACCAGGGCATCGAGATAAGCAGCGTTTCCCCGGGAATCTATTTCCTGCAGATATCCTTCCGCCAGGGTAGACTCGTATTTACTCTCGCTCGGATTCAGTTCGATAGCTTTGTTCAACATATCAACCGCTATCTCAACCTCTTCCCTCGCCAGATGGCGCTCAGCTTCGGAAAAAAGTTTCTCCGCTTCCTCAAAACGAGCTGGTTCACCTACGTTTTCAAGTTTAAGCCGGGGTATTTCACGAGGCCTGCCGGTCAGTATGATCCTGCCGATTTCATCAACCAGGTAGGCGTAGCCGGATTTTTCGAGGTGGACAAGGTTGACGACATCTTCCAGAAAAGATAGATCTATATCGCCAACGAGCACCCCGGATACTCCATATAGGTTGTCCCTGACGATACGGACAACACTGACCACGGGAATGTTGGTATTGGTGACCATGTGTACCGGTGATTCGTAGCCCAGATGTGTTCCCTGCACCACTCCCAGGTACCAGTTAAGAGCCAGTTCGCTGGTAGAGAAGGCGCCGGCATTGATGATCGGCCTTCCGCGGTGGTCTACCAGGCACAGAGCGCGGTAAACATTCTTTTCGGTAATGCGGGTCACCAGCTTATCCAGAATGCTTTGGGTTTCTTCGATATCCATCACCCGCACGCGTGGTATGGTAACAATAGTTTCCAGCAACCGGGTGGCGCTCCTCAACGTATTGTCTATTTCCCTGGAAATGATTTCCGCCAGGGCAAGATTTCGTTCGAACACCTGTTGCTGTATCAAGTTGCGCTGATTGGAAATCGACCGCCCCCCCAGGAAGACAATAGGCAGAACAGCGACCGTCACAAACGCCATGATGAGCTTGGAACGCAGCCCCCACTTGACGAGCTCGCCCTGCTTAACCGGCGGCTGTTCAAAAGAACGTGACCTGAAAGGACGGAATGTTCTCCTTATGTTCAAGCGCTTCCAAACCTCCTAGAGCGGAAGATACCACTTATCACACTGCCGGCACATTGCGGAAGTCGAGTAATCACCGGAGCGTTGCCCGGTCAATATGGTTCGGACACCCTCCTGTTGAAACGCTTCGTCAAACGAAGTGTCAGCCACGGTTATCGAACTCGTCTTACCGTCGAAATCCTGGGGACAGATTACATATCCTCCGTCCTGAAGGACCGTCAAGCTGCTACGGATTCTTCGACATGGAGACCGCCTGAGCGGGGTAAAATCAGCCGCTTTCCTGTCCGGCAGGTTCCCGGAAAAATCATTATAGCCCAACACCAAAACATGGTCCGCACGTTTTTGCCAGTACTGATAGAAATCGAGAAGTTCGCCATCGTTTTCCCGAAGTCTCAGGAAAGATAAACCGACGATAAGCTCACGATCATTCTGGTCACTCCTGAGCAACAAAAGCCTGTCAATGTTTTCGCGGACGAGTTTAAAGTCGCCTCCCGGCCGCACCCGAGCATAGGTGTCGGCAGTGACGGCGTCCACTCCGATAATGACCGCTTTGACACATTCCGTCTCCATGAGTGAACGGGCTGCCGACTCGTTCAGGAACATACCATTTGTCTCCACGAATACCCGCGCTCCCGTGGGATCCAGCGCGCGGATAAAATCCACGAACTCAGGGTGCATCAACGGTTCTCCGTAGAGCGAAAAGGTTACCTCGAATCCACCCTCGCGCGTCCTTAGATGCTCTTCTATACGATTCACGAGTATATCATATGTTCTTTTCGCCATATCGGCTTTCGGGCGGGAAAGGTGCGTGTGAGGACAGAAAGAGCAGGCAAGATTGCAGCGGCTGGTGATCTCCACAAACAGGTTGGGACCGGCAGCGGGAAGCTCATCGGGATTGCAAAGCGGTACTCCGTGAACCTGACTATCTTCCACGCGCCACTCACCTCCTGGTCAGGATAATTGTTGGAAAATAATAACAGATTATTGATGTGAGGGTCAATTACAGTTTCAAGAGCGGAAGCATGTCCGTGCCCGAACGAAAACGTTTATATTCCGCCTAGGTTTTAGTGTATTGTCGCTGGTGTAGGCCAAGAGTTTCAGGATAGGATCGCCCCTCCCAAGCATGAAGCGTATGTTGACAGGATTACCTACCGGTTGTATCTTTTCCACAGGAGGGACGGTGACCGTGAAAGAAGACGGACTCAGTGGTTTTGAGCGCCTGATTCGCGAGAAAATAGTCATCTTTGATGGAGGTATGGGAACCAGTCTCCTCGAGTCCGGAATATCGCCGGATGATTTCCAGGGGCACACCGAAGTTATCGAATTCCTGGCTCTTTCCCGGCCGGATATTGTTAAAACGGTCCACGCATCGTTCCTTCAGGCCGGGGCCGACGTTATCGAAACCAACACCTTTTGCGCTTCTCCTCTCTCCCTTTTAGAGCACGGGCTAAAAGATTCCGCCCGGGAGATAAACTTTCAGGCGGCCCGGCTCGCCCGGTGCGTGGCCGGTGATTTTTCCGGTACAAAACTGGTGGCCGGATCAGTAGGACCTACCTCTTTTCTACCCACCCTGGACCATATCTCCTTCAACGAACTCATATCTTGCTACAAGGTTCAAATCGAGGCTCTCATTGAAGGTGGCTGTGACCTGCTCATTTTCGAAACATGCCAGGACATTCTGCAGATCAAAGCAGCGGTAGCGGCAGCTGAAGCTTCCATGAAGAAACTCGGGAAGCCGCTTCCGATTATGGTTCAGTTCACTATCGATGAAAAAGGGCGCACACTGCTGGGGAGCGAACCGGAAACATTGTTATGTTTACTCGAGTCACTGGCAGTCACTACCATCGGTCTGAACTGCGGTGTCGGACCCGCCGGAATGGTAGAAGGAGTGAGAACCCTGTCCCGGCTCTCTTCCCGTCCCATATCATGCCAACCAAACGCGGGCCTGCCGGAAATAGTCGAAGGAAACACGGTTTTCACCTTAGAACCGACGGTTTTTGCTAAAAAACTGGCCTTTCTGGCTCGGGAGGCAGGACTAAATATTGCCGGCGGGTGTTGCGGGACCCGGCCTGAGCATATCTTTGCCCTGGCCTCCGAACTCAATGATATACCGCCGCGAATTCCGTCCAAACGTTATCCTGGCTCGATTTCCAGCCTCTACCGGGTAGTGGGGTTGAACATCCACCCCGGGCCACTTCTGGTGGCCGAGGAGATGAACGCCACCACGAAAAAGAAAGGGTTCCGTTCCATCGTCCAGACACACGATGAGGATAAACTCCTGGCGAAAGCGAAAAAACTCGAGGATGAAGGGGCTCAGGTGTTGGACCTCTGCGTGGCGACAGTTGACGGGAACGAAGCCAAAGACATGGCCTGGGCGGTAACATCCCTGAGAAAAACGATTAAGACACCGCTGTTTATCGATACGACGGATCCCGAAGTAATCGAAGCAGCCGGACATACCTGGCCGGGAAAATTCGTGGTGAACTCCGTGAACCTGGAGAAAGGCCCCGATCATTTTTATCAGGCTTTGGAAATGGCCAGACGTTTTGGCGGGGCGGTGATCGCCATGACTCTCGACGAAGAGGGAATTGCCGTCGATCGTGAACGGAAGTTGGCCATCGCGGACCGGATGTATTCACTGGCGGTAAAATCAGGCTGTCTCTGTGAACATGATCTTATTTTCGATCCTTTGACTCTTCCCCTGGGAACAGGCAGTGCCGATCTCGAAACGAGCGCCGTAGCCACACTTGAAACCCTGAAACTCGTAAAAAGCCGGTATCCCAACTGTCTGACCGTGCTTGGTGTCAGTAATGTTTCTTTTGGTCTCTCAAAAAAAGCAAGAAGAGTGCTCAACAGTGTGTTTCTCTGGGAAGCCGTCGAAGCGGGACTCGACATCGCAATAATCAGCCGCTCCAAGCTTCTCAGGCCCGACCAGATATCGCCGGCCGACAAGGAACTGGCCCTTAACCTCATCTATCACAAAAGCGGCACAGACGGTGATCCGCTACTCGTATTCAGCCGCTCATTCACTACCGGGAACGGGGGGAAACCAGAACACTTCAAAGATACGTCGGTCCCGGCTGATCTTTCTCCCCGAGAACGGCTGCGACAAGCCGTGCTGAGCGGTACAGCCGATAAATTTGAGAACGACATAGAGCAATGCCTCGAAACCATGAAATCCGACGAAGTCCTTAACGACATTTTTCTGGAAGCCATGTCCCGGGTAGGAGATTTTTTCGAGGAAGGCAAACTTCAGCTTCCGTCGGTCCTGGCCTCGGCCGAAGTGATCAAAAAGGCATTTGATTTCCTGCGTGAACATTTTGACGGCGAACCGGAGACATTCTCTCCACAAAGTCGCGGCACCATAGTTCTGGGTACGGTCAAAGGCGATGTGCATGATATTGGCAAAAACCTGGTGGATATGGTTCTAACCAGCAGCGGGTATTCCGTTTTTAATCTGGGTATCAAACAGACCTCCCGTCAAATTATGGAAGCTGCCGTAAAGCACGATACCGATGTTGTGGGTTTGAGTGGATTGCTCACCAAGTCGGTCATGGAGATGGAGCAGGTGCTGAGAGATTTTCGCCGGGCAGGCGTGAGCAAACCCTTCATTCTTGGAGGAGCGGCCTTACGAAGAAACCACGTTGAAGGCAAACTCAGGACGATCTACGGAGGACCTGTATACTACGCCAAAGATGCTATGGAGGGCCTCAGAATCATGCAAACCATCACCGGTCCCGAGACAGGAACGGATTTTTTGAAAGATGGATCCAGACCACGGGAGATCGAAGCATCGTCTTCCTCCCATCGTCTCCCGAGTACTACTGAAAACACATCTGTCGATGAATTCCTTAAAGAAATCCCCACCCCGCCCTTCTTTGGGCGGGAAATAGTGGTTTCTGCTGATCTTACCGAAGCGACTAATTTTCTTGACGAAAAACACCTCTTCCGGTTCCACTGGAAAATAAGCGGTGGAAACAGGAAACAGAACGAAGAAGCCGCGAAAATCCTGGAAGGGATGAAAAAGCAGGCTTTCCAGAACGAACTGGTCACCGCCGGAGCGGTCTACGGATATTTCCGATGTTTGTCCAAAGGAAACAAACTACGTGTTTTTGACAAAACCTCGAACAGTCCGCCTGTCGAGTTTTCTTTTCCGCCTTCGGATACTGGTCTGCGCACTTCTCCTCCAGGCCTGTTTCTCTCTGAAAAACACGCTCCGGAAAAAAAATACGATCTTCTCCCGGTATTTGTGGTTACGGTGGGACACCGGGCGGCTCAATTCCTGGATGAGTTACAACAATCCGACCGATACATCGATTATCTCAGGTGGCACGGATTCTTCGCCCAGACAACGGAAGCTCTGGCTGCCTATATGCAGTCTCGAATCGAACGCGATATTGCAGGCAGTAATAAAGGAGTAACGACCTGGCAACGGCTCAGCTTCGGTTACCCGGCGTGTCCCGATCTCGAAAACCAGAAACTGTTGTTTGAATTATTAGCACCGCAAGAAGCGATCGGAGTGACGCTCACGGAGACATTCCAGATGATCCCGGAACATTCTGTTTCGGCTTTCATGGTACGAAAGGATACAGCATGAAGTCACGATTCATTAAGCGTTTGGAAACAGGTAAACCACTACTCATAGACGGTGCCATGGGTACCCGCCTCTATGAAGCCAAGGTTCCCGTCAGTCAAAGTTATGAGCAATTAAACGTTTCTCAACCCCAACTGGTTAAACGCGTGCTGCAAGAGTACGCCAAAGCGGGCGCCGAAGTGCTCACCACCAACACTTTCTGCGCCAACCGGATCAAGCTGAGGAAATCCGGCCTGGAGGATCAGCTTCAGGCTATCAATATGCAGGGAGCCTGCATCGCCCGGGAAGTGGCTGGAGAGAACCTTTTTGTAGCCGGTTCAATCGGGCCCCTCGGAGAACGAATTGAACCGTTCGGAACGATCTCCGAAGAGGAAGCCGGAGAGATATTCAAGGAGCAAGCGCAGGCTCTACTGGACGGAGGGGCCGACCTCATCATCCTTGAAACCTTCTCCGATTTGGCCGAGATTCTTCAAGCAGCCACGGCCATTAAATCTCTGGGCGATATTCCGTTCATTGCTCAAATGACTGTCGGCCAGGACGGTGTCACCGCTTTCGGCCACTCAGCCGAGGTCTTCGGTCCGGAACTTGAGAAATCCGGCGCAGTCGCCGTAGGACTCAACTGCAGCGTGGGTCCGAGCAAGATGCTGGAATCGATACAAACCCTTTGCCGGCAGGTTTCCTGCCCGGTAAGCGCCATACCTAATGCCGGGTTTCCTCGGACAGTCCAGGGAAGGACAGTGTACCTGTCTTCCCCCGAATACATCGCCAAGTACGCCCGGCTCTTTATCCAGGTGGGAGCTGCCATCGTCGGTGGCTGTTGCGGCACGACACCTGAACATATCAAAGAGATGCAGAAAGCCATCCGGGCTATTTCACCGGTGAAAGTTCATTGTGAACTGGGAGAGCCGGAAGAAAACACTGAGGCCGACGGCCAGAAACCGGTTCCGGCAGCTGAGCGCTCAGAGTTAGCCGCCAGGCTTTCTCGAGGAGAGTTCGTTTCATCGGTAGAACTAATTCCTCCCCGGGGGATAAACATAGACCGGATATTGAAACGAGCCGCCAGGCTGAAAGAAACCGGCATCGATGCCACCAATATACCCGACGGCCCCCGGGCGCAGTGCCGGATGAGCGCTTTAGCCATCTCGGTTCTCATCCAGGAACGCACCGGACTGGAGACTATCTGTCATTACTGCTGCCGGGACCGTAACCTGCTCGGGATGCAGTCGGACCTCCTGGGGGCCTCTGCCCTGGGAATCAAGAATCTCCTGATAATCACCGGCGACCCACCCAAAGTGGGTCCCTACCCCGACTCTACCGCCGTATTCGACATCGACTCGATTGGTTTGGTGAACCTGGTCAATCGCTTTAACCGCGGACTCGATCTGGGATGCAATCCCATCGGCTCGCCGACCAGTTTTTTTATCGGCGTGGGAGTAAATCCCGGAGCCTTGAATCTCAAAGAGGAAATCACCCGATTCAAGCTAAAAATCCAGGCCGGTGCCGAGTTCGCTATCACTCAACCGGTGTTTAACGTTGAAGTTTTAAAGAAGTTCCTGGAGCTGGCCGCACCCGTGCCGATTCCGATTATTGCCGGAATCTGGCCACTCACGAGCTACGGTAACGCCGAGTTCCTGCAAAACGAGATTCCCGAGGTAACCGTCCCAGAATCGATCATGGAGCGAATGAGAACAGCCGGCGGCAAAAACAAGGAAGCAGCCCTGGAAGAGGGAGTAGAGATTGCCCGTGAGGTCCTGGCGGATATCAGGCCGCTGATACAGGGAATCCAGGTGAGCGCTCCTTTGGGAAGAATATCGCTGGCACTGAAGTTGGTTGACAGCGTATAACGGCGAAAACGTAGAGCCTGTTTAGAAAATCAGTTTCATCGACAGGATGTAATGACGGTCTTCGTCCCCGATGGCACGACCGGGCACATGGCGGGCATAGGAGGCCACATCCATATTGATTAGTGGCAGCCTGAGCCCGACACCGTAGGTCGGGTACCCCTGATAATAACCGGCCCGGACCTTGATGGCTTTTCCCAGGGTCAGTTCCCCACCGAGACAAAGTTTCCTCGAGAACGAATCATCCAGGAGCAGATTCCTGATCTCCGCGGAGAAGGTCGTTCCCACCATCCGGCTGGTTAGCTTCGGCAGTGGCCGCACAGCGATCCCGAGATTGATATCAGGTTCGAGTGCTTTGGCCAATTTATCTTCAAATCCGGCAGTGAGCAGGTCGGTAACCGCGACACCAAGGGTAGGTTCTCCGTAACCGCGGAGCTTGTATAGCATACCAAGATCGAGACTTACTCCCTCTGTATCCAGATCCTGCGCCACGGTTCCAGAGGGATTAGCCACTCCCGCCTGCCCGGTAAAGGTCTTTTTCTTGACGAATTTCAGCGTGTACCCGGCAACGATATCTTTTTTGAACCCTTTCAGGTGTTTTGACAGGCCGTGGATGATCACCCCGTTTAGATGACCGACAGCATCCATAGCCGATGTGATGGGATCGGCCAGGTTGAGCCCGCCGGTGATTTGTGCTTCCGCCAGAAGCCCCAGACCGAAGTTTTTACGGACGAAGGATATACCCGTACTCAACCCCATGGATATGTCCGTATCGATTAAATCCTTTACCAGCTGCACCATATCGGAAGCACTGCGGGAAGCACCGAGTTTGTTGAAACGGTTGGCGGAATCGGCGGTGCTCTCGTTGGTATCTACATTCAACCTGATGAGGTCGAAGTATCCTTTATCCATCTGGTTAAGTCCCGCCGGATTGTAGAAATACGCGTCCTTGTCGTCGCAGACAGCGGTAAAAGCATCCCCCATCCCCAGAGCACGGGGACTGCGGTAAAAAAGAAGCGGACCACGGGCGCACGCAGGTGAACTCAGGAGACCAACCATCAGAACAAGACACACTACAATAGAACGGTGGGGAGGCATCGGGATCATAACACCAACGCCATGGCAAACAGGGCCATCATTTTCTGATGACGGTCATTCAAGCCCAAGTGCATACGTTTTTTCCAGATGCTAACATCTTTCTTGAGCTGCGCGACTTCTGTTTTGACTTCGTCTATCTCTATTCCCAATTTGGCAATCCGGTCCCGGTACTCGGTTATACGGGCCCCGATGATACTCAGCTCCGGATTGAATTCGGCCACCAGTTTCTCGATCAACAGGGCTTCGTACAGATCTACCTTCTCACGCAGTTTAGCGTTTTCTATGATGCGGTTGGAAGTCATGGCTACTTCATAACGCGAGGCCGACCGGTTGCCGTTGTAAGAAGTTCCTTCGTACCCGTTTAGAAAACCCCGGCGCGCTAATTCCTTGATAGCATTATAGGACCAGTGATTGCGCGGCAGGTCGGGGAACGGATTGGTTTCGAAGTAAGTATATGCCGACCGGATATCCATACCGGCCACCTTTTGGCGGCTGATGGTCCTGAATACCCACCTGGCTCCTCTCTCAAGCGAGTTCCCTGCCATATCGAGCACACCGGTACCGATCTCCGCCACGTATTCTTTTCCGTATTCGAAGCTCTGATCGGGAGTGAACGTGGCACAGCAGTACTTATCGAAATAAGAAATCTTGCCGGTCACCACTTTCTTCCCTTGCTGCACCCTCAGAGTAAAAGGATTAAGTGACCGAGCATCTATGTCCTCGCTGAAGAAGACAGCGACATTGTCCGTCACATCAACGTTAACTTCCTTCTCCCCGGGTATATATCGAATGATATGAGGAGGTTCAAGATCGGGAGGCGGCACAGTCGTGAACTTCCAAACATAATCCTCTCCCAATTCATTGCCCACCAGGTCCTGGATAAGATGCGACAGGTGTGCCCAATAGATCTTGCCTGGAATAAGCGGATCCTTATGTTCAAACGTGGCCGTCTTCGCTTCCTGGTTATAACTAACCATCCCGGCTATATTATTAAGGCCATCGCTCAGGAGAAAGGTAAACTCGTTGACACTTTCCGGCTTGACCGGTTCGGTAAACCGTACATTAACGGGAAAATTGACCGGAACCCCCTCGGTGCCATCCTCCGGTGAGGTTATGTCAACCGCCGGCGGTGTCGTGTCGGGAGCAGGCAGCGTCATGAAACTCCACGTGAAGACATCACTCATCCTGTTTCCGGCCAGATCTTTGATATTAAAAATCTTGACCTGGTATAGAGTGTCATAACTTAGAAGTTCTTTGGGTTTGAATGTTCCCTTTTTCTCCCCACGCAAGTAGGTCATGTCTCCGTAGGTATTGATCTTCATTTCACTGACGGTAAAGGTGAAAAGATTGAGCGTGGTCTTTTGAATTTCCTCATCGAACACGATGGAAATATCCGTATCGAGAGGGACATTCACGGCACCGACTGCCGGATAGGCGGCGACTACTTTCGGCGGATAGACGTCAGGTGGAGGTTCTGTCTGGAAGATCGTGCCGATCTCCTCCCGCAGTGGGTTTCCGTTCAGGTCTGTAACTCCCCGGCGAAGCATGAACAGATATTTTGTACCGTGTTTGAGCGGGCGGATCGGGTTGAAACTAAGTGTCTTTGTCTCCTCGTCAAAATCTACCTTTCCGGGAATCGTGTTTTCCTCCAGGTAGAGCTGAACGTTCGCTTCATTCAGAGTGGCCATGTCCAGGTTCTCGGTAAAAAACGTTTTTAACCCGACGATAACCGAAATATCCCGGTCCCCATCCATGGGAAAGGTTTTTATCACCATAGGCGGTTCCACATCGGGCGGTGGAATCGTGGCAAAACTCCAACGATAGTTCTCATCGAGGCGGTTCCCGGCCAGGTCTCTGATTCCCTTTTTGATTTCAGCGGTATAAAGCCGTCCGTACTGGAGCATTCCATCGGGAATAAACCTGGCTTCCTTCTTTTTGTAGTCATAATCGAGTCGACCGGGAACGGTTTTGTCACCGTCTCGGAGCGAGAACGAGAAGATGCTCAGATCGGCACTGAGAACAATTTCACTGAAATGAACTACGACTTCAGTGGTAACCGACACCTCACGCTTCTTGGCTTCCGGATAGACATCAACGATACTCGGGGGCTCGGTGTCGGGTGGCAGTTCGCTGACAAAGGACCATTCGGCCTTTGCCGGTAGGGAGTTACCGTTTAGATCCTTTATCCAGTCCATGACATTGACCTGGTACCGTGTTTCATACTCCAATTCACGACTCGGCCGAAACGTCAGAGTCCTGGTTGAATTATCGTAATCAAGCTCACCCTCGATTTCCTCCAAATCCGTGCTCAACATAACCGTTCCGGTTGTAAGGGTCTCCTCGATGATGGGTTCACTGAACACAATGTTGATCACGGTGGAACGCGGAACGAGTTCAGAATCAGGAGACGGTGAAGCATACGTTATCACCGGCCTGATCACATCTTTACCCCGGGTAGTAAAAACCCATTCTTTGCGCTTTGCAAGCGGTTTATTCTCAAGATCTTCCACCGCCGTGGAAACCACGGCATAATACGTCGTATTCTCTATTAGCGGGGTGGCCGGTATAAAGGAAATCTCATTCTCAAAGGCATCGTACTCAACCTGACCGCCTATCTCGCTCGCCCCGTCACTCAAAGTCACTGAGAAGACGTTTATCGTCTCCTGATTCGCTTTCTTGCTGAGATATGCCTTGACCATTACATTGGTAAACACATCGGTGGCGCCATTTCCCGGATCGGTGTGGATCACTTTGAGGGGGATGTAATCGCCGGCCTGTACGGCAGATGTAGCTGAAACAGCCAGGATAATCAGCGATATCATCAACCATGATTTCAACACGTATACTATGCGGGTTGATTTCACCATTGTTTCATCCTTTCGTTTCGAGTCATACCGTTGATTAATACGGATCCCCCGAGGTCATGAACGCCCAGGTGTACTGCCGGCTGAGCTGGTTGCCCTGCAGGTCCTGAATACCGGGAAGCAGGAACACTTCATAGACCGTGCCGAACTCGAGAGTCTCGGCCGGTACGAATATCGCTTCACGCTTCATACTGTTGTACCTGATATCACCGTCGATCTCACCTTTTTCGTTTTTCACTTTAAAGGAAAACGGCGTCAGAGTGACACCGACAATCTGCTTGTTAAAAACTACTTTGATGTTGCTCGTTATGGGAACGTCTTCGGCCTCAATGCCGGGTACGGTCTCGATGATCTCCGGGCCGGTACGTTCCAATATGGTGAACGTCCATACCTTTGAAGTCCCCATAGGTTTCCCCATCAAATTGCGGACATCGGCGGTGATGGTACCCCGGTAGGTAACTCCTTGCTTCAAGGTTTCCTTGGGGATGAACATGATCTTCCGGGTGGCCTGGTTATAAGTGACGCCACCTTCTACAAACCGGTCTCCATCATCAATGGAAACGGTGTACCGATTTATGGTCAAGGGATCTACCTCATGGTTGAAAGTGGCTGTAATCGAAGGTGTTTCCACCACGTTGACCGCCCCGTTTCGGGGAGAGACCGAAATTACCATTAAATCCTTTTTCACCGCTTTGGCAGCATGGGTACCGATATCAGCAATAACTTCAGATTTCAGTCCACCAGGCATTGTATCTTTCCATTTTTCCTGCATGGCAACTCTCGCTTTTTCTTCAGCACTGAGCTTGGGAACACCTTCCGGAGTGGCCGTTTCAAACGATAGAGTCAAGTCCTCCACCAGTGCATTGCCGAGGAAATCTTTGACCCGATGCGCCATGGCTACTACTGAGTAAGCGGTATTGTAGGAAAAGCTGGGTTGTGGTCTGAGTTCAAGCTTCATAGCGGTTTCGTGATAGACATATACCACCGGAACCTGTTCACCATCCTGGTCGAGAATGAACACACTTGACTCGTTCATTGTTTCATTGTCCATCGGTTTGTTGAAATGTAACATCACCGTTGACTCAACCGGCACGTTAACATTGTTTTCGATCGGCACTGTGGTCGTTATGCGGGGAAGTTCTTGGAGACGTGATTTAGCTACATAACCGGCCACTTCATCCGGGAGCGCTTCGAGAACTCCTGCCGGTCTGGCCTGATATTTCCGGCCGGTCTTAAACCGCCAGGTGAACCTGTTCTCCAGCAGGTTTCCGGCCAGATCGGTAATTCCCCGGTCAACGACAACCTCGTAGAGCGTGTCTTTCATCAACGGTTTGAGCGGTTTGAAATGCACGGTACGACTCGACTCATCGTAAGCAATCTCCCCTGATACATCCCGCGACTCGTATCGCAGGCCGAAATTAAAAGCGGTAATAGTTCCGACATCAACGGGTTCGCTAAACTCCACAACCACCTCGGTCTCAAGCGATACTTCCCTGGCACCCACTATCGGGCTGACTTTGATGACACTCGGAGGAATAGTGTCAGGAGGCGGCTCGGTGGAAAAGGTCCAGGCCGCCCTGAGAGCCAGCGGGTTGCCGGCTAAATCTTCAATATTCTGTTCCACCACTACCTTGTATACACTTCCATATTCGAAGGGAGCGTTAGGAACGTAGAGCGCTTCCCAGGAATCGGAGTTGTAATACAAAACTCCCGGAACCTCTTTGCCGCGTTTGAGGATTCTTAAGGTCACCGGTGATATGGAAACCTCGTTAACCGCTTCACTGAAACGCACCAGGACATGGGCGGTTACCAATACGTTCTCTGCGCCAACCAGCGGACTCACACTGAGTATAGTGGGCCGTTCGCTATCAACCGGTTCCTTAGTGGTGAACGACCAGTGTATTTCATCTTCGAGCCTGTTGCCGGGAGTATCGGTTATATCGGAGGTTAATACCATCTGGTACCTGGCTCCGTACTCAAGCTCCATAGCCGGCGTGAAGAAAATTCTCCGGGCCGCCTGATCGAAGTAGACTTCGCCGGCTATACGAAGCCCCGAATCAGTCTCGAGATACACAGTGAACGGATTAATGCTCTTCCTAACAAGATCTTCATCAAACTCGGCATATATGGTGGGAAATACATTTTCTTCTTTGCTGCCGGGCGCAGGACGAAGAGCGATTACCTGCGGCGATTTCGTGTCCGGCGGGGTTTTGGTGGTGAACACCCAGACCACCGGTTTGTCCATGATATTGCCGGCTTTGTCCATAACAGCTTTGATCGTTGCCCGGTACGTAGTGGAAAAACTTAGAGCCGCCGCCGGAACAAACGTAACTTTCCTCTCGGCCGGCTCATACGTTATCTCCCCACGAATATTATTAATCCCGTCGTTTATGGTGAGAACAAAGGGATTAAGAGTCAGCTTATCCACCGGTTCGCTGAAGAGCACTTCAATTGTCGAGTCTGATGATACTCCTCGAGCACCGTCAACCGGAGAAAGACTGGTCACGAAAGGAGCTATCGCATCCAGCGGAGGCATGGTGGTAAAGCTCCACTCCAGACCTGATTGGAGCTCGTTTCCCGCCTTATCGGTCACGGCTTTGGATACTCCTACATGATACTCGATTCCCGCCTGAAGCGACCTGGCGGGGATGAAGATAGCGGTGTTTTTCTCTTCATCGTAGGTAATCTCTCCGTAAACAGCTTCCCCTTCCCTCGACACCAACAATGTCATAGAAGTAAGAGTTTTTCTATCAATATTTTCGCTGAAGACCACCGATATCCGGGTGTCAAACGTAACTTTTTCAGCACCAATAGGTGGCAGAACCCGAAGGACGTAAGGAGCAATACTATCTTCCGGTTCCTCTGTTAAAAACCGTGCCCCTACGTTCTTCCCGAGGAACGCACCGGATTTGGAGCGCACCGATTCGTCTACCTCGAAATAATGCCATCTACCACCGACCAGAGGGGACGACGGTATGAATGTCATCTTTTTCCCGGAGGCGTCAAGAACAATATCACCGGCCACAGATATTTCTTCGACCGTCAACCTGACATTCAGGGGAGTAACCGAAATGGGATCAAGGGGAGTATCAAACAGTATTTCCACGCTGGAGCTGACCGGGACGGCCATACTCCCATCGGAGGGAGAAAAAGCCACCGGGAACGGCTGGATCGGCACTCCCTTCGATTTTTCGATATCATCAACGACAGGTACGTCTTCAAGTTCTTCCAGTTCCTCTTCGAGAAATGCAGGTATCTCTTCGGTCTCGGTAACTTCAACCTCTGTTGGAATTTCCGCATCGCCAATTATCTCTAATTCTTCAGAAAGATCATCATCTATTTCTTCCAGGAACTCAATTCCTTCCCCCGTATCGATATCAGGCAGTTCCTCGACTTCGCCCATGTCGATATCAGGCAGTTCCGCGACTTCCTCAATGTCGATATCGGGCAGTTCC
>CAZQHK010000044.1:27506-35047 GCA_964593455.1 uncultured bacterium
CATGTCGATATCAGGCAGTTCCGCGACTTCCTCAATGTCGATATCGGGCAGTTCCTCGACTTCGCCCATGTCGATATCAGGTAGTTCCTCAACTTCACCCATGTCGATATCGGGCAGTTCCTCAACTTCACCCATGTCGATATCGGGTAGTTCCGCGACTTCCTCAATGTCGATATCGGGCAGTTCCTCGACTTCACCCATGTCGATATCGGGCAGTTCCTCGACTTCACCCATGTCGATATCGGGCAGTTCCTCGACTTCACCCGTATCGATATCAGGCAGTTCCTCGACTTCACCCATGTCGATATCGGGCAGTTCCTCGACTTCACCCGTATCGATATCGGGCAGTTCCTCGACTTCACCCGTATCGATATCAGGCAGTTCCTCGACTTCACCGGATTCCCTGACTTCCGCCACGGCGATTTTGGGTTCTTCCGGCTCCGGCTTCGACGCCGACACTTCAGCACCTCCCAGTTCGAGAGCTTCAAATTCGGATTTTTCCCTCAGGCGTGATACCAGGTCTTTCAGTTCAGCGGTTTCCAGTGGTTTCAGGTCTTCAGGTTTTTCTATTTCTTCAATTTTTGCAGGTTCTTCTGGTTCTTCGAGCTCTTCCATACGTTCAGACAATGTTAAGGCAATCTTGGCTTTCTGCAGGGCCAAGCGTTCCTTCCGTTCCTCTTGCTCCCGCTCCCTGGACTTTTTTTGTTCGGTAGCCCGTTCGGCCAGACGCCGGCTTATCTGCTCCCTGATTTTAAGGATATCAGGTTCTTCTTCAGGGTCGGAAACCGATACCGGAGGCCCTCCCGGGACCGGAGGAACGAGGCGAGGACGGTCCGGACCTTCATTTAAATCCTTGCCTGCTTCAACAGGCTTCACCGCACCCACGGCCGGGCTGGTTACAAAGCCGAACGCTTTGGTGGAACCGAGTTTTCTCCCCAAATCGTCAGTTATCTCTCCGGAGATTTCCACGGAATACTTTTTGCCGGTATCCAGAGGTTCCTCGGGAACGAGGATAATCCGCTTGATCAACGCTTGATAGCTAACTGTTGCAGCTACGGGAATCCCATCCCGCAAAAGTTTTACGCAACTAGATTTAACGGATTCAGGATCAAGCCTGCGGGTAAAATAAACGGTCACCCTGGTTTCGGGCGGAACATCCTCTGTCCCATCGAGAGGTAACACGGAGAGAAGCTTAAAAGGCCTGCTTGATTTTTTCGCTTGAACGGGTTTGACAGCTGTGACAGCAGGCTTTTCTCCGGCTACGCCGAATCCCCAACGGTATATCGAACCAATGGAAACTCCATCCATATCAGAAATTTCATCGCTGAGAATCGTTTCAAATTTTCTACCTCCCGGCAGTGGTTCCACCGGAATAACAACAAGTGCCTTTTCACGGGAAATATACTTGATCTTGATGTATTTCTTTTCGTGTGTTTCGGAATCTTCAAGCCATACCGAGAACACATGAAACGCATCGGGATTCATATCCCGGCTGAACACCGCCTTGATCTCCACAGAAGAGTCGACGTCTCCAGCCCCGGCCCGGGGGATGGTAGAAACAATTCGAGGTGGATCTGTAGCCCTGATTGCCGTTACCGGAAACAATATCAGTGACAGAGCCCCGATTATGAGTACTGCCCGGATTATCTTTTTTGGTGACATGATTTCAAACATCCGCTCCTTCCTCACAATTGCGGACACGGAAAAAACAATATAAACCCTCTCCCCTCAATAATCGGCACAGAGAGACCGAGCCTTGAGAGCTAGCCTGCATATTTCATGAGCGCTTTCCACACTTCTTGCATGAGGGTGGATTATCGTCCAGCTATTTTTCCACCCACAACAAAGTCATACGTAATTTTAAGCCTTCTTTCCCGCCCTCTGAAGAGTATGTGTAGAAAGCAAGGTGGGACCACCCTGTGTACGGTCCGCTCCCCTTCCCGGTTTGACAACATCCCAGAAAAATGTTACAAGGCAATAGAAATGCAAAATACTCGGAAGGTCCTTGCCGGTTTAGCTATCGTCCTGCTGCTTCTCGCGGTCCAGGGAGCATACGCCCGGCAGTTTCTCTTCGTCCTGTTCGACGCCGGCGAGACCAACGGCCTGATCCCCGTCATCAGGAAAATCGACCCTGCCAAAGACCAGGTGACCATCGTCGCAGAAGGAGCTTCCACCACCATCCTCAAGCGGAAGAACATCCCCTTCCTCCGCCTGAAAGACTTCGTCACCACCGACAACTTTACCTTCCAAGCCCCCAGGGAGATTATAACCTTCGAGCATCACGCCGGCTACTACATTCCCCTGCGGTACGTCTCCGTCGGCGCCCTCCCCGAAGACGTTTTCAAACGCGTCCGACCCGATGTCCTGGTAGGCGGCCTGGTCTCCACCATGGAGCGCGACTTCTTCGCCCGAGCCAGAGAAGCCGGTATCCCCACCTTCGGTTTCTTCGATTACTACGATGTCCCCGACCCCGGCTCTATCTTCACCCGCATCATCCCCGAGACCGACTACATCTTCGTCAACTCCGATGAAATCGCCCGGGGCATAGCCGGTCTCGATATCATCGATAAAGACAGAATCATTGTCTCCGGTCACCCCAACTTCTCGCGGCTCCACACCCTGAAGACCAGGTGGAATGCCCTGCCGGATTCCGCAAGCCCGTATTTCATCTTCACCACCCAGTATTCCGAAGGCAACGACCAACTACTTAATCTGCTGATTCGGGTCATGGAAGCAGACTACAACCGCTTCCGGCTGATCATCGCCCCTCACCCCAACCAGGACCCGGAGCATTACATTAACGTAGCGAACAAATCAAGCCTGGTAATCCGGATTCTCGACCGGGAAAAGATGAGCGTCTACGAAGCCATGCTCGGCTCGGAAATCGTCTTCACCCAGACCTCTACTACCGGGTTTGAAGCGGTGCTGCTCGACAAGGATCTCGTACACATACTCCCCACGGACTTCGAGCAGGCCGGGCTTTTCACCCTCAGAAAACGCCTGGCCCTGGCCGCCTCCAATAAAGACGGCTTGAAAGAAGCCATCAGGAAGTATCTAGAAGACGATCCCGCGGTTAATCCCATACGGGACGCGGTAAGACACTGCTATCCGCTGCCGAGGGCGGACGAGGCAATTCTGGATTGGATCGAGCACGTGCTGCAAGATCAAAGCAGGCAGGAATCGGCAGGAGAAGACTGACGAGGAGAATGAAGGAAATGCTGGTGAAATATCCGGGTTAAAACATTTCGTTTGTTACCTGAGGCTGTTTTGGCTACTATTATATCGTTGACAGGGCGTTGATCGCGGAGCATTCAGGGACAAACGCTGCCGCTTGCTTTGTCGAGAACTTACTTTAAAAGCGAATGAATAGAGGAATAATCATGTATATTTCCAGAGCTTTGCGGTGCGAGAAGATAACCACTGCGCTGCTGTTCGTTTTCATTGCCGGGCTCCTGACGCCGCTTGCTGCCGCAGCCCGGACAGAGAACCCGCTCGAGGTCGAGATTCAAGGGCCGCGGGCGATCGGAGTCACGGAAGAAATAACCGACATTGAACCGCCTCCACCGCCGGGAATAACCATAGAGGTCATCAAACCACCCCCGCCGCCCCGTGGCGACCAGCGGAGCTTCTGGCAGAAACTCAAAGACGCCGGCAGCCGTTTCTGGAAAGAACTGACCACCATGGATCACGCCGAGCGCTGGCGCAAACACGGGAAAGAACTGCTGGTTGGGCTGGTGGCACACCTGGCCATCGGTGCCGGCGCCGCCGCCGGGCTTTTCTTCCTGTTCAATCTATTCGGGCTGGGCGCAGTGGGCGCCGTCCTGGGCGGACTGGCATTCGGTGCCACCATGCTGTGGATGCTATTCGTCTACATGATGGCCGGATGATCTCATCGATTATCCGACGTAGAAGATAGGCACAAGTCCGCCGCCCTGGTGGATATTGATGATGGAGGAGTTTGACACCCGGACGAAACCGCCGCCGAATTCACCGTTAAAAGCAAAGAAATTAATGTTGACGTTCTTGTCCATCATGGAAAAACCACCTTCGAAATCGGGGAACCGGTCCGCGGGTATGGGAACATATTCCTGGACCACGTAGTTGCGTTTCTTCGACTCTTCCAGGCTGGCATCCCAATCGGACTGATTGCTTTCCCGGCCGATATTTACACCGAAGCCACCGTACCCACCGTTAGGTTTGAGGACAAATAGGCTTTTGTTTTTCGAAACGAAATCGTACAGATCGATCTCCCGGCCATGATACAGGCTTTTACGGTCTCTCATCATCCTGGTCCACGGTATGGTCTCGGCGATGACTTTCTTCTCTTCTTCCGTGTACAGGTGCTGCGTTTTTTCGTCTGAAAGGAGCCAGAGCACGCATTTGAGGCCGCCGACCCGGGAACAGAAGGGATTAGCCATCACGACATTCCCGTCACGGTACGCTTTGATGAACGGCTGGACCTCGTCCATGTAATTGGTGAAATCCTCAATCGAATCCCGGTGCACGATATCGACCGGGCGTCCGCTCAGATAGAGTTTTCCGTCACGGTACTCGCACCATCTCGGATCGGCAAAGAAGGAATCGACTCCCCTTACTTCCTTGAAATGATGAACGATCAAGTCAACATCATGGCGGATGGTCGATTCATCGTTGGAGACCTCGACCACCACCGGATTTTCTTTCGTTCCACCGGACTCCCGGTACTTGACCAGAAGCATGTCCAGTAACGAATCAAGAAACGTGTCATAGGTCAGAGGATACTGTTTGCCAAGCTCCTTGACGGCCGGAAGTTCGGCAAACATCCGGATGAGCTCGTCATGCCAACCCATCCCCGAGGGGCTGTCGGTATTGAACTCCAGGAACATGAGTTTGTCACCGTTCAAAAAAGCGTCGAGCCGGCCTACGATAAGGCGCCGTGGATACGGAGGCTGGATCTCGACCAGGTCGACGTCACTGGCGGGCACCTCGAAGAGCGATTTGATGTCAGGGTCCTCGAAATAAAGATTCCCAACCTTCTCCGCGGCTTCCATGATGGTGCGGGTCATGTAGATAAACTTATCCCTGAGCTTCCGCTCGATGAGATAGGGCTTTAAAAACGTTGGGAACGGTTTACCCGACATGGTAAAGTTCTTCGCCAGCATTTTTTCGTTCAATTCCTTCACCTGGTCCTCAGCCGACATACCGGTCACTGACGGATCACTCAATATCCTGACATATTCTTCCTCCGCGGCTTCGACACTGGCGTCGGTTACCATAGCTCTCTTTTCCGTATCCACCTCTACCACTCCATTTCATTAACCCGGAAACTGCAGTTGGCTTCGTCGCGAGGCGAAGGAAATGGCCGCAGATACAAGGCGCGCGACCGAAGCTACCCGGAGCTGTAATGCATATTACAGTGAGGATGGCTGACCGAGCGCAACGCAGTAACTGTGGTCAGTTCCGAGCCGCAGTAGAATATCTACTGCAGTTTTCGGGTTATCATAAAAATAGCGCCACATAGTATCATTTCCACCCCCAAAATGGCAACCAGGAAACAGGAAAACCACATAATGGTCCACTTATTTAGCTATTGGGTTGATCGATATCTCTCGTAAGGAACGTAGGCTTCCGGACAACGACGATATGGTCAGAGAAATTGCGGTGTTTCCCGCAGGAAGTCCCGCATCTTCTTCATGGCTATCATCCGGTGCGAGATACTGTTCTTCTCTTCCGGGCTCATCTCTGCGAAGGTCCGGTGGCTGCCGGCAGGCTGAAACAATGGATCCCATCCGAACCCGCTTGTTCCTCTCGGCTCGTCCACGATGGTGCCCGTAACTTCGCCGGTGAAGAGCTTGACCTCGCTGCCGTTACATAAACCAACACAGGCTTTCACCGTCGTGCCCCGGTCATACTCCCGGAGAATCTTGCAAAGGCCATCATTGCCCAATGTCTTCATAATCCACTTGATCAGCCCCCCCGGAAAACCATTCCAGGCAGCAACATACAAGCCAGTGTCTTCCACCAGGACAGTTTCCCCCACTTTCTTGAAAGCCTCCCGGGCCTTTTCAGCAACGATTTCCTCTACGTCCAGCGACTGTATTTCCTTGATCTCAAGCTCAATCTGCTTCAAAGAACACCCTAAAATATGCTCGGCTTCCCGGACTTTGTTTTCGTTAGATGTTACAAAGTACACCTGCAAAACCTCCCGTTCGGTATGCGGAGCCATTATTCCATGTTCAATTACCGCTGTCAATGTACTTCCGGGCCCGCAGCCGATACGGTCCGAACCCACTGACATTAGAACTATGAAATGTGAGACTAACATACTCCACACACCCCCTGGCAACCGGTGACAGTAAACGAATATGTGATATAATGTTTTAAGAGAAACTAATACAAATTAGGCATCGTATATACCAGCATGACGATGTTGATGTAATTACTAGCATTTGCCTTAGAAGGAGGAACATTGACGTATGAGTAAATCCGGTGTTTCAAGGGACAAGGAGTTTGTCCTTCGTACCGTGCAGGACAACAACATCACGTTTATCCGTCTCTGGTTTACCGACATCCTCGGAACTCTGAAAAGCTTCACCATAACCAGTGACGAACTGAAGAACACCCTGGAAGAAGGATTCGGTTTTGACGGATCATCGGTTACGGGATTTCATGCCATAGAAGAAAGCGACACGCTGGCCATGCCGGTCCCGGAAACCTTCAACATTCTTCCCTGGGATTCGGGCGATCTCACGGAGTGCCGAATGTTCTGCAATGTCCTTGAGCCAACCGGAGAACCGTTCAAGGGCGACCCCCGATACATTCTCAAACAAAACCTTGAAGAAGCAAAAAAAATGGGATTTGAGATGCTTGTCGGACCGGAGTTGGAGTATTTCTATTTCAAAAACACGGAAGGCACTGAATTACTTGACAGGGGAGGATATTTTGACCTGGGAGCCTTGGACCAGGGCGAGCTTTTGCGGAAGAAAACCGTCCTTGCCCTGAACCGGCTGGGAATCAAAGTTGAATGTTCGCACCACGAAGTGGCACCGTCACAGCACGAGATAGATCTCAGGTATGCCCCGGCTTTAAAGATGGCCGACTGGGCCCAGACCTACAAGAAGGTCGTCAAGAAAGTAGCCCAGGATAACGGGGTTTCAGCCACTTTCATGCCAAAACCCATTTACGGCGAAAACGGAAGCGGTATGCACACCCACCAGTCCCTGTTCACCAATGGCCGGAACGCGTTTTATGATTCGGACAGTGAGTACCATTTATCGGAAACCGGCCGGTATTACCTGGCTGGGCTATTGAAGCACGCCAGGGCGATAACCGCTATCTGCAATCCAACCGTCAATTCCTACAAGCGCCTCGTTCCGGGATACGAAGCGCCGGTCTACGTGGCGTGGTCGCAGAAAAACCGCTCCGCGCTCGTCCGGCTTCCCGACTACAAACCGGGGAAAGAAAACGCCGTACGGCTGGAGTTCAGGAGTCCGGACCCGGCCTGTAACCCATATCTGGCGTTTTCCGTCATGCTGGCCGCAGGACTGGACGGAATCCGCCAG
>CAZQHK010000045.1:0-13722 GCA_964593455.1 uncultured bacterium
GCTCGGCTGTTTGCGAGCAAAGGTGCCGAGCGGGGGGAGAGATCGGGTGCCAGGTGGATAGGAAACGGAGCAGTGTGGTTATTGGACTGGCTAGCAGGGCGGGACGGAATGGCTTTGTTACTGGACAATGTCGCAAGGATGTGTAGGATCGGAAAGACCTCATAGGGACTTCTTTCTACGCTTCTTGCTTATCATCTCAATTTCATAATCTCAAGATCAGAAACGATGTTTATCTTTTCACTTATCTGGTTACGGATGTCGTTCTCCACTCGGCTGTTCGCAAGCGAAAGCGCCGAGCTTGACAGGGTAGAGGTGTGGTTTATAGGCTTCTTGCTTATCATCACAATCTCATAATTGTAATGTTCAGGTGGAAGGTATTCTATATTTATAGTAAAATGGATGTCTCGCTATTTGAACATGAACGCTTTGCGTGAGATGTGAAATGGGTGACTATGACAGATAAAAAGTTATTTCTTTTTTTGGTAATTGCTTGTTTGTGCCTGGGGTTTGAAGCCCCTTGTTTCGGGCATCCTGATATTTTGGCCTCGGTCAAGATCGAAGATACGTACCGGCTGGTCGTTTTAAGCTGGAATTCCGCCAAATCCATTTACGAAAATAGGGTTTTTCTGGCCCTGGGGGACGCCGATACCGGTACTCCCGCCAGTTATACGGATAGGATTGCTTTCACCTCGAACCGGGCTGGAAAATACGATATTTATCTCCTTGAGGCTGGCCGGCAGGATCCTCAAAACCTTACCGCCGGATTCACCGGCAACTTCAGTGATCCGTCTTTTGTCAATAAAGATTCCCTTGTATGTGCGGGAAATGTTGCCGGGATAAACTCGGTTTTTCTACTCGATTTTACGAAAGGCACCCTTGAAAACCTGACCCCCCGATTTGCTAATGCCGGCCAGCCTTCGACTCAAATTAGCAGCGGGAACTTTGTTTTTACCGGGATTATCGATAATCCGCCGACTTACAACGGCAACACTGATATCTATTTGTATTCGGATAAGGACAACAGCATCACCAGGATTACCGGAGGAGATCCTCTGGTAAACGAGAGCTATCCGTATTATGGAAGTGATTTCATCCTCTATGGAGCGGCGACGGGCCACTTGGTGAACAGTGCTTTTATAGTCGAGAAATCCGATATCTTCCGTCATGACCCGGTCAGCGGAGAAACCGTGCCGATTACTCAGGGAAAAAGGCTAAGATCAAGCCCGGTTCTTCATGATGAAATGATTTATTACCTGGTTATGGAATCTCTGTCTGATAGAAACCTCTATTTTCTGGAAGATGGGCATGAAGTTAAAGCCACCGATGATCTGTTTATCGCATCGTTTTGTATCATGGGTAAATGACACGGGAGACACGGATGAGGACATGTCACAGTTGCGGTGTCGAAATGGCGGAGGAGAACCTGCATGGAGAAACCGTTGACCGGTGTTCCAGGTGTAATGGGATCTTTTTTGACCGGGACGAGCTTGAGTCTATTATCAAGCTGGTCAGGCTTTTCCAGTCGGCCGATCTCGGTGAAGATGATATCGACACCATTCCGAAAACAGAGAAACAGCGTGCGGTTCTATGTCCGGAGGACGGCGACCGGATGAGCGAGAGAGATATCGGCGGAATTACTATCGACTTGTGCGGCCGCTGCGGAGGTATATGGCTTGACAATGGTGAAATCATTACCCTGAAAATGGTGGAAAATCACATCCGGAAAAACCTGCAGCTTTATATACGTCTCGGTGAATAAGTATGATGAAATATGTCAACAAGCGGATGGTAATCGTCATCAACAAGATTTCGGTCGAGTTAAGTGGGGGAACGTGCGCCTCGGGTAATAACATCCGGGCCGGGTTGAACCTGGGTTTTGTCGAGCAGATACACGCAAACTATCTTTTCGGTGAGTCGATCTATCCTGACATCTATCATCAGGCCGCCGCTTACATGTTTTATATTATAAAGAACCACGTTTTTTTAGACGGTAATAAGAGAACGGGACTGGCTGTGGCCATCGCTTTCCTGGAGTGGAATGGGATATTATTTTCGCCTCTCGACGAAGATCGTGTTTTTGACTTCGTCATTTCCGTGGCTGCCGGCGAAAACGATTCCCAGGCGGTTATACCCCGTATCTCCTCCTGGCTGAGGGATATGAGTGTATCGATGGCTGAAAAACCTTGACGGTTTGGTAAACTCTTGCTATAAATATATACGATGTCAATTTTACTTCATCGTGGGGTTTGTTGGGTTTTCAGCTGCTAATGATGTAACATCCGCACGTTATATGACTACTAGCCACGGTAGTATAATATTGAAAAGCCAGGGTAAGGAGGATGTTTGTACCATGTTGCCGACGATAATGAGTAACGTCGCCAGGCGGAGGTACATGCTCCTTTTTCTGACTGCGTTGCTCGCCTTCAACCTGGCCTTGCCGGTTTTAGCCGAAACAGATGACTACACGCCCAAACCTTTCAGCGTGGTAAATACCTGGATCAATTACGATCTCAGGTTCCGCCTGGCCCGGATCGTGTGGGATAACATCAATGAAGCGATTCGGTCAGGTAAACCGTTTGACCTGGAGAAGATGAAGTACGAGGTACTGGAGCCGTCTATCGTGGCTCACCTGGCCTTTGACCGTGGTGCATACCTGGCCGGTATCGGTCTAAAATACGCTTTCACCAACGTCTGCCCTCCCTTTGGTTTGATGGTGTCTTCGGTAGTGGCAGAAGTAGTGCATGGCCTGGGCGGCGCCGTAGGATACGAGATGAGCACAGACATCAAGGGCGACACCAACCGCCGTTTTGCCGAGGTGGTGGGTAACGCTATGAAAAATGTTGATGTTATGGGTTTCATCGGGATGAGCATGGGCAGCCTGATCGGGTCAGCGGTGGGTCAGACGCTTTGTGCTATTCCCTTTGTGGGCGCTGTGGGCGGAGGGCTGGTGGGGGCGGTAATGGGCGGTACCATTACCAACTATTTTGTCAAGACGGAGTTAGGCAAAGTTTTGGCTCCCAGGCTGCAGCGGACCTGGAATAAAGGGGGCGACCTTTTGATTGCCTATTCCCGGTGGCGGGCTAAAGAGTCCCCGGGAGAGACGCTGTGGCAAAAATTGAAAAAAAATCTGCGTGGAAAAGAGTCACTCTATAAACCCAGATCTTCGAGGAAACCACCGTCACCTGAGGTGTCCAGCACACCCGCTGCCAACACTGCCCCCTCGCAAAAAAGATTCAGATCACCGCAAAACGATGAGAATCAATCCGGCTACCGTATTCGATACGAACGGGTGGGGAGAAAACCCAGTCTCCAGACACTCTGGGACGACGCCCCCCGACCGTAAGCTCCCTAACTTTCTACGCTACTTGCTCGAGGGCGGGACCACCAGGCTTACGCTATGCCACTATGTATACACAAACGTTTAGAGGAAGGGACCAGCCACCGCCCGGGTAAAATCTCAATCTCCAGTCTCTTTGTCCACAACAAAGCTTTGCCCTCGATTACATCGTCCACCCGCCCTCTGGTTTGGACTAGAAAGTTAGGTGACGCGAGGACCACCAGGTTCACAGATCATCCCAGATCATCCCTTCAAATGTTTAAATGCCAAGCCTGACCCCATCGGGCATCGGGTGTGACCCCATCGGGTGACTTACTTTCTACGCTTACTGTCCAGAGGACAGGCACTGGTGTGGGCAAAAAGACAATAGAGACGAACTGACCTGACAACGAGAAAATGAGATTGAGATGGTGAAGCAAGCAGTGTGGAAAGAGGTCCCTATGACGTCTGCCTGATCCTAATCATCTGTCAAATTTAATCAGTAGCCAAGTCTTTTCGTCCTGCCCTGTAGTTTGACAGCTCATCGGAGTAAGGCTATAATTACTTCAAACTCAAGCAACGAAGGGGAGGCGTAATCATATGCAGATGCCTCATGGAGAACTCAAAGAAAACGTTCTCGAGGTTAAATTTTCGTCGGCTGATTTTTCAGTAGCCAATGTTATAGCGGCGGTGCGGGAGCGGGCGGACATGCTGGTGGAGATGGGTGTCCATTTTCTAGGGGTGAATACCGAGGTGCATACGGGCCCGAGTCCGGTGTTCCGGCCGGTACCTATCGTGGCGGTCTTTGAGTACCAGGGATCCGGTAAGGTTAATGATATTCTGGAACGGGCTTACCGGGTGGTCTGGGACGGTATTCTGCAGACGTTTCCCAGCGAAACCGAGTGGGCTCTCTCCAAACAATCATACGCTGATTACATCCGTGCTCAGGCAGACCTGCTCCGGGCCAGGCTTGAAAGCCACAAGCAGGATTAAGCTGGAGAATTGAGCGCTGAAATCCTTTCGTTTTATATTTCCTGCTCTTCTTCTGCTGGTGGTCTTGCTGGTATTCAGCGGCGCCAAGCCAGCATATCCGCTCTCAGCCAATTTGCGCTGGGTGGAAATTGATTGCTCTCTCCGCCCGGACGGAAAAGCTATTTTTGTCTACAAGATCTGTTACCTGGTTCGAACCGGGGAGATGCACGGATTCGACATGATGGGATTCGGGCACACTCCGGTGTTCAACCGGGAACGCTCCAGAGTCATCGGATCCGATAGACGTAAACAATCGCTTTCCATCGTCAATAAAGGCGGAGGAAAGTACGCTATCGACATCGCCGATCAGAGTCATGTAGGTCCCGGGAAGGCAATTTTTGTGATCGTATATGCTGCCGATGTGGCGGAAGCCGGTCAGTTGGCGTTTACCGAAAACGAGGAGTTCGGGCCGCTAACGGTTTTCCACTGGGCTCCCGTGCAGTGGGATGAACCGATGGAGCATGAAACGATACATATCTATTATCCGTTGGAAGTTCCACAGGAGGATATCCAGGAAGGGGAGGTTTTAGAAGAGTTCCATCGTGATACGGTTAAATTCATGACCGAGAAATTCATGAACAAACGTTATCTCATCTCCTACCTGGCTACTGAGAACAAAGGCAAAGAATGGTTTACCGTCCGTCTGCATAAAAACGATCTTTCACGGAAATACCATTTCCGGGTTCAACAGTATGTGTCCCGCAGCATCCTCCCGCTACAAGAAGCTTCGGTGGGAGATCTCCATCGGGAAGGAACGGATCTTAAATTCAGTATGCCGTGGATTTCCGAGACGGGCATCTTCCTGAAGCGGGCAGGGTTTCTGGTACTCTTGGGTCTGGCGGCTTTCATGATGATCATAAGCAAACACCGGTCTTTGTACCGGGCGGCGATTAAACTGCCGGATATCCAGTGGGAGTCCGATGACTGGGTCCCGCCCAAGATTCAGGTTGCCAGTTTCCGGGTGAAGAACAAGCTGGCCGAACTCGATCCGGTGGAAGCGGCCATGCTACTCGATTATCCGGTCAGCCGTATCCTGTCCCTAATGATCTATGAACTCAAGGAACGGGCGGTGCTGGAGATAGTTTCCGAATCTCCGCTCAATATCAAGATCCTATCCCGGTATTTTACTCCAGAAAACCAGTATGAAAAATTACTGGTAGAGGCTGTGGGTGAGGACGGTAATCTCGATCGAGAACTGGTTCACGAGCTGTTGCAGGAGATCGCCGACAATCTCCAGCGCAAGGCCTGGAACTGTGATCTTGAGGCCACCAAGAGTCATTATCTCGACGAATTTAAAAAAGCCAGCCTGCCGCTTAGCAGCGATGAAGACATGAGGGAAACTTACGAGACACGGGATGGATACCGCTACTCCCGCCGGTATTATAGGGATCTCAATCACTGGGACACCTGCGCCGATGATCGCCAGGGTTACCGCAGCCTCAAAAACATCGACAACTCGCTCAACGAGAGTGTTGGTTTCAGCGCTGCCAGTTATTCTTCGTTCATCCATTCCGACGCCTGCCACAGCGCCTGTTACGTTCACAGTGCCTGCCATGACGCCTGCCACAGCGCCTGTCACAGCGCTTGTCACAGCGCCTGCCACAGCGCCTGCCATAGCGCCTGCCACAGCGCCTGTGTAAGTGGAGGTGCCCGGATATGGTGAAACAGGATGTTAGCTGGATCAATACTTTTGTAAATAATATAGCGCCTTATGTGCATGTAAGAAAACACGACTCATTGCTGATCCTGGTCCCCAACCAGGCCTACATGCTCAACCGGACGGCTCTTGACTTGTTAACGCGTCTTCTGGCCGGGGAAACCGTGGAGGAGTATCTGGAGCTGGCCGGTGATACGGATTTGAAACGGGAGGATATCCACTCGTTTTTCTGTGATCTGCGGGCCCTTCTGATGGGGTGTTGGCGGGAAGGCGAGGAGCGGCGGGCGGTAGAGACAGTGGAGTTTAGTCTACCATTCAACGATTTGCCGGTCTTGAGTGAGATCGCCGTCACCTACCGGTGTAATCTCCGGTGCCGGTTCTGCTATGTGGGTGATTCCAACCGTAAACGGACCGATGAGCGCGACATGGACCTGGAGTCTCTTAAAAAAGTACTCCGGGTGATACGGCACGATGCTGATATTCCAAGCGTCAGCTTTACCGGTGGAGAGCCCACATTGCTAACCTATCTGGAAGAGGCGGTGGCTTATGCGGTTGAGCTGGGGCTCAGGGTGAACCTGATTACCAACGGCACCTTGCTTACGAAGAAACGGGTGACAGCTTTGAAAGAAGCCGGTCTTTCCAGTGCTCAAGTAAGCGTGGAAGGACCAACAGCCGAAATCCACGACGCGCTAACCATGAAAAAAGGATCTTTTGACAAAACCTGGGCGGGAATTCACAATCTGCGTCAGGCCGGCCTCGTCGTTCATACCAACACCACCCTGTCACGGAAAAACGCGCCATTTACAGAAGATATCGTCCGGTTGGCAAAAGAGCAGGGTATGGAACGATTTTCCATGAACCTGGCCATTCCCTGTGGATCAGCCCTGGAGTATAGCCGAGACGTGTTTTACTCGTACTCGGAGGTATCACGCTTGATACCCGGTCTAAAACGTGCCGCCCGCCAGGCCGGTATCGAATTTCTCTGGTACTCACCTACTCCTTACTGCCTGTTCAATCCCATTGCGGAAGGGTTGGGCAACAAGAGTTGTGCTGCCTGTGACGGGCTTCTCAGTATCTCTCCGTTGGGAGAAGTGCTTCCTTGTTCGAGCTTCTCCCAGGGAGTCGGTAACGTGCTGGAGAAAGATTTCAAAACCCTCTGGAGTTCTGCCCTGGCGCGGTTCTACCAGGAAAAGAAGTACGCGCCTGCGAAGTGCCGTGACTGCGAGGAGTTTCTTCCCTGCCAGGGAGCCTGCCCGCTTTATTGGGACGCGGTCGGTACTGCCGAACTCGATGGTTCGGTATCGGTATGCTTGCCTGAAAAGATGACGGTAAAGGAGGCGCCGAGGGATGTCCATCATGCTCAGATCGCATGAAAAAACCGCGGTAAAATTCTATTTCTACCCGGATCTGGATTATCAAACGCGGCTCTGGACCGGGTTGGTTGTCCTGAGTGGAGGGCTTTTACTGCAGGCTTTCGGTTTGATCTTTTTAGGTGCACTTTGTTTGCTGGGCATGTCCTTGCTCCTTATGGCCAAAGGGTGCACCAACAAACCGGAGGGCCTGCTAATTGATGAAGATAACTGGCAGCAGGCCACCTCTGAGCAGATTGAGCGGGTGTTGAATAGAGCCAAGGAAGACGCTCAATGGGGAGCGAGTCCGTTTAACGGCGGCGGAGGCCTGGGAGTGCTGACATTCGTTATAGTTGCTGCGAGCATAGCGGTTGTTTCCGTGTTTTTTCTCTCGGGAGATTTGAGAATAATTCTCATATTTGACTCGATCATTCTGATCGGTTTGCCGGTCTTTTTCTGCGGCTGGATATCTTCCTGGAAACCGCCGGGATTGATCGAGATCAAAGCCATCGACATGATTCTTCGGTACCTGGCTAATAAACCAATGTTTGATGTGGAAGTGGAACCATATCTCAAGCTCGCGTCTACCGAGAAGGGAGACGTACCGTTTTCCGCCCGGATGATGCTGAAATTCCCGGCGGCGGATGAGTCGGTTATCGGTCTCCAGGTACAGGTTTCCATAAACTCGGTCCAGGGTAAAAGCTATCCCTATATGTACTGCGTGATCCTGGCCCGGCAGACTCTCGGACTGCACGATAAGGTCCGGTCTTTACTCACTCATCTTAAGGATCCGGGTTTCATGAAGTCATTAGTTATGAGTGAACAGGAGAAAAAGGAGTTCAAACTGGCCCGTTACCGGGGCGAGATCGTGCAGTTGGAGACCTCCAACGATGTTGATATAGTGGTTATCAGGCAGAATACGAAAGGAACCGGTTACCATACGACAGATGCTCAGATGGTCCGGGTGCTTAATAACTCCATAGAGCTGGCAAGGAATGTGTTTATGTGAGTAAAATATCGAAACGGCTTCGTCGTCTCGGCTCCAAGATAAAAATGTACGCGCCCTGGAATTTGCGGCGTGCGCTCAACCATCGCCGGGCGCGATGGGAGCACAAACGGAAAGTGTCTCGGCCCACGAGCTTGCCGCCAAACATCATTATAGAGCCGAATAATTATTGTAACTTGTCTTGTCCCACCTGTCACACCGGGTGCGGTACGCTGCGGCGCCCCCGGGGCAGAATGACCATGGAAACGGTCCGCCTCCTCCTTCAAAACATGGGCCGGTATGTGGAGAAGGTCGATCTTTCCGGCAGCGGTGAGCCGTTCATGTTCGATGATATCGTCGAGATTATCGAGCGGTGTAAACGCTACGGTATCATGGTGACCGCGGCCACTAACTGCCATTTTTTCACCAACCCGGATTTTTGCCGGGCCGTTATCCGGTCCGGTATCGACGAGATCGTTGGGGCCATCGACGGGGTCACCCAGGAGTCGCTGAAATCGTTCCGGGGCGAAAAGGCTGATTTGGAGCGGGTGATCAGCGGTACCAGGCAGCTGGTGGAAGAACGGAATCGCCTGAAAAGCCGCCGTCCGCTGCTCAATATGCTGTTCGTCGTAAACAGGTTCAACGAACCGGATATCGAGAAAGCCCTGGAACTGGCCGGAGAGATCGGATGTGACAGCCTGGTGCCCAAGTATGTCGGTATCGATCTCATGGAACGGGAGCAAGAGCGTTTTTTGCCGGAAGACCTTTCCCGAACCCGGTACGAACAGAAACCCGATGGGACCATCGGTCTCAAAGGGGATATCCAGGACAAGTGTGCCACCATGTACATGAATCCCATGATCACCTGGAATGGTGACGTGTTGCCGTGCTGTTACGATTTCCACGGTGATTCTGTCATGGGCAACGTCAACGAGGAGAATTTTTCCTCCATATGGAAAAGCGACCGGTTTGCCCGGTTTCGGGAAAACGTCAATTCGAGCCGCCGAACTATCGATATATGCAGCGTGAATTGTCCTGAGGGCCGGATCAGCCTGACCATGAAGAAACGGTAGGTTGAAGTGATTATCTCACGTGTTTTGAGATATAATGAATTAAAGTGAGGCGAATGGAATGGATTTGAGAGGAAAACGGTTTCTGGTTATCGGCGGGGCCGGGTTGATCGGGTCACACGCTGTGGACGCGCTCATGGAGGAGGATGTAGGAGAGATAGTGATTTACGATAACTTCACCCGCGGCAGCCGCGAGAATTTAGCAGAAGCGTTGAGAGATCGCCGGGTCAAGATATTCGAACTGGGCGGGGAACTCCTGCACCGGGACATTCTGGACATGGCCATGAAGGGCATCGACGGGGTGTTTCATTTTGCCGCTCTCTGGCTCCTTCACTGTTGGGATTATCCGCGGGCGGCGTTCGAAGTGAATATCGGGGGGACCTTCAACGTATTGGAAGCGGCCATCAACAACGGCGTCAAACGGATTGTCTCTTCGTCCTCGGCTTCCGTGTATGGCGATGCGGTGGAAGAGCCCATGACGGAGGACCATCCTTTCAATAACGACAATTTCTACGGTGCCACCAAGGTGGCGGGAGAGCAGATGTTCCGGGCGTTGTACCACCGTTACAAGGGTTCCGAGAAGGAGTTCGATTACGTGGGCTTGCGTTACATGAACGTCTACGGGCCGCGTCAGGACTACCGGGGAGCCTATATAGCGGTTATCATGAAGATGCTGGACCGATTGGATAAAGGGCTGCCTCCCCTGGTTTATGGCGATGGAACGCAGGCGTATGACTTTATTTACGTCGGCGATTGCGGTGCGGCCAATGTTTGTGCCATGAAGGCCGATACCACCGACAGTTTCTACAATGTCGGGATGGGGGTAAAAACCACCATTAAAGAACTGGCGGAACTCATCCTGGAGGTAACCGGATCTGATCTTCAGATTCAGTACGAGCCCGGTGGCAAAACCTTCGTGAAGAACAGGGTGGGGTGTCCTGAGAAAGCCCGCCGTGAAATTGGTTTTGAAGCTCGTGTTCAACTCTCAGATGGGCTCAAACGCTTGATCGAGTGGCGCGACAGTCACAAGGGCGAGGTAGAGCGCCGACGCCGGGATGCGGGGTTACCCGATGCCTGAACCTGAAAAGATAAAATCCATTCCAATAGCCAAACCAAGCACCGGGCAGGAGGAGTGGGAGGCGGTAAGAGAATCCATATTTTCCGGGTGGTTGACACAGGGCCCGAAGGTGGCGGCTTTCGAAAAAGCATTCGCCTCTCGTCATAGCGCCAAACACGCTATTGCTTCCTCCAACTGCACTACCGCGCTCCATCTTATCCTGGCTGCTCTCGGAGTAGGACCAGGCGATGAAGTCATCCTGCCCTCTTTCACCTGGGTGGCTACAGCCAACGTGGTGCTCTATTGCGGGGCGATTCCGGTGTTTGTGGACGTAGACCGCTCCACCTTTAATCTTGACCCCGGCCAGGTGTCTGATAAAGTTACTTCTCGGACGAAGGCGATAATCGTTGTTCACCTGTTTGGGCTCACCGCCGATGTAGATGCCATCGCGGCCAGCGCTCCCGGAATACCAATCGTGGAGGACGCAGCCTGCGCTGCCGGAGCCGGGTATAAGGGGCGAGGAGCCGGAACCCTCGGAGTAGCCGGCGCCTTCTCGCTTCATCCTCGAAAATCTATTACCACCGGCGAAGGCGGGATGGTAACCACCGATGACGACATGTTGGCGGAGATGATCAATATGCTCCGTAACCACGGAGCCAGTGTCTCGGAAGAGGCAAGGCATCACGGACCCCGGCCGTATCTGTTGCCGGACTTCAACATACTGGGATTCAACTACCGTATGACCGATCTCCAGGGAGCCGTCGGTCTGGTGCAACTGGGGAAACTGGATGGTTTCATCACAGAGCGGAACGAGTGGGCCGGGTTTTACCGGCGGGAACTGGCAGTGCTGCCCTGGATTAAAACACCGCTGGTGCCGGATGGTTACTCGCATGCCTGGCAATCCTATGTCTGTTATGTCGATGAGCCCAAGGCTCCCCGGTCACGAAACGACATCATGGAGGCGCTTCAACAGAAGGGTATCGCTACCCGGCCGGGAACCCATTCAGTGCATATGCTTGGGTATTACCGGGACCGTTTCGGTCTCAAACCCGATGATTTTCCGGTCTCCCGGGACTGTGCCCGCTACACCATGGCCATCCCGCTTCACAACCGGATGA
Organism: uncultured bacterium; assembly: GCA_964593455.1. Classification (GTDB taxonomy): domain Bacteria; phylum Muiribacteriota; class CAYSPT01; order CAYSPT01; family CAYSPT01; genus CAZQHK01. The sequence goes on from CAZQHK010000045.1 coordinate 11,585, forward strand.
CGGAAGAGGATTATGAGTATATCGTTCAAGCAATCCGCGGGCTTTGATACTATCAGAGATATTTTCCAGCCAGTGGAGTTGAGGGACATAAAAACGGATAAGGATCACTGACGAATGTGCGGGATTACCGGTGTCGTTTCTTTTGGGGAAACGTTTCTTGATGTAGATCGTCTTAAAGGGATGGTGGATGTTGTCGCTCACCGCGGACCCGACGATGCGGGTTATCTCGTCTGGCAGACAGGCTGCCATCACCGTCGCGGAGTTTCTTACGGACAGGCGTTTACCGACAGCCGGTTCCGGTCGGTCTCTCCGCTCCTGCCGATAATCGATTCCACGGCCGGCCGCGAAATGCTGCATTCTGAGAAGTGGAACCTTTTTCTCGGCCATCGGCGCCTGGCTATCCTCGATCTTTCGTCCCGCGGACATCAGCCCATGTCGGAGAAGACCAGGAAAGTCTGGGTTGTGCATAGCGGTGAGATCTACAATTTTCAGGAGATTCGCGAAGAACTTATCAAGCACGGTCACAGCTTTGCTAGCCGGACCGACACCGAGGTGCTTATCCACGCCTACGAAGAGTGGGGAATCGAGTGCGTGAAACGGTTCAACGGGATGTTTGCTTTTGCGTTATGGGATGCAGTTTCCGGAAAGCTGTTTCTGGCCCGGGACCGTTGCGGACTCAAACCGCTTTACTATCTTATTGATGATGAAAAAATGGTGTTCGGTTCCGAGATTAAATCGATTCTCAGCTACCCGGTCAAAAAAACTGACCTCGACCTGTTGGCGCTCAACGAATATTTTTCGTTTCAGAACGTTTTCAGTGACCGGACCCTGTTTGCCGGTGTCCGCCTTCTGCCTCCCGGCACTATTTTTACGGTGGATGTCCGGACCGGCCGGGCCGATCAGTACCGGTATTGGGATTTTGATTTTTCCCGGGAATCATCGGCTTCCGAGGATGCACTGGTGGAAGAGCTTTACAATCTCATTGAAACCGCGGTTAAGCGGCAGTGTGTAAGTGACGTTCCCATCGGCAGCTATTTGAGCGGCGGCATGGATTCGGGGACGATCACCGCCATCGCCGCCAAGCACCTGGGGCGCATCCAGACCTTTACCAGTGGATTCGATCTTTCGGAAGCGGCGGCGCACGAGATGCACTTCGATGAGCGTGAGCTGGCCGAAAAGATGTCCAGTCTGTTTCATACGGAGCATTATGAATGCGTGCTGCATGCGGGGGATATCGAAGCGGTGATGGAGAAGTTGATATGGCATCTGGAAGATCTGCGGATTGGGCAATGTTACCCTAATTACTATATCGCCCGCCTGGCTGGAAAATTTGTGAAAGTAGTTATGTCAGGTGGCGGCGGGGACGAGTTATTCGGCGGATATCCCTGGCGCTACGCCGCCGCCATCGGTACCGGGCACACCGACTATGTCCAGAACTACTACACGTATTGGAAGCGCCTGGTCAGCAACCAGGAAAAAATACAATTTTTCAACGGTGACATGATAGCCAGGTTGAAAGGCCTTTCCGATGATGGAGCTGTCCCGCTTAAAGACCACACGCTGTCAACTTTTCGGCGGGTTTTCGACCGCAAGATCGAGACCGGCAGTATCGCCGACCAGGTGAACAGTTCTCTCTATTTCGAGTGCAAGACGTTCCTTCACGGTCTGCTGGTGGTGGAAGATAAACTTTCCATGGCTCATTCCCTGGAGACCCGCGTCCCGTTTTTGGACAATGACCTGGTTGAGTTTGCCTGCCGGGTACCGGTTCGCTACAAGGTGTCCGGGATGGACCAGTTGGAAAAATTAGATGAAAATCTTCCCCGTAAAAAAAAGTATTATCGGGAAAAGATAAACAAGGGCAAAAATATCCTTCGAAAGGCCATGGAGCGAATCCTGCCTACCCAGATAACGCGTGCTCGTAAGCAGGGGTTCAGTGCTCCTGACGAGTCCTGGTTCAGGGGTACATGTGAAGGGTATGTGAGAAACACGCTGCTTCAACCGTCTGCGCGACTCGGCGAGTACATAGACGGTGCGTACATGCGGAAGATAGTCGACGAGCATTCCTCCGGGGAGGCCAACTGGCGTCTCCTGATCTGGTCACTTTTAAGTTTCGAGACCTGGCTGCGGACGTTTCAGTA
>CAZQHK010000045.1:13822-34177 GCA_964593455.1 uncultured bacterium
TCTTCTATCACCTGCAGGAAGCGCCTGGCAACGGTTTCAGGTTCCCATTGAGTTTCAACAAAGCGCCGGGCTTTTGCCCCCAGTTCGAGTCGGAACTCACGGTCGATGATGAGTTTTTCGATAGCTTTTTCCAGCTCAGTGGGATGGCAGTAGTAGCTCGGGGGCAGCAACGCCTCAGGAAGCATCTCTTGTATTTCACGGCAATAGTATCCGCAGATCACCGCCGGTTTACCGAAAGCCGCTGCCTCCGACACAAATCCGGGCATGGGGGTCGGACTGTAGAGCTGGTCGACGACAAAATCACATTCTTGCAGCTTTTCACGCACGAAACTGTTTGGTTTTCCGATTACCTCGATGTAAGTAATAAGGTGTTTTTGAGATAATTTTTTGATGGTTTCCCTGATTGTCTCTGTCCCTTTAGCCGCCGGGTGCGACGGACAGTGCAGCACGGTCACTACCCGGTCATGGCCGCCTTCCGGAGCAGGCGGTGCTTTCTCGTCCAGCCGGACCGGAATTCCAAGGTGAAAAAAGGAGAGGCATGGTTTTTCGAATAATATGGCGGTTGGGGGGTGAACGATACAGTAGTCGGCGAATTTCTCGATGATTTTCAACTCCCGTTTCCGTTTGGCCGAAGATCGTATCAGGGCTTCAATGTCGGTCACCTCCGGATAAGGCAAAAAAGCTCCGTCGCAGTATGGAGGCCGGGCGTCCGAACCGTTGAAGACAAATATAAGCTTTTTGCCGAAGAGCTTTAACAGCGGCAGATCAAGAAACCTGCATTTGGGCGCGAAGCTTTCTTTGAACCCGAAGATGAATACATCGTAATGAAAAAGCGAGTATATGAACAGAGCCAGCGATACGGTTTTCATAGAAAAGGAAAGTGCTAGCTTAAGTAGTTTGTTCCGGCCTTTATTCTTAGCCCGTTTTCGGGAGATAGACAGGAACAGACGCTGGAATATATTATTTGTTGCCAGGTCGTATTTGAATGGATGTATCTGGCGAGAGTAGAAGCCACATTGATATCCCAGTCGGGTGAATCCTTCCTGTAAGGAAGTGTAGAATCCGGCCACTTCCCGGAAGCCTATAAAAATGTGAAGATCCGGCATTGTATCATCCTGTCGTTGAATAAATCACACGGCTTAGAATGACTTGTAATAGTGCTCTAGATAATGCTTCAGAGCTTTTATCTCATCATTTTCGACATTTTTGTGAGTCGAGTATGAGATAGTAAGGTCCCGGTGTGTGACCGTTACCCCAAGTCCTGCCAACCTCGTTCTCAGGTCGTCCAGATATGGCCATGGATCCCGGCACAAAAGTCGGTAATCTACAGTTATGATGGCTTTCGGATCGACTTTCTCGAGCTGTTTCTCATAGTCTTGTTCCAGATGATACATCTGGGCTGCTATTTGCTCACAGGGAGGGAGTTCTTTGAGTTGATCGTATTCATATGGTTTCATGGACCACCACTGGTTTTCCGAGCCATACCGCTTCTTTCTGACCTGCAGGATCGAGTACGCCGTATCCACCCGATCCCGTTTGATATAGAGGAACACCGGGCGCTTAAAAAGTTTAAAAAGGTGGTAGGCGTAATGGCCGGTCAGTGTATTTTTGTAAATCACACCGGAATCAAAGGCATGATTAATAGACAATATCTTGTTTTTCAAAAGGTCCCAGTCGATCTGTGCTGTCTCATTCTCTCCGAGTCTGGGGCTGGAGGTGTGCCCCAGGAGTGATGCCCAGAAGTATCCGAACTCGTGCACGTCCGATATGGATGTAGTGACAGCGTGTGTGGAGCAAAACGAGATGTCCCGCGGGATTTCGAGGCACTTTGATAGGTAAACACCGTACTGTGGATTCTCCCAGAATCGGGCTATCAGATTGTTGATGTAACCGAGGTTGGTAGTGGCGGCAATAATCTGGGAAAGCAGGGTAGTGCCGCTCCGGGGCAGGCCAAAGATGAAAATATTGGGATACCGGTCTTCGTATTCTCGTAGAGAGTATTGAAGCCTGTTGTTCATGTCTAATACAGCGTCGAGGAGAGAACGATCCACGGTTGCTTCGTTTATGCGTTTGACCAGTTCGTTTTCGTCAATGAGTTTCATGGTTTGTCTCCAGTAGCTTGAAAGGGATGACATAAAAATAGTCGTAATTTGCGAGCATTTCCTCTTGGGTGGCCCGGTAGATGTTCTTGTTGTTTATTGCTATATGATAATGGTACTCCCGGTTGATGGTCCCCCATCTTTTTTTGAAGCGGAACACCCCTTCCTGAGTTAGCCAGGTCCCTCCCCAATTCCAATACTTATATCCTCGTCTGGCGCTTTCTACCATAGCTTGATGAATGATCAGAGAAAGAGGCTGATACGTTCGGGAATCGACTTTAACCACCGGCATATAATATTCAACGGTTTTGTTGAAGTAAAAAACCAGGAGCGCGCCAATAGGGGCTCCACCCTTTCTAGCAATGAAGATATCGTAATCCTTCTCTTTGCTGAAGTGCTTGTCGATGAGATTAAAAAAACGGTCTGGTTTGGCTTTTCCCCCGATAGCAGACATATTTTCCCGGTGCAGTTGTCGGAGAAAATCTATCTGCGAGTTATCGATATCTACATCTACTTTCGATTTTGCCGCCTTCCTGATCATGTTCCTGGTTTTATAATGGAAAGCCTGCATCAGTTTTGCCCCGGCATCGTTCTCGAAGCCGATTTCCGTCCATTGCCCAATACGCGTGTCTGTGAGGTCATGAACGATACCGGTCCCGGTGCCGGGAAGTTGGGGAGTTTCGATCAATGTGCTGCCGGCGGTATCTTCCGCGCGGGCGAGCCGGTTGTACGTGTCTCTGAGACGCTGGTAGGCTTCTTGGTCGACAGCGATAACACCGCCGTTGGAGCCGTAATAGGGTAGGGAGTTATACACTGTTCCGTACTTTCCCAGTGTCTTCATCAAAGGCAGGGCGCCTCTGATAGTTCCATCTTCCGTGGCCAGCAGGTAATGCCCGTTACAGCCCAACAACTCTTCGATAAAACGTTTGTGCTGCAAAGACTGATAAAAAAGGCTTCCATCCAGGCTCAAGAGAAACTGGTCATAGGCGGCGTTCTGTTTATTCGTTAGCAATGAAATGTCCATTGAAAACACTCGTTTCGTTCACTAAACCTGCAAAAATAATCTTAACACAGGCTGTCATTCCGAATCAAAGATGGTGTCTAATGGAGCAGTTACGCTAGGCGTTGCGTGTTTGGTGGAATACAAGTAGAATATCCCGAGAAAGTTATAAAATCGGAGGCTGATATGAAAAACGACCGGGACCAGACTGCTGAACACTACACGGTTCAATGGGGCGGTGAGATTTCGGAGTTCCTGCGTACAAACGAGGCGGCAGCCGGTGTTACTCCCGGGAAACAGCTCGGTTGGCCCGACTTGTTCGCCGAGATACGCCGGGGGGGCGGGCGTGTCTATGACGCGGGCTGCGGTTTCGGCGGGGTGGCCGAAGATGTGCGAGGACCCGGAGTCATCTATCTGGGAGTCGATATTCATGATTCACTGGATTCATTGCCTCGTTATCCCGGTGTGGAGTACAGGAAATGGGATATGTCCCGGCCAATTGACGCGATCTTTGATTATGTCATTTGCCGTGCTGCCGCCCATCACACACCCGATCCGCAGGCGACAATTCAGGTGCTGGTCCAGGCGCTGGCTCCCGGCGGTGTTTTGGCCTTCAGTGTCTACACTCACAAGGGAATAATCCGTGAATCATGTGACCGAAGCCTTCGAGAACAGATCAAGCTCCTGTCGTCTGAGGAGGCGATGCGGTACGCTCGCCAGTTGGCCCGGCTCGGTCGTGATTTGCAAAAAGCGGGTACGGTGACCATCTCTGAGGATTTACCGGATCTTGGTATACCAGCCGGTAAATACCAGATACAGGATTTGATTTACCGGTACATGCTCAAATGTTGGCACAATGAAACATGGGGAATTGAGCATTCCGCCATCGTCAATTTCGACTGGTATCACCCCCAGTATGCCTGGACTTTCACCCAAGAGCAGGCCATCGGTTTAGCTGAAAACGCTGGTTTGCAAGTGCGCAAGATTATTTCGATTCCCGCCCAGCATTACGTGGAAGCTGTACATGCGTAATCGATCAAGAGCGAACCGTGCCGGACACAGCTTTTGGTGAGTTGGATCAGAACCACATCCGCAACCATTTCTCCAGAATAATGATCTTCCACAGACCCATCCTGGCCAGGTTCCGGTCGGTAAACAGGTCGTCGAATGAGCGGTTGATACGGTGGACATCGAGGAAGCGCTCCCCCCGCACGGTGTCCGGGTGAAAAAGGTCCTTGATGGTATCTTTATTGCGTCTGAGCCACATCGCTTCCGGGGTAACGAACCCCATCTTGTCCCGGCGGTCCAAAATGGCCTGCGGGACCAGGTCCGTCATGGCGTTTCTGAGAATGTATTTTGAGCAGCCGTCCCGCTGCTTGTAGACAGCGGGCAGGGCCAGGGCGAACTCAACTATCCGGTAGTCCAGGAACGGGTAGCGGCCCTCGATAGCGAATGTCATGGCATTGCGGTCGGCGTAGTGAAGCAGTTGTGGCATGTTGAAGGTAGTAACATCCTGGAAAAGCCTGTCCTGGATTTTGCCGGGATCACGCTTTTCCCTGATGATCTTCTCCCGTTGGGCATGTCTTTTAATAAAGGTGTTGTTGATCAGGCCCAGGCGTTGTCTCGAGCGGCTGAAAAGCGGATGGGAGGCCAGGGGATTTAAAAGCCTGAGAACCCGGTTGAGGATCTTGAGGCTCCCGGCTTCCATGTTTTTGCTGCCGCTTACCAGTTTTGACAAAAAGCGGGGCAGGCTGCCTTCCCGGAGAAGTTGGGCCAGCAGCTGCTCATAGTAGCCGCCATAGCCGGCGAAGAGCTCATCGGCGCCCTGTCCGTCTAACAGAACGGTGGTACCGGTATCTCTGACAGCCTGGCTGACCCGGTACTGGGCATATATGCTGGTGGAGTAAAACGGTTCGTCCTGGTGCCAGAGCACCCGGTCGATGTCATCCCAGAACCGGTCATGTTTGACGTAGATATACTGGTTTTCAAATGAAAGTTTGCTGCTGACCATGGCGGCGAAGGGGCGTTCATCGAAAGCTTGTTCCTTGTTGCCGAAGGTGAATGTCCGGTATTGTCCTTTTTCAGTGCGCTGTGGGCTGTTATTTACCAGGCGGTGGGCCAGGCACGAGATGGCTGATGAATCGATTCCGCCGCTCAGGCAGAAGCCGACGGGCACATCGCTTCTGAGTCTGAGTCTGACCGCGTCCTCCATCAGGTAAAGCAGCTTTTCCGAAAGATGGCTGTTCCGGTGCTGATTATAGCGGCCGATGTCCCGGGTGTGTTGCAGCCGGTAGTAGCGCTCCAGGCTAGGCGCCCCGTCGGCTGACACGATCATCAGTTCCCCCGGTTTAAGCTGATTGATGTTCTTGAAAAAGGTTTTCTCGGAGTGGTCCTTGATTCCCCAAAGAAGGAAATCGAACACCATTTCGTCCTCCGGTTCCCGTTTGACGCCGCCCGCTTCAAGGAGAGATTTGATCTCTGAAGCAAAGATGATCCGGTCATCCTGGAAGTGGTAGTAAAGTGGTTTGATCCCCATTCGGTCGCGGGCCATGAAAAGCTGCTTTTTCTTTCCGTCCCAGAGGGCGAAAGCCCACATCCCGTTAAATCGGTGAAGGCATTCTTTCCCCCAGTGCCGGTAGGCGTGGATGATGACCTCGGTGTCCGAATCGCTGGTAAAACGGTAGCCTGCTGTTTTGAGTTCTTCCCGAAGTTCAATATAGTTGTACAAAGCACCGTTGAAGACCAGCCAGATCGACCCGTCCTGGCTTCGCATCGGCTGGTGTGCCTTGTCGCTGAGATCGATGATGCTCAACCGGCGGTGGCCGAAAGCTAGATTGCTCCTCGGTGGTTTCTTTTCCAGGCGTTTCCTGTCCCGTTCAAGTGAGGCGACGGTTTTGCCGGTAGCGGTCTCGATAAAGAGATAGCCTGAATCATCCGGTCCCCGGTGGGCGACGAGATCACACATGGAGAAAATCTCTCGGGGTGAGACCGGGCCGGCCTGACTGTTGAATATACCGACAAATCCGCACATGATAACGCACCTGTTCTTTCAATGACTAAGTTGGAAACAATTATAAAGCTCACCCGGATATTTCACAAGCCTTCCGGTCAAACCACGCAAAGATCAGATAGGAAGTTTGACGCAACTGAACTGACCGTGATACCATTTTGCGGTTCGCGACGAAGCCAACTGCAGTTTTCGGATTAGATGAATAGGAATATGACAAACAATCAAATAGACAAAAAATTGATGGTTACCGTTATCATCCCGGTCTACAATGAACGGCGAACTATCAGAAAATGCCTGCTTTCCCTTCTTAACCAGAGTTATGAGAACATAGAAATCATCGTGGTCGATGATGGATCTACCGACGGCAGTGCCGGCCTGGTTCGTGAATTTCCCGTAATTCTTCTTTACCAGCCACACGGTGGCCCACTGAAAGCTTGGAATAACGCGGTTAGCCACGCCGGAGGCGAGATTTTCGTGTTTCTGGGTGCCGATATGGTGTTTGACCGTGATTGTATCAGTGATCTGGCCGAACCCATCAACCGGGGCGAAGCCGATGGAACATTCTACCGATATGCCCTGGTGGCCAATCCAAAAAACGTTTGGAGTCGCTGCTGGTCCATAGAGAAGAAGCTTCCTTGCACCTGGCACATGCATCCCAACATAGAAACGGAAAGTATTATCTTCAGGGCCATCCGCCGGGACAGGTTTATGCAGGCGGAAGGATTCACCGATGTCGGGTATGGAGGAGACAGGACCCTTTATCAAAAGCTCAATATCAAGGCCCGGGTCACCCCGGCTATCTGCTACCATTATAATCCGGATACCGTTGGTGAGGTTTTCACCAACGCTATGTGGTTCGGCAAGGGAGAACTGCTTCGGCGGAATGTTTTCTCCATGGTAGGCAATCTCATCAAGTACTCGCTTCCCTACTCGTTTTTCCGGGGCCTCAAGAAAACGGTCCAGTTTCGTGAACCGTTATTCATCGTGTTCAAGCTTGTCTATGATCTGGGTGTATTTCTGGGGATGCTGTGGGCCAATATCTTCGGTGCCAACAATCTTGGCAAATAAACTCGGGCTCGCGATTGTGGGATTAATTTGGTTTGCTTGAGCGGTAGAGTTGTTCCAACTCGTCGACCATGTGTTTGGTCGTGAATTCGCTCCGGTACAAATCTACGTTGTTCCTGCTTACCTGGCAATACCGCTCCCGGTCACCGATGAGATCGATTATTTTTTGTCCGAACTCAGCCGGGTCCCGGCGGCAGATGTGACCGTTAACTCCGTCCTTAATGATTTCCAACGGACCCTCGCACGGCGTTGAAAGTACCGGCAGCCCGGCTGACATCATCTCGATCATGGCCAGTCCGAATCCTTCGATGCGCGAGGTGATCACTCCTATATGAGCACGTTTCAGGTACTCAGACAGATCATCGATGTACCCTGAGAGTTCAACTTTGTCCGCGAGGTTTCTTCCTTCGATCATGTTCGTCATGGATTTATAGTAGGCTTGATTATTGGAATAGTCTTTTCCCAGAACAAAGAGTTTCCAGTTGGTATCCGGTGCGTTGGTGACCAGCCAGTCCAGGATCTCCACTGCCAGAAGCGGGTCTTTTTCCTCACTGAGACGGTTTATGGAAATGAGCTTGATAGGATTCCTGGCCAGGTTTTGTTTCCGCAGAGGTACTATTTCGGTTGGCGTAAGAGAGGATGGTACACCGTGATAGATTCTGGTTACCTTTTCCGGGGGAAATCCGTTCTCGAGCAAGAAATGTTTGACCGAATCGGATATGGCAATTATCTTGGAAGCGTTTTTCAGAAAACGGAGTGTCAGTTTGCTCATCCCGTAACAACCATGGCGGGTGAAGAAAAAACGGCCTTGCTTGTACAAGCTGGAAATAATACCGCCTCTGAAGGCTTCGTTGGCGTGATGGGTATGAATGATATCCATCTTGCTTTGCTGGCAGAACTTGAGCATCCATATCAGCGAGCCGATATCGTTGACCCCTCGTAAGGGCAGGATGGCATGTGGAATCTCAAAATTCTCAACTTTTTCTTTAAGCTCCCCCGGGGCGCTTTCTTTGTAGATAAGAAATGCCCTGTGTCCCCGGTTTTTAAGCTCGCGGAGGCAGTTCAGCACATGTGTTTCAACCCCGCCGAAACACCGCGTGTTGAGAACATGTAATATATTCATTAACTTCTATCTCCCTGACTCGTAAAATAAGCCGTTAATTGTAGCACAGGCCTGGGCAAAAAGATAGCATTAGCATGATGGCAGGCGTATGGGACCGGTTTTTTCCCGAATAATATCACGTACTTCGGTGGTGGAAAACCCGGGGAGCCGGTCAAGCAGAACAACCTGTCCGCCCTGTGTTTCAATGAGCCTGGCTTCCGGGAGAGAATCCACCTGCTCCCGGTACGATTCGTCCTTGACATAGATTTCCGGTTTCAGCAGTTGTATGGCCCGAATCGGACGGTCGTTACTAAAAAGAACTATCCGATCTACCCATTTGAGAGCAGCCAGCACTTCTGCCCGTTCATGAACCGGGTAGGTCGGCCGATCGGTACCTTTGATTTTACGAACCGACCGGTCATCGTTCAAAGCCACTACCAGGAGATCGCCCAGCGCGTGGGCTTCTTCCAGAAAAAGCACGTGACCGGCGTGAAGAATGTCAAAACACCCGCTGGTAAAAACAATCTTCTTCCCCAAACGCCACCCCGGATCAGCAACCAAATCCTCCTCCTGCTCAATAACAGCGTCCAGGAATTCTTTTTCCTTTTTATCAGTGTCCATATTATTCCTCTCAATGGGATTCCCTACAGTGGACGGTTGGTTGTTTCTCCAGAGCTAAAAGGGTCTCCGGTTTCGACACCCGTATGGCTCGCTTCGGGAGCGTGCACATCCTGTGCGCAGAACTCGCCATCCATGGCTCGAACAGCTGCTTCTTGCTTCCCTGCGCTTCACCAACGGTTGTTAGCGAAACCTACGACATTAGCTCTTGCAAAACAAACAACCATCCACTGTCATTTCTTCCATAATCATTGTTCATAACGTATCCATTACCCTCTACATAGACAGCTATTTTTACAGGGAGGTTGAGTCTTCTCGCAGGGAACATAGGCTTACGAGATGGCAGGGATGCCATCGAGCAAGACGGGACCCGAACGGAGCCGCTGCCAGGATGGCAAAGCGGCGTGAGTGTTTCCCAGCGAGAAGTATCAACCGCCCGTGCAAAAAAGAGTTTATTATCCCTCATAACGGTTCCTGATCCCCACCACATCTTTCCATATCCGATGGACCCAGAAATACTGCTCGGGGTCGGCTACTATTTTCTCTGACAGAATATCCGCGCATTGCTGGGTTAAGGTAATGATATCGGCCGCGGTGTCATTCGTCCGTTGAAACGTCAGCGGCGGATTAATCGTCAGCACGTGGTGCATGGTGTCTACCCGCCTGATAAATGTTGGCACAATCGGGCAATTAAGTTTGAGTGACAATCTAGCGGCTCCCTGTGGAAACGGGGTCTTTCTTCCCAGCAGGGTAACGACCTGGCCGCCTCCCTGGTCGGTTAGAATGCCGAGCATACGGTTGTCTTTCAGACATCTGACAGCTTCCCTGAGGGAAATCCCTTTATAAATCATGCGTGTTCCCGTCATTTCCCGGTACTCATTGATAATTTTCGCGAATCCGCCTTTCTGCCGTTTATTGATTCCATCCAGCGGATACCCCAGGGTTCCCAGGCTGGCTCCCAATAGCTCCCAATTGCCCAGATGGGCCGTCAATAATATTGCTCCATTTCCTGCCGCGAGCGCCCGGTCGAAATGTTCCCGCCCTTTCACGGTGACGTACTTATCAATTACCGTATGGTCAAATTCGGGAAAAGCCATAAACTCCACCAGGGTTCTTCCCAGGTTGGCAAAGGCTGCTCTGGCGACATGTTTCACGCGCGATTTTGACCAATTGGTTCCGACCGTACATTTTATGTTTCGCTCAGCGATCCGTCGTCGTTTGGGAATACATTGATAAAGGGTTTGTCCCAACAGTGCTCCTGCTTCCAGCGCGTACCTGCGGGGTAGCCGGCAGAGGCAATAACTGACGGTTCGTATCATTGCCCTGAGCATTATTCAGGAGCCTCTCGTGGCGGCTTCTTTTCAGGGGGAGACAGGGCGTTGAGCATCTCACGGACTTCTTCCTTATTGGGTTTGATGGAAAGGATTTTTTCGAAGAGAGTTCGGGCTTTGGAAATGTTACCGAGATGTCCATAGAGCATTCCCAGATTTTTTAGAGCGCTTATATTTTTTGGTTCAAGTTTGATCGCGGTTTCATACGCCCGCATGGCTTTACTCAGGTTTCCCCGTTTCCGTTCTATCTCTCCCAATACGGCAAAAGCCTGGGCTACTTCTTTTTTCCTTTCCTGGTCGATTTTCGCCGAGAGCAAAAGATATGTTTTACCGAGTTCAAAAAGCGCTTCGGAAGACTCGGGATTATTCATGGCTATATTTAGGAACGATTCTGCTGAGGCCGGGGGTAAAGGTTTTTCCGGTTTGGTTCCCATCTTATAAAGAAGGCCCAGGTTGAAGAAGGCGGTTTTGGAGGTGTCGGTGAACCCGGTAGCTGTTTTTAACAGCCGTTCCGCCTCTCCTGATTTACCGAGCAGGACACACACCACCCCTAGATCGTGCAGGGCAGAGTGATGTCCCGGGTACTTTTGAACGGCCGTTCTCAGGGTACGCTCGGCGCTTTCCGTTTTTTTCAGCTTGACTTCGAGACGGGCTTGAAGCAGGTAGTATTCGGGAACCGGCATACCTCTCTTAACTGCTTCTTTCACAGCCGCGAGCGCTTTTTCATACGTGGCGTTTTGACGGTATAACAAGGCCAGATTGTAAAAGGGTCTGGAAAAAGCGAGATCTTTTTGAGCTGCTGTCCGAAGATGTTCTTCCGCTTTTTCCCTACGCCCGGTTTTCATTAGGGCTACCCCCAGGTCATTCTCGACAAAGGCTTCTTTAAATCCTGATTCAAGAGCTTTTTCCAGCTCCAGGACAGCCCCGTCCAATTTCTCTTCCCGCAGGTATCTGGCACCGGTAAGATAGTGTTTATAACCACTTTTTTCCGGTAACTTGCACCCCCCGGCGGCAACGACCGCTATCAGGTACGAAACGGCGATAAGAAATCCTGAGCCGGCTAATCTGAACTTTGTCATGGGCTAGCCTTCTGTTCCATCTGTTCCATGAAGCGGTCAAGAGCCAGGCTGGTAATAGTCAGGATACTCCCGAAAACCGCTTTTTGCTCGCTTCCAACGGTTCTTCCCTCTACTCTGCTCACAATCACTAGTCCGATGATTTTTCTCCCGTGCCTGATGGGACCGCAGAACGTTATTTCCAGGGATGTATTTTGTGCGAGAGCTTTGAGTTCTTCATCCTTCATTACCTCATCGATATCAATGGTAATCCCTCTTTTAATAACCCAGGAGAGAAGATTCTCTTCCTCGAGGCTGATCTTGAGGCTGATCTGATCGAACTCTTTCATCCCGATGGAATGAGCGACTACCAGGCTGTTCGAATGTTCCTCGACGAGCAAAACCATAGCGGAAGAGGCGTGAACGCCACGGCGTGCCAGGTCGAGTGCCGTGCGAAATATCCGGTCCTTGTCGGCGGGCATGAAAAGAGATTTGAACCGTCGCAGGAGGCCGGTAATAGACCGGGAAAGCTCTTCTTTTCCCCTGGTCTCTGTTTTGATGATCTCTTCCTGGGCGTCCACCAATTCACGTTTATTGATGTCGAGAAGGATACGGGTTTGAAGGTGATTGTTTTTCATTCTGATGTAAAATTTGAGCAACACGAGGCAGGCAATGATCGCCAGGGACAGCGCAATCCAACTTGACAGTGAAGTCATTGTGAGGCTCTTGACGTAAAGCACATCCCGATCATAGGACAGTGGAGCAAAGGTGATTTCCGCCCAGCGGGGCGGCAGCGACACGGCCATACCGATACTCATAATTCCTCCAGCTTCACTACCCCAATTTTTACCAGGTGTGCCGTGATGGTTTCAACATCCTCTCGGGCGGAACCCAATGGAAATCTAAGCCTGTAGTCACGAATATAATCTACGAGTTTTGATGAGAGTTTTTTCTCTGCGAGCGTTTTGCTGAAATAAAACCCGATGAGGTTGACCAGGGCTCTTTCTCTGAATATATCGTCTTTATTCCTTTGATAGAACCGTTCCAGGTACCGGACTGTTTGGTTGGCGTTCTTCAGATCGTGGCCGCCTTTTGAGCGGCAGAGATAGTAATAATAATCAAATTTCTCCGGCAATTTATTTTCGGGAACAGCTCCCTTCAGATCCTCCAGCAGTGCTGCGGCTGAGGATAATTCTTCTATATCATCCGGATTATTTCCCGCTTTCAAAAAATGAAGACCTTCTTCAGCCAGCTTGAAAACTTTCCGGGGATCAATCTTTTCAATGTTGTTTTTACTCTCACCGCCGGATTTGATTTGAATCACCTCATCGTTGGGCTTTTGTGTATCGTGCTCTTTTTCCTGGCGGGGAATAAAAACGGCGATAGCGATGATGGTCATGACAAAGAGCACATGGGCGTACCATGGGAAAGTATTACGTTCCGGTGAAGGGGTTTTATATGAAAGGTCACGTTGTTTCAGCACGGGATCCAGGGAAACCTCGCTGTCTCCTGAAGGCCGGGAAAGGGAAGTGGTTCCCGAAGAATAGGGTATGCTTTGTTGGGGTGTTGAATTTGCCAGGCTGGGGTCGCCTTTACCGAAGACGAGTACCGCTTCCCGAACCTGTACATCCCGGACGGTTTCCGAAATAGCTTTCTCCAGGAAATAGCGAACCAGGTCGTCGGAATCATCCGATTTTGCTCGGATAAAACCCAGGGTTTTTGGTTCTTTGAGTTCACTCAACTTTATAGCCGCAACCTTCCGCACCTCTACGTCTTCGTTCTCCAAATCTTTAATCAGCGAGGCAAGATGCGTCGGAAGATCAGCTAATCCTATCTGTTTCTCATTTTTGCCTTTCACGAGGATTCCTTCCTCGTCTTGGAAATCATCGACTCCAACAGTTTGTTGGAATGTTTCAAGCGGTCAGAGAAAATCTTGATCAACCTGATGGTAAACTTTGGATCTTGATGGATAAGGCATTCCAGGTCCTTCCTGAGAATGGTGAGCACTTCAAGGTCTTCGGCAGCTCGTGCCGAGGCTGAACGATAGGTCCCGTCGATGAGAGCCATCTCGCCGAATATGTCTCCGGGGCCTAGTTCGGCCAACTCCACTTCTCCTACCCCCTCAACATGTTCTAAAATAGATACTTTGCCTTTGCGGATAATATAGCATGCGTTACCGAATTCCCGCTCTTTGAAAACGTAATCTCCACGTGGTATTTTTTGAATCCGTCCCTGAAGATTTTTTTTCATTAATTCTGCTTTGAGCGCGTTTTCAACGCTTCTAAGAAGTTCTCCCGGTGACCAGGGAGAAATCAAAAAATCATTGATGTTTAACGATGAAACCAGCTTCTTTTTGGACTGTAGTGCTTCGTTGATAGTAAGGACGATAGGGAGTTTGAGATAGGATTTGCGGATTTCACGCAAGGCAGACATATCGGGATCGATCGCCTGGTTTGAATAAATGATAAGGTCGGGAGATTCGGTTTGAAGTACTTTCAACGCTGTACTTTCAGATTCAGCTTCATAGATGTTGTACTCAGATGAGAGATTTTTTGATAGTGCTACCCGTTCCCGAAAGTCGTTACTGATGATAAGGATCTTTCGCCCTCCCTTGAGAAGCACGATCTCGTTTTTCAGTAGTCGAGCTAAGCGGCCAGCCTGTGGAGATGTGGAATCGGCCGCGAGTTTGGTTGCTGCGCTCTCCAGGGTGAGCCTGTCGTTTGGAGTGGCACCAACCCGAATGGCTTGTCTGAGGTGATCGTCCGGCTGAGTTCCCAGGTGTCCGACAAACCAGCGGTAGAGAGAGCTGGTTGTTCTGGTTAGGGCGTAGAACTTTAGGACAGTGTCCCGGGGAGAGTCACTTCGTTCAATAAATGATTTGGCCCGGTTCACCACGTCGGGAACATCCGACATGGCGGCGGTGATAAAAAAGCTGGTCCGGTCGGAAGAATCCACGTGAGCAACGTTTTCAAAAATAGCGTCTCTCGTTCCTGGACCGACTCGGGAAAGCCAGGTCCGCACCCTTTTACTGATAGTCTTGCTTTTTATGAACGTTCCATATCTGAGCAAGGTGTTGAGTAATGGGGAGAGTTCACGTTTCCCGCAGCAGTGATTCATTCTATCGACGAGCAGCTTGGTACCGCCGCACCTGTCGATATCACCGATAATAGTGGTGACAATCTGGGGGTTAAAAATGGACAGCAGACTGGTCAAGAACCCTGCTGTCTCGCTGGATAGGTTGCCAAACAGGGTTTTAAGAATCCCCGACCTGGTTTCCGGAGCCAGCTTTAGATAAACTGGAACCAAATGGCCAGAGTCATCAGGTGACTCCGAGATCTTCTTGATAAAATCGGCTATTGTAACCTGCATGGTATGGTCTCGTCCATGATCCGGCTCACAGCCCCGAAAGTTCGGATTATTTCACTCCGGCACTGTGGGCTACGATACTGACTACATCAAGCTCAGACAATCGTTCCAGAATACGGGAGGTCAAGCGCAGCAGCTTTGAACGGCTTGATTCCTCGAGAGCTTTTAAGAAAAATTGAACAGCAGTCTCTTGATTGCCCATAGCTTTATTGGTGGTACCTATTTCCATTAGAATTTTCGCTTTTCTGGAGTGAGTGCTATTTTGTTCTATTAACTTCTCCGCTTCACTAAAGTGATGGAGTGCTTCGTTCCAGTTTTTACCTATCCGGTTGAAAATGCCGAGCAGGAGATGGGTTTCGGATTTACCGTAATCATAGTTTTTAGCGGTAAAGATCTCCATAGCCTGTTCGGCGAATTGGCCGGCCTGGCCAGTTTCTCCGAAATTCAGCTTGGCCTTGCTCAATTCGAGCAGACACATAGCCATCCCAAGGTTGTCTTCCACGGATTTGAAAAGTGAGATAGCCTTCTGGTAATAGATTATAGCCTTCTGATAATCTTTTCTCAAGAAAAAAATCCGGCCGACATTTCGACTGAGATAGGCCCGGTTGTGTGGGGCCTCGATTCCTATGGAAACAAGCAGGTCTTTAATATAATATTGCTCGGCTTCGATAAAATCTTCCTTCGACATATGGACATGGCCGATCTTTCCATACAGCGCTCCGGCTTCGTGAATAATAGTAAGTTTTTCGTACATCGCCAGACTTTTTTGAAAAAAGAACAGCGCGTGATCGAGTTCTTCTAATTGAAGGTAGGTTTGCCCCAAGCTGTTGAAGATCTTGCCTTGATGGTAGAGCGAGCCGCAGGTTCTAAACATGGTCAGGGCTTTTGTATGATGCCTGAGAGCCTTTATTTGGTCCCCCTGGGCCGAGCATATGACCCCCAGATAACGATGGGCTTCACCCTCTTCGATTGACGGGGGAAGCCCGCAAAGAATGTCGATAGCCCGTTGAGTGAAAAAAGGAGCTCGCTCGAGATTCCCTTTTCTGAACTCGGTCAGAGCGAGCTGACAATAGGATGTCGATAAAATTCTGCGGCCGGCCGGTGATGTTTCTGATTCTCTACCTTCCAGGTCGGTTATGTTTAGCCGGAAAAGTTTTTCCGCTTTTTCCAGGTGTCCGATCATGGAGGAGACAGATCCGGTGAGAAGTCGATGCCGTAAAACGAGGTTCTTGTCCCCTGCCACCGATACGGCCTGCTGGGCTGACTGGGCTTTTTCTTCCGCATCTTTTAATGAACCCCGGTAAAGGTGCATCCAGCCAAGGCTGATAAGTGATTTACCCAACTCGGCTGAAAACCCGAGATTATCGCTTTTTTCCCGGGCTTCATCAAAATTATCTTCGGCCATTTCCCACTCACCGAGGTACCAGAAGCTCCAACCGACCTTGAGTTGAGCAACAACCGCTTCACGGCTCAAAGCCGGTGAGAATGCGCTGTTTTCCGTTTGCGTTATGATGGCTTTGTAATTGTTGACCGCTTCAAGATAATCATACTGCTCAAAAGCGGCCTTACCTCGTTTGATAAGTTCCTGGATATCGCCCACCCTGTTGAATCCTCCTCTTGGCTTGCATTTTATCATGCCGGGTGGTGCGAAATCCACTATAAGTCCGTGGCTGGGCTGAACTACTCGGATTGAATCATTTTGAAGTGTTACTATTTTTTTGTGCCGCTGTATCCAGTATAATAAGATGGAAATCAAATAGGTGATTCGCCTCGGATATAACATAACTGCACAGAGAGGAAGGTGGCGTCATGCCAGATACAATTCAGAAGCGAAGACGCTATTTTATCGATAAGGATTTTCAAAAAAGGTACATCATAACCATGATTCTGACGCTCATTATCTTTTCAAATATTATGATTTTGATGGTTTTATCGGTCTTCATCAACCGAGCGATGATCGAAAGGTTACAGGACATTTTCCATGTTGATGCTCCCTACCAGCTTCTTTTACCAACACTCATAGTGGCTGAATTTATCGGTCTGTTTATTGTTGGAATGATGGCATTGATTATGTCGCACCGAATAGCCGGACCGATATACCGGCTTAAAATGGAGCTGAAAGAGATCGGGAAGGGAGACCTGTCACGCACGATCAAGTTCAGGGATAAGGATGAGTTTAAAGATGTTGCAGTGGCAGTCAACACGATGCTGGGCGAGATTCGTCAGAAATTAACTGGTTTATCACATCTCCGGGATAACGTGAAGAAACTTCATGGACAGTACGGCAGCACCGATGTCGGTAGTGATCTGCGCCGGATTGAGCAGAAACTCGATGAGACATTATCTTCTTTGAACTTAACCTGAAATATCCGGGCTAGTTTGTTTTCCTGATTAACAGGTAGCTTTTCAAGAGTTTATCCGGTTGGTAAGAACGTTTTGCCCGGCGAAGGTTAGCCTGTCCCAGATCCTGTTCCCGGTTGGTCCAGATAAAACCCGCGGCGTGAAGATGTTTGGCCGTTTCCCGGTTGATGATCTGGGCCGCTCCTTTTATCGTCGGATTATATTTTTCAAAGTGTATGTCGGCGGTGTTTCGGTTGAGCCGGTCGAATATCGAGAAAGCTACCATCTCGCCTTCCGTAAAGAGTACCAGGCCACTCTGCTCGAGTTCATCAAATTTCCGGAAAGTCTTGCCGAGAGCTAACATCTCCTGGCCGAAGGCGATCTTGTCACAAACTTTTATTTCACACCAGGTATCCGTGAGGCTTAAACATTGCTCGAAATGGTTTATCTGCATAGGTTTACACAGAAAGTGAGGATGGTTC
This sequence comes from uncultured bacterium, assembly GCA_964593455.1. Taxonomy (GTDB): domain Bacteria; phylum Muiribacteriota; class CAYSPT01; order CAYSPT01; family CAYSPT01; genus CAZQHK01. The sequence goes on from CAZQHK010000045.1 coordinate 31,291, forward strand.
CGTAAAAATTGATTTATCAGGTTTTTTTTCCGGTGAAGTTTTCGGCCAGGTAGTTCCAAGAGCTTCTTTACTGAATAAATATACTCAGTGTTCGGTTCGTCAATTTTTAAGTGAAAATAGTGTTTTATTGTTTTATATTTCTGTACGTATTCAACCGGGACCTGGATGATGTTACCGCTGTAATTTGCGGCTCTCATTTGTTCAGAGATATGAAATAACTCATCGAATGATATGCTCCGGCCAAGAGGAAATCCGAGACTGTTAAGTCGCCCGTTAAATATCCATAATCTACCGTTGGCAATCATCCATTTGATCTGGAAAACGTCACTCCAACAATAGAGATTTGCGAAATTGTATTCGCATGACATGGGATTAAAACGGAGAATCCAGGGTAGCAAAACGTTTTTATCGGAGAACTCCACCGGTTTAAAATCGGCTATGTTAAATTCTTCCATCATGTCCTGTCCAACAGCATGGGAATGTTTCCGGTCATCTCTGAAAATCCAAGCTTCCGATACAGAGATCCTGAACCGGGTTCCGCGATCAGGCCGATCCAGTCGATACCGTTTTGCTTCAGATGGGAGATAATATTTCTCATGATTCTGCTGCCGATTCCCCGACCTCGGTACGATTTTAAAACGGTTACGTCCTGAATATAGGCATCACTTACACCGTCGGAAATACTTCGTCCCATCCCGATCATACGGTCCCGGTGAAAAGCTGCCACGAAGCAGTAGGACCCTTCCAGCAGACGGTCAATCCAATCGAGTTTGTCCAGGTCTCCGGCCAGGTCCAGCCACCCGGCTTCCTGGTACAACTGGATAAATTCGTCTCGTAATTTTTGTTTGTCATTGATGGTTTCAAGTAAGGTTACGGTAATATTCATAATCATTCTTTCTACCTGAAATGGATATATGTTTTAGAATAAGGTGAAAACGTGCTCGGTATTAACCCGGAAACTGTAGTAGGCTTCGTCGCGAGGCAAATGAAATGGCCGCAGCTACAAGGCGCGCGACCATAGCCACCCGGAGCTGTAATACATATTACAGTGAGGATGGCTGACCGAGCGCAACGTAGTAGCTGTGGTCAGTTCAGAGCCGCAGCAGAATGGCTGCTGCAGTTTCCGGGTTAAGGCCGATGGTATCAGAAACGATGTACTGACGCAAATAGACCTTTATTGTTGGTACGTCGGGAAAGCGGCTATTAGTTGATCCTGGAACTTTCAAATAGGCTGCACTCATGGTAACATTATTTCGAGACAGCGTGAGAGATGAAAACGTACTCGGTCTCGAGTTGGGGTGGAGCATTCGGTGAAAGGAAAACCTGATCAAATTGCGAGTTGTTTATTGATAATAGTATGTCTGCAGCTGTCTATAGCCGCCCGGGTGAACGGACAGAGGGCTCCTGAAGGAGTGTCTGACACTCGAGATGTTTTGTCGATTGTCGACATCTTCCAGCAGGAAGGGAATACGGGGGAAGCTCTGGCAATTCTCTCCGAGGCCGTCCTCGAGCATCCTGGTAATCCCGATTTCCTGTACCGTTTGGGAATACTTCAGGCTAAAGAAGGAATGAGCGATCAGTGCCGGGATACGTTTTCCCGGGCTCTAAAGCTTGATCCGGGACATAGAGACTCCCGGTATGCCAAAATATTTATGCGACTCAATTCAATCCGGGAACGGGTGGATGATGGCAAGGGAGAAGAAGAGAGCGTTTCTGAAGAAAAAGTTTCCTCTATTCTACCGGTTGTGAAAACTGAGGTTCCTGAAACCACGGGAGGAAAACAGCCGGTAGAGATAATTTTTGAGTTTAAAAACAAACCGTTGGCCGAAGTCATCACCGAGATGCAGCACTGGCGGCAAAAGCTTGACTTTAATTATGATAAAAGAACGGGAATCGTATCGGTAGCAAGTGAAGAACATAAAATCCTGCTTCGGGTGGGAAAAGTTCATATCTGGCATGATCAGGAGTATGGACAAATGAGTGAACCGCCGCGGCTCGAAGATTCCGTCGTGTATGTCCCCGAAGAAGTTCTTGTCTATCTCGATGATTGATGATACTGCTTTTGGGACCAACTAACACTGTAACAATTTTCACATCTCCCTGTCAGGAATAGTACGTGTAATATCCCTGTCAAAATGATAGAATACCCAGCGGACTTTAGTATATAGTTCTAAAGGCATTTAAAATATGGGGATTTTCATTGAAAAATAACACTTCCACTTCTTCACATCCACTCGCAAAGACATCCAAATTAACAAAGGTTCACGGTGTAGTATGTTTAACGGCCGCGAGTCTTTATCCGCTTTCCGATACGGACGGCAGCTATGTCACCGTGGCCACCAAAGGCTCCTACCGGGCGTCACAATCGGCCAGTGCCCAACCGCGGGCGGCCACGGTGGTGGATTTGGCCTTGACGCCGACCGGCAGTGTTCGCGGCCGGGTTCTGTTGTCGGGGCAGGTGATTCTTCCGTCGGAGATTTGTCCGGGACACTTGTTTTTATCAAAGGCACCAGTTTCCTGGCTGCTACCAACGGACAGGGTTACTTTACCATGGCTCAGGTACCGGTAGGAACGGGTTACCGGGTGATGTTCACCCGGCCGGGATATGAACCCATGATATTGGAACCTATCCCGAATAATTCACAAATAATCTGCTACGGCTCGTAAATGACCACACCTACTGTGTTGCGCTTGAAAAATGTACTCATCGTACCGACCGGTACGACTCCGTGCATTTTCCTGCACGCGCCTTGTATTTACGGCCATTTACTTCACCTCGCGACGAAGATTCGTGAATTATTCGGGCTATAACACTAATTTTAAATTTGGTACAATGATTGGGGGCAGGTCATCACCGGCAGTTTCGAGAACCTGACACATAACCTGG
>CAZQHK010000046.1:0-33862 GCA_964593455.1 uncultured bacterium
AAAGGAGAGGGGTCAAACCTCTGACCAGGGGGGTCAAAGTAGCCGACCAGCGACATTCGTTTTCAATCACTGGGATAATAAAAGGAAGAAGCTTTTTTTTATTCCCCATATATCTCATAACATCTATTTGTAAATAAATGGGAGAGCAATCGCTTTGGAAGTTATTTAGAGGGTTAAGTTGTTTCATTATAGTATTTTGAGATTTACCTTTTCTGAAATATCAGAATCCAATCATGTGAAATCATTCCACTGTAATAATTTCGCTTAGTCAATAAAGAACGATTCTGTATTTTATCTTTAAAAGCGTCGATAATTCGAAAACCAAGGCTTTTGGCTATATCAATTAAGAATTGGTGAGTAGGTATTAATTCTTTTCTCACCAAGCTATCACTTATTTTCATCACGATGTAACCTTTTGGACGAAGAACTCTGTGCATTTCACAGAATACTTTCTCCATATCCTTGAAAAACCGAGTGACCACTTTGCTCATTTTATTGTTTCCTGCGTCAAAAATTCTTTGTGAAATCCTATCTATATTTTCCTTCCCTAACGATTCAAATGTTTTATATTCATTTTTATAAAAACGTTCTGTTCCAACTCCTTTTTTATCAAGGCTAAAATACTCATCGGGTTCTGTTATAAACTGTAGCCAGTACATTTCAAGTTTGCATACCTCAAAGTATCTGATTGAACTTATATATGGAGGATTAGTCACTATTAATTGAACATTATTAATTTTTTCAGGTATATTCCTAGCATCTGCAACAATAGCCTTAGAGAATAATCCATCATTCTCTAACCCATTTAATTCGCTAATATATTTGATTTTATTCTTCAAAGTTGATTCAAATTTATCAAGAACATTGATAGGACGTAAACCATCTTTATCAAGAGCGCGCAAGCGTTTACTATAACCTGGAAATATGTGGCGTGGATCAGCATTAGAAACATCACGTAACATAGCAGATAAGCAAGTATAGAAGAAGATTTTTAGATCGCCTGAACGGAGATTCTTTATATTCCGTTTGATAATAGCCAAATCCTTAATTACAAAAGGCTGAAACCAATGCTCCATATTAATGCAAAAGGGGGTATCTTTTTCAAAATCATTGCCATTATCATTGCGAATTGCTTTAAGAAGTTTTTCTTTATCTTTATTAAGTTTTTCAATATTCAATTTGTTAGTTTTAGCATTACTGATTAGGCACGATAGAGGATTAAGATCAAGCCCAAAAGTGTTTCTTCCAGCTAAATAGGCCTCAACTAATGTGGTGCCTGAACCACAAAATGGGTCAAAGACAATATCTTCTTCGTTGGTAAACTCCTTGATTGCAAACCGCGGAATAGCAGGAATTAACTTGCCGAAATACCTATGAAAAGAATGTATTCTTGATCGCTTAATCAGCTTTTCTGAATCAAGTTTATCTTGGTAATTAACAAGATTCTCTTGTAAGCCATCCTGGCAATACTTACTTGAATCACTGTGAGTTGTTTCCATAGCTGTCGTCATTTAGTTGAGACCTCATTCCAAAGTTCAAGTTGTTTTGAATTAGTTAAATTTTCTGAGATTTCTGTTAGCAATATTCCTCTTGCCATTCTCTTTTCTCGCAAAATATATCTTTTCTTTTCCAATGCTGATAGTATTTTATGAACTAAACCGACATTCTCTATTTTTGTACCTGCTTTTATTTCACGCAAGGTAGGCGGATAGGAATTATCATCAATGAAATCAACGATAAATTGAAGTACCTCAGTTTGCTTTAAAGTTAAAGGTAGTTTTATATCTCTCATGTTTTGTTACCCATTTGTTACCCATTTGTTACCATAACTTAAGAACTGAGTCAACAAACCGGAGCCTTTTTTATAAATAATTTCTACTGTAGGATAAGTTCTAAAGATGTTTGTTTCTCTTATTGAAAACCTTCTCCAGATTCAAAATAGCTTTCTTTTTATGATCAAAATATAACGAGGCCCTAATTCACCTTCCACACTTCTTGCTTGAGGGTGTGGTCATCTCAATCCAGCATCTTTCTGCCCACAACAATGCTTTGCTTTTGATTGTATCTTCCTGCCGCCCTCTGAACAGTGGGCGTAGAAAGCAAAGTATGCGGTTCCTGGAGAGAATCGTCGGACACACCACGGAATAGTTCTGATTATTATTTCTCCGACAAACTTTTAGGCATGAAATAAATATAAAATTTTCGGAACGCAGAGAGAGAAGATGTTTGGTTAGTCGTCCTGTTGCGTCAGGATATCTTTGAAATATTTCAGGTCTATCTTTCCGGCGGCGAGTTGTTCTTTCTCTTTTTTGGATAACTTTTTTACCCGGTCTTCCAGTTTCAAAGCCAGGCTTCTGTCTCCGATTTCTGCGTGCCAGACCAGCTTCAACGGGCCTTTTCCTTTTAAATATTTTGCTCCCCGTCCGGTAGTGTTCTGATGTTCCTGGAACCGCCTGGCAATATCGGTAGTAATCCCCGTATACAGACTTCTATCGTTACATCTAATCAGGTATATGGACCAGATTTGCATCGCTTCCGGTTTGATCTTCAACGTTTTGTTTGTATCCTATTCCGTTTGGAGCGCGGCCAGGATTTCTCCGAAGTATATCCGGTGATAATCTTGGGCCGGATAGTTATTCTGGATACTATTGTCGATGAAGCCCTCAGGGTTCATGTCCTGGTAATAAATTTTTTGACATTCCAGTATCAAGGAAGCCTCGTTATATGATGGAGCCGGCACTTTCGTTGATTTACGAAGCGTCAACCCCGTTTTACTCAACTTATCACCATCCCGTCCGGAAAGCGTGCCCAGCGTCTGGAGGTCCCGCCGGTAGTTTTCCGGAAAAGCGCACAGGGTGAAAAAATCGGACTGCTCGATAAACCGGAAGGTGTGCCGTTGAGGCCTGACTACAATTTGGGCGAATGGCTTGCCCCACATACAACCGACACTACCCCAGGCTACCGTCATCATGTTGCAATCATCATAGGTGCCCGCCGTTAACAATAACCACCGGTTCATCCATAGATCAACCGGCTCTAAAGACAGCTTCGCTACAGCAATTTCTTTCATAGGTTACCCTCCTTGATTTGTCAGTCCGCCCGTGTCTTAACCAGGTAATTAAAACCATTATAACACCCGTCCGCTTTCATGGCGCGGCCAGGAGTTTGTCAAATGATTGATTCATTTGGTTTGGTCGATGAATCTCGCCAGTAACGTCGGCTCCCGATAATTATTTCTCCGATAGATTTATCGAGAAGCGTTACCTGTTTCGCCTAAATATCTTGACTGCTATGGCGATTATCAGCAGGCCGGTACCGATCTCCAGGTAATACTGTGAAATGTAAACGGGGAAGAGGATATTTGGTGTTTGAGGCGACCAGAGCCTGGCTACCAGAATGCTGATGGGGCAGGTAAACTTGAACGCCAGGACTGAAATCGATTCTATGGCCAGCGCCCAATAGCACACCGTGATAAAAACACCTTTCCGGCCGGTCCAGTGCGCCCATATCATGTAAAACAAGCAGACAAAGTTGAATACCGCTATAATGCTGTGGAGCAGTTGGATGAAAAACAACATGTGTACCCATCCTTTATCCGGTTGTTCGCCCTATTGTAGCAGGGTCTGGATGTGTTTCTCCAGTGCCCGTAGTAATGCCTTGAATTACCTGGTGAGGAGTGCGCTTGAAAATGGATACGAGCCGGGGCGGAAATAAAGCACCTGCCTGGTGGAAGAGCGTCTCTCTTTTCCGGTTCAGCCTTATACTGCATGGGATTGCTTATCTGACTGTCTACCTGTATAGGACATTCTCTGCCGGCAGAGATTTCGTCAGGTTAGGGTACGCGGCGGTTTTCTATAATCTCTCCGCACTATTTCACACGCTTGTTTTCAACGTGAAACTTATCCTGGTATACGCTCTCGCCGCCTTGCTCATGGGAACGCTCAATTTCGGACTGGTCCGCTCCCTGGTGTTCGTACGCGGGAAAACCGCCGGGAAAGCCATCCTCACGGTTATCATGATTGGAGTTCAGTCGTTCCTGTTTGTGCACTCCCTGGTCCTGCGTCCGGCCTTGTTTGATGATTTCATTTCGGTGAAGAATGAGGGTCTGTTCCGGTTTACCCGGTGGTGTACCGGGTTCATAAATCCGTCATATACCGGGGTGGCGCTGGCCGTGCTGGCGACAATTGCCGTTGTCGCTCTGTTTTGCTGTTTATTCAGGAAAATCTCTGCTTGGTTTTCGTCCCACCGGCGCCTCGTTGTTTGCCTGGCCGTTTTACTGACAGGACTCCTGGCGACGAAGTGGATTCAGGAAGCCCGTCAGGCCGTTGCTACCCGTCAACGTCCAGATGTTTTTTTTATTGCCTGCGATTCACTACGGGCCGACCGGGTTTCAGGTTACGGGTACCAGAAACCGATCACTCCAAACATCGATACCTTGATCGGGCAGGGGATGACTTGCTCCTGGGCTTTTAGCAATCTTGCTCGCACCGCTCCCGCCTGGGCCAGTATCCTGACGGGAGCCTATCCGTACCGGCACGGTATCTACCACTCGTTTTCTCATCCGGATAGCCTCCGGCTGGAACTGCCCACACTTCCCGGGGAACTTCGAAAGCTCGGCTATTGGAGTTTTGTGGCGGCTGATTACGTAGGCAACAATTTTTCGTCCTGCGACATGGGATTTGACCGCGTAACGGCCCCGCCGGATTTTAGTATCCAGGTAGTGGTTCGGGTAATGGTGCTAAAAAAACATGGATTCATCCTGCCGTTTATCACCAATCGGGCCGGTGCTGCTTTTTTCCCGGAACTGGTTTTTATGCCAAGCTGGTCAGACGCCTCCGTACTGAACAAAAACTTTGACAATATCCTCAAAGGTGTCCCCGGTACCCGGAACGTTATGGGAATTGTTTTCTATTCCAATGTACATTTCCCGTTCACGAGCCCTTACCCTTATTACAAACTCTATGCCGACCCCGATTACTACGGTCCTAACCAGTATGCCTACGAGGTGAAATCATTGTTCGACCTGTGGAAACTCGAACAAGACCCTCCTGCTGTGGAAGTGGAACAGATACGAAATCTCTATGACGGAGCGGTACGGTATATTGACGAAGCTGTGGGTGAGTTGGTAGAAATTTTGAAAAAAAGAGGACGGTATGAGAACTCAATTATCGTGTTCCTGAGCGATCACGGTGAACAGCTTTTCGAGAACAAAACGGTCATCGCTCATGGGAAGTATCTCAGTGGCGGCGACGGGGCTTTGCGAATACCACTCGTGTTCCGGTTCCCCGGTGGAAAATTTGCGGCCCGGACCATAGAGCCGTTGGTCCGGAATATCGACATTTTTCCGACGATCATGGAGTGCCTGGAACAGGAACCGCCGCTAAGCGTGGAAGGAGAAAGTATCCTGCCGCTATTGTCTCGTTCCGGCAGCGAAGAAGACTCACGGATCATGTATGCCGAAACGGGAATATGGTTTTCCACCTTGGCGCGGTACCGGGAGGAGTTTTATACGTATCCGATCATCTATAAGATGGTGGACGCCATGGGAGACACTGCCACTCCCCTGCATCTTAAAAAAAAGTACGAGTTCGAGGTTCAGAGGGCCAAACGGCGAATGGTGCGCTCCCGGCGTTTCAAACTGATCTACCTGCCTAAAAAGTCGGGCGCCGTATACAGCCTGTATGACATGCAGGCTGATCCGGGACAGGTTACCGATATCTCCAGCCGGTATCCCGATGTGACTGACCGGTTCAAGGAAGTGATCCTGTCTCACATGAGGCAGATTCCCGGTTACAGGTTGGACGAACGGGATATTTTGCAGGTTGAAGAGAAGTGAGTCCTCAGATGAGACCTCAAGCAGATAATGAACGAAACGACACATCAAACGGTTTTCCGGAATTAAATTCGCGGATAAATGAGAAAAAGATCCTTATTTCTCTACTCATCATGCTGGCGGCCCTGGCGGTTCGTCTCGTGATGCTGAGCCGGTACGCCGATAATCCTCTCTACCTTCATTTATTAGCTGATGATGCCTGGTATGTGGAGAAGGCACACGAGATACTGAATAGCGGCCTAGCCGCGGACCGGGCTTTCAGCCGGTCTCCCCTGTTTCCACTCATACTGGCGGCCATTTTCCGCGTTTCAAAATACTCGGTGTTCGCGGTACGAATCTTCTCCCTGGTAACTGATGCTCTGACGCCTATGCTGATCTTCATGATCGGGAAGGAGATTCACAGCGCACTGCTGGGATTTGTGGCCGGGATGTTCTATGCGTTTTTCTTCCCGGCGATATTCTTTAGTTTTCAAATCCTGCCGGCAGCTTCTGCGACCTTTTTTCTTTGCCTGGCCGGCTGCCTGTTTATCAGGGGGATAAAACGAAATAGGCTCCTTCCCTTGTGTATATCAGGATTCTGCCTGGGGCTGGCAGCTCTTTTAAAACCGTCAATCATGGGCTTGTTTCCCGTGTGGTTAGCGGCGTCTCTTTTTCTGAGTGCCGGATATTGGGGTCGGCGAACCATGACTGTCCTTCTTTTTTTTATGGGGTTCGCGATTGCTCTTCTGCCCGTCACGATTCACAATTACCGCGCCGAAGGGGCCGTGGTGCTGATATCGTCACAAGGGGGAATAAACTTCTTTATCGGCAACAATCCCGAGTCCAACGGGACCTCGCCAGTGGCTTTCACGGATGCCGCCTATGGCGAGACAATTATGGATGATCTCCTGGTTCTGCACTCGGCTCGTCTCCTGGCAGAAAACGACCATGGGCAGCGCTTGACATCGGCGGTAATTTCCCGCCACTGGTATCGCCAGGCGTTCTCGTTCATCAAGGAACATCCGGTTGATTTTTTTAAACTCTACCTCTACAAAATCTATTTATTTTTGCAGGCCCGGGAACTTCCCAACAATTTCGAACCACGTTTCTTCTTCGGGTTCTGGCAGTTTCCCTGGGTGCTTCTCCTGGATTTCCGGATTCTAACCCCCCTGTTTCTGGCCGGACTTTTATGTGTCTCCCGCCGTGGTGATTGGTTATTTATCACGGTAAACAGCCTGGTTTATGTTGGTTTGACAGCATTGTTTTTTGTCTGCTCCCGCTACCGGGTCCCCGGTTCACCCTTCATGATACTCACCGCTTCCTGGGGGCTGATACATTGGCTGAAACATGGTCGTAAGGGACGGTTAGCGATACTCCTTCCCTGTCTGGTGGTGTTTCTTGCGATCCTGGTTACGGTTGATTTTTTTCACCTCGACCGTGATCTGAGTCAGTTGATGCGTATACGTGTGGCGGTAAGCTACATACTGGAGCACAAACTGGATGAGGGTGAAGAGCACCTGGTAAAGATTCTGGAGAAGAACCGGGAGCAGGAGTATGAACTCCTGAAAATAGACACGGCGCTCAAATCCTCACTGGCTCTGGGAAAACTCAACCGGGTGCGCGGAGACCTCAAAGAAGCGGTGCGTCATTTTGAAACAACGGTGAGCCTGGCGCCCGACACTCTGTTCTCCACCGAGCCGTTGTTTCACCTGGGGGTGGTTAATCTCCAGTTGAAGAACTATCAGGAGAGTGAACGGGCCTTCAGAAAGGTACTCAGGCTTCGACCGGGACACATGCCGGTGCTTTTTGCGCTCATGGAATTGTACCGGGAGCAAGGCGATATGAGGTCTCTTCACCAACTCCAGCGGCGTTTGTGCCGGCTCATTCAAAGCAGGATTCTGCTCAACAGTTTTGTGTACACACCATTATATTGGGAGAAATAATTGAAACGAGCTTTACGGTTATTTCTCCTTATTTTGCTTGAGATATAGTCCCGGAGCGAGATCTCCCATTCGCGCTTTCTGCAGATCGGTCCAGAGCGTGCCTTCGCCGGCGTGCAGGATATTCACATTGACATTTCGGTTGAGCTTGTTGGCGAACTCCCACATGCTGAACGAGAGGGGATTATCGAATACTTCCGCCTTTAGCCATACGCCTTTGGCCTTTTCTCCTTCGATCATCTTCACCGCATCCGCTTCAGCCTTACCCAATTTGCGGATTTTCTCCGCGTAAACGGCGGCAGTCGCCTTCTCGATCTGGGCCACCAGGCGGGTGGCCTCGGCCGCGATCTCTGCTACCTGTTTCTCCCGGTCGGCATTGATCTCGGCCTTGATTTTCTTGGTCTCCTGCGCCACCTGTTGGCGCCGCTGATCGATCAGTGTCAGCTCGGTGTTGAGCTCCGCTTTTTTCTTGGCGGTATTCTGTTTCTCCTTGTTGGTTTTGTCGCGTTCGATGGCGATGCTAGCCTGCTGGATGGGATCAAGGATCTGCATGGGAACGGCTACGTGTCTGATCAGCGCGTTATGGATGATGATATTCTTGTCTTTCTCTTCCAGGACCAACTTCAGCGTTTCTGTCAGGTCGTTCTGAAACTTTTCGCGTCCCAACCCGACGATGAAATCTTTGGCCCGGTAGGCCGAGCCTTTGAGCCGGGAGATGGAGAGGATCTGCGGCATGATGATCTTGTCAACCACCGCCGGCAGGTCACCGAAATGCATGAATATCATAGAGATATGTTCAGGTTCCAGTGAGAATTCCACCGTCATGTCAAGACGGATATCAAAGCCGTCGCGGGATGGAAACTCCACGAATTGGGCCAGGCCCAGGGCCGCGAAACTCTGGTCGTGTACATACTCCTGCCGGTTCTTTGGCAGACGGTCTTTCTTGGCTATTTGATCTATCTGGGACTGCAGCGGTTTGCTCCTCATTTCCAGCATCTTGCTCTTTTTTGTGTAGTCGGCCCGTTTCTGCTGCTGCTGCATCAGCATGTTTTCTTCGAGACGGTCCATGGCCCGGGTCTTGGTCTCTATTCTGCCCTTAGTGATAACTTCGCCGCCCATACGTCCCAAAAGCGATACCTGGTTGATTCCGATCTCCAGGATGTCGATCTTGAACTCCTTCGGGTTGGCATAATAGAGAGCGGGCTGAAGGATATCTTTCCTGACACCTTTCTCGTTGGGAGCAGCAAACTCACCAGCGGGTACTTGTTGCCCCGATAACGAAGTGACTACTCCGGCGTAACCGATGGGAATACTCACTGCCGGGACGAGTTCAATCTTGTATCCGTACGGGTTAAAACGATACTTACCGGGACCCAGCACCTTGCGCCAGATACCTTTCTCCCCCTCGCCCGCTAAAAACTCGTCTTCCATTAATTTTTTACCTACCTTGGACGTGACAATACCGATCTTCCCGGCGGGGATGAGTACCACCGGCCTGATCTCTCTTTCATACAGAATAGGATTGAGAAAATAACGTCCTTCTCCCAGGACGTTTGCTTGAATGCCTTTTTGGCCGGGATCAGCCAGTATTTGTTCCGGCGACAACTGTCTGCCGATCTTGGCGGTGATGACCGCCATCTGGTCCGGGTTGATGTAAAACCGGCAGAATCCCCATGTCCAGATGAACCATACCCCCAGGATGATGATGACGATAGAGAGTGTAAAGCGAGCAAAGCCTCTCATTTCCCCACCTCCTTCCCGGAAGAAGGTTTATAGGGGGTAAAGAGGCCTCCCAGGCCGTCTTCCCCGTCATTGCTCAAAATACTTTTGATCTGTGGACCGAGTTTTTTGTAAAACGTGTACCGGGCCAGGTTGAGTCCGCCGGAGAGCGCTTTGACCTGCTCGGCCATGACCGACGCCTCTGCCTCATTTTTCATCTTGATAACATCCTGCTGGGCTTCCGCTTTCAGCAAAATGGCCTCTGCCTGGAAGCTGGCCGCCTCGTTTTCTTTCCTGGCTACTTCCAGGTTCTTTTCTTCAGCCACCACCCGCACCCGAAGGTTCTGGTTGGCGTTAATCACCCACACCTTGTGGGCTGTCTCCGCCTCCACTTTCTCCTTGTTCTGGACCGCCAGCATCTCCTGCTTGGTCAGTTCCGCCCTTGACTTGGCCTGCTCTATCTGCTGCTCGAATTTCTTGGCGTCCTGCACCGCCACCTCACGTTCCCGGATGATGCTGGCGATCTCATCGGGAACCTTGATATTGCGGATGAGCACAGATTTGATTTCCACACCCCATTCCGCACACATAGTCCGAAGATCGGCCTGCAGGTTGTCCTGGAACTGCTGCCGGGTCTCACCCATGATGTAGTTGATGGCCGGGTATTTGCTCCCCTCTATCCGGCTGAATCCGCGGGCCCGGGGGAGGATGACTTTCTTGATGATACCATCCATGTCGCCCACCCGGTGCGTCAGCTCAGCCACCTTGCTTCGAGTTAGTTTGAACTCGATGGTGCCCTCAACGATAACCGTAAACCCGTCATGGGTAAGGAAATTGATAGCATCCTTCCCGCTCATCTCGAACCGTTGGCTTTGGATGTTTACCTCCACCACGTCCTTCTTAAATGGGTTGAGGTAGTAAGTTCCCGGGTCGAGAACATCGGTCGTGATACCTTTCATGCCGTCTTCCACCAGGAAGTTGTTACGGAGATCACTCGGCAACTCGTTACTAAAAACATCGTTTCCTTCAAGCGAAATTACCACGCCCACGTGCCCGGGACGGATGTTGATAGGATTGTAGATGTCTTCACGGGGATGGATTTTATACGCATAGGGATTTATCCGGTATTTACCAGGTTTCAGGACCTTTTCAACGATCCCCTTGTGGGTGTCGTCCGTGGCGATGATTTTGCCGGGAGGCAGATCTTCCCCGTAGAGACGGGTCAGAATTCCCAGCTTGTCTTTTGGGATATCAATCACCCGGTGAAGTCTCCAGTCCCAGGAGTAGGGATTGCGGAAATACCGACCTTCCGGTAGCACCTCCAATTGTATGCCCTTTTGCTCGGGAGTCAGAGCCAGGATTTCCCCTGACGGGAGATCTTTACCGGTCTTGTGGATGAGCACGGCAAACTCGTCTGCTCCAGGCTCAATCCGGCAACCAAACCAGATGAAAATGGGGATGAATATGATGAGAACTATCAACAGGATAAAAATGAATGATAATCCTGACAGATTTGGCGGTATCCGCATATGTCGGGGCATATTAGGCGGGTTCACAATATCGCTGAACCTGCTGCCGTCTCCCATGTTTGGTGTATTTTTTTTCATGACTGTATTCTCCTTAGCTTTAATCTCGCATAATGTATGTACATGCTTTCCTCCGAAATTGTAGCACTTCAGGTAAATGGAGTCAAAAGAGCGGCGTCGGAATTATAGTAAGCATGATTTTCAGGATTAAAAAACTGTAAATTTATTAAAAGCACCTGCCGAAAAAACTGGTAAGGTGAGGGTAAATGGCGACAAACAGTTTTGAAAGGATGGTATACAAGGATGTATGATAAAGTCCGCAAACATTTTGAGCAGGGAATGATGTTCTTCAATAAAGGCCAGTACCAACAGGCTCTGGGAGAGTTCACTGCGGCCAAAGAAGTATTCCTGAAAGAAACGAACTAGTCTGAACTAAACGTTTCTGTCAAAGAACGGGTTTTTCCCGGTGATACTGACTGGTATCCCAATCACGACGTCTGCCTTGATAAATCCAGCCCGCCGGGCGGCAACACCAACGGTAAACATAAGACGGTTATCCAGGCACAAGTTGGAAGCCGTCCGGACGGCGCTACCCAGGGCGATTCCCATGTCTATAATTTTGAACACGCATCCCGGCCCGGCAAAATCTTTGTTGATCCGGCGTCTGTTCAGTTCGTCACAGAGTAATCCACAGGCTCCGCAGTTGAGTCCCAGCGGTTTCGAACCGTCCACTCCGATCAAAATACATCCGTCCGCCTTCTCCAGACAACTGGCATCTCGTTCAAAGATGGAAAACACGCCGTTGCGTTCGGCCACATGTTTCATGGTAGATATCAGTTTAGGCATGTCCGACTCCTCTACGATAGCGGTGCTTATATCGTCGATCCCGGCTGATTTTGGAGCGGTCCGGGCGGCAGTCAGCATCTGGTAAAGCAACGATTCCATGTGAACGGTTTTCTTCTTCTCAGGATTGAGTTTCACCGTTTATCACCTCCAAAACGGGAGTATATCATGGTGATATAAATTAGAACAGGGCAATAATAACAGCCCTGGTTGACAGAAAAGCTTTCTTGATCGTATCATCGGGGTACTAATTTCACATTCAATGGTGCATAAATGCTATTATCAGGGCAAAACGGACAGAACGGGACAGGGGTTGGATTTCTCGGTATGGCTGACGAGGAAGGAACCCAGATGCTTATATTTCGCCTGGCTGACGAGATATACGGTATCGAGGCTTCTACCGTTCAAGAAATTATTATTGTTTACGAGATCACCAGAGTCCCCCGGGCACCGGCCTTAATTGAAGGAGTTATCAACCTTCGAGGCAGTATCGTTCCAATCCTCGACTTGAGAAAACGTTTCGATCTGCCTGAAGTGGCTTTTGGCTCCAAGACAAGGATGGTTATCGTCGAGTCTTCGGCCGGGTTGGTGGGACTCATCGTGGATGAAGTTATCGAGGTTATGCCGATATCTCCCGATCTTATCAACCGCTCACCAACGTTTCTCAGCGGACCGGTTGATCCCGAAAGTCTCCTCGGCGTGGCCAAGCTGGACAAAAAACTGGTTGTGCTTCTGAACGTTGAAAAAGTTCTGAAAATCCCCCGGTAAACTGATCAGGGCAGGGTGTGACCATGGAAATAGACGAAGAATTGTTCCAGGCTTATATGGAAGACTTTGACGAGCAGATCCAGATTATGGAAAATGATCTGGTTACGCTCGAAAAGGAAGGACCTTCCCCGGATCTCATTTCGGAAATTTTCCGAGCCGCTCACACCATTAAAGGGAGCTCCGCCATGGTGGGATTCGGTCTCATCGAAACATTGAGCCATTCCATGGAGAGCCTGCTGGCAGGGGTCCGAGATGGGGAAATAGTGATTGCCGATCCCGTTGTCACCGGGCTATTCGCTTCTGTAGACTTCCTGCGGCGCCTCCGCGAACAACTGCCCAATTTAGAGTCAAGTGAAGAACGTGTCGTTAAACTGGTGACAAAACTCGATGCCCTGGCTCTTAGCGATGGACCATCGGTCGCAGACACTGAGGTCGACAAGGCACTGGCGGCTCAGCTCGAAGTCCTGGGAATATCCGAAACACCGACCCCTGATCCGCCACCGGTTGGGAGATCACCGGCTGTTCCGAAAAACGGCCAGATGGCGGTAGAAATCCAGCTTGAAGCACTCTGCTTGATATCGGCTGTCCGGGCAGCCCAGATTCTCTCTATTCTCTCAGAGGCAGGCTCCGTGGTTGACAGCGATCCCACGGAAAAAGATATAGAAGAGGACCGGGTCGGGCAAACACTGAGATTTATCCTGGAGACGGCCATGGATGAGGACCAGGTGCGTGAAGTATTGCTGCCGGTGGGGGATATAACGCAGGTGGAGATAACAGCAGGATCGGAGCCCGTCGAAGAGACAGCGTCAAAACTGCCGGTTGAAAAAGAAGAGGTTGCTCCGCCGGTTGGGGAGAAAGTACCGGAAGATGAATCGGCCCAACCGGTCCAGGTACAGCCGGATAAAAAAGCACCGCCGCCGGTGACCAAGGCCAAGCGGATCAAGATCAGCGTCGAGCGGTTGAATTCGCTGATGAATCTGGTGGGGGAGCTTGTTATTTACCGGACCCGCTTGGAGCAGTTGGTTAAAACACTCGAGATTCGATTTGAGAAGGATGACGATATTATCTCGCTTTCCCTGACCAGCGGCCAGATTGCCAATCTCTCCAACAATTTGAAAAACCAGATCATCAAAGCCCGGCTGGTGCCGGTGGCAAACCTGTTCCAGCGGTTTCCCCGAGTGGTGAGGGACGTGGCCCGGCGGTCCGGGAAAACGGTGGATCTGGTTATCCGAGGAGAGGAGACCGAGCTTGACAGGACGGTTATTGAGGAGATCGAAGATCCGCTGGTACATATGCTTCGAAATGCTGTTGACCACGGGATAGAATCTCCCGAAGAGCGCCTGGCGGCCGGTAAGAACGAACTGGGTACGGTCATACTGTCTGCCTGTCACGAAGAAGACCGTATCCTGATTGTCATCGAGGATGACGGTAAGGGAATCGATCTGGAAAAACTTAAAGCCCGGGCGGTAGATGTGGGAGTTATGTCTCCTGAGGCGGCCGGTCGTTTAAGTGAGAGGGACTGTCTCGATCTCATTTTCGCTCCCGGGTTCACTACCCGGGAAGTTGCCAGCGAGGTATCAGGCCGCGGTGTGGGAATGGATATCGTCAGATCAAATATTGAGCGGTTAAGTGGTAATGTGTTTGTTACCACCAAGCTTGGCCGGGGGAGCCGGTTCGTGGTCAGGCTGCCGTTGACGCTGGCTATTATCAAGGTGTTGTTGGTGTCCTTGGCCGAGCATGCGTATGCCCTTCCGCTCATTTCGGTGGAAGAAACGATCAGGATTTCCAAGCATGATATTCAGCTGGTAAAAGGAACGCAAACGGTATTTTTGCGGGGAGAGGTTCTTCCGCTTTTACGATTACGTTCGGTCTTCGGAATGGAAGATCCGGCATTTGAAGAAAGCAGGGAACAACTGGTAGTAGTAGTGGTCTCCTGGTCTGACCGCAAGATTGGGTTTGTGGTGGACTATCCGATCGGAGAGCATGAAATTGTTATAAAACCGCTGGGCAGTTATATCGGTGAGGTGCCGGGAATATCGGGCGCTACCATTCTCGGTGATGGGAGAATTGCTCTCATTCTTGATGTGGCCAGCTTAATCAAGAGCGTGATAGAGGAGACGATGTATTGAGCAGAACCATTCGTGTCCTGGTGGTAGACGATTCCCGCTATATGCGTTTCGTGTTAAGCGATCTGTTTAATTCTCAACCGGATATCGAGGTAGTGGGTACCGCTCAAGATGGTCTTGAAGCACTTCAACTCATCGAGCAGACCAATCCCGATGTTATCAGTCTTGATATCGAAATGCCGCGTATGGATGGTCTCACCATGCTTGAGAAACTCATGGCCGAGAGACCCACTCCGGTGGTGATGTTCAGTTCATATACTCAGGAAGGCAGCCGGTTTACCCTGAAAGCGCTTGAGCTGGGAGCGGTTGATTTCGTGCCCAAACCGTTGGGGCGGCTTGCACTAACTTTGGCTCACGTTAAAAAAGAGCTTATCGAGAAGGTGCGCACAGCCGCCGCTGTCGACCACCGAAAACTGAAAAACCGCGTTGTAAGGCAGGTGGTCTCAAAAAATGCAAGACCCGGTAAGAAAAAGGACTGGCTCAAAGAAGCCGGAAATGAACTTAAAAAAATAGTGGTTATCGGTTCCTCCACCGGCGGTCCCTCGGCCCTGGCAACACTGTTCACAGAAATTCCGGCTGATCTGCCGGCGGGATTTATCGTGGTTCAGCACATGCCGGCCGGTTTTACTAAATCTCTAGCCGAACGACTGGACTCTCTATCTCCTATGAGAGTGAAGGAGGCTGAAGAGAAAGACCGGCTCCGGCCGGGTCTGGTGCTGGTAGCACCCGGTGACTATCATCTCCAGGTAGGCCGTTTAGGGGTGATTCATCTATTCTGGGGCCCCCGGGTCTGTGGAGTTCGGCCGGCGGCTGATATCACCATGGAATCGGTGGCTCGCGTATATAAAGAGAAAGCCATTGCAATTGTTCTTACCGGTATGGGAGTTGATGGCACCAGGGGAGCTTCCGCCATCAAGGAGGCCGGTGGGTCGACTATCGCCGAACACGAATCCTCCTGTATTGTGTACGGAATGCCCGCGGCTTTGGTGGAAGCCGGGAAGGCTGACCAGGTGCTGCCCATTCAAGCCATTGCCCGGGCTCTTATCCAGGAACTCGAGGATTGAAGCTGAGATGATGGATAAGCTGGAATACGGCTGGTTCAAAGAACAGATCAAGAACTTGATGGGTATCGACCTGAATGATTACTCTACCCGGCAGCTCGATCATCGACTCACCTTTATTATGAAGCAGGCGGACGTTAAGACGTACCGGGAATACTACTGCCTGCTCGAGGATAATCCTGAAAAATGCCGGGATTTCCTGAAACATCTCAAGATCAATGTCTCCTCCTTTTATCGGGATCGGCAAAAATGGGACCGGTTGACGGAAGAAGTGCTGCCGGGTCTGGTTGCCCGGGCGCGTGACCGGCGCCGGAAAAGCATTTTCGGACCGGGACTGCCAGAATTAAGGGTTTGGTCAGCCGGATGCGCCACCGGCGCCGAACCGTACAGCATGGCTATTGTTCTAGAAGAGACAAAGGGCATACTGGGTTTTACCTACATGCATATTCTGGCTTCCGATGTTGTTCCGGAAGTCTTGAAAAAGGCCCGGACGGCCCTCTTCTCTGATAAGGATATTAAAGATATACCTCAAGCTTTGAAGAACAAATATCTCATGCGAGAAAAAGATGGATGGAGAGTGATCGGCAGAGCCCGAAAACACGTAAAATTTATCCGGCATGATCTGCTGAAAGATTCCTGGTCCACAAGATTTGACCTTATTCTTTGTCGGAATGTACTGATTTATATGAACGATCATGTGAAGCAGCGGCTCTACACCCAGTTTCGAGAGAACCTCAGGCCGGGAGGTGTTTTGTTTCTCGGGGGATCCGAAATGATACTGCAACCGGAAGAGTATGGATATAAAAAAGTAACAGCCTCGTTTTACGAGCGGGTTTAACCCGCTTACTTCCGTTTTGTCATCCGGAGAAAGGTCTCTTTGATCTTATCGATCACCATCTGGTCCGTAAATGGTTTAACTATGTAATTGCTCGCCCCGGCTTGAAGCGCTTTTAAAATATGGGTCTTTTCTATCTCGGTGGTTACCATGATAATTGGCACTTTACTTCCCGTGGCGCGTATTTATTTCACCGCTTCCACGCCGCCCATCTTGGGCATGTGATAATCCATCATTACCAGGTCGAATTTCCCCGCCAAAAATTTACGGACGGCTTCCTCCCCGTTAGCTGCCTGGGTGACATCGGTAATCCCTGCTTTTTTCAACGCTTTATCCATAGAGTAGCGAACTACATATGAATCATCGACAACCAGAACTTTCAAGACCAATCCACCATCCTTACCGTGCCACCAAGTATTCTACCATAGGTTTGGTTATTTTTTCAGGCTGGCCGGCAGGTAGATATGAAAGGTTGTTCCAACACCAAGTTCTGATTCTACCCGCATATAACCATCGTGTTTTTTAATGATCGAGTATGATGTTGCCAGACCGAGCGCATGTCCCTTCTTGGGAGAATAGTAGGGATCGAATATTCTGGTAACTTGCTCCGCCTCCAGGCCTTTCCCGTGGTCCATAATGGTTATTTTGAGGTATTTACCTTTGTTCAGAGGTAGTAGATGTTTTTTTGCAACATGCAAGTTCTCCGCCTCGATACTAATCGTTCCGCCGGTGGAAAGCGATTGCTCGGCGTTAGTAATCAGGTTGATGATAACCTGTAGCATCTGAGCTTCATCGAGCTCTACGGGCCAGATATTATCGGGAACAGTTATCGTGCATTTGACGTCTGAATTGGCCAGCGCGTAGTTGACCGCATTTTTGAGCAGGTCGTCGATTGAAATCCTGGTAGCAAAGGCTACTCCTCCCCGGGCAAATAACAATAATTGGTGAGTTAAATCCTTGGCACGAAGAGCTGATTTTTCTGCCGAAGTCAATATCTCGTGGAGTTTTTCGCCCGGCTTGGATTCTATCTTGGCCAGGTCTATCCCTCTGATAACATTGTTAATAATACTGTCAAAGTCTTTGGCCACACCCCGGGCAAAGAAACCGATGCTTTCCATCTTCCGGGCCTTAAACAGGTCTTCCTCCATCTTCCTCCGGTCGGTGAGATCTATAATAGATACCAGAACTTTGGCCCAGGTCTCTTCGTGTCCGGGGATCACGTTCCATTCCAGGGCAATGTACTTTTCCTCTCCTTCCAGGGTACGGGTAACAGCTTCACTGGAAAACTCCAGATCTCCCTCTGCCAGGGCCATCAATTCTTCGGTGAAAACATTGTATGATTCTTCCGTGAAGATTCCGGCAAGATTTGACGTAACTTCTTCTTTATTTTTTGCCTGGTAAAGATCGAGAGTGGCCTGGTTGACGTCGACTATTTGCACCAGCCGGCTGCATTGTTCGATCGCCTCCGGATGCTTTTTGAAATAGTTACGGAAATTCGTGATACCTGAATCTTTCATCTTATCGATCCAGGCTTTGTAGAGCGAGAAGTCTTCCTCCCAGAGTGAAATAGGAGAGTATTCGAACAGGCGCCGGTACCTCTCCTGGCTCTCCCGCAGTTGCTTCTCAGCCTTTTTACGATCGGTAATGTCAATCCAGATAGCCTGGATGTAGTTTCTTCCTTCTATGGAAAGGGAACGGGCGTTGACTAAAATATCCCGTATATACCCCTTCTTGGTACGATGCATGGTTTCAAAGAGGTCAGCTTTCTTTTCCACCACGTACTTGAGGTGCTGTTTGATTTCTCCCGGGGATTCGATGAACTCTATGTCACGGAGAGTCAGCTTTTTAAATTCTCTGCGCGTGTATCCGAGAGCTTTATGGGCCCGCTTGTTAAAGGCGGCCAGTTCTCCGGTTTCACTGTCGACCAGGACGATGGAATCTGCTGCCTGCTCGAAAATGGCCCGGTATTTCTTCTCCGATTCCTGGAGTGCCCGTTCTGCTATTTTCCGCACGGTTATGTCGCGAAAGGTACCGAGTATGCAAAGCTCATTGTCAATAACCACCTCGGTAGTAGCGATGGCCACGTCTCTAATCTCGCTTTCTTTACGCAGTATCTTGGTTTCAAACTTGTCGGAAAGTTTTTTCCCCGGTTCCCGTTTTTTTACCAACTGAATAAACAACTTTTTGGCTTCCGGAGCAATATGCTCTATTAAGGGAATGTCCATAAATGTGTCCGGGGAATCGTATCCGAAGATGTCAAGCAAGGCTTTGTTGGCCGATAAAATCCGGTTCCCTTTCGAAAGACAGATACCTTCAAGGGAATATTCAAACAGACATCGGTATTGTTCCTCTGACTCGATAAGCGCTTCTTCCGTACGCTTTCGCTCGGAGACATCGCGTATCAACCCGTCGTAAGACAACAGGTTTCCCCGGATATCGTAATGCGGGACCAGTTTGTTGCGAACCCAGCGGATCTGGCCGTCTTTCCGGATGATGCGGTGCTCCAGCGGTTTCGGTTCGACGCCTTTCATAACACTGGCTGCCTGTTTTTTGACCTTCGGCCGGTCCTCTTCGGGCACCATGGCGATCCACAGGAATGGATTGTTCTCGAACTCCTCGGTGGTGTATCCGGTTACCGCCACGCATGCTTCACCGTGTACGGTCTTAACCGGGTGTCCGGCTACGACGAAAACCGTGAAGATGTAATCGGTGACCGCTTCAGTGATACGTCGATAGCGCCGTTCGCTTTCTTTCAAAGCCTTACCGGTTTTTCTCTTCTCGGTGACGTCAGTGTCGGAGCCCCGGTACCCGATCAGCTCACCATCGTTATCCAGTAGGGGGAACCCGTTAGTGGAAAGCCATACTTCATGGCCTTTTTTGTGAATATTGAGGTTTGAAAATTCTCTGAAAGTTTCTTTTTTCTGAAATACTTCAAATGTCTTTCGAGTTAATTCCTCCCGCGTGTCCGGACTGAACAGGTCGAAAAAATGTTTTTTCCCGATAAGTTCCTCCGGGTCGAACCCGAGTATTGTCTTCACCGCCGGACTGGCATAGGTGTATACCCCCACGGTGTCCACTTCCCATACCCAGGCACGTGCGTGGTCGGTCACCTGTTGGAGCCGTGTCTCGCTTTCCCGTAACGCCTTCTCGGCCACCTTGCGCTGGGTGATATCCGTACCCGAGGCAAGCGCTCCGGTTATGGTTCCGTTTTTATCGGTCAGCATGGTGTTGTGCCAGGCGATGGTCCGCTCTTCTCCAGTTTCGGTCAGGATGAGATTCTCAAAGTACTCCGTTGGTTCGATATCACCGCTCATCAGCCGGGTAAATACATGTTTTACCTCTTTTTGAAGCCGTTTCGGGATGAAGTTATTAAACCAGTTCTTGCCGATAATTTCGTCTTCCGGACATTCCAGGATCTCGCAGCCTTTGTTGTTGATCAAAGTGACGTTCTGGTCGGTATCCAGTGCCAGGATTATAACCCCGGCCACGTCGAGGTATTTCTGCGCTTTGTCTCGTTCCTTCCTGATCTCTTCCTCTGCCTGCGCTCGCTCGTACTCGAGTTCGATGTCATGCAGGGCCAGACCGATATCCCGGGCTATTTCTTCAAGTAGTTCGATATCTTCATGGTTGGAGATAAAGGTCTGTGAAATGGATACGGCCAGTGTCCCGAATATTCTATCGCTATGTTCCAGACGGGACACGATAACACTGTGTTCTGAAAAGGTATCGGCCAGGGGGCATCCTGAACACGATTCCGATGGGTGATTTACATGTATAGAGGTTGATTGTTTCATCGCTTCTGTTACGCAGGATGGCTGATCGCCCTTTTTTAATTTCCGGGAAAGCGCCTTGAAGGATTTCCCTATTCCGGCCTCGGCCCATGCTTCCAGTTCTCCGGAACTTCCCTTGATGGCTATCCAACTATGTGTGTAGTTTGGAATTTCGATTAGATACTTGCAGATTTGTTCGAGAAGACGCTTGCGGTCTTTCTCTCTGACGATAAACTGGGTGATATTGTTGACCGCCCTGAGAACGGTATCGATGTGCTTAAGCTTCTTCTCAATTTTCTTGCGTTCTGTTATATCTTTAACGATGGCTTCGACGGTTTTCTCGCCGGTGTCAGGATCGAGCGTCAGGATTGAATTATGGATGACCCATCGGTCTTCTCCGTTAAGTGTTTTGAAATTATATTCGTGGTCGTGGATTTCTCCGTGTTTGTCGAGTAGGCTTCGAATCGAAGCTTCCTCCTCGACGTAGATAAGGAGATTTTTTAAATAGTCACCTTCCAGGTCTTCGGGTGCGCAGTTAAGACCGAGAATATCCACTAATCCCTGGTTGGCAAAGATGATTTTACCGGTCTCGAATGAGTATTGATAGATCCCCGCCTGGCTAAATTCAAGCAGTCGCCTGTAAAGATCTTCCACTAAACATCACCTCGTTAGTTCATCAACTCGAAAAGCCGTGAGCCGGTCTCTTCGTGTACGGTGCAATATGTTTGGTAAAGTTTTTCATACGCCACCGCGTTTTCTCTAGCCGGTTGATATCTTTTTTTCAATCGAACCATGGATTTGACTGCTTCCGGAAGCGAGGAGAACGCTCCGGTTCCTACCGCGCCGAGAAGGGCGGCGCCCATAATCGAAGCTTCTGGATTTTCCAGTGTTGATACCGGTTTCCCATAGATATCGGCCTGGATCTGATTCCAGGTGTCGATAGTCGTGTAACCACCGGTCAATCTAATCTCCTCGACCGGTATTTCCAGGGAGGTGAAAACGTCCAGCACCTGGTTGGTTTCTATGGATACTCCTTCCATCACCGCTCGTACCAGGTCCGCTGGTTGGTGCCTCTGCGTAAGCCCGAGAAACATGGCTTTGGCTCTGGGGTCCCAATGGGGAGCGGAGGAACCGGTAAGATATGGATAGAAAAGTAATCCCCGCGCGCCGGGTGGTGATTCTGCAGCCAGGCGGTACCAATCTTCAAGAGAATCCCGGCTGACGGACATGGTTTTCGCGAGCCACTTCAGACTGCCGCCGGCCGAATTTTGCAGACCTTCCACTTCCCAGGCGTCCGGATAGGCATGAACACAGCAGGTAACACGATGGGATGGGTCCTTAACGACCCGTTCGCTGAAACAGAGGGACACCCCGGCTGTGCCCAGCGTAAACTCAAGAATGCCCGGTGCCACGGCTCCAGCTCCCAAGGCCGCACACTGTTGATCGCCTCCTCCGGAAATGAGTGGTGTTCCGGCCAGTAGACCGCTCTGGCGGGAAGTCTCTGTGGAGACCGTTCCCACCATGGTGCCGGAAGGTACCAGTTGCGGTAGTTTTCCCGGATCCAAACCGGCCGTTTTCAGTATATCGTTGCTCCAGGTCCGGTTAGAAACATCGAGAAGTCCGGTCAATGAGGCGTTGGACCAATCGGTGTAGAAATCAGTGCATCCGAGATATTTCAAAACAAAATCATGGACCAGAACGAATCTAGAGGTTTTTCGATAAAGAGACGGTTGTCGGTTCTTGATCCACAGGAGTTTAGCCAGGGTGAAAACCGGATTGTTGGGCAGGCCGGTAATATCGTAATAGCGGTCATCGTCCATGGCGCTGCGCATCTGTTCGATGTCTTTGGTGCCCCGCATGTCCTGCCAGGAGATGGCATTGGCAAGCGGTGTTCCGTGGGAATCCACCGCGATAACCGTGGCCCGTTGAGTGGCCAGGCATACGGAGGCAATGTCCGCCGGATTTGCCTGTGAGCGCTCCAGACTTTCTCGCAGGGCGGAGAAGATCTGACAGAGAAGATTATCGGGATTTAACTCGATATGTTCATCTGCCAAGAACGTGCATGGGGTAGGCCGGGAAACACAGGCAGCCAGGTGTCCATCGGCGTCAACCAGGGCACATTTAATTGCGGTGGTGCCACAATCGATGGCGGCGAACAGTGTTCTCATCGGTCCTCACTTGTCCCACGAAACATATTCCGGACTTCGGAGCGGAATCGAATCCTTACCTCGATAGCTTAACGAAGCATACCGCTTGAAGTCAAGTAAATTCTGCCCTTGTGTACCTAACAAATGTATGGTATATTTTATTAGGACCGATCGTGCTTCAAGCAAGGAGTGTAGAAAGTGAGGTTGAGATTTTGGCGATGGTGAAACCGGACGCGGTTGATGTCAGGGTGGGAACTTCGGGGTACTCGTATTCTGATTGGCTGGACGTATTCTACCCGGAAGGGGTTTCGAGCGCCAACTATCTCACCTATTACAGCAGCTGTTTTTCCACGGTGGAGCTCAACTTCAGTTATTACCGGATGCCGACATCGAAACAATTGAGCGGAATGCTCGCTCGGAGCGGTCCCGGGATGGATTTCTCCATTAAAGCGCATGAATCTTTCACTCACCGTATCGAGCCGTCTACCTGGATGGACTCGATCAGGGAATACCGCAATTCTTTAGCGCCGCTTCTGGAAGACGGACGACTGGCGTCGGTGCTCTGCCAGTTTCCCTACAGTTTTCACTACGCGTCGGATAACCGCCGGTATCTTCACCGGTTGTTGACAGAGTTGACGGAGTTACCGCTGGTAGTGGAGTTTCGTAACGCCGAGTGGTTGAGCCGGCGGGTATTCGATACCTTGCGTGAGTTGCAGGTAGGGTTTTGTTGCGTGGACGAACCGCGTCTGAGGGGTCTTCCACCGTCTCTTGACGTGGTGACCTCCGACCTGGCCTACGTGCGGTTTCATGGGCGCAACGCCCAAAAATGGTGGACGGCGCCGAGCGCCGCCGAGCGGTTCGACTATCTCTATACCCCAGAAGAGCTCAACGGGTGGATTGCCCGGATCACGTCCATGCTCCGCAGTGCCGGCAGAATGCGGATATATTTTAACAATCACCGTCGTGGACAGGCCCCGGCCAATGCTGGGATGTTCAAGAAGCTTTTGTTTGAAGCCGGGGTAATCGAGTCTGGCCCATGAGAGACATCGTGCATCTTAACATAGCTCATTTCGCGGCCACTGTGGAACAAGCGGCGCAACCCGCTTTACGTCGCTGCCCCATCATTGTTTCCCTGCAGAGCCGGGGGCGGTCATTCGTTTACGATGTCTCCGCGGAGGCCTGGTTAAATGGTGTGGATAGGGGGATTTCCTTGTCGGCGGCCCGCCGCCGGCTTCCGAAAGCGGTGGTTGTTCCAGCCCGGCCGGCGATCTACCGCCGGGCAGCTCAATCCCTGTACCGTTTAGCTGGGGAGTTCTCCCCCCTGGTCGAACCGGCACCGCGGGGACATCTCTTCCTGGATATCACCGGGATGTATTCACTGTATGGAGCTTCGGTTGATCTGGCTGCCCGGTTGAAGCGCGAGTGCCGGTCGCGCCTGGGACTCGATCCCGGAATCGGTCTGGCCAGCAGTAAACTGGTCTCCAAGGTGGCTACTCGGGTGGTCAAACCGTTCGGGTTTGCTTCGGTCCCCGGCGGCAGCGAGACGGGGTTTCTGGGCCCGCAGCCGGTTACGCTCCTGCCCGGTGTGGGAGACGCGCTGTCCCACCGGATGACGGCGCTGGGTATTGTTACGCTCGGAGATCTATCGCTTCTTCCGGACGATCTGGCTATGGCGGCTTTTGGCCGGCCTGGAATGAGATTCAGGGATTTCGCCCGGGGTATTGACGGAACACCGGTCACCGGCCGCGGGATGCATGAGCTGCCGGTGAAAGTGATTAAAGAGTTCGCTTCTGACAGCAGCGATCTGGAGGAACTGGAAATTCATCTCCACGGTCTGATTGAAGAGGCAGGTTTTCGGTTACGGCAGAGAAATCTGACTGCCTGCCGGGTCCGGTTGTTCCTTGGATATACCGACTCCGTATCCGTGGCCCGGCAGACCACCCTACGGGATGGAGAGAACGCTGATAGTGAGCTGTTCCAGGTGGCACGGTCGTTGCTGAGACAGACCTTCAGCCGTCGGGTGCGGGTGCGCAAACTGGGACTGAAGTTGTCTCGGTTGAATGTCTCGACGCGCCAACTGGAGTTGTTTACTCCTCCGCGAAACGCGAAGATAGATTCTCTGCAGTGGGCGGTGGACAAGATCAAAAGACGGTTTGGAATGCGGTCTATCGTTCCGGCTTTCACGCTGGCGGCTCCGCCGGCGGCGTATCTTTCGTAATGGGATGTATCCCGAATAATTCACAAATAATCTGCTACGGCTCGTAAATGACCACACCTACTGTGTTGCGCTTGAAAAATGTACTCATCGTACCGACCGGTACGACTCCGTGCATTTTCCTGCACGCGCCTTGTATTTGCGGCCATTTACTTCACCTCGCGACGAAGATTCGTGAATTATTCGGGGTATATATATGATCACACACCTCCATGTTCGATCGAACTACTCGTTGCTTTATGGGGCAAACCATGTCCAGGAGCTGGTGCGGGCGGCGAAAAAGATGGGATACAGGTCTCTGGCTTTGACGGATATCAACAACCTGTACGGCGTGCACGTGTTTTGTGAGTCCTGTCGGCGGGAGGGGATACGGCCCATTTTGGGCGCCGAAGTTCAAGATCGGGATAACCGGGCTGTGGTGCTGGCCAGAACCGGAAAAGGGTTTTCCAATATAACGGAGCTGCTTACGCGGCACCTGCTTGACCAAGACGGCGATCTGCCCCGGTTGCTTGGACGGTACAGCGAAGACGTCTTTATCCTGTCCGATTCTCTTTGCCTGCTGTCCACGCTGAAAGGACGGGTCCCTGAGCTCTACGCTATGGTTACCGGAATGTCCGAAGCGGTGCCCGCGCTTGCTCGTCAACTCGATCTTCCCCTGGCGGCCAGCGGGGAAGTCTGTTTTGTCTCATCGGCCGACCGGGAGGTGCACCGCCTGCTACGGGCAATTTATCGAAAAACCGTTCTCAGTCGTCTTCCCGAAAATGATTGTGTAGCCGCCCGGGCGTACCTGGCTTCTCCGCAAGAGTTGGCGGCCCGCTTTGCCCTCTGGCCGGAAGCGGTCAGGAACACCGGTCGTATCGGGGCGGCATGCCGGTTCCGGGAAATTTACCGGGGGCTGGTGTTTCCGCATTATCCGCTACCGGATGGACAGTGCCAGGCCGAAACGTTGCGGAACCGGGCTCTGGTGGGGGCGCGGAGACGCTACCATAAGCTCACTCCTGCTATTTTTGACAGGCTTGAATACGAACTCGACATAATCATCAGCAAGGGGTTTGTTTCCTACTTCCTGCTCGTGGCCGATATCACCGCGCTGGCTTCCCGGATCTGCGGGCGGGGAAGCGCTGCCGCCAGCCTGGTAGCGTATTCTCTGGGAATAACGAACGTCGATCCGATCCGGCACAACCTGTACTTTGACCGGTTTCTCAATCCGGAGCGGCCGGACCCGCCGGACATTGACATCGATTTCGCCTGGGACGAGCGGGATGCGGTGGTGGAGAAGGTGCGCGAACGATACGGAATAGAGCATTGTGCCTTTGTGTGCAATCACGTGAGGTTCAAACGCCGCTCGGCATTGAGGGAGGTGGCCCGCTGCTACGGTGTGCCGGCGGCCGAGATAAAGAACGTGTCCACGTACCTGTCGCGTTTGAAACGGCTGGGCCGGCCGGGAGTGATTCCCACTCCCGCTCCTGGTTATCTTGATGAACCGTGGCCGGTAATTATCAGGCTGGCCCGCCGGTTGGTAGGATTTCCCCGCTGTTTGAGCGTTCATGTCGGCGGCCTGGTAATCACCCCACAGCCGGTCTATAGCTACGTGCCGGTGGAAACGGCGCCCAAGGGGGTACCGGTCATCACCTGGGAAAAAGATGGAACGGAAGCTGCCGGACTGGTAAAAATTGATCTGCTATGCAACCGCTCCCTGGGAGTAATCAGGGACGCGCTGGCGAATCTGCGGGAAAACGGGATCGACATCGAACGGGAGAAATGGAATACCATTGATGATCTGAAAACACAGCGCCTGCTGGCCCGGGGCGATACTATCGGTGTTTTCTATGTCGAATCGCCGGCCATGCGCCAGCTCCAGAAAAAGACCGGCCGTGGTGATTTCGAGCATCTGGTAATTCACTCGTCCATTATTCGTCCGGCCGCCAACCGGTACATAAACGAATACGTCGAACGTCTGAACGGGAAACCCTACCGCCCGCTTCATCCCGTGCTCTCAGAACTGCTCGAAGAAACGTACGGAATAATGTGCTATCAGGAAGATGTCTCACGGACGGCCCGCGCGCTGGCCGGATTCTCAGCCGGTGAGGCGGACGAACTCAGGAGAATTCTGTCAAAAAAGAGCAATTCATCTTCATTGGCTGGTTTTCGGCAACGGTTTTTTGACGGCGCGCTCAGGCGGAGAGTTGGCCGGGATGTCATCACGACTGTCTGGGAGATGATCGAGTCATTCAGTGGATATTCGTTTTGTAAACCACATTCGGCTTCGTATGCTCAGGTATCGTTCCAGTCCGCTTACCTCAAGGCCCATCATCCGGCAGAGTTTCTGGCGGCTGTTCTCACTAACGGCGGCGGATACTACTCCAGCGCCGCCTATATCAGTGAAGCGCATCGACTGGGTGTGCGGGTGGAACCGCCGGATGTCAACCGGAGCCGCTACCGTTATGTTGCCCGTGACGGACAAATCGTTGTGGGGTTGATGGCTGTCGCCGGTTTAAAGCAGGCAACGGGGAAATTAATTGAACAAAAAAGAGCCCAGGGCGGAAACTTCTCAAATCTGGAAGATTTTTTGAAACGGGTCCTCCTGCAGCAGACGGAGATCGAAGCCCTGGTAGACGTGGGCGCCCTGGATTCGATATCGCCGGGGCAAAACCGGTCGTCCCAACTCTGGACGGCTCTCGTTTACGATTATTCGTCCGGCGGTTGTTCACCGTCGGAAAAGACGCTGTTTCCTGAAGATAATCATATCGATCACCGTGTTTTCGACATGTCTCGTTCTGCTACCGAATCAAAACGGGGATGGAGCCGATTAGAGCGGCTCAAGCGGGAATATTTCCGGCTTGGGTTTCTGTGCGGGCAGCATCCGCTCACCCTGATAAGAAGTGAGCGCCGGGGGGGAGATCAGTTTTGTGGTCGCCGGCTGGTTAAGGCGGCCACCCTTGATTATTTTCGGGGAAGGCGGGTAACGGTACTGGGCTGGCCGGTGACCAGAAAAACCATATCAACCGGCCGTGGAGACCCGATGGAGTTCGTTAGCTTCGAAGATGAGACCGCCATCTTTGAAACAGTGTTGTTTCCTGCCGTCTACCGGCAATTCAGCCATCTCGTCGATGAGGTTCCGCGGGGGATGCTGATTATCGGCCGGGTACAAAATGATCGAGGCGCAATCTATGTCAATGTAGAGCAACTCACCCGGCTACAGCCTCAAGAGTCTTGTTCGCTCAGCTGGCTGACGACCTTGCCCAATACCCGGAAATCTTCACGTAAGGTAACGTCGATGGGTGTGTAGTCAGGGTTTTCAGGGTAGAGAAAAACCCGGTTATCGACGATTCGCAACCGTTTAATAGTGGCTTCGTCATCGAGAAGAGCAGCCACGATTTCACCGGGTTCGGTAACCGGCTGCTGGCGTACGATGACGACGTCTCCATTATTAATGCCCGCGCCAATCATACTGTCGCCTTTAACGGTGAGGGCAAAGAGCCGTCCGCTGGCGGCCGCACGGGAGTCCACCCAAACTTCCCCGGTAAAATTCTCTTCAGCAAACACCGGTTTCCCGGCAGCGATTTCTCCGATAATCGGGACGCGGACCAGATGAATGGTCTCTCCTCTCCATTGATCGATATGCGGCCCAGACAGAATCTCTATTGATCTGGCTTTGTGTCTGGTGTGCTTGATACATCCTTTGGTCTCAAGCCGCATAAGATGCTCATAGACGCTGGGCGCGCTGATTCCAAGAGTTTCGGCCAGTTCCCTGGTGGTGGGAGGATAACCATAATCTTTGGTCAGTTTGATCAAGGTATTGAGAACACGCTCCTGGGCCGGTGTCAGTTTGTTTTTGGCCTGTGTGCCATCAGATTCCCGGCTCATGATGGATGTCCTTTCCCCGTCCGCTTGGTAATTGGTACGGGATTTGTTATGGATACCTATACTAAAGTAAGTATACTGCCTAACAGATGTTCGGTCAATGGTCCGGTTTTATTATTTCGTCATATCGTAAATGTAAATGATGATCAACCGGCCGCGTGCATCCGTAATCTCAGTAAAAGGATCAGGAGTGCTTATGAAATATGCGGGTTAGACAGTATGAATATCGAACTGTGGCGGCTGCTGGAGATGTCGTTTGACCATGCATTTCTCCGCTGCCTTGATGACTGCTCCCCGGTATTTTTCGGGGAAATCCGGCGGCAGTGTAATTGCGATCGACATTCTGTCGATCAGGTGCATCTCCTCGTTCCATTCTGTTGTAAGAGAAAGACTTAGTCCTTCAGTTGATATGTTTCTTGATTGGCAAAAATTGAGAACGTAATAGCCGGCACAGGTCCCAATTGATGTTAAAAAGTAATCGAAAGGAGAGGGAGCGGAATCTTCTCCCCCGTTGCTCACCGGCTGATCGGTTTGAATGGTGGATCCTTTGTATAATGCGTCGACCCGTCTTCTTCCCGGAAATACAACTCTCAGTTCTCGGCTCATGGCTCGTGATCTCATGCTCCTATCCGCCTCCTATCCGCGCGTGTGAGAACCACATTTTCACTCATCATCACTTTACAGCTAATTGCTCTGAAGAGTAAAGGCAGGAGTATTGCCATCTTACTTTCACTGCCTCTTGAGGTTTCACCGTAATCATGAGTATCATATCACTGGTGGTGTCTGTGACAAGACCCGGATTAAAAACATCTGTCAATGCCTGGATTCCGGTAGTGCTTTGGGCGGCCGTCATTTTTTGGGGATCACATCAACAGGATCTGCCGAAAGATCAGGTGGTACCGTTCATTGAGTGGCTTTGTCGGTTTCTCCGAATATCGACCGAAACAGCCATCACGGTAACCGGCCACTTTGTCGAGTACGCCGTGCTCGGATATTTTCTTCGCCGGGGTCTGATCTTACAGTATCCCGGCCGGGTCACCATACCTCTCCTTCCCGGGTATGGAAATGAGCTCGTCGCGGCGTTTATCATTGGCACTTTATATGCGCTCACCGACGAATATCACCAGTCATTTGTCCCGGGGCGGGTACCTTCACTTTTTGACATTGCTACCGACTTACTAGGTTTGGCAGTAGGGATTTTCATTCACCGAGCGGTTTCCAATGAGAAATAATCGTAACTGAATTATCCGTTCTTGCCTTCTCTCTCGTGGCTTTACCGCTTCGCATCGTGCATGCTCTATGGATGCCTTCTATTGACATTATGAGAAACCTGGGGGTAGAATAGCCTGGTTTTTCAGTTCCTGGTTCGAACACTGGGCCTGTAGCTCAACTGGTAGAGCTCCCGGCTCATAACCGGGTGGTCGGGGGTTCGAGTCCCTCCGGGCCCATTGGTGAGGAATTGAGTGGCCCCATCGTCTAGCCAGGTCGAGGACACCGGCCTTTCAAGCCGGCGACACGGGTTCGAATCCCGTTGGGGCTAAAGTACATTATGGCTTTCATTACGTGAGGTGGCTGACATGAAGGTGGGTACACAATACTTAGAACAGCACATCCGGCAACGTATCAATCGATACGTATGGGTCTCCGGCGAGCTGAAAAGACCCGCCCGCTACAGAGGCCCGTCTCTGGAAGGGCCGGACAAGGTGCCAGGTGTGACTGGCACCTTTTTTATTTACCCGGAAAGCTTCGGGAATAGTTGTTGAGCATATGGTAACGGAACCTTGTTAAAGGAGTAGGCGGAAACGTGAAGACCGAAAAGCTTCTTGATATTCTCGAACTGATTGCACCTC
Source organism: uncultured bacterium (assembly GCA_964593455.1). Classification (GTDB taxonomy): domain Bacteria; phylum Muiribacteriota; class CAYSPT01; order CAYSPT01; family CAYSPT01; genus CAZQHK01. The sequence continues at coordinate 30,477 of CAZQHK010000046.1, forward strand.
GCGTACTGGCCGAGAGTTGGGACAATGTCGGGCTTTTGGTGGGAAGCCGGCTGGGCGAGGTGAGCAAGATCGTGGTCTGTCTGGATGTAGAAGAATACATCGTTCGGGCGGCCGCCGACGATGGAGCGGAAGTTATTGTCAGCCACCATCCCGTCATATTCAGGCCGATTTCGAAAATATCAATGGAGGAGCAGGGGGGACAGATTATCCGGGCTTTGCTGTCGAATAATATTACGGCTGTTGCCATGCACACCAATCTCGACGCTGCGCGGGACGGGGTAAATGACGTTCTGGCTTCGTTATTTAACCTGAAAAACCTGGACGTTCTTAAGATTTCAAGAAACCCATCAGCAACTGAAAACTGCGGCCCGGTGGGACTCGGCCGGGTGGGTGATCTGGAACGGCCCGTCTCGATACCGGCCTTCATTGATTCAGTAAAGACCGTTCTTGGGGTTGATAAGGTACGGGTTGCGGGTCCGGTTGAGGGTACGGTGTACCGGGTGGCGGTTATGGGGGGCAGTGGTGGCCGGACGTTTAAGCTGGCCGGCAGCAAGGGATTTGAAGTACTGGTCACCGGTGATGTCGGCTACCATGATGCCCTGGAAGCCAGCGCTGATGGTGTTACCGTTATTGATGCCGGTCACCGGGAGACAGAACGAGTGGTCTTGAAGCCTCTGGCTGAACGCATTCGGAAACTAACACGGGAAACGGGAGAACAAATTCAGGTAGAAATCATCTATCCCGGCAATCAAGTGTTTGCTATACGGTGATAATGATGAACCTGGAAAAAAGAATATTTTGAGTTTAAACCTGGTAAGGTGGTGGACGTCCTGCAAGAGAAACTGAAAAAGATGGTCGATCTTCAACAGGTCGATCTCCAGATAGCCGAAAATCGTAAGATTCTGAAGATGCTCGGCCGACAAAAAGTCAAGTTTGGTCAGGAGATGGAAGCACTTCGTTTGAATGAGGTCGAACTCGAGCAGAAGCTGAAGGAAAGCAGCCGTCAGTCCAAGATTATGGAGCATGAACTTCAAGATTTCGAAGTGCGTTTCAAAAAGGAACAGAAGAAATTTCTGGAAGTGACAAGTACCAAAGAAATGGAAGCGGTGCAGCATGAGATAGATAATGTGTTGACCGGGAAGCAGGAGATGGAAGAGGGGTTATTCAACCTGCTGGTTGAGATTGAAGTAATGCAAAAAGACCTCGTAAAACTCCGCGAGGGTAACCGTCAGGAAAAAGAAGCTATCGAAAAACAGATAGAGACCAACCAGTCCAGGACCGTGACGGTAGAAACTGATTACCAGAAACTTCTGGTTGAACGGAAGGACCGGTCTGCTCTTCTGGATATCGATCATCTGAAGCTTTATGAGAAGATTTGTGAGGAAAAAGCCGGTAAAGCTATCGTGGTGGTAACCGACTACACTTGCCAAGGGTGTTATCTCGATCTTCCGAAGGGGACTATTAATGAGATCAGGAGTAATGCCAAGTTGACAGAGTGCAACAACTGCGGTCGCCTGTTGTACTGGGATGGGGTGGATTTGTAAAAAAATGAAGTGGAAAATAGCCGCTCTCCTGGTTTTACTCACGGTAATTATGGTCAGAACGGGTCTGTTGATCAATCAGCGGAGCCATCTTCCGAAGGTTGAACTGGGAGTGACCGACCTGTCAGGCGTTCTTAAAACCACTACCGTGGAGAAGATTAATGAACAGGCTTTTGATCTGCATGAAAAGTTTGGCGATGATATGTTGTTTATTACGGTGCCAAATTTAAAAAAATATGGTGGCGCGGACGATTTCATCGCTGCCATCAGGAAAGCCTGGAGTAAACAGGCCAAGTATCCGGAAAATGATCTGGTAATCGTATTCGAGACCGGTGACAGAAAGACCGGAGGTGCCAGTAAAGGCAATGTCCATCTCTACATGGGAGAGGGACTGATACTGGTATTTCCTATGAATGAGCTCTCAGATTTACTCGACCGGACAATGGTTCCCCTGGTCGAACGCGGTTTGATAAACGAAGCTTTCCTCAAAATGGCCGACTACCTGTACTCGAGACTCTTCCAGATTGGCCAGCAACAGCAGGAGATTGAGGATAAAGTCCGACAGGTGATCAAGAAACAGCAGACGAAAAGCGCCAAGCGACAACAGTTATTCAATTTTGTGGTAGCCATGGGGCTCCTGGTGGGGATTTTTATGATTGCTCACGTGGCGGTCGGGGAACCCTGTCCGGAGTGCGGGGCCTCCCTGGATGCGGTCACGGAGATACTCAATAAACCGGTAGGTGCTAAACATGGTCTTGGCCGTAAATTGAAGTCCTGTTCATATTGCGGTTATTATGATATGCGGCGGTTTCTTATCCATGAAACCCGGCGTGACGGCCGGTCGCACCGAGTGACCAAACGTGATTGGAAACACAAGACAAATACCTGATTTTTCAGGTGTGAGTATGGAAAGTGAGGAAGCGGCCGGAGGGTAATCGCGGCGGAAGAACTCCTGTTCATCTGCTGAGGAAAGTCCGAACTCCGTAGAGCAGGGTACTGGGTAACACCCAGGCGTCGAGAGGCGACGGAAAGTGCCACAGAAAATAGACCGCTCCCGGCCCGGGCTGCTGGCCCGAGTCAAGGAGTAAGGGTGAAACGGTGGAGTAAGAGCCCACCATCACGTACGGTGACGCGCGTGGATGGCAAACCCTACTCGGAGCAAAACCAAATAGGGGACGTCATGGAAGTTGCTCGCTTCCGATAAGTCCCGGGTAGGTTGCGTGAGGTACGGCGTGAGCCGTATCCCAGATGGATGATTGCCTCCCTGGATTTCAGGGGACAGAATTCGGCTTACACCCGGCCCTTCCTCACTTTTTATGCTACTCTGTGTGCTGCGGCAAGTTATTTGGAGTGAGAAAGGATGTCATGTGATATGTCACATTGGAAGTACATACGGGAGGCCGTACTTAAGCGGGATAACAACACATGCTATGTTTGCGGGTGGCACAGAAGTAATCAAGTTCACCATATCATCGCCAGGCAGCGTGGCGGCACACATGACATGCACAATCTCATCACATTGTGTGGGCGATGTCACGCCATGATTAGTCCGGTCCCCGACTGGGTCATATCAAAAGTGTGGAAAGTACCGCGTCACGAGGTATCTCACGTCCGCTCGCAGGTTTGGCACGCCTACAAACGTTCCATCGGACAGTAAAAACAAGTAATATCCACTTCCACTTTAGTTTCAATACAAATAACAGCATTTCTTCTTGTAGACTAAATCAACTAAAAAAAGTCCCTGTTGATATTTGCTGGAGAGGGTCGTTGAAGGCAATTTCCCTCGTTAACAAATATCAACAGGATCGTTTTTATTAACGTCTCAGGAGAACTATTGCGCAGTCC
>CAZQHK010000047.1:0-28366 GCA_964593455.1 uncultured bacterium
GAAGTGGTTGGAATCCCTTCTTTTTCTTGTAAGTGGGCTCGACCCCCTCACGCTTCCGGGCATCATCGTTGTCCTCAACCTCCTTCCCCTTCCTGCCTAACGGCTGTTTCTTAAGCTGCATTCGCACTACTTCAAATACTTGCTCCTCAGTCAGACCAAGGTGATAGGCCTCAACCAGCATCCGATTGACTTTCTTTGCCAGGATACTGGTCCGATTCTCCAGGCTCATCACCGGAAAAGCCTCGGTGATAAAACTACCCTGTCCGCGCTTGGACACGACGACATTTTCTATCTCCAGTTCGCGGTACGCATGTATGACGGTGTTGGGATTAATCCTGAGTTCACGCGCCAAGGAACGGATGCTGGGCAGCCGATCGCCGTTGACGAGGCTACCCGCAGCTACCGCGTGTTTGATTTGATTAACGATCTGAATGTAAACCGGTTCGGCCGCGGAAGGATCGACCTTGATTAACATTCCATCAACCCCCAATACAAGCGGCTAAGTTACTTATACCGGGTAAAACAACACACGAGAGTTGACAAACGGGCACAGTTCACTTTATAATAACTTCATAAATGGGATGCGCATGTCTCATATAAGATAGATTTAACAAAGGAAGTTTAAGTAGATGCTCTATTGTAATCGAAGGAAACCGTCATGAAAATGACACAACTCCCCTCGCTGACCATCCGGGATATCACTATTCCTCTACCTATTATCCAGGGAGGCATGGGAGTGCAGATATCCACGGCCCCCCTGGCCAGCGCTGTGGCCAACTGTGGCGGCGCGGGAACGTTAGCCAGCGTCGGTCTGGGATACGGTATGGAAGAGAATGAAACCGATTTCCTGGCTGCTTCAAGAAAAGGGCTTATCCAGGAGATCAGGCAGACGAAACAGATGACCGATGGCGTCATCGGCGTCAACATCATGGTGGCTTTAAACAATTTCGTCGATCTGGTGCGGACTACGGTAAAAGAGGGAGTGGATTTCATCGCTTCGGGTGCGGGTCTGCCTCTCAGACTGCCTGAATATACGGAGGGGTCTTCGATTAAGCTTCTTCCCATCGTTTCATCTGCCCGCGCGGCGCATATTATCATGAAAACCTGGAAGAAACGGTACGGAATATTACCGGACGGCATTATCGTAGAAGGTCCCCTGGCCGGTGGACACCTGGGATTCAAGCGTCAGGAACTGGGGGATGGAAAGAAGGATATGTTGGAAGCTATCGTCTCCAAAGTGCTGAAAACGGTAGATGATATTACCAAAGGGTTGCGGCAAACTATTCCTGTCATTGCCGCCGGCGGGATATTCGATGGGAAAGACATTGCTAAATTCATTCGGATGGGAGCCCAGGGAGTCCAGATGGGAACGAGGTTCGTCGCCACCCACGAGTGCCCGATTTCGGATGAGTTCAAGGAACTGTATGTCAATGCCGGGGAAGATGATGTCACCATTATCGACAGCCCGGTAGGTATGCCTGGCCGGGCTATAATGACCAAGCTTATCGAAGTGGTACGTGATAATGGGAAGATTCCTTTCAAATGCAATTATGTATGTTTGAAAACGTGTAATCCCAAGAAAGTTCCTTATTGCATTGCCAAGGCACTCTTTAATGCAGTAAGTGGTCTTCTTGATAAGGCGGTGGTTTTCGCCGGTCAAAATGTAGCTAGGGTGAAGGAAATCGTCTACGTCAAGGCATTAATGGATGAACTTGTCAGTGAGACGTTGGAGGCATTGGCTGAAATGAAAGTCAATGTGTGTGATTCAGCTTCCGGGACTGCTCCGATGACATCGTTGAAGTAGAGGAGGAAATGAGGGAATAGTTTAGTCAGCATTGGAGTAGCACTATGGAGGTCAAGGCAGCAACCAAAAAAAAAATACTTAATGTAAGAAATGGAGGAAGTACAATGCCAACAGGAAAAGTTAAATGGTTCAGTGATCAGAAGGGATACGGGTTCATAACTCCCGATGACGGAGGAGAAGATCTTTTCGTACATCACACCAGTATTGAGATGGAAGGGTTCAAGACCCTGGCAGAAGAACAGACCGTAGAGTTCGAGATCGGAGAGGGCAAAAAAGGCCCGGCCGCGATTAATGTGCAGCCGCAATAACTGATCTGGAATCAATTACCTGAAAAAAGAAGGTCCCGGGGAAACCCGGGGCCTTTTTAAGTATCCGGAAAATACAGCTGATTTCTACTGTAGTTCGAAAACAGCCGCAGCTACTGCGTTACACTCAGGCGGCCTTCCTCAACGTACCACAGGTACGCCTGCGGAGGCCTTGGTCGCGTGCCTTGTATCTGCGGTTGTTTTCTTCTCCTCGTAACGAAGTCAGCTGTATTTTCCGGATAAATTACACGACGCGGAGCGGTAGGGGGTTGCCGGTTTCTACGTGGCCGATAATTTTGGCGGCTAAGATGTCGTGGGAGTGAAGTTCATCTACCAGTTCCCCCGCTTTGTCTTTTTCGATGACGATCATCAGTCCGCCTGAAGTCTGAGCATCGCAGAGCAGCATTTTACTCTTCTCGGTGAGGTTTGAATCCCATTCAACATGAGGAGCCACATAATCAAAATTTTGCGACGAACCGCCGGGGAAGAGGGACAACATAGCGTACTCGTCTGCTCCCGGCAACAGGGGGACCTCTCCGGCAATAATCGTAAGATTTATGTTGCTTGACCGGGCCAAGGTAAGAGCGTGTCCAAGCAGTCCGAAACCCGTAATATCGGTACAGGCGTGAGCTCCCATTTCAACCATTATCTCGGAAGCCGTCTTATTTAGACTACACATGGAAGCGGTCATGGCAGTCCGGGACTCCGCTGAAGCCCGGCCGGCCTTTAAAGCTGTGGAAATCACGCCGGTCCCAATGGGTTTGGTTAGTATCAGAGAATCACCCGGTTTGGCTCGGCTGTTGGTGATCAGCCGGTTTTTCTCAGTAATGCCGGTTACGGCAAGTCCGTACTTGAGTTCCTCGTCCTTGACCGAGTGGCCGCCGACGATGACCGCACCAGCCTCTTTTATGGTATCGCTTCCTCCCCTGATAAGTTCACCGATGATCTCGGGAGAGAGCTTATTGGGCGGGAAGCAGAGGATATTCAGGGCTGTTAACGGTCTGGCGCCCATGGCAAAGACATCCGAGAGAGAATTGGCCGCTGCTATGGCGCCGAAGGTATAGGGATCATCAACAATGGGTGTGAGGATGTCCACTGTCTGTACCAGGACTGACCGGTCATTCAGGGCATAGACACCGGCGTCTCCCAGGGCATCGTATCCCAGCACCAGGTTGGGATCGTCAAATGTCGGTAGCTGACGCAGGACCTGCATCAGGTCTTTTTGGCAGACTTTCGCTGCTCAACCGGCGGCTTTGGCAAACTGGGTCAAACGGATCTTTTCCACGGTTATTTCTTCTCCTTTTTTCGGTTTTGAAAGTTCAGGAAGGTTTCCACTACATATCGTTGCGGTTTGGTCCTGTGATAAACCAGATAGAATTTTCTGGAGATATTCAGGCCAGTGACTTTGACCGGATTCGCTTGGTCGTTCTTGATCGCCCATTCCGATACAAAGGATACTCCAAGCCCTTCATTTTAATAATAGCATTTCCAGGTAGGTTAACGCTAGATAATAATTCAATTAAAGGTGAAACGCCACCGCCTTGAGTTCTGTCATCTCCTCCATGGCAAACTTCGGACCTTCCCGCCCGAGTCCGCTTTGTTTCATCCCTCCGTACGGTTGCAGATCGGCCCTGAAGGTTGGAGCTTCGTTTATCATGACTCCGCCGGCGTCGATCTCATGGGCCGAGCGCATGGCGGCTGAAATATCCTGGGTGAAAATGCCGGCCTGGAGTCCATAGACGCTCTTGTTTGTTTCACGAATGGCCTCATCCAGTGAGCTTACCGGGTTTACCAGGACCAGAGGCGCGAAGGCTTCTTCCATAAAAAGCCTGGTGTCATCGGGTACAGAGGTAAGTACCGTGGGCTGGTACAGCGAACCGTTACGGTTGCCGCCTACCAGCAGTTTCGCTCCCCGTTCGACTGCTTCATCAACCAGAACCTGGGTATCTTCGGCCGCCTTCGTGTTGATCATGGGACCGATATCTGTGGTTTCCAGGAGCTGGTTACCGGTGCACATTCGGCTGGTTTCCTCTACTAACAGCGACGTGAACTCCTCGAACACCCGCTCTTCTACGAAGATTCTCTGGACAGATATACAGACCTGTCCGGCCAAGGCGAAAGCGCAGACTGCCGCCCGGGTGCTGGCCCGCTTAAGGTCGGCGTCTCCCATCACGATCAGGGCCGAGTTGGATCCGAGTTCCAGGGTGACCCGCTTGATCCCGGCGACGGCGGTAATGCGTTTTCCTACCTCGAGGCTTCCGGTGAACGTGATCAGGCGAAGCCGATCGTGTGCGGCCAATTCTTCACCGACTTCGCCTCCCGGCCCGCAAATGACATTGATAGCCAGGGAGGGGAGTCCGGCTTCCAGCAAGATTTCCGTCAGCTTGAGGGCAACGAGGGGAGTGGCTGAAGCCGGCTTGAGCACCACGGCATTGCCGGCGGCGATGGCCGGCGCTATCTTGTGCGCTACCAGATTAAGCGGGAAGTTGAAAGGACTGATGGCGCCCACGACGCCGATCGGGCACCGAAGGTAAAATCCGAACTTGTTCTCGGCTCCGGGAGCGGCATCGAAGGGGATAATCTCTCCTGCCAACCGTCGTGCCTCGTAGGCTGACAGGGTAAAGGTTTCGATGGCACGGCCGGCTTCGCCTTTGCCTTCCCTGATGGTTTTTCCGGATTCTTTGGCGATAGTTATCCCCAATTCTTCCTGTTTTTTTTCGATCAGGCAGGCTGTTTTTTCAAGGATGGAAGCCTTCTTACGGCGAGTAAGTTTTTTCATCTGTTCGAAACCAGCCAGAGCGGATTCAACAGCCTTATCCACATCGTCACCGTCAGCCCGGGGAACATCATCAATCACCGATCCGTCAAAAGGATTACGGACTTGAATCTTTCTGTCCCGATCAACCCACTTACCGGCAAGAAACATTTTCATAGAAAAATTCACCTCTCTACCTCAGTATTGAACTGTTGTCCTTAACAATTTCTTTATACCAGATAGTCAACCCACTGTGCCATGTGTTGCCTTTCTTATCCCGAGTAATACAAAATATTTTTGACTCACTCGACGTCTGGTGGTATACTACGATACTTCGCTGTGAAGAACATAGCCTAGAAGCTCAGAATTAGCGATAAGACATTAAATAGGTTCAAGGTTTTACGGACAGCTTACTGAAGCGTAAAAGTAATAAGAATACAGTTTGCGTAAGCTGTTTACACGTTGGTTTGTGACAGAGAAGAATTGACTCGTAAGTATCGATTATAAATTAAGGTTGTCAGTATAGGATAGGGCTAATCTATCTCCAAGGCATAGAAGCAGATACGTTTTTGGATATAGCTGCTTTTGAGGAGATGAACCGTCTTCTAAGAAGTTGGGTGAAGCAGTTAGCCTAAAAAGTGAACGTAAGTTTCCGTACACGTGACATGTGGGACTGCTGTATGTCAAACACTTTTGCCTCTATTTTTTTAATTCTGCCTCATTGTCGTGTTCATGAACACACCGTCAAACTATTCCAAAAATCTTTTGAGGCAAATTGTGACTATACGTAAATTTGGCTTTTATAAGTGTGCCCTGTGTGCCGGTATACTCGTTGTCCGTAAAGTCGGTAGGGGAGGAATGGTATGCGCATCAAGATAAGTCGTTCTACAATCAGGAACGCCCTGATGGAAAAGATTGAGGAACTCAGTGGACAGTCTCTCAAAGCTTGCTACAACTGTGGTAAATGCTCGGCGGGATGTCCCGGGATAGAGGAGATGGATATTCTTCCGAACCAGGTAGTGCGGTTGATTCAGTTGGGTTGTGAAGACGAGGTCAAAAACTGTCGTACGGTTTGGTTGTGTGCGGCCTGCCTGATGTGTTCCGCACGCTGTCCGAAGGGCGTGGAACTGGCTCGTGTCCTGGAGGCAGTGCGACAGGTGGTTCTCAGAACAAATAAAGATCATTTGAGTCCTTCTTGCATCTGTAAGAAGGATCTCAAAGAGTTACCCCAGATTGCCTTGGTGGGGGCGTTTCGCAAACTTTCAGGTTAGGAGTTCAAAAGCCATGAGAATACCGTACTATCCAGGTTGTACCCTGAAAACTCAGGCGCAGAATTTCGAAACCTCTACCATATCTGCACTGAAAGAGCTTGGCGTGGATGCGCCGGAGCTTGACCGGTGGAACTGCTGCGGTACCACCCATTCGTTGGCCGTTGATAATCTGATGCTTCACCTGGCTCCGGTGAGAAACCTGATATTCCTGAAAAACCTTGGGGAAAAACAGGTTCTCACCCTATGTTCCATGTGTTATCATACCCTGTCCCAGGCTAATCTTCTCATGCGTGACGATGATGAAAAACGCCAGAAGATCAACTGGCATTTTGAAGATATCGCCGAGGACGGCGACTACCACGGCGAAGTAGAGGTACTGCACCTATTTCACCTTTTGAGAGATATCATTGGTTTCGACAAGATAAAGGAAGCGGTGAAACAACCTCTTGAGGGCTTAAAAGCGGCTTGCTATTACGGCTGTCTTCTCTTGAGACCGAAAGAAATAGCCGTGGATGATCCTGAAATGCCGCAGGTAATGGAAAACCTGCTGAGGAACCTTGGGGCCGAAGCGGCTGATTTTTATTTTCAGAACGAATGTTGTGGTGCTTTCCAGACTGTTGGTGAGCCGGAATTGGTAAAAAAACGCACCGGTGAAATCGTTGCGCACGCCCGCCAGCAGGACGCCGATTTCCTGGTGGTTAGCTGCCCCTTGTGCTTCTTTAATCTTGACAAACGGCAGCTCGACCTTTTAGATGAAAAACCGGGCTACCAACTCATGCCGATCCTGTATATCGGTCAATTACTGGCCCTTGCTTTGGGAGTCTCTTCGGATGTCTGTAATTTTGAACTTCACCATGTTGATCCCCGTCCGTTGCTGACAGAAAAAAACCTCGTTTCGTTTTGAGGTGATGTTATGCGAAGAATGGGAATTTTCATCTGCTGTTGTGGGCGTACTATTGCACAGACCGTAAACGTGGAAAAGGTGAGGACGTGGAAAAGCTAGAACTCAATGAGTCACTGAAACCTGTCGAGGGACCGGTGGTTAAGCGGGCACTGGTTATCGGTGCCGGTATCAGTGGTATACAGGCTGCCCTGGATATAGCCGGTCAGGGCTACGAAGTTGTTCTGGTGGAGAGTGACCCGGCCATCGGCGGCCACATGGCGCAACTGTCGGAAACCTTCCCTACGCTGGACTGCTCACAGTGTATCATGACGCCCAAAATGGTTGAAGTGTCTAAAAGCGATAATATCCGTCTTCTGGCTTACAGCGAAGTGAAGAACATTGAAGGCTCCGTGGGGCAGTTCAAAGTGACTATCGAACGCAAGCCCCGGTATGTGCAGATAGAAAAGTGCACTGCCTGCGGTAACTGCTCCCAAAAATGCCCGGTCAAAGTGAAAAGCGAGCTCAACGAAGGGCTTGCCGACCGTAAAGCCATCTATATTCCTTCTCCTCAATCGGTGCCGGCCTGCTACACAATTGATGCCGAGCGCTGCTTGAAGCTGACCAAGGATAAGTGCGGGCTGTGCGAGAAGGTCTGTGAAGCGGGAGCTGTCGACTATAAAATGGAACCCGAGATTATTGAAGTAGAGGTTGGCGCTATCGTGGTAGCCACCGGTTACGATTTATATCCGGTCGCCGAGATAGGTGAATACGGGTACGGGAAGTATCCGGATGTGCTTCACGGCCTCCAGTTCGAACGGTTGCTCTCGGCTTCCGGTCCTACCAGCGGCAATGTGCGCCGGCCCAGCGATGGCAAGGTACCCAAAGAAGTGGTGTTTCTTTCTTGTATCGGGTCCCGGGATCAGGAAAACGCCTACCCTTACTGCTCCCGGATTTGCTGCATGTATACGGCCAAACACGCCATGTTGTATCAACACAATGTGCATGACGGCCAGGCGTATGTGTTCTACATGGATATCCGCTCGGGAGGGAAGGGATATGAGGAATTTGTTCAGAGAGGGATGGAAGAAGACGGTACCATCTATCTCCGGGGCCGGGTTTCGAAGGTATTTCAGCGGGGAGATAAGCTGGTAGTCTGGGGAGCCGATACTCTCACCAATCGCAAGGTCGAAATCGAAGCCGATATGGTGGTTCTGGCTACAGCTATCATGCCCAGAAAGGGTATCAAAGAACTGGCGCAGCTTCTCAAAATAGACCTCAATGAACATGGTTTCATCAATGAGGCGCATTCCAAGCTCAGGCCGGTAGAAAGCCTCTCTCAAGGGATCTTTCTGTGCGGTTGTGCCCAGGCCCCCAAGGATATTCCCGATTCCGTATCCCAGGCCGGAGCCGCTGCTGCCAAGGTGGGTGAGCTCCTTTCCAGGGAAAAGCTGGAACAGGAGCCGACCATCGTCGGCGCCGATTCGGACCTGTGTTGCGGATGCACGATGTGCATTTCAGTCTGTCCCCACAATGCCCGGGCACTCGATCCCGAGGAGAGAAAGGCCGTTGTTCACGAGGCGCTCTGCAAGAACTGCGGATCGTGTGTTGCCTCCTGTCCCACCGGTGCAGCCCAGCAGTGTAACCACACGGATGATCAAGTAATGAGTAAGGTAAAAGTGTTGATAGAGGACTAGACATGTTTGAACCAAAGATGATGAGTTTTTTTGTAGAATGAGAGAGTTTGACCCGCATGCGGCCATGGAAACACTGCCGGAAAATCGTGCAGCTTTGGACCTTTAAGAAGAACCGGCCGGTGAGAACGGCAACTCTCAGGAAATACAGTTTTGATAGAGACAGGAGGAGAGTACATGGAACCGAATGATGTTAAGATCAACGTTATGGGGAAAACGTATGATGTCCCCGAAGGCCTGACTATCATGAAGGCTGTGGAATATGTCGGCTACCGGTATATACGCGGCTGCGGTTGCCGGGGCGGCTTTTGCGGTGCCTGTGCCACCGTTTACCGGATGCCCAGTGATTACAAGATCCAGGTCGGACTGGCCTGTCAGACAGTTATCGAAGATGGAATGTACCTGGCTCAGCTCCCGTTCTTCCCGGCTCAGAAATCGGTGTACTTCATAGATGAAGTATCTCCCACCGCGGAAGGAGTCCTGGAGCTCTATCCGGAACTGGCCCGCTGCTTGAGCTGCAACCTTTGCACTAAGGTGTGCCCACAGGACCTGGAAGTGCTTGATTACGTACAGGCCTCTCTCAGGGGAGATTTGGCGAAAGCCGCCAACCTCTCGTTTGACTGCCTCATGTGCGGTTTGTGCACCAGCCGGTGCTCGGCGGAGATGGCCCAGTATAATATCGGACTCCTGGCCCGCCGGCTCTATGGGAAATACCTCGCACCAAAATCAAAACATCTGGCCAGCCGTGTCCAGGAGATCGAGGACGGTAAGTTCGATGCTGAACTAGCGGAGCTCAAAGGGCTTTCCGAGAAGGAACTCAAGGAGCGTTACGCCGCACGGGACATCGAAAACCCTGAAGAGATGGAGGATGAGTGACCAATGTCTTATCCTGAATATATGCTGGAATCAATAGCCAAAGTTGAGCAAACACGGTCACAGCGTCTGACGGAAACATTCCCCTTGTTGTCGCATGATGAATCACAGGCCATTTTGCACAAGTATCATCCCGATTACAAAAACGAGGCCTTCAGGGGACTGGAACTTGGTCCCAACAAGGGTGATAAGGTGCCTCATGAGTTTGCCGATTTGCTGGAGGCTCATCCCTGGGTAAAACCCGAGGATATCAACCTCGATCAAATTGACCACGAGGTTGACGTGCTGGTGGTAGGTGGCGGCGGCGCCGGTGCTTCGGCGGCACTCATGGCTCAGGAAGACGCCGCCAACGTCCTGCTGGTTACCAAGCTGAGGTTTGGTGATGCCAATACCATGATGGCCCAGGGAGGTATCCAGGCGGCTTCCAAGGCCAACGATACCCCGGGAATCCATTACCTGGACGTCATTGGCGGCGGTCACTTCACCAATTTCCCCGACCTGGTGGAGGCACTTGTCCACGATGCTCCCCAGGTGATCAAGTGGCACGAAGACCTGGGGGTTATGTATGACAAAGAAGATGACGGGACATTAAAAACCATCCATGGTGGCGGGACATCGAGAATGCGGATGCACGCCGCCCGCGACTACACCGGCGCCGAGATCATGCGGACGCTGCGTGACGAAGTCCGTAACCGTCAGATACCGGTGATCGAGTTTTCCCCCGTCATCGAGCTTTTGACCGACGAACAAGGAGCGGCAACCGGCGCAATACTGCTCAACCTGGAGACCGACGAATACCAGGTGGTCAAAGCCAAGACCATCATCCTTGCTACCGGTGGTTTCGGCCGGTTGCACGTCCAAAAGTTCCCCACCACCAACCATTACGGGGCTACCGCCGACGGGCTGGTATTAGCCTATCGTGCTGGCTGTAAGCTGGCTTTTATGGACACGGTACAGTATCATCCCACCGGTGCGGCCTTCCCCGAACAGATCGTGGGACAACTGGTTACCGAGAAAGTTCGCGGACTCGGTGCTCAGGTGACAAATGTCGAAGGCCACCAATTCTGCTACCCCCTGGAGCCTCGTGATATCGAAGCTTCCTGTATTATCAGGGAGTGCACGGAACTTGGCAAAGGGATCGATACTCCAACCGGTATGACCGGTGTGTGGCTGGACTCGCCCATGATCGATGTCATTCACGGAGAAGGTACGGTCAGAAAACGTATTCCTGCCATGTTCAGGCAATACGAACGGTTTGATCTTGATATAAGTAAGCAGCCCATCCTGGTATTTCCGACGCTCCACTACCAGAACGGCGGGGTGATTATCGACGCCGATTGTGCGACGTCGATCCCCAATCTGTTCATTGCCGGTGAAACTGCTGGTGGGATTCACGGCCGTAACCGCCTTATGGGCAACTCGTTGCTGGGTGTGAACGTTTTCGGACGGCGGGCCGGAATCGCCGCCGCCAAACGGGCCAAAGAGGTCGAGTACGGGAACCTTTCCCTCGAGCACGTGAAACGTTACGAAGAGTTGATCACGGAAGCCGGGGTAGACACTGCCCGGACTGCCCCGATGGTTGTGCCCGACTACCGCCGGGAACAGGTCAAGGAAAGGCGCATAGAGATCAAAATACGATAGAAAGCATATCACCTATGCTTTCTGTACCGGGGATTAGGTATAGAGTTGCAGTTAATATTTAAACGACGTAATGGAATGTCTCGTTCAACCCTTGGTTTTAATTTCATCGACCGTTTTCTGCACTGCGGCGACAGATCTCTGGAATCCGGCTTTTTCGTCCTCGGTCAAATCGAGTTCGATGATCTTCTCTATCCCATTTTTGCCAATGATGACTGGTACTCCGACAAAAAGTCCGTTAACACCGTATTCACCCTCCAAAAGCACGCAGGTAGGGATGATCTTTTTCTTGTCAAAAACGATCGATTCCACCATATCGAGCGCGGCGAGAGCCGGAGACACAAAGGCCGAGCCAACACCAAGCAGGCCGACAACTTCGCCGCCGGCTTTTCTTGTCCTGGTCTCTAATTGGCCAAGGGTTTCCTCGTCAACGAATTTATCCACCGGAATTCCGGCGATCCTGCAACAACTGCGAATCGGCACCATGGTGTCGCCGTGGCCGCCAAGGACCATAGCTTCAACGTTCTCAACAGAGACGCCCGCCGCACTGGCCACAAAGTAACGATACCGTGATGAATCGAGCGCTCCCGCCATACCCATCAGCTTGTTCTTACTGGGCTGGAGGCTTTGATAAAGCCGGTACACGATCGCGTCAAGCGGGTTGGCTACTGAAACAACAAACGCATCGGGGCAATACTTCTTAATACCACCCGCCACCAGGTCCGTGATCTTCAGGTTCGTTGTCAAAAGTTCCTCCCTGGTTGGTATAGTACCATCCGGCCGCTTGGTACGCGGGACACCGGCTGTATTTATTATGATCTCAGCTCCTTCGAGCACATCATAGTCCTTCCCCGCTTCGAACTGGACATCACTTTTACTGATTGGAGTGGCTTCGGCTATATCCAGACACTTTCCTTTTGCAAAGTCGGGACCCTTGACATCCATAAGGGCTACCGTCTTTGCGAGCTTTCTTCTGAATAACTCCTGTAATAATACGCCACCGATGTTACCTCCACCGATAAGTCCTATTTTATTGAGCATTTTTCTTTCTCCTTTACCTTGATCGCAAAAGACGTTGAATCTGTCTTTTAGGGCCTGTCAATATAGAAAAAGAATCCGGGTTTTACCGGAAATAATTAACTATTCCCCTGTTCGGACACGGTTTCCGAAGTTGCCTGCTCAAGAACGTCCGGAGTGACGTAGTCTCCGTATTTTTCTCTGGTTTTCCCCAACCGGGACTTTTGAGCCGCCAGTGTGTCAAAGAGGACCTGAGGAGCATCGGGAACCATCTTCCGGTAGATCCCGATAATCCGGTCCATCTTGGCCACGAGTTCCGGAATCCGCAGGGTGAACTGCTCGGTGTAATCGCTCTTCGAGTAATCCTTATTCAGTTCGTCACGGAAAAGGTTTGCCAGGTCTTCGTATTTCGGAATGTAACCCATTGGGGTAGTAAGAACCTCTACGTCATTGTGGATCCTGCGTTCCATCCACTTGATCCAGACCTTTTTATCTTCCATACCGTTTAAATAACCGCCGTCTTTTCCTCTGAGAAAGTAATTTACCAGGAAAATTTGCGGCGGCTGTTGCACTTTGCTTCCGAAATCAAGGTTGTCCTGAATATACTTGCCCAGGGGGACTGAAACGAAATCCAGGTTGGACATGGGGCAGAATTTCCGGACACCTTCGGCGCCCAGAGTGGCGGCCGTGGTTTCGGATTCGAGTGCGGCGCCCTGGGTGATGATCCCATGGTCCCAGTTAAAAGACTGGCAAACCGGCACGGTTGTGTCGGAATCACGGCCGCCATAGATGAATCCCCGTACCGGCAGGCCGTGCTGGTTTTCAGATTTTGGGTCCAGGTTAGCCAACCGCGACATCGGAATGGTGTAGCGGGCGTTCTTGTGAGACAGGGTAATCTCGGCGCCCTTGGCGTCCTTCTTGCCGGCAAACCACTCACCCGAGTGATTGAATCCTTTGTCGGGTGTTTCTTGGCCGTTTCCGAGCCAGTGGGGTTTTCCCGCCTCATCGATCAGGATATTGGAGAAGATAACTTCTCCTGGGGTGGTGAGAACTTCCCATATCTGCGGGTCGTCTTTGGGGTTCACGTCGCGGATGATTCCGAAGATTCCGTTCTCCACGTTCACCGCCCGGACCTGCTCGTTGATGATCCTGAGATAAGCGATGTCGTCGCCCACGATGGTGTCGCCGCAGAACATGGCCGTGGAAGTTTTGCCGCAGGCACTGGGGAAAGCGCCCGTGAAGTAGGTCAGCCGTCCACCTGGTCCGCTAACTCCCATGAGCAGCATGTGCTCGGTGAGCCATCCCTCCCGGGAAGCCTGTTTGATGGCCAGCCGCATGGCCAGTTTTTTAAGCCCGATGGTGTTTCCCCCGTACTGGGTGTTAGTGCTGTAGACGGTGTTTTCCTCCAGGTCGATGTAGACCCGGCGTTTGTCGGTGTTCTTACTGGTGTTGTTCTCCAGGAGCTCGCCGGCACTGTGGATGAACTTGTAGAACGACGCCCTGTCTCCTTGGTCAACAAACTGCTGGTAGGCGCCGCGATAAAGAATCTCTTCGCTATGAGAAACGATGTACGAGTCGGTGAGCTGGGTACACAAATTAGAGAAAATGGAGTTCCTTGGTCCCAGGCAGAAAAAGCGGACAATGAGCTCTTTGCCTGGCATTATTCCGTTCAGGATCTGGTGGACCTCTACCAGTCCATCGTCCCGGTCGGTGGAGTTGATGTTCTCGCCCAGGTCAACTCCTTTGGGCAGCAGGTACTTGGTCATGGCCTTGTCCCGGGCCTGGTCGTTATACCCGTCGTAGTGAATGGTCTGTCCTTCCAGGCCGATGGATTTCTCCTCGCCCCGGGCGATGGACTGGTCTTTGATATACTGCCGGTCCTCATCAGAGTCATCACACACAAAAACACTGTCCGGAAGGCAATGTTTTACATACTTTGCCACAAACTCGAATACTTTCTGGTTTCCGATTTTCTCCAATTTCGCAAACTGCTCGGGTGCCATCTCCTGTTTTAGTAATTCCATCGCTTCTGTCGTCACAAAAATCAACTCCTTAGAAAAATGTAATTTAGAGCTTCTTTTCCCTCTCTACAAGACAAGGAAATGAGCCAATTCACCTATTATAGATACTCCTTATTACCAGGCTTTGTACAGGGTTTTTGGGAAAAATACTATTAAAATGAGTAAAAAACTACCAAACTGTCACCTAATCGACGTGTTTTAGAACAACGGTGTGGTTACCGGTCAGGAAATGACGACGTCCATTTCCCTGGTGATGACGCGTCCAAAGACATCCATTGCTTTGACCATGATCCGGTATTCTCCCGAGGTGTCGTAGCGGTGACTGGCGGTGAAATCCATGTCGGGCCGTTTCGGCATCCGGAAACTCCTCCAGTGATTGTGAAAGATGTTGCCGGAGTGGTTCCAGTCTACGGCCCAATAATCGAGGAGTTTTTTTGAATCATCTACCTCTATATTCGGTCCTTTTCCTTTGGGTATGAGAATTGGTGTAAAACCGGTGAGGGACAGAAATAAATCATTGTTTGAAACGGTTGTTTTCAGCTCCAGGGCAGGAGACTCAGAAGACGAGCCAGGTTCGTCCTGGGCCGGACAAACGGTTTGGCCGGAAGCTGAATTATCCTCCCTTTGTTTTTTTATACCCTCTTGTATCAACACCTCGAAGCGCTTTGCCGGCCGGTGATAAAGCTTCTTCCGTTTAGAATCAAATAGATCGTGGGAACGGTGGATATTCAGAATTCGCTTCCTGGTGATCTGGATGGAGCGCTCCGAGAGATCGCTGGTGATCCATCTTCGGCCGAGTTTTTCCGCCACAGCGGCAGTGGTCCCGGAGCCACAGAAAAAGTCTGCCACCAGGTCTCCGGGATTGGATGAGGCAAGAATAATACGTTTCAACAGGAGTTCCGGTTTTTGAGTTTCATATCTCATTTTTTCAACTGTCGTACCTTTGACGGAAGGGATACGCCACACGTCTTCCGGGACCTTACCGATGGTGGCGGATTTGCCTCCAAGATACGATCTCCCGCCCAGTACCCGGGGACTCTTATATCGTGCTTTGCTCTCAGGCAATATCTCTTCCCGGACCTGGTCGGCATTGAAGATGAACGACTTGCCTTTTGAGTACCAGAAAATGACGTCATGCTTCGAGTTGAAGTATCGTTTGGTTCTTCCCGGCGTATCGGGGTAAAACCATACGATTTCGTTGCGGAAGTTTTCGTATCCGAAGATCTCGTCCAGCATCACTTTAAGGTAGTGCCCGACATGCCAGTCGCAGTGCAGGTACAGGCTGCCGTTATCCGTGAGGAGATCTCTAACCAGGCACAGGCGCTCGTACATGAATTGGAGATACGAAGAAATCCCATCTTTCCAGGTATCGCGGTAGGCGGGGGCCTGGATAGTGTACGGGGTATTATCTTTACCGTTTACAAAGCTGGTACTGAGAGAGAAGTTCGAACCGGTAAAGAAGGGAGGATCCAGGTAGATCAGGCGTACGTCACGACCCCAGGTTTGCTTGCTAATCGAGGACATAATCTGCCGGTTGTCTCCCCGGATCAGTTTGTTATGCCAGTTATAAGGTGGGGTATCCCGGCCGGTCTGTTTACCGGTATCGTCATCAATAATCTCCACTGTCCGGAAAGGACGTTCCGGGAGTTCAATTGGTTTCTTCCTGGTACTCCAGATAAGTTTTGCCTGATCGGTATTGGCTTTCATTGCGCTAAAAGTTTACCACATAATACGTGAAGACAAAAGTGGTTCTCAAGTATTACATAAAATCTAAAATACTGAAATCCCATCCGGATGCAGCATTTCAGTTTTGGGTTGACAGTTGAATGAAAAGAAACCTATATTCAGGAAAGACTTTACAATGAATAAAATGGCCGTTGTGAGAGGAGTCAAACATGTCTTATTTAAGGGATTTCTTCGTGTTGTTTTTTTTCTTTATCAACCTCATGATCCTTCCTGCCTGGGCGGCTCATCCTGAAACCGGTCTTCGCCGTAGCGCCGTAGTCCGGGCAGTGGAAAAGGTCAGCCCGGCTGTTGTCAATATCAACACCCGGCAGGTGGTCAGGAAAACACATCCGTTCTACCAGTTTTCCGATCCGTTCTTTGATCGGTTTTTCGACAACTTCAATTCTTACCAGCGGGAGTACGAGACCACCAGCCTCGGTTCGGGAGTCATAATCGATGAAGAAGGGCGTGTGCTTACCAATGAACACGTGGTCATGGGCGGAACGGAAATCACCGTCACCCTGTCAGACGGTCGGGAGTATGCGGCTTCCATTGTCGGCTCAGATCCGGAATCCGATCTGGCCATTCTCCAGGTTAAAGCCGACTCGAAGCTTCCCAGTATTTCCATCGGACGATCGGACGATCTCATGATCGGCGAAACCGTGATTGCGATCGGTAACCCTTTCGGGCTTTCTCACTCGGTCACAACCGGGGTGGTTAGCGCCATGCATCGTTCGTTTAAAACCGACAGCGGACAGGTGTATACAGACCTTATCCAGACCGACGCTTCCATCAACCCTGGCAATTCAGGCGGGCCACTCCTTACTATTGAAGGACGGCTTATCGGCATTAACACGGCCATTTACGGTGGCGGCGCCAAGGGGATCGGATTTGCTATTCCTATCGACCGGTCGCGGCGCATTGTAGACGATCTGATCCGTTTCGGACACGTTCGGAAGGCCTGGTTAGGACTAAGGGTCTTCCCGGTCACGGTCGGACGCCAGCAGATCAGTTCCCACCGGGTGAAAGAGATTGTTGAGATCCAGGTCAAAGCCGTTTTTCCTCGTAGCCCAGCCGATTTAGCCGGCCTTAAAGTCGGTGATATCATCACCGCCGTGGGATCGGTAGAAGTTACTTCTCTCTCTGATTTTGTCGGAGCTTTGACCGCTTATACTGCCGGTGATAAGCTCTCATTGGAGATAGGAGCAAAGGTAAAACGCTTAGTATCGGTGAAATCAACCGCGCTGCCTATTAACCAGGGTGCGGCCGCAGCCAGGGAAATGCTGGGCCTTGCGGCCGGAAAAGTTACCAGGGCTCTGGCCCGCCGTCTCCGATTTTATTCAGGTGGCGTAGTGGTGGAGCGGGTTTTCTTTCAGGGTCTGTCCTCCCAGTCAGGGATTCGGCCCGGGGATATCATTCGTCAGATAAACGACGTTCGTATTACAGCTATGGATGATTTCAGCCAGGCCATACTCGAAGCCTACCAGGGTCAAAGGGTTCTCCTATTAATCCAACGCGGTTCACGCGGCTATTACCTGACGCTGACGCTGTAACGTAATCGCTTACAGCCTTTTAACCGGAGTTTATCCTTTGAGTATTGCCAGCACTTCTTCCGGGGTGGGCGCGGTTTGTAGTGATTCCAGAACGTCGCGGTGTTTCGCTTTGGTGGCGATAGCCGCCAGCACGTTGAGATAGGGCATTTTTTCCGTTTTTGATGATATTACCAGGAAAAACAATTGGCTGGGATTGCCGTCGATTGCTCCGAAATCGATTCCTTCGGACGTTCTCAGAAACGCCACCGTGATCCGGCTGGTCTCAATATGAACATGGGGAATAGCCAGCCCGTGTCCAACTCCGGTGCTGCCGAGTTTTTCCCGTTCCGTCAGGGCCTGGTTAAGCTGCCCGGCATCAGGTACAGCTTCCGCTTGTTTTGCCAACTCGGCCAGGTACTCGATGACTTCGGGACCGGTTTGCACATTGACATCGAGTGCTACGAGTTCCTCACTCATGTATTGCGTAATGTCCACTATTCGCTTCACCTTCTCTAGCCTGAACGTATAACTTTACAGCACCAGCACCGGGCAGTCAAGGTGCTTGATGAGTTGAGTTACCATTCTTTCCACGTTTCCTGATCCCCGGCTTCGTTCCAGCTTCCCGGCCAGTGTTACCAGATCTACCTTGAACTGCCTGGCGTTGGCTACCACCAGGTTCTCCGGTGTTCCCTCATCCTGCTGCAGCAGGATCTTTACTCCTTGTTCGGTCGCCAACTCCTCAACATGATAAAGATATTTCCATCCGTCTTCTTCAAGTTCGACGTAAATCTCGCTTTCCCTTTTCCCGCCCACCCGGGTCAGCTGCCTGGCGACATTCGGATCGACGATATTGAGAGCAATGATCTGCGAGCCGAACTTATCGGCCAGAGAAATAACTTTATCTGCAGCAGCCAGGCTCTCAGCGGAATTGTTAACGAAAAACAATATACGGTCGAACATTCATGACTCCTTACATCATTTATCAGCGGGGACTATCTTGCTTTTTACTCTTTTTCGTTGAAAAAAAGCCTCTCGTTCGTTCTCCTCCAGTATGTCTTGAATACGGTTGATGGTTTTATTATACTCCGGGATGAACAGGTTCTCCAGTGCATTCACCCGTCGTCTGGTCTTCTCCACCTCGGTGGCCAGACGCCAAACAGCGGTGTGCAGTTCAGCGTACCTTACCAATAACGGCACGAGTTTGAAAGCCAGGTTGAAACTTGCTTCCATGGCAGGACAGCATTCCTCGGGTGATGGACGAGGCTGCAGGTGTGGATCGGGATGGTCAAAATGCGGGATAGGAACTCCCATAACGCTCCGGTACAAAGGGTCGAGAGTAAGCGGCTTAATAGCGAAAGAATACACCTGCCTGATTTTTTCTTCTCCCATCCTGAGATGTGAATGACGGACCAGGCGCATGAGTCGAGACAGCTTTTCATGAAACTCACTGGCCACCTGCTCGAACTCGTAGAGAGCCCGCATCAGTTCGCCCAGGAGGACTTCCCTTTTTTGATCAAGGAGATCGTGGCCTTCTTCCGCCAGCTTTAGCTCCGCTTGAAGTTTAAGGACATTCGACTTAGTGGGATGCCCTGATACCAGCGCCGCCACGTAATCACCTCCTCACTTCTCATAAATATCGATAAATCTCGTCTTCGCTCATTCTGGTGAGCTCGCTTCGTGGTAGTACCGACAGGAGTTCCCAGCCGAGCGACAGGGTTTCCTCAATCGTCCGGTTCTCATCCTTCCCCTGGGTTAAAAACCGTGACTCGAATCCTTCGGCGAACTCCAGATAGCTCCGGTCTATTTCGGAAAGCTCTTCTTCACCGATAATCGCGGCCAATGACCGGGACTGCTGAGCCCTGGCATAAGCGGCATACAGCTGGCTGGCCAGGTTCGGGTGGTCCTCCCTGGTATGTCCTTCGCCGATCCCGTCTTTCATCAAGCGGGACAGGGACGGCAGCACTGATACCGGAGGATACACGCCACGTTGGTAGAGGTCTCGTGAAAAAACCACCTGGCCTTCGGTGATGTATCCGGTCAAATCCGGAATAGGGTGAGTTAGATCCATCCCCGGCATGGAGAGTATGGGAATCTGGGTGATGGATCCCGTGGCTCCCTTGATCCGCCCGGTACGCTCAAACAGACTGGCTAAATCGCTGTACATGTAACCGGGGTATCCTTTCCGGCTTGGAATCTCTTCCCGGGCCGCTGATAGCTCCCGGAGCGCTTCGCAATAGTTGGTCATGTCGGACAGGATCACCAGGACATGCTTATCTTTTTCAAAGGCCAGATACTCAGCCAGAGTCAGGGCGTAGCGGGGAGTGATAAGCCGTTCTTCAGGAGGATCGCCGGCCAGGTTGAGAAACATGGTGACATGGGCGGAGCTGCCGGTTTTCTCAAACTCCTGCTGGAAGAACTGGGCCTCGTCGCTTTTCAGTCCTATAGCACCGAAAATGACCGCGAATTCTTCTTTTTCACCTAACAATGTGGACTGGCGGATGAGCTGAGCGATCATCTCGTTATGCGGCAGTCCGCTGCCTGAGAAAATAGGGAGCTTTTGGCCCCGTATCAGGGTCGTCATTCCGTCGATAGCACTTAAACCGGTCTGTATGAATTCCCGCGGATAATCACGTTTCACCGGGTTGATCGGCAACCCGTTGATATTTCGCTTGAGGCGGGAAACCGGCGGCGGCCCACCGTCCAGGGGCTCCCCGACACCATTGAAAAACCGGCCCAGCATGTGCCGGGAGACAGCCAACCGGAGTGGTTCTCCCAGGAAACGAACCCGCGTATTCTTTAACGACAGCCCTCTGGTACCTTCGAAAACCTGTATATGGGTCTGTTTTTCATCTATGTACAGTATCTTGCCTTTTCGAACCAGATTGTCCGGTCCCCTAATTTCCGCCACTTCGCCGAAACCGACCCGGTCGGCTCCTTCTATGATGATGATAGGTCCCACCGCGGACCGGATACCCCGGTACTCCTTCCCGGCTACCTCGTTCATACCTTATCCTCCGTACCGTTCGCGGATTTGTCCGAGTTCTTCTATGAGCTGGGTTTCGATCTTTAAGAACCCTTTATTGTCATCGTGATGCAAACTTGATTTCATACGTTTCAGGCTGGTAACAATATCGAGTCCGATAATCTGCGTAATGGGTACTCCTAATTTTATCAACTGCTCGGCTTGTGTCTTGAAAAATAGGATCAGGCGCATCAAAGTGAGTTGTTTCCCCACCGGGCAGAATGCGTCGATCTCGTCAAAGGCATTCTGTTGAAGAAACCCTGATTTCAGTATGTCGGCGACCGCCAAAATGAGCCTTTGGGCGTCCGGTAGGGCATCGGGTCCCACCAATCTGGCAACTTTTTGCAGCTGCTCTTCTTCCTGCAAGAGCTTCATGGCCTCAGTTCGCAACGCGATCCAGGATGGTGAGGGGTGATTGCGATTCCACCATGCTTCCAGTTCCGGGCAATACTCGCTGTAGCTCTCCAACCAGTTGATAGAGGGGAAATGGCGCTCTCCGGCCAGCGTTTTATCGAGTGCCCAGAAGGCCCTGGTAAACCGCTTGGTATGCTGGGTAACCGGCTCCGAAAAATCTCCTCCCTGGGGAGAGACAGCCCCCACGGCCGTAATGGATCCGAATCGGCCGGGAAACACCTCTCCGAACCCGGCCCGTTCGTAAAACTCCGCTAACCGGCTGGCCAGATAGGCGGGGTATCCCTCTTCGGCCGGCATCTCCTCCAATCGGCCTGACAGCTCGCGCAGCGCTTCCGCCCAGCGCGAGGTGGAGTCGGCCATCATGGCCACGTGATACCCCATGTCCCGGAAGTATTCGGCCATGGTAATGGCGGTGTAGATACTCGATTCCCTGGCAGTGACCGGCATGTTGGAGGTATTGGCTACCAGGATGGTTCGTTCCATGAGCGGTCTTCCCGTCCGGGGATCTTTGAGTTTGGGAAACTCTTCCAAAACCTGGGTCATCTCGTTGCCGCGCTCACCGCATCCGACATAAATAATGATATTGGCGTCGGCCCATTTGGCCAGGTTGTGCTGTGTGACCGTTTTTCCCGTGCCGAAACCTCCGGGTATGGCGGCCACTCCACCCTTGGGAATGGGAAAGAGGAAATCGATTACCCGCTGACCGGTGATGAGCAGGTCTTCCGGGCGGTGCCGGCGATAGAGTGGATGGGAAATACGCACCGGCCATTTTCGCATGATTCGGATTGGAATTTCATCGTTCGCTGCTGTTGTAATGGTAGCAATAACATCCTCCACCCGGTAAAGGCCCTGGCCGGCAATACCGGTGAGCGTGCCGGAGACACCGTGTGGAACTAGAATCCGATGGACAATTGAGTCGGTTTCCTGAATTTCTCCGATGAAGGCCAGCGGCTCTAGCTGGTCATCCAGCTGGCAAAGGGGTGTGAAGAGCCACTCCCGATTCCGGTCCAGGGCCGGCGTCTTCAATCCTCTTTGGATAAATGCCCCGCCAGCCTCGGCCAGGGCCGTCAACGGACGCTGCAATCCGTCGAACGTGCCGCCTATTAAGCCCGGTCCCAGTTCCACACAAAGTGGTTCAGCCATACTGACCACCTCGTCGCCGGGCGTCAGTCCGTCGGTGTCCTCATAGACCTGGATGGTAGCGACTCCTTCTGACAGTAAGATGACTTCGCCCACCAACCGTTGGGGTCCCACTTCCACCTGGTCGCCCATGGAAACTGCTGTCAGACCAATGGCCCGAACCAACGGTCCGACAATGGCCATCAACCTCCCGCCGTTATTCATCATCGCCATAATTCTCCGCTTCATGGTTCGTTTCCGATATAAGTGCCTCGAACAAAAACACCAGGAAGTCTTCGTTGTGACGGTACAGTATCTCTTCAAACGTGTTGTGGAACACCACTTCTGCCGTTTCTCCCGATGGCATATCCTGGAAAACCGCCAACCCGCCGATAGTGTCTATGGCTTGATCGGAGAGAGAAATAGCCATCTTTTTCGGATGGTTTTCTTTCACCAGGGACAGGATGGACTCGAAGCGGCCACTCTTTGCCAGAAAATCACCGTCGGCAGCGGAGAGCCGTACGGTAAACGAGTCACCGTCCAGGTAGTTGAGGGCTTGTTCCAGGAGCCTGGCGAGAATCGTGCAATAGGATTTGTCCCGTTTTATACTGCCCAGCCGTACCAGGAGTTCGGCCAGGAATTGTTCCGCCAAAAGCTCTTTATGCCCTTCAATTTTGAGGTGTTTTCTGATACGAAGACGGGCTTGATGGTGGGCCCGCTTTTGCTCGGTGAGCACTTCGGCTTCCTTTTGTGCCTGCTCCATCATTTCCCTGGCATCACGTTTAGCCAGTTGTTTCTCCTTTTCCACCACCCGCCGGGCCCGGTGAAGTATCTCCTGATTTCGTTCTTCCGCTTCGGATCGTATCGTTTCAACCAGGGACGCCTGTTTTGTCTCCCGGTCGCACCGAGAGGTCTTCAAGCTATCCGGCAGTAAGCTTTCATCCAGCTGTTTGTGTTCCATTAGAGTGAAATTCCTATTGTTTTTGACACCAATTGCAGCGTTTCTTCTATCTCCCCGGTGCTCCCGGTGACGTCCGGTATCTCGATGACAATGGATTTACCTCTGACCTCGGATTTGACTTTTTTGACCTCGTCGCCCATGTTTTGCGCCAATGTCGTTGGCAGGAGCAGCATCACCGGTTCGTTGTCGGCGAGCTGTTCCCTGAGTTTTTCAACCGCTTCCCGGGGAGTGGACACCACGGTCCCTGGCACTCCCAGCAACTGGAGTGTCCTTATAGTCAAAATGTCGCCGATGGCTACGACCTGCATGTGAATGAATTAGACCTTACCGAGAATGATAATACTGACAATGAGCCCGTATATAGCGATACCTTCCGCCAACCCGACATAAATGAGTGACCGGCCCATGAGTTCCGGCCGTTCGGCCACCGCACCCATGGCTGCCGATCCGACGGCGCTGACCGCCAGCCCGGCGCCGATGCAGGCGATACCCACGGCGATGGCTGCGGCCATAAAGGCCAGTCCTGCTTCCATAGGGTGGCGGCTGCCGGCTGCCGCTTCCTCTACGGGCACTTCATCCGCAATGGCAGCCGTGACCCAGATACCGGCCACGAACAGTACGATGGCGGCGCCACCCAGGCACCAGTTAAACCGTTTCATATTTGAGATAATATTTTCCATTATCCTGCCTCCTTACTCCTTAAACTCCGGGAAATCCGCGTTACACAGCGCAGTTTTTCAAGACTGTGACAACGGTTCGAATTTCCGTCCTGTCTCCATGAATATTTTGGAGAAGATTTCATAGTACTCGAGCCGCATGCACTGGATGAACACCACGATTCCTTCCAGCACTACCACAGCCAGGTTTCCCACCAGCAGGCCCAGACCGGTGGATATCAAACCTTTTCCGCACAAACTTTGTATCTCGAACACGGCCAACATCAACGCGGTGTGATTCATGGCAAAAGCGGCTACCCTGATAAACGACACCGTGTTGGCCAGGAGTCCCATCACAATTTCCACCGGTTTAAAGAGCGTCTCCGCTAGTTCCGGTTTCTCGTTTTCCTCACCTGGAGCCGGCCGGGACTCTCCTTTCGTATTACCTGCTGTTTCAGGGCTTATTTCATAGTCTCCAGGCCGGTGATGACTGCTGCCGGTGGTCCACTTCCAAAAAAGATAATCGCCGGCGGTGACCGCCAGCAACGGTAGGCCCAGTAGAAGTACTACGCCCCAGTAGGGAATGGATCGTCCGGCTTCACTGGTTACATCCAGGGCAAAGATAATCGCTCCCCAGTAAAACAAGGTGCTGGCCAGGCCCCATTGACCGAACAGCCCTTTTCTGAACTGCCCCGCCAGCCAGCACTGGACCAGGTTGAAAAGCAAGGCCACGCTCAGCAGCACGACACCCAGTTCGATGCCGATACGGAGTCCTTTCAACGGTTCCTGAAGCGGGTTGAACCAGACTGTTTCGATGAGATGTTCATAACCAAACACTGAGCCGTACAAAACCCCGAAGAAGATAGATGATATCCCGCAATAAATAAGTACTATCCCAAAATATTCGAAAAACGGATAGCTCTTTCTCAGGAGGTACAACCAGAGTCCCACCAGGGCTAATACTCCGCCATGGCCGATATCCCCGAACATCATTCCGAACATGATCACGAACGACAGGGCGAACAGAAGGGTTGGATCAAGGCAGTGGTAGGCGGGTTGACCATAGAGTTCCACCAGGAGTTTGAAAGGCCTAAGCCACCAGGGATGGTCGAGTAAGGTCGGCACCGTTACCCGCTCCTCTTTAACTTCGAGTACCTCTTTTGCCGCCACGGCATCTATCCACACCTGGCCGTTGAGCGCTTCAATAATCTCCCGTTCCAGATCTTCCACGGTTTTGCTCGGTACCCAGGCTACCAGGAAATAGCCGGCCTTGCTCTGGAGAAACCGTTCCATTACTTCCAGCACACGGAGATTAATGGCGCAGTCATGCCACCACTCCCGCAACCGTACCGCTTCTGATTTTTTCAGATCAGCCAGGTCGGTCTCTGCCTGCGCCAGCTGCTCGAGAACCTTGTGCAATTCTCCTTCCACCTGTTCCCTGCTGGCGAAAGAACGAGGCGGAACAGAAACCGGCTCGAACTGGATTGCTTTGAATATTTTCCGGAGAGTGGCGCGGTGTTTCTTGAGAACCCCCAGGCAGACGATAGTCTGCGTGCCTCCCTGGGAGTAAGGACTGTGCTCCAGGCAGTGGGGGATGTTTGACAGTCCTGACTTGAGCGTGTCCAGAGCATCAGAGGGAATAAGACCTACTTCGAATTCGCTGAAAGTCCCTTTCCTGATCATCTGAGGATCGAGGTTCCGTTCTTCCAGCATAACCATTATACGGGAGAAAACTTCTAACTGTTTGGCCCGGGCCTGGCCGGTGTTGATAGCGTGCCAAAGTGGTTTTACCTGTTGCATCAGGTCCGCCAGTTCGGGCTGTATAATGGACGTATATTCGAGCGGGTTGATCGATGGTATTCGATCAGGAGCGAGACCCGTCCGGTGCTTCGGATTTATCTTCAGCGCGGCGGCCGTTTCTTTAAGATTTTGTTTCAAAGCGAGCATATCGGCCTGGGCAGAATGTGTTTGCACCGGTGTGTAAGACGATTCATGACCAAAAAAATTGGAGGCTTTCTCGATGTGTATAACGTCCCTTTTCAAGAGCAGGCTAAAAACGGCCGGGAGATCGTCTTTAAGCAGCACCAGCCTGAGGAAATGCATGCGATCGGGTCTCAGTATGCTCATGAAACAGACTCCTCCCGGTACACGAGAACAGACTGGAGTTCATCGAGTTCGATGGCGAAACGTTTCGCCTGAAAGACGGCGACCATGTTCTCCATGAGAAGTTTTTGGCTGATGATAAACGACAGAAACCGGGTGAGCGTGAAGGGCCGGTTAGTCTGTTTTCGGGTAGCAGCCAGGTAGAGACGGTGGTTCCCCAGAATGTCGAGATCTTCGATGGTCGATGGTCCAGGCTGTTTCCGAGAACGCGATTCATCCTGAAAAAGGAAGGAAGCCAGGTGGCCGGCAGGCAGGGCGGCAATGGAATCCTTCTCGGTGGTCGGTTTCATGACGGCCTGCAAATGACTTCGTGAAAAACATTCAGTTGCCAGCGGGAGAAAGTAATCTATTTCAGTAGCGTCCATCTGGTGATAAAACCGCATCCGCAAGCTCCAACTGAACTCCTTGAAACCGATGTAATGGTCCAGGAGACAGTTACGCACCTCCTCTTCTTCGGAAGGGAAAAGATTGGTTGCCGCTTCCGCAAGGAGCTTGAGATATTCGCTATCAAGCACGATCTCGAAGTAATAGAGAAAAGGTTTCCGGCGGTACTGGTCCAGGGCTTTTTTCATAGGAGTCATGAGCGGTGTACCTCGGACAATATCGAGCAGGTTTTCGGCGGCGATGTTGGTGGTGGAGGAAAGAGGAATCCGGTCAAGAGGAATGAAGAAACCCGGTTTCGAGTGAAGGTTTGATTCCATGTCGCCGCTGGGATTGAAATCAGGAAAAGCCCATAACCTGAAGATCCGTTTCAGGAGCCCGAAATCATAGATTGTCAAAAAAGACCGGAGCAGGTTGGCGGCTGCGGCCGGAAGAAACCGTATGAGCTTTCGGCTGCCCTCATGATAATAATCCAGCAATGCCCGTTCGACTTGCCGGAGCGTCTGCCCCACTCCGCTATCCAGGTTTTGGGGAATATCGAGACCGGGCATCTGCTCATGAAGCCTGGTAAGACAGTCCTGAAGATCGATCGTCCCGGTCAATTCCCGGATCATCAACGGCGTGAATCTTCTCTGGCGCAGGGCCCCGAGCAGGCTGTTGGCGGCGGAATAGGATAATACCGGGTTGCTCACCGTTTGGTCTCCTCGCCGGCCGGGTTGTCATTTCCCCCGTTTTCCTGCCCGTAAAGCTCCTCTTCGAGCCGGGCCAAATCCCACTCTTTGACAGTGGACCGGTAAAAAGCGTCAAGCAGTTTTTCTTTTCTTCGCTGGTAGGCGGCATTCATCTTACGGATACAACCTGATATCTCATCGGATAACGTGGCCTCATCGGTCTTTATTTCGTTATCTACTTCCTCGATGAGCCGTTCTTTTAGCAGCAGCGCCTGTCTCTTGGTTTCATCCAGATGAGACCGAGCCCATTGCTGGGCTTCTCGTTTAATCGTTTCCGCTTCTTTCTCCGCCCGGGCAATCTTCTCCCGGGCTTCTTTCTCAACCTCGATCAGTTCCTTGAGATGCCCTTCGGAAGAAAAGGAATTGTCGCTTGCCACGTGAGTATTATCTCCTTCTGTGGAACTATTCAGACTCGTCATCCTGGTTGTGCCGGTACAGTTTTATTTCCTTGACGGCGACATAGATGATTCCGGCGAAAAGAGCGATCTTGAAAATAAGATATGCCCAGCCGAATATCATCTCCGGATTCATAGCGTGACTGCCGTCCTAACTATGGCCGGCTCGCAAACATACTGCTTTGCCTTTTCCGACGCCTGTTGCAGCTATATTAACACTCATTATAGCCCTCCATAATTGTACCGTCAACGTTACAAAGTAAGCCAGCTGTTGCTGTTACCTTGAAGCCGTATTAGAATAGGCAAGAATCTTAGAAATCGAAGTTGGAGATCGAAGCAATGAAATGGTTAAGGCAACTAGTCTACTGTATTGCTATCCCGGTGATCCAGGCTCTCAGGCTGCTCTTTAAGGTGGAGTTTCAAAACCGGCGGCTGGTACCCAAACGAGGTCCTCTGGTTATCCTGTACAACCACCAGAGTAACTGGGACCCTTTGATGCTTGGGTGGGCAGCGGACCGGCGGTTGAACTACCTGGCCAAGAAGGAATTGTTCAACCCGAAGAAAATTACCACCAGGCTGCTCGGTTATCTCATTCGGGTCTACGGTGCTTTTCCCCTGGATAGGAAGAATCCTCTGGCCACTAAAAGTTCGTTCAAATATATTCGTGAGCTTCTTAAAGACGGCGAGGGACTGGCTATTGCGCCGGAGGGCACTCGCAACAAGCGGTTTAAAGAAACCAACCGGCTTCTTCCGCTGAAGGCTGGAATAGTCAGGTTTCTGCTTTCGCTGGCCGAGGGAGAGGATGGAAGTGTTCCTGTTTTTGTCCCGGCTGCTCTCGTGTACCGACCGGTAAAGTGGGGGAGAACCAGAATTCAGGTGGCATTCGGAGAGCCGTTTGATACCTCGTTGTGGTTGAAAACCGGCGACGAGCGACGCCAGACGACCGAATCGCGTGTCGGAGAGATCCAGGAACGGCTTCAGAAACTGATAGATTCGATTATTTAACCTG
>CAZQHK010000047.1:28466-32845 GCA_964593455.1 uncultured bacterium
GGAAAGCCGGTTTTAACTATCCGGGTTACAGGGTATACCGGCTGACTCCCTGATCGGTTCCCACCCACAGTCTCCCCAGGCTGTCAACCAGAAGGGAGAAAATGTGGTCTGAAGCCAGACCTTCCATCGATTCAACTTCTTCCGAAGTTTTCGTACCGTCAGGAGCGAAGGTGATGGTTCTTTTCTCCGTGGTGGTAAAGGTGGTCCACGTATCTTTGTTATTGAACCGGGTCAGACCGGCGGCAGTTCCAAACCATACGTTGTCCTGGTCGACGGTGATGACCCGGATAAAACTATCCGGCAGCCGATTGTCGTAGGAAGCGTATGTGTTCCAGTTCTCGAATTCTGTCAAATCGTCGAAGGCGTTAACCCGGTTGGCGCCGCCCCAGGAGCCGAACCAGATAGAATCGCCCTGAAAGGTGATCGCGTGGATATTGTTGTCCACCAGGCCGCTGTTATGTTCGTCGAATGTTTCGAATCGGCCGTCGTGAAACCGGCTGGCGCCTTTACCCTCTTTAGTTCCGATCCAGACCTCATCTTCGCCCGGGGTCACCACCACAGTGAAATTGCTGGGCAGTCCGGTTTCATCGGTAAAGTGGTCCCACTGATTTCCGTCATACGTGAAAACTCCGCTGCCCCAGGTGGCGAGCCAGAGAACTCCGCTGCGGTCGAAATCCATATCAACAATCAGAGCTTCGGCTACCTCGCTCGTAGCCGGAACGATATTCCACCGGCCATTGTCTAACCGCACCAGGGTAACGTTGCCGGCCATACCGCAACTGGCCCAAATCGCTCCGTTGGCATCCTCCGCCAGACATGTCACATTATTGGGAGGTAACCCGTCAGCCGGCCCGAAAGACCGCCATGTTTCCTTTCCCTGCTGATCCCGAGAGACCCGGGTAATACCGTTCCAGGTAGCCAGGTATATATCTTCCGAAGCGGTTTCAAGTATGTCGAGAACGACGTTTCCAGGTAGAAAATCACGGGTACTGAAGGTTCTCCATGGACCGCTTCCCTCAGCCGATGGTTTGGTGCTGCGCCGGTAGATGAACTTACATCCCGGTATAAACGTAATACAACACATCAGCGCCAGGCTGATGAGCAGGCTTGAAAAAGGGTTCCTTAGACTATTCAAAACAGGATCAGCTCCGGTCTTCGCGGTCCAGATCGGACTGGATTTCATCTATGATATCGGTAACATATTGAAGCAGTAGAGGATCGGAAGTTCCCATATCAAAAACCTTTTGAAAATTTTTCAAAGCTTCTTTAAACAGACCCTGCTTCTGGTGGATCTCTCCCAATGTGCAGAAGGCTGCCACCATGTCAGGATCGAGTTCCAGGGCCTTCTTAACAGAGTGAAGTGCTTCTTCAATCAGTCTTTTTCGAAGTAAAACATCAGCCAGGTTATTGTACGCTTTGGCGTCGGTGGGATTGAGTTTGACGGCTTTCTCATACGCGATCAAGGCCTGGTCGAAATCGTCGAGATCATAATAGATGTTTCCAATGTTGTAGTAAGTGTCCCCATCGCTCGGATTGATATCGTTCCCCTTGAGATACATGCTGATAGCTTGCTGAAACTGGTTTTTGTCCCGATAGATGTTTCCCAGGTTGATATACACGTCGGCCTGCGAGTCATCTACTGCCGCCGCTTTCAGAAAAGATTCCTCGGCTTCGGTCAACATATTAAGCTTATAATAGGTCAATCCCAGGTTGTAAAGAGCCTTGAAATACGTCGGTTTGATCTGGATGGTTTTTTGATAAAATTGAACGGCCATTCGATAGTCGCACATTTTGTAATACGTGTTACCCATATTGTAAAGAGCTTTTTCGAAATCGGGTTTAATTTGAAGAGCTTTCTGGTAGCATCGAAGGGCTTGCCGGTAGTTGCCGTAACGGTAGTTTTGGTTTCCTTTATCCTTGAGATCTTCCGGATCCTCTTGGCCGTCTTTTCCTCCCGTGAAGGGTGTCTGGGACATCTTGGGTCTCCTTTTCCTCTTAAACCGGTTCGAGCACCGTTTGTTGACAAACTCCTGTCGGCTCATTGTAGCATACTTTAGGTACTGGTACAAGGCAAGGACACCGGGTTCGGCAGGCTTCGTTGGTAAATTAGTTTGTGTTAGAATAGAGACCGATGAAGTACAGCTGTTTACTGGAAAGACATGAATGGAGGAGAATACGTGAAACCGTTGGTTCCGGCCGAGAGACTCGAGGCGATACCATCGTATTTGTTTGATGATCTTGATAAAGCTAGAGATGCCAGGCGATCGCAAGGCGCCGATGTCGTCGATCTCGGTGTGGGAGATCCCGATTTATCGACACCCAAACAGATTTGTGAGGTTATGGCTGCCGATGTTTTGAACGCCTGCCGTCATGGGTATCCTTCATACACCGGGTTGTTGAAGTTCAGGGAAGCGGTAGCGAAGTACTACGAAGCACGGTTTGGTGTTGAACTGGATCCCGAGCGGGAGGTGCTCTCCCTCATCGGCTCGAAAGAAGGACTGGCGCATCTTCCCCTGGCGTTGGTAAATCCCGGGGACGTAGCCCTGGTACCCGATCCCGAGTATCCGGTTTATCGAAACGGGGTCATCCTGGCGGGTGGCCGGCCGGTTGATATCCCTCTCACGGAAGAGAATGATTTTCTTCCCTGTTTGAAGGATATCCCGGAACAAACCGCCGTCAAGGCGAAATTGCTGTACCTTAACTATCCAAACAATCCTACCGCAGCCGTGGCCCCTCTTGACTACCTGGTCTCGGTAGTTGATTTTTGCCGGGAGTACGGTATTCCGCTCTGTTACGACAACGCTTACGCCGAGGTCTATTTTGATGACGAGAAACCGGTCAGTGTGTTGCAGATTCCCGGGGCAAAAGACATATCGGTAGAAGTGGGGTCCCTGTCCAAGAGTTTCAACATGACCGGGTGGCGGCTCGGGTTCATGGTTGGCAGCAGTGCGATCTTAAAAGCACTGGGGAAAGTGAAGATGAACATCGATTCCGGCCAGTTTGAGTCCGTTCAGCACGCCGGTGTGAGTGCTCTGTCTCTGCCCGGGGAAATCCGGGCCCAAATCCGGTCTGTGTATCAAAGCCGGCGCGATATTCTAGTGAAGAGTTTAAACGAAGCCGGGTGGAACGTTACTACCCCAAAAGCCACCTTTTACATATGGGCCCGGATTCCGACGGGCTGGAGCTCCGCTGCCTTTGCCAAACATATGCTCGAGTCAATCGATGTACTGGTTACCCCCGGGAGCGGATTTGGCCCCTCCGGGGAAGGATATGTACGGTTTTCTCTGACCTCCAGTAGCGAAAGAATCGAGACTGCCGCCTCGAGAATCAGGGGCTGGTCTATAGCCGATAAAATACTGGAAAAAGACAGTAGATCTCCCGGCTAGCAGCGAAGAAAGTGAGGTTGAGGTTTTGGGCGATTATTTAAACGGTAGATACTTGATCGTTGTGGTTGCGCTTTTTTTACTGCTCCCGGCTGTGGTTCAGGCGGAAGAAGGAGAATCATGGCGGGAACCTATCTTGTTCCGCAGAGAAACGGTGAAAGATGAAGGTCTCGAATGTCTGGTGCGGCTGAAAGACGGTACGGCTGCTTTCGGAACGCTCCGATATGTCGGAGACGGAGTGTACCAGTTGACGGCCTCCAACGGGGATTTTTCTTTCAGAAAAGATGAGATAGCTAATCTGGTATCCGGGCAAGAAGCCCGGGCCCTCAAAGAAGCTTTGACGTGTATGAAGAATATGCTCAGACTGCAGGCCGAGTCGCGATCATACAACCGCCGCCATGGATCTGCTAAACTGAAAGAAATGAAACAGTATTTCCCTATTGTGTTCTATGCCGACGGGATTACTCCTGCGCTCATTCAATGTCCGAGTAAAGGATACTACGAGATCGTGGATTGGTTCGACTTCTCCGTCCGCTGTACCGATCATGACGGGGTACAAAGCTGTCGCAAGAAGTTGAACTCCCTGGGATACGACGATGAGGAGAACCGGGAACTGCTCGAGTTACTGGGTATACTGCTGACTATCGGTATTTATCGATAAGTGATGATGAGGGTTTGGATTCTCTTTTATAAGATCAGGTTGACTGCGTCGCCCACCGCGAGCAGTTCTGGTTTGGCGGGTGCTTTGCTCTGAGGAAGTTCGAATGATGGAGAAGTCCTGACCTGCGCCTGGCGCATAACATCCTGAGTAGAACTGCCCTTACCCTGATAAGCGATCCTGACAGCCCGAATAGCGCTCGTGAGGTTGAGCGATGTATAAAAAGTGCTGCTGATAATCATGTCTGCTCTCCTCCCTTTCGCTTTCAGTCTGGTGAGAAGCCTGTTTTCTTCCCTATTACTCCTATCGGCATCTTCGGAATGAAGCTTTAGCAAAAA
>CAZQHK010000048.1:0-11844 GCA_964593455.1 uncultured bacterium
CAAGAGTAAAGCTTTGTTATGGGCGAAGAGGCACGAAATTGAGAAGATCACACCTCAAGTAAGAAACGTGGAGAGTGAGGTTGGGAAAACTACGTGCTGGTGAGTCACATATTACTCGGAGTACACAGTCTTGATATCGGCGGCACTATTTATATCCGTACCGGGTGAAACGGTGAGTAGCTCTGAAACCGGGACGATATCAATTCGCTCTTTCCTGAAAAGGGGAATCATTTCCTTAATCGCCTGAGCGGTGGAATGCCTGGTGTGTCCTATTCCCACGGCAGTCCCGTTTTTTAAAGCCACCGTGATCAGGAGTTCGAGTTGTCCCTTTATGTAGTCCACAGAACTGACATTATCCAGGAATACATTCCTCTGGGTAGTCGGTACGCCGCACCGTTGAGCGGTTTGCATCCCAATAGAATGAAGGGCCGTGCGCGAATCCACATAAAAGAGCCGTAGCTCTTTGATTAAAGGCATCAGTTCGGACATGATCCGTTCGTTCTTGGTCGCTTTGGAGCCCATATGATTGTTGATTCCCACGGCGTTGGGGACCCACCCCAGCGCCTCGATAAATTTCAGTCGTATTTCGTCCCGGCTGAGCGATACGGTAATACCATACGGACCCAGCGCAACCGGGCTGTTTTCAGCTTCCATAGGCATGTGCAGCATGACTTCAAATCCTCGCCGATGTGCTTCACGCGCAGTCCAGATCGATTTTTTCAGGCCTGGCAGCACGGATATCGTGAGGGGAACACTCAGTGACAAAATTGCGTCGGTAGCTTTACCGCCATATCCCATGTCGTCTATGATGATGGCTACCCGGGCCCGAGGGGGCTCAGCCCCGTCTACGGCTTCCCATTTTTCCCTGAAATCTTGAGTCATAGAGGTGTCGAACACCGCGTAAGCAGGCCCCTGCGGTTTTTTTGAGAACCGGTCAAACATATTGATACGGAATGACCCGGGAGGTTCAGGACGTCCTTCGTCGGCGGCGGAAACAAGCAGTCCGGCGAATAAGGCTAGTCCCAGGAGTATTACCAATGTAATCCCACTCGATAGCACCATAAAACGCAGGGTGCAATCATTGTTCCAGGGCAAAGCGGTAGTTCTCATGGCAATCGTTCCCATTAATTGAAGTTGCATACACAAACGGATATACTCTACATCCGTCGGTCCTCCTTATATATCGTCTGCTCGAGTAATAATTATAAGAGCGTTTCTCTCCAGGCGTGGAAAATTTTTTTGAGAACACATATATAAAGAGGCTTTTTGGCCGGTGTGGCGTTACTGGTGAAATATTCCGGTCAATATGATAGAATGACCGCTTGGCAGGTCAAACCGGTTGTGAAATACCTACAGCAAGTTTGACCCGAACCGAAAGGAGGATTTTGTGACTATGCGGTTACATGAATACCAGGCCAAAGAACTTTTCAGAGCGGCCGGGATACCGACCCCGGAGGGCCGGGTAATTTCGA
This sequence comes from uncultured bacterium, assembly GCA_964593455.1. Classification (GTDB taxonomy): domain Bacteria; phylum Muiribacteriota; class CAYSPT01; order CAYSPT01; family CAYSPT01; genus CAZQHK01. The sequence continues at coordinate 1,473 of CAZQHK010000048.1, forward strand.
CTGCTGATGAAGCTCGGAAAGCAGCCGAAGAACTCGGCGGTTCGGTAGTGGTTAAAGCTCAGGTCCAGGTCGGAGGACGGGGTAAAGCCGGCGGTATCAAATTGGTTTCCACTCCGGACGAGGCTCACCAGATGGCCGAACAGATTCTCTCCACACCGCTTAAAGGGCTTCCGGTAAGGAAGTGCCTGGTGGAAAAATGTCAGGAGATAAAGGAAGAAAACTATCTCGGCATAGTTGTCGACCGGACCCGGCGTTGCCCGGTTATGATCTTCAGCCGTTCGGGTGGTATAGATATCGAAGAAGTGGCTCGAACCACACCGGAAAAGGTGTTGAAGCAACCAATCGATCCTCAGATCGGCCTTCCCGGTTACATAGTGAGATCCATGGCGGTTAAAGCCGGATTGGATACCCGGTTACTCAACTCTTTTCAGAAGGTGGCGAGCACTCTCTACTCGTTATTCACCAGTAAAGACGCTACGCTGATCGAGATTAATCCGTTGGCGGTAGTTGGGGAAAAGAGCTTGCTGGCCTTGGACGGCAAGCTGATTGTGGACGACAACGCGGACTACCGTCAGCAGTCAATTGCTGCCGAGGTAGACCGCTCAGACCTCTCGCCGCAGGAAATGCAAGCCAGGGAAATAGGTGTAAGCTATGTCAAGCTAGACGGTAACATTGGCTGTATTGTCAACGGTGCCGGCCTGGCCATGGCTACCATGGATCTGGTCAAATATTTTGGAGCCGAGCCGGCCAATTTCCTGGATATCGGTGGCGGCGCCAAAGAGGAACAGATAGCGCAAGCTTACAAGATTGTCGTCTCGGATCCAGGGGTTAAAGTTGTGTTTGTCAATATCTTTGGCGGTATCGTTCGTTGTGACCGGGTCGCCCGTGGACTCCTGGCGGCCCGCCGGGAAGTGGGGGATGATATTCCCCTGGTGGTCAGACTCCTTGGCACTAATCTGGAGGAAGCGCTCAAATTGTTGAAAGAGGCAGGTGTCAGTGCTCTGGAAGAAATGGAAGCAGGCGCCAGGGAGGCGGTCAGATTGGCCGGCTCGGTGGAAACCGCGCGGGCGGAGGTGATGGAACAATGAGTATCCTTCTCGACAAGGAAACCAGGCTCCTGGTACAGGGAATTACCGGACGTGAGGGAACGTTTCATACCACCCGGATGATCGAGTACGGTACCAATGTGGTGGCCGGTGTAACTCCGGGCAAAGGCGGGCAGGTCGTTTTGGATAGACCGGTTTTCAACACCGTTGAAGAGGCGTGCCGGGAGACCGGCGCCAACGCTTCGGTCATTTTCGTACCAGCCTTCGCCGCAGCCGACGCCATTATGGAGTCGGCTGCCAGTGATCTCGATCTCGTCGTCTGTATCGCCGAAGGTATACCGGTGCAGGATATGATGAAAGTACGCCGGTTTATCGCAGACCGGAAAACAAGATTGGTCGGCGCCAACTGCCCCGGTGTGATCTCTCCCGGGAAAGCCAAAGCAGGAATTATGTCGGGCGCCATACACACCCCGGGGCCGGTGGGAGTCGTTTCCCGCAGCGGCACTCTCACGTACGAAATAGTGTACCATCTCACCAGGGTAGGTATCGGGCAGAGCACGTGTGTCGGTATCGGCGGTGACCAGGTAGTGGGACAAAACTTCCTTGATATTCTGGAGCTTTTCGAAGCCGATGACGAGACAAAGGGGGTAGCGCTCATTGGCGAAATAGGCGGTGAAGACGAGCAGCGTGCGGCCAGATATATCTCCTCTAAAATGAGCAAACCGGTCGTGGCCTTCGTGGCCGGCCAGACCGCTCCTCCGGGAAAACGGATGGGACATGCCGGCGCCATTATTGCCGGCACCGAGGGCACGGCTGCTGAAAAGATAAGCACTTTCGAAGAAAACAATGTCAAAGTAGCGGCTTATCCGGCGGAGGTAGCCGAGATCATGAAGTCTATCTTTACCGGTTCTTCTGTGGATGCGTAAGGCGCGGAAAGAAAGAAAAGGAGGTGTGGATAGAACCGCACCTCCTTTTGTTTGTCTCAAGCAAGAAGTGTAGAAATTGAAAGTGTAGAAAGAAGACCCGGTCGAAGCTTTTGTGTTTTTACTAATGTGAGTGTAAACATTGTGGTACAGCGTAAGCTGGGTGGTCCCGCCCTCAAGCAAGAAGTGTAGAAAGTAAGGTTGGAGACTTAGTGAAGGTCAAATTCAAATATGGTGATTCCTTTAAAGTGTTCGATATTCAGGATCACCATGTTTTAGAAGTAATCAAACCGCCCGTGTCCTTCCCGTTGCCAGACGTTAGACAGACGGTGAGAAATCGACTGCGCCAACCCGATACCGGACCTTCGCTGACAGAGTTACTTTTACGGGTGCGGGAGACCCACCGTGTATTGATCGTTGTCAGTGATATCACCAGGAGTATTCCTCAGTACCCTCAGATACTCGAAGAACTGGTAGAAGAAATAAATCGCTCGGTGAAGGGGGCCGAGATCAGATTCCTGATTGCCACCGGTACCCACCGGCCCCTGGCTTCCGAAGAGATCCGTTCTATTTACGGAGAACTGTTAACCGATAGCTACTCTTTTGCTAATCACGACTGCGATTCTCCCGATCTGATCGAGATAGGGCGGCTTTCATCGGGTATTCCACTCACGGTGAATCAGTTGGTAAAATGGGCGGATGTATTCATCGTCACCGGCCGGGTAGCTCCTCACTATTTCTCAGGTTTCTCCGGTGGACGAAAAAGCGTTTTACCGGGAATCAGCGGCCGTGAAGTTATCAGAGCTAACCACAGCCGTGTAGCGCATCCGCACGTCGGACTTGGCAAATTGGCCGGTAATCCCATCCACGAGGAGATGGTGGAGGCCGCCCAATTGGCCGGCGTTGATTTTGCCTTGATGGTTGTTATGAATATGGAAAAACAAGCGGTCGGCGTGTTCGCCGGAGAAATCATCGAAACCCATGAAAAAGCTTGCCGTGTTTGCCTGGAAGTGTGCGGTGTAACCGGGAAAATTCCGGCCGACTGCGTAGTCACTTCATCTGGTGGTTTCCCTCAAGATTTAAGTGTATTTCAAATGCAGCGGACGCTTCAGAATACAAAAGCCCTTTTAAAACCAGGTGGTTCATTCCTGGTGTTCGGAGAAGCCAGGGAAGGAATCGGGCAGGATACTTTCGAGACATGGCTGTCTTCCGCTGCCACCCCGGATGAGTTGCTGTCCGTGCCTGAAAACCAGGTGAAAGTTGGCGGACACACAGCGGTTCTTACCGCCAGACTTCTTGTCCGTAATACCGTGTGCATGATATCTTATTGTGCACCTGAACAACTGGAACGGATTTTTTTCAAAGGGTTTAGCAGTGGGGAGGAGGGGCTTGAGTTCATGCAAAACCGGCATGGCTCAGATTTTACAGCATACCTTGTTCCCGATGGGACCTTCCTTATGGCTCATCAGGGAGCCCTTAACGAAGGCAGCAATAGAGATAAAGAACCGTCTACTGAGCTCCCTACGCGCCGACACTCGCATGGAAAACGCAGCGGCAGTAACGGTTGGTGGCGAAAAAAACGTGGCCGACGGTCAGGTAAAAGAGAAAAGTTATCCCGAGTGAGTTTTGTTATATGGGGAGCGTTACTGGGAATGTTGCTGGGATACCTGGTAATGTGGTCAAATGGAAGTGCCGGAAGCATCCTGATAATTTTCTGGACAAACCTTATCGCGGACATCATTGGTATGATCGACTCGGTCGTCACATTTGCCATCAAGCGCCTGGCCATTATCATGGGAGGAAGCTTCGGGGCTGTCTGCGGGTATTTCCTGTACCAGTGGTACACTTCGAAAATATCCTCATAATGTCTGCCCGCAGAAGTTTTTAACGTCACTCTGATTGTTTGATGACAATTTGCAATGAATTCTGTGCGAAAAATTCTGTCAGTAGAATAAAATCCCGTTGTTGCATGAAGGGAAAACCGTACATGGATGGTGAGAACAATCAGTTTCTCCTGACCGGTGACGATATCGAAATCAGGTATCTCCCTGATCTTCGATTGGCAGTGATCGGGTATGGAAACCAGGGACGGGCACAGGCTTTGAATCTGGTTGACAGCGGGTGCGATGTGGTGGTGGGGCTTCGTCCCGACAGCCCGAGACTAGGACGAGCCGAGTCGGACGGGATGACTGTCCTCGATTTGGACAAAGCTGCTGAAACATCCGACATGGTGTTTTTTCTTATTCCTGATGAGACGCACACCGACGTCTTTAACCGGTATATAGAACCGGTGCTCAAACCGGGCCGAACGCTGGTATTTGCCCATGGTTTCAGTCTGCACTATGGGCTGGTCAAACCGGCCTCGGATGTGGATGTGGTACTGGTCTCACCCAAGGGTATCGGATCCAAGGTTCGCGAGATGTATCTCCAGGGATTCGGCGTACCGGGTCTGGTGGCGGTATATAACGATGCCACCGGGCATGCCCGGCAAAAAGCACTGGAGGTCTGCCATGCTCTGGGTTTTTTGCGTTGCGGTGTGTTGGAAACCACGGTGGCTGAGGAGACGGAAGTAGACCTTTTTACCGAGCAGGCGGTGTTATGCGGAGGTCTCAGTTCGCTTATCGAAGCCGCCTTCGACACGCTTACAGAAGCCGGATACAGTCCGGAAATAGCTTATTTTGAATGTCTTCACGAGGTAAAACTGATTGCCGACATGCTGTATCTGCACGGGGTGTCCGGTATGCGTGACAGGATCAGTAGCGTAGCTCTGCATGGTGATATCTTTGTGGGACCCCGTATCATCGACCAACGCCTCAGAGACAGACTTAAACTGGTTCTGGCTGAAATCCGCGACGGAACTTTCTTCGATTCCTATATGGGCGAGATTATGTCCGGACGTCAGACAACCGGCGAGAAGATTGAGAAAAGCCGCCGGAGTTTGCTGGAAACTGTGGGTCGCCGTCTTCGTCAGGCTATGAAAAAGAACGGCGGGAACGAGGCTTGAAAGCCGTTATCTCATCCAGCATCGTGTCCACCTTGTCTACAAGCGCATCCAGACCTTCACCTGTCAAGGCAGAGACACAGATTGAGCCCGGTATTTTCTGAAGACATCGGTTCCTGGCCCGAAGGTTCTTTACGAGGTCCGACTTATTGAATACCGTGAATCCCGGTCGTCCTTCCGGAATGATCTCTTCCAGGGTATTGATGACGGTCTGGTGCTGTTGCTCCCACTCGGGATACGATACATCAACCACATTAAGTATAAGGTCTGCCATGGTAATTTCTTCCAGGGTAGCCCTGAAGGCATCAACCAGAAGGTGCGGCAGCCTCCTGATCAGTCCGACGGTATCCGTCAGCAGCACGGTCCGTCCGGATCTGGTCGACACCCGTCTGACGGTGGGATCCAGGGTGGCAAAGAGCTTGTTGTCTACCAGGACGTCGGCTGATGTGACCGCGTTAAGGATGGTTGATTTGCCGACATTCGTGTAACCGAGCAGCGCCACTACCGGTACATTACGTTTGCGCCGTTGTTTACGTTGTTGCGCCCGTTGTTTTCGGATCTTAGCGATCTTCCGTTTGAGAGTCGAGAGGCGCTGCAGGATTCGGCGCCGGTCCACCTCCAACTGGGTTTCACCCGGTCCCCGGGTACCGATACCGCCTCGCTGTCTCGACAGATGGGTCCACATCCGGGTAAGCCGGGGTAGCATATACGAGAGTTGGGCGTATTCCACCTGGAGTTTTCCTTCCAGGGACTGAGCCCGCTGCGCGAATATGTCCAGGATGAGTCCGGTTCGGTCCACTACTTTGACTTCGAGAGTCTGTTCTAAATTTCTGATCTGGGCCGGGGTGAGATCCTGTTCCGAAAGAACCAAGCTGATATCGGGGTTGAGGTCGAGAAAGTCTTTGATTTCCTCGATCTTCCCTTTGCCGAGCAGGGTTGAGGGCACCGGTTTGTCCCGCCGCTGAATAAAAGTCTTTATTATTTCTGCTCCGGCTGTTTTAGACAAAGAGACGAGTTCTTCCAGGATGTCGTCAAGCTCGTGAGTGTTCCAGCCGCGGTTGAGGGCGATGATTATCGCTTGTTCCGACATGTTTTGACCTCCATGGATTAACAAATGATGTGCGATTGTAACACATCGTCGTGTCCGTTTACCATTAACCTATATTCCGGACATTGCTTCATTCTATCCATCTCCATCTCACACGTACTTGCTTCTTCAACCTTAACTTTCTACGCTTTCTTGCTTGAGGGTGGGAGGGGAGATGTCATTGAGAAACAGACACTGGAGTGGGCAAAAAGACCATAACGACGAACAGACCAGACAACAAGAAGTTGAGATTGAGATGATTAGCAAGAAGTGTGGAAAGAGGACCCTATGAGGCCTGTCCGATCCTATGTATCCTCCGACATTGTCCAGTAACTCGGCCGGTTCGTCCCACCCTGTGGTCTTTCTATCGCTTTGCTGTTGTTTCGCAAGGCGCTTGCTCGGCAGAGTTTATTTGGTGAAAGGATAAGGGGTGTTTGCACTGTGGTGAATCGATTGATACACTGGTTGTGGCAAGGGGTTGATGGTCATAAGACTGCCGCTTTTTATCCGGTACCGGATCGTCTTCTATTTTTTGATCGCTACGGCTATGGGGGCGGGGATATCCTATGTTTTTTACTTTCAGGCCACTATGCGGGAGTTGGCTAAAGGCGGGGGTAACGACGGCTATCTTTTTGAATTGAGGATGGGAAATGGGGAGATGTCGGTAGAAGCAGAGGAGATGGCGCCCGGGACACCGATCAACTTCACCGGTGCAGATGGCCGGGTAGAAACCCGTTACTTCGGATCGAGGTACGACGAAGTCAACTACTTCATGCCGATGTCCTCGTTTCTGGGGTTCATTCTTTTTGCCGCGGGTTTTTTGACCCTTGTCATCTACCAGCGTCCTATCACCCGCGTGTTGAAAAAAGGTATAGAACAGGTGGATGAAAAGACGTTGATCAAGGCAAAATCCCGGATACTCAACCTGCCGTGGTTTTCGTTTATCCTCTGCTGGGTGATGACCCTGGCGTTTTTTATCAACCAGGCCATCTGGGAAAAAGTCTATTTCAAGGTACTGACCTTCAAGGATATGTCGGCCATCTTTCTCAGCGCGTTTTGTTTCGGGCTGATCTCGTCCTCGGTGGTGCTGGCCTGGTTCGATTTGCATCTGCTGAAATTCATCCCGCAGATATATTCCGGTGAAGAATTATTTAATGCCAAACGAGAGGGTAGGTCTATCAAGCTGGGGACGAAGATATTTATCATGACTTTCACCACCAGTATCATCCCGCTTTGTCTCCTGTTGTACCTCAACGTGACCTCCAACCCGGTTATCAAGCAAATGATGGTGCTGCGGTTGCAGGAGAAAAACGCCCGGGATTATTTCGCCACGGTTCCGGCCCTCATGCCGCTGGCGTTCTCGGCCCTGGCGGTAGTTTATTTTATCATCATCGCGTTGATCATGAGCCACAGTCTGCGCCAGGGGATTATCCGCCCCCAGGAGCTTCTCATCAGGCGGATGGCGGGGGTTAAAGATGGCAATTATGATCTTAAAACAACGGTTTTCACCAACGACGAAATCGGGCAGCTCAAGTCCAGCTTCAATGAAATGCTGGCCGGGTTGAGGCACCGGGAATTCATCAAGGACACCTTCGGCAAATTCATGAGCATCGAGGTTTCCCGGCAGATCCTTGAGGAAGGTAAAATCAACCTGGGCGGTGAAGAGGTGGAGGCCACGGTCCTGTTCTCGGATATACGGAATTTCACTCCCATGTCCGAGTCCATGTCACCGGACGAGGTGGTTTCTTTTCTCAACGAGTACTTCGCCCACACCGTGAAACCCATCCTGGACGAGCGGGGGGTGGTGAACAAATACATTGGAGACTGCATCATGGCTCTCTTTGGTGTGCCGGAAAAAATAGACGATCATGCCGACCGCGCGCTTCAAGCGGCGCTGCGTATGCGCTCGGCGCTTAAGGAATACAACGAATCCAGACAAGAACAACAACAGCAGCCGGTAAAAATCGGCATCGGTATTCATTCCGGCCTACTGGTGGCAGGTAATATAGGTGCCCCGGAACGGATCGAGTATACGGTCATCGGCGACACGGTGAACGTCGCCTCCCGGATCGAGTCACAGACAAAGGATCTGGCTGCTACTATCCTGATCAGCCAAGCCGTCTACGACCGGCTGTCCGGAGAACTCTCATCACGGCTGGAGTTCGAGCGGTGTCCCCAAATAACAGTAAAAGGAAAGTCTGAACCGCTAGACCTTTATAAAGTCCTCTAACCCGTTTGAAAAATCCTCTCATGATTGCTTATACTAGTTCACGTGCTTTGATTCTTTTAGGGAAGCGGGTCAGTAGCTATGTCGCTACAGGAACGGCCGGATTATTGTATGGTTAAGCAGTTTGAAAAAGAGAACCCGCTTATGGAGAAATTTTCCGCCTTCCCGGCGCGGCTTTATGAGGGCGATCCGTTTTATCTCCCGAAACCGGTAGCCCTGGGAGGCCTACCGGCCACGTTTTTTCTGGCTTATTGTGATGGTACTGCCGCCGGCCGGGCGGCCGCCGTCATCAATCCAGAAATTTCTTATCGCAACCAGGCTACCGGGCTAATAGGCTGCTACGAGTGCGAGAACGATCCGTCTGTCTCCCAGGCTTTGTTTGATTCAATGTTCGAATTTTTCCGGGCTCGGGGAATCGATTACGTTATCGGTCCCATGAACGGTACCACCTGGGGCAGTTACCGGGTAACCGAGCCGGATGATGATCCTCCTTTTTTTCTGGATAATTACCACCGTACCTGGTACGCAGAACAGTTTAAGGGATACGGTTTCGGAACCATAGCCCGTTATTACTCCGCCAGGATCACCGACATGGACCGCTCCTACGAGCGGGTTCCCCGGTTTGAAAAACTGTTCAAAAAAAAAGGTATCATCATCAGGGTGTTCAACATCGATCGGTTTGAAGAAGAGCTAGGAAAGATTTATGAGCTTTCCCGGATAGGATTCAAGGACAACTTCCTCTACACCGACATTCCCTACGTGGTGTTCAAGTCTATGTATGAAAGTATCAAGCGGTTTGTAAACCAGGAGTTCGTGTTGCTGGCGGAAGATTCCGAAGGCTCTTTGCTGGGATTCATATTTTGCTTAGACAACGTGCTTGAGCGTAAAAAGCGCTCACTGGTGATAAAAACCGTGGTAGTGCGTCCCGGAAACAGGAGCCGCGGGGTGGGGACCCTGCTGGTGGAAAAAATTCACCAGCGCGCTTTTGAAACGGGTTATGACGAGATTATTCATGCCCTCATGTACGAGGACAATACGTCCATGAATATCGTGTCGGATAAGGCCGACCATTTTCGGACCTATCTGCTGTTTGGACGAAAGGTTTGAAGTATAACATCTGAGGAGGAACATAATGGCAGATAACAATGAGAATCTTATGATAGAGCCAGAAACCGGTACTTCACCGAACTCGGAGAAAGCCGATGAGGCGCCTGCCGGGTTCAAGAAATACTTCGCTTATACCAAAGAACGGTTTCCCATTCCCGGGGTGGCGCTTTACGCCGGATTACTGTTCTACGCTTGTTACTTCTTCGGGGTTAAAGCGGCCAAAGGGCAGTTTGGTCTGACGGACTCTATCCTGGGGTTTGTAGTGGTTTTTCTGGTGTTTTTTCATCTTCGGGTACTTGATGAGCACAAGGATTTCGATGACGATTGTATCGCTCACCCGGACCGCCTGCTCAGCCGGGGGATCATTACCTTGCCGGAACTGCGGGGGTTTCTTTATGTAGCGCTCGTGGTGGAAATAGGTATCAGCCTTTACCTGGGTTTGAGCCATCTTATTCTGTGGACCCTGGTTTTCGTCTGGTCCATGCTTATGTACAAAGAATTTTTTGTCAGAGAGTGGTTGAAATCACGGCCGGGTCTATACCTGCTAACCCATCAATTGCTGGTCCCATTCATCGGTCTCTACGCCATGAACCTTTCATATCCAGTGAGCCTGGTGAACAAACCGCTTTTGATCATGTTTTTCGGAGTATTTTTTCTGGGTCTGATGTGTTTGACCGTAACGTATGAAATTGCTCGCAAGACCTGGTCACCGGACCGGGAAAATCCGCACGCCGACTCCTACACGCGTGTCTGGGGTATTGTCCGGACCGTGATTGTGGGGGCCGGGATAGCCGGAATCGGCTTGACTATCACGCTTTACAATTTCAAGCTTGGCGGCATCTCCCCGGAATACTCGGCGGCGGTTGTCGTTCTCTATTTGGCTTTCCTGGGGACGGAGATACTTTTTTGGCGCAAGCCGGTCAGAAAGAACTCCAAGTTGGTAGAAGTCCTGGGAGCGGTCTACATGCTCGGGACGTTTCT
>CAZQHK010000048.1:11944-28792 GCA_964593455.1 uncultured bacterium
ATATGTGAAAGAATCAGGATGTGTAGAAAGTAGGGTTTCTTTACCATGAGTTCGATATATTGTGTTAATGAAGAGGCAGGGAAGGAAGCGCCGGTCCCTCCGGTAACCGTTATCGGCGGCAAGGCCCGCAACCTGGCTCTCATGCAGCGTCACGATCTGCCGGTTCCTGGATGGATTGTTCTGACTACCGATTGTTTTGAAAGATTCATGGGGGGAAATCTCACGGAACTGAAAACCTTTCTCAAGAAAAAGGTTAAAACCCAGAAACACGTAGGCCGTCTATCGGCGAAACTCCAGGAAATAGTTTTGAAACAAGAGTTCACCGAGGAGATGAAACAGGAGATCTCTGAAGTGGTAGCAAAGATGACATCCGGTAATGACTCCTACTTTTCCATCCGCTCATCCGCCGTGGACGAGGATGGCCGGAGGCACAGCTTTGCCGGCCAGTTGGAGAGCTTTCTCTACGTGAAACCAGGCGAGAGTCTGTTCGATTGTGTCAAACAATGTTTCTCCTCAGCTTTTGCCGAACGTGTCATGGTCTACCGGTACGTCAACGATCTCCCGTTTAAACGTGTGAGACCGGCGGTGATTATTCAGCAGATGATCTTTGGCGACGTCAGCGGCGTGATGTTTACCGGTAATCCTTTGACTAACAATCCTGAACATACTTTGATCAATGCCACCTATGGAATCGGAGAAGGAATTGTTTCCGGGGAACTGGACAGCGATACCTGGCTTCTTGATGAGAACGGCGATATTATCAAACGCACGATCATCTCAAAACAGGAGAAGATTACCTTTAACAAAGAGGAAGAATACGGGACCGTTAAGCTGCCGGTAGAAGAAAACCTGGCGGAAAAACCGGCCCTGAGCGATGAAACTCTCCAGGCTCTGGAAATGGTCTCCAGGGATATCGAAGGTCTCTTTGGGCATATACCTCAGGATATAGAGTTCTGTCTGAAGGGCAACCGGATATACATCCTGCAGGCACGGCCGGTAACGACCCTGAGCCATATCGATAAAAGTCTGCCAAAAACCATTGTCGATAATTCCAATATCATCGAAAGTTTCCCCGGTATGACGGCTCCCTTCACTTTTTCTTTTGCCAGCGTGGTCTACGACCAGGTGTACCGGCAGTTTTTCAAACTTATGGGAACTCCGGACAGGAAGATTAACACCATGACTTCCACTTTTCGCAACATGCTGGCTTACATCAACGGGCGGATCTTTTATAACCTGAACTCATGGTATAAAGTGTTGGCACTCATGCCCGGTTACCGGCTCAACCGGCGCCTGATGGAAGGCATGATGGGAGTCAAGAGTAAGGCGGACATCGAGGTGGAGGACTCGGTCGGATTCTTAGAAAAATGGTTTGTTGAAATACCTCAGATGGTGAGAGGTGTTTTTTGTATTTCGCTCAGTTTCTTCCGCCTGGAAGCGCGGGTTGAGGTGTTCAAGAAGACGTTTGATGAAGCCACCGAAAAGTACATGGACGAGAAGTTCGAAGGCTGGCGCAACGAACAACTGGGAGAGCTTTACACCGTCCTTACCGAGCAGATCCTCAAGCGGTGGAAACCGCCCATAGAAAACGATTTTTTCACCATGATTTTTTATGGGGTGCTGGGCAAGATGGTAAAAAAATTGGAACTTGCGGAAGGGGACAGCCTACAGAACGATCTCCTGATAGGGCAGGGCGACGTGCGGTCTACCGAACCGACCAAGGAGATCATCTCTATCACTAACTGGATCAGGGAGCGCGAAGACCTGGTGAAACTCTTCCGCTCCGAGTCAGAAGAGTCCCTTATTGCAACGCTGCTCATGTCCGACGACCCGGCATACAAAGATATCCGTGGTAAATTACAGAGTTACATTTCCCGATACGGATTTCGCTGCATGATGGAACAGAAACTGGAACTCGACAGCTTGAAAGAAGATCCGTCCTTCATTTTTACCACCATCAAAAACTATCTAAAAAAGGAGCCACTCGATCTGGACGCGATGGCGACTAAAGAGAAAGAGAAACGTAATCGAGCGGAAAAAATCGTTTTTGCCAAAGTCCCTCTTCTCAAACGCCCCCTGGTAAAGTGGGTGCTCAGAAACGCCCGGGAAGCCATCAGCCGCCGTGAAGATCTCCGTTTCATGCGGACCCAGATCTTCGGTATCGTCCGGTCCATCTTCAATGCCGTGGGCCGAAACTTCGCTGGGGACGGCTTGATCGAGGACATGAAAGATATCTACTTCCTGCATGTCAACGAGGTGTTCGAGCTTATGGAGGGCCGCAGCCTGAACCGTTCTTTCATCAGGGAGTTGATCGAAAAGAGAAAACAGGATTTTCAGCAGGCGGCTACGGTGGAGACCGGTGAACGGTTGTTTGTTTACGGAGATTTTTACAATAAACAGTTCGTAGAGATTTTGACGGAAGAAGAAGTCGACGGCAGCGCCGATCTCGGGCCTAACCGGTTCAAGGGAGTACCCTGCAGCCCGGGCGAGGTGGAGGGTGTGGCCAAGATCGTTCTCTCCCCGCAGGAAGCCGACCTCGATGGCGAAATCATGGTCACCAAGCGGACCGATCCTGGCTGGGTGCCGCTGTTTCCATCGGTATCCGGCCTTATTATAGAACGGGGATCGGTTCTTTCTCACTCGGCAGTGGTGGCTCGTGAGATGGGGATACCCACCATCGTAGGCTTAAGGAAGATCACCGACCGGATCAAAGAAGGCGACCGGATCGTGATGAACGGCACCAACGGTATAGTGGAGATCGTCGAGGAGATGCAGGTGTCTTCATGACAGAAATACAGGAACGGGCCAGGTTTGATTTTATCCGCTACGCCAACTGCTGGGAAGATGCCGATATCCTCTTGGAAGCGTTGCGGATAAAACCGGGAAACCGCTGCCTGTCGGTGGCCAGTTCCGGCGATAACTCCCTGTCCATGCTGGTGTGCGATCCGGAACAGGTGGTCGCCGCCGATTTGAGCAGAGTTCAGATTGCTTGCCTGGAACTCAGGATTGCCGCGTTCAAACGCCTGAGTTATCAGCGGCTTCTTGAATTTCTGGGGATAATTCCATTTAAAGGCCGCTCTCACATATACCATGCTGTTAAAGGCGAACTTTCCGATTCTTCCCGCCAGTTTTTCAAACGGCACATGGACATGATCGAGCAGGGAGTTATCTATCCGGGTAAGTTCGAACAGTACTTCAAACTTTTCAGGACTAAAATGATGCCGCTTATCCACAGTCACCGCCATATAGATGAACTTCTGGCGGATAAAAGCATCCAGGAGCAGGAACACTTTTATCACGACACCTGGGACAATCAGCGTTTCCGGATCCTGTTCCATGTATTCTTCAGCAAGTTCACTATGGGCCGGCTGGGCCGGGACACCGAGTTCTTCCGCTATGCTAAGGGAACGCTGGCCTCACGGTTGCTGACTCGGGTTGAACATGCCCTGACCCAGATACCCAACCACACCAATCCCTATCTCAACTTTATCCTCACCGGCAGCTTCCCGCTTCACGCCCTACCTCATTATCTCCGGGAGGAGAATTTTGAAGCGATCAAACGGAACATCAGCCGGATAAAGCCTTTCCTGGGAACGGTTTCTGAAGCTATTGAGGCTGAACCTGAAATCCGGTTCGACACCTTTAACATGTCGGACATCTTCGAGTACATGGACATGGACCTGTACAGCACGGTGCTCGGCGACATCGAATCACACGCAACCTCCGGTGCCCGCCTGGCCTTCTGGAACATGATGGTGGATCGGGAACTTCCGGAAACTGCCGCATTTACTTGCAACAGAGAGCTTTCCGAAACGTTGTTTCTCAAGGACAAGGCTTTTTTCTACAAGCGGTTCCTCGTCGGTGAGAAGACCTAAAGCGGCTCAGAAGCTGTCGAAATCGTCTTCGGTGACCTTGAAATCGAACTCCAGGGTATGCATCTTCTGATCGGGGCTCTCCTGGCTTTCCTCGGCCATAAAATCCAAATTGTAACAGGAGTCATTATTGAGTTCAAGAAGGGCTTTGACTTGCGCCGGCGACGGTATCGCGTGTACCATCACATCGCATGACCCTGCGCTGGATAATCGTTTGATCAGGGTGGACGAGGCAATGGACAACATAATCTACCGACTCCTGGAGCACCGGAAGAATATACCGGACAAAACCGCAATAGTTTACCGTAACCGACCGGTATCCTACCGGCAGCTATTCGAGGATACACTTATTACCGCCGGCTGGCTGCGGGAAAATCAGTTTGAAGCCGGCGACGGGATACTGGTGTTCGTGCCCATGTCCTATAATCTCTACCGTCTGCTCCTGGCGGTGTTCTACATCGGCGCCACAGCGGTTTTCGTCGATGCCTGGGCCGACAAAAAGCGCATGGCACAGGCCGTGGAAATTACCCGGCCCAGAGGATTCGTCGGCAGTTTGAAAGCGCAACTGCTACGAGTCATATCGCCGCCGATACGGTCGGTTCCAATCAAGCTTGCCATGTGGGACAATCCGTTTTCGCGCTGCCGAATGCTCTCCATGGACAGCTTTGATCCCGCCTGCGCGTCCGGTGACGACACGGCCTTGATCACGTTCACCACCGGCAGTACCGGTACGCCCAAAGCGGCCAGGCGGACGCACCGGTTCCTGTGGACGCAGCACCTGGTGCTCTCCGGTCATCTATCCATCGAACCGGACGATATTGATCTGGCCACACTGCCGGTGTTCGTGCTCAACAACCTGGCTTTGGGGGTCACCAGCGTTATTCCCGATTTCAATCCGGCCAAACCGGCGGACATCAATCCGCGGGTCATCGTGGAGCAGATCAATCGGTGGAAAATTACCACCTCGGCCGGCTCACCGGCTTTCTATGAGAAACTGGCGGATCATGTTGAGTCTGAGCAGATCCGTTTGCCACTTCGCCGTCTTTATGTGGGCGGCGCGCCGGTTTTCCCGTCACTTGCCCGGCGGTTCCTCAAAGCGTTTCCCGAGACCGGTGTCACGATACTGTACGGTTCCACCGAATCGGAACCGATCAGTGGTATCGAGGCCCTAGAGGTAGCCGAATCGGACGTATCCCGGGGTCTGATGGTTGGCCGGAAAGTAGATGAGATCGACGTGGCTGTCATCGAACCACACGACGGTCCGGTCAGCCTCGAGTCGGGTAAAACCATCGCTGATTACTGTGTTCCCAACGGCGAAGCGGGGGAAATCGTCGTGGCCGGGGACCATGTGCTCACGGAATATGTGAACAGCCCGGAGAGCTTCCGTCAAAACAAGATCGTCGACGGTGGCCGCATCTGGCATCGCACGGGAGATGGGGGAAGTATAGATAACGATGGATGCATCAGCCTCTTCGGCCGTATTAAGAACCGGATTCAGCACGGAGATTACGATATATTTACGCTGCCCATCGAGCAGAAGTTGATGGAACTCGATGAAGTGACCTGTTCTGCAGTTATAGAGATTGACGGCCAGCTTAATGTCGTGGTGGAAAGCGATTCTGATACACGGGACAAAGTGCTTGGTGTTTTGAATTCTATGCGTTTACCTCTGGAAAATCCCCGGGTTACCGCATTGGAACACATTCCCCGCGATCCCCGCCATCACTCCAAAGTGGATTACGGAAAATTGCAGGTAATCATGCGGGCTTAGAGAGTAATGCTTCAAATCACGTTCAGCATCAGGGACGTGCTGTCGAGATACTCACTGCTGCCAAGACGGCCCGAGTACTTGAGTTTCCTATCAGCTTGCGAAATGTATCAGAAATGAGAGGAATTCGTCTGAGAGGGCAGGAGATTGATGTGAGTGGAAAGCCGAAAAAGCTGACGAAAAAAGCCAGGCAACTGCTTAGAACCGCCCATGAGTTGTTTATGAAACACGGAATCAGGCGGATCACGGTGGAGGAAATCTGCCGGGAAGCCGACGTGAGCAAGATGACGTTCTACAAGTATTTCACAAATAAGAACGCCGTTGCCCTGCGGGTAGCGGAAGATATCTATGAAGAAGGATGGGCGAAAGCCTGGGAGATATTCGCGGAAAATCTGTCGTTCCCGGAACAGCTTCAAAAAATCATGCTATGGAAGATGGAAGCCAGCAAGCGCTGGAGTCCTGAGTTCGTCAAGGACCTGATGACCGGTGACAACCTGGAGTTAAAAGAATTCATCGAACAAGAGAACGCCCGTTCCATAAGAGAAATCAGGGAAATGTTCGTTCGGGCCCAGGAAAACGGCGATCTCCGGCCGGATATGAATGTGGATTTCATGATGTTCATGATCGGTGTCCTGAGGAAGTTGTTCCAGGACGAACAGCTGCACGCACTTTTCCCTGACATGGCCACACTGATGCAGAACGTATTCAAGATGTTCTACTACGGTGTGCTGGCTGACAAACACAAGCGGTAGAAATGGTAAAACGTGCGCCCAAGCCGGGATGGCTTGGTCCGGCGCAGGAGGTTAGAAGGAATATGAGAATTAGAAGCCGAAAGGCAATGGGTATCGCCGTGCTGCCGGTATTGTTGCTGCTTGTTGCCGGCGATCAGGCTCGTGCCCGGGACGTGTCGCTGAGCGGGCAGCTCTCATCCTGGATAACCCGGGATGAATCCGCTGCCGACGAGATCAGCGGAGGGCTTCGGTATATCCCGGAGTTGAGGATGACACGATCCCTGTCGGACGAGCGAAACTTCGACGGCCTGTTTGCCCTCAACGGGTACGCCGCGGTACCGGGTAACCGAAACGATCTGAAGCTCTACCGGGTCTGGCTCCGGTATGCCGGACCCCGGTGGGAGCTCAGGGCGGGTTTACAAAAAATCAATTTCGGGCCGGCCCGCATTCTCCGATCGCTGATGTGGTTTGACCGGGTGGATGTCCGTGATCCCCTGCAGTTGACCGAGGGAGTATATGGTATTCTTTACCGCCGTTACACCTTGAACAATGCCAGCCTTTGGTTTTGGGATCTGTCCGGGAACGACGACCGAAAAGGGCTTGAGCGCCATCCCTCGGAAAAAGAACTGGCCGAACTCGGCGGCCGGTACCAGTTTCCCGTGTCCCGGGGAGAGATGGCGGTCACGTATCACCGGCGGTATGTCGACCCGGAAGATTGGGCGCGCATCATGGTGGTATCTCCCCCGGTTCTGGATGGGCTGGAACAACGCTTAGCTCTGGACGGGATATGGGACATCGGACCCGGCGTGTGGTTCGAGGCGGCGGCTTCAAAACTCAAGGTGAACTCAAACACCGATTTCTGGCAGGAATATCTCACCATAGGGGCTGATTACACGTTTGACTACGGTCCCGGAATTCATTGGCTGGTGGAACATTTTCTCTATTCCTCCGGCCCGGAAGCGAACCACCAGGATAACATCAGCCGGGTAACGGCGGTATCGGTCGATTTCAGCGTGGCCATGCTCGACACGCTCACCGCTATCGGTTACTACGATTGGAACCGTGGTCGACTGTACTCGTTTCTTGGCTGGCAGCGTACACTGGACAACTGGCTCGTCCATGTCGGTGTGTTCGAGAGTGTAAGCAGTGACACGAGCGACTTCAGCGGCAGCGGCCTGCGACTGATGTTTACCTATAATCACTGAGTGTAAGTATTGTCATTTGAAAGCGAGGATTGAGCGATGGCATTGGTAACCATAGAGAACCTGGTGAAACGGTATCCTATCGGCGGCGGTCATTTTACCGCCCTGGATGACATCGGCCTGACTTTCAATAAAGGTGAGTTTTGCGGACTGGTGGGACCCAGCGGCAGCGGCAAGACGACGTTGCTGAACATCATCGGCTCGCTTGACAATCCGTCTGATGGAGAGGTGACAGTTCTGGGGGAAAAGATCAGCAGTCTATCTGAGCGAAAAGCGGCGAAACTGCGGAGCCGGTACATGGGATTTATTTTCCAGACCTACAACCTGCTGCCGGTTTACACTGTGTTCGAGAACGTGGAGTTTCCGCTCCTGCTCATGGGCATGCCTGCCGATGAGCGGCGCCGGAAGGTGCTGGACGCCCTGGAGTGGGTAGGGCTTACGGACAAGCAGGATTCCCGGCCGGGGCAGATCTCCGGGGGCCAGGCGCAGCGGGTATCTATTGCCCGGGCCATGGTCAAGCTGCCGGAGTTGGTGCTGGCGGACGAACCCACCGCCAACCTGGACGCGGAAAACTCCCACAACGTCATGGACATGATGGTCAAACTCAACCGTGAGTTGAAAACGACCTTCGTATTTGCCACGCATGACGAGAAAGTCATCCGCTACCTGCGCCGGAAGATAACCCTGTTAGACGGTCGGGTAGCGAAAGACGAGCGGGACCTGCCTGGACACGGACAGCCCTATCCGGCACAGGGGAATGATGTTTCAACTCCGGATGAACAGAGTGGAGTGTAATTATGGTTATCTTAAAACTGGCATATCAGAACATGGTCGGGGCGGGGCTCAGGACCTGGCTCAATGTCAGCGTGCTGGCCTTCACCTGCGTGCTCATTATCGCTCACCAGGGATTGTTTTTCGGAATGAACATGCAGGCTACCCGGTCCATGATTCAGGATGAAATCGCCGGCGGTCAGTACTGGCATGATGTCTACGATCCCTACGTTCCCCTGACCCTGGACGACGCCCACGGACCGCTCCCGGTAAAGCTGAAACCGCTGGTAGAATCGGGGCAGGGAGTTCCCATACTCATCCGGCCGGGGACCATCTATCCCCAGGGACGCATGCAGTCGGTGCTGCTGCAGGGAATTGACCCGGAACAGAATATTCTCGGCCTGCCTACGGCGGAAATGAAAGCTGGAGATGGAGATATCCCGGTGATGCTCGGGAAGCACATGGCTAAAAGTATCGGCCTGGCGCCGGGCGACACGTTGACCATCAGGTGGCGGGACGCCCACGGCACCTTCGACGCCCGGGACGCGAGGTCCGTGACGATTTTCGACTCCGATGTGGTGACCATCGATAAAGGCAAAGTCTGGATGCCTCTGGCGACTCTGCAGGAGATGAGCCGGATGCCTGGCGAGGCCACTATGATCGTGGTGGGAGAAGACGTATCCCGTCCTGAGCGGGTTTCCGGTTGGACGTTCAAAGGACATGATATTCTTCTGAAAGAGCTTCGGGATATGGTGTTCTCAAAGCGAGTGGGTGGGGCTATCATGTATTTCATCCTGCTGTTCCTGGCTGGGTTGGCCATTTTTGACACCCAGGTGCTCAGTGTCTGGCGCCGCCGCAAGGAGATAGGAACGCTCATGGCCCTGGGTATGACCCGCCTGGGAGTGATCTCGCTCTTCACTCTTGAAGGAGCTTTCCACGGAATCCTGGCGGTGGCGGTGGCGGCTGTAGTGGGCACACCCTTACTGATCTGGATGGCCAAAACCGGCATCCCGATACCCGGGCCCACCGAGGATTATGGCTTTGCCCTCTCCGAGCGGCTCTACCCGTATTATCCGGTCTACCTGATCGTAGGTACAGCTCTGCTGATCATGGTGGCGGTGACCATCGTCAGCTTCATGCCCAGCCGCACCATTGCTAAGATGAAACCCACCGAGGCCCTGAAGGGAAAAATGGTATGATACGGTTCCTGATCAAAGGGCTGCTGCGTGACCGCTCACGGAGCCTGTTCCCGGTACTGATGGTGGCAACGGGGACGTTTCTGACGGTGTTTCTTTACTGCTGGATGGCGGGTTTCCTGAACGAGTTTGTCAAGGTTAATGCCCAATTCGATACCGGGCATGTAAAAATATTGACTCCCGCCTACCTGGAGCTGGTGGACCAGAACCCCAATGATCTGGCATTGCTTGGAGTGGATGAATTGATGTCCACGCTGACAGCCGAGTATGGCGCCGTGGTCTGGACGCCGCGCATCCGCTTCAACGGCCTGTTGGATATCCCCGACGAGAACGGCGATACCAGATCGCAGAGTCCGGTAATGGGAATGGCTGTCGACCTGCGGAGCGAAGGCACACCGGAGTCCTGGATTCTGAACCTGAATGAGGCGGTAGTACGGGGAAGGTTACCGGTTCTGAAAAACGAGATTATCATCAGCGAGAATTTGGCCCAGAAACTGGGTGTCAAAGTAGGACACGATCAAGCCACATTGCTCAGCTCCACCATACATGGCAGTATGGCCATGCACAACTTCAAGGTAGTGGGCACGGTGCTGTTCGGTATGAACGTTCTGGACCGCGGGAGCATTATCGCTGACATCCGCGACGTGCAGTTTGCGCTGGACATGGAGAACGGAGCCAGCGAGATCGTCGGCTACACCCCGGACATGCTCTATGCCGAAGGAAAAATGATGGATCTGGCCCGGCGGTTCAACGAAAAACACGCCAATCCAGATGACGAGTTCTCCCCCCTGGCTCTCAGCATGGGCGAGCAGGGGGGATTAGGGGATTACATGGACATGGGAAAAGTTGTAGGCGGTATCATCGTGTTCATCTTCGTGGGAGCCATGGCGGTAGTGCTCTGGAACGCGGGACTCCTGAACGGCATCCGTCGCTACCGGGAGATCGGTATCCGGCTGGCCATGGGTGAGCCCAAGGGGACTCTCTACCGGCGGATGATTTTGGAATCGCTGGTAATCGGGTTCATCGGCTCGCTTATCGGGACCTCTCTGGGGGTGGCCATCTGCCTGTATCTCCAGTACCACGGGATTGATTTCAGCTCTATGATGCAGAAATCATCCATGCTATTAAGAGCGGAGATCCGGGCCCGGGTGACACCGGGAAGCTACGTGGTCGGGTTTCTCCCCGGCCTGCTGGCTTCGGTAGTGGGCACCATGTTCGCCGGTATCGGTATATACAGCAGACAGACATCGCAGTTGTTCAAAGAGTTGGAGGTGTAATCCATGCAATCTCGAACAACGATGAAAATGCTTAGAGCGGGTGCGATGGTTTTCGTTTTTAGTTGCGCTTCATTGCTGTTTACAATGAATGGTTTATCTCCTTTGAACGCCCTGGAGGGTGAAGTGGTGAATACCGGGTCGGTGGTGCCGGAAGTGGATACGGTGTTGGAACCGACAATTACGTCGCAAAGTCAGCCTGATGCCTCTGTGGCCGGAAGTGATGTCACGGCTAATACACCATTGACCGGAGACGAGATACTGCGACGGATTGATGACAATGTGACTTCTGAAAACCGCCGGGCCACCACCACCATGATTGTCCATGGCCGGCGGGGATCACGGACCATGGAAGCGCAAACCTGGGTGCAGGGAACCCGGAAATCATTTACCGAATACCTGTCTCCACCTCGGGAAAAAGGCACCAAGATGCTGAAACTGAAGGACCAGATGTGGATTTTTTCCCCGTCGACCGACCGCACCATCAGGATCGCCGGCCACATGCTGCGGCGCTCTATGATGGGATCTGATGTCTCCTATGAGGACACCATGGAAGATCCCGAGTTGAGCGTCTTGTATGATGCCGAATTAGTCGGTGAAGAGGAGTGCGAAAACCGGCGGTGTTACGTGGTGGAATTGACCGCCAAAGAAGGTGCCGATTTGGCCTATTACCAGCGGAAAGTGTGGGTGGACACGGAACGGTTCCTGCCGCTTCGGGAGGACCGGTTCGCCCGCAGCGGGAAGCTGCTGAAAACATTCCTGATCAAAGAGGTATTCCAACTCGCCGAGCGCTGGTACCCGAAAAGGATGACTTTCAAGGACGTGCTCAAGCAGGGCAAGGGCACGGAGTACATCATCGACACAATCGAGTTTAACGTGGAAATCCCGGAGCATGTCTTCTCCAAGGCTTCGCTCAGAAGGTAACGGTATTTTGCCAGAAAAATTTGAGGATATTTCGATTCACGATACGGATCCGGAAAAAGAGAAGCGCCGGTTCGGCTGCAGCGGTTGTCTGGTAGTCATAAGCTGTATCTTGATCTTACTCCTGGTGGTGCTCGGTGTACATTCCGAAAAAAGTTCCAGGGAGACTAATCGGCGACGGGTGATGGCCGTCCCGATAAAGCACCAGATAGAAGACTACCACGCTCAGCACGGCGTGTATCCGGAGTTACTGGAAGATCTACCTATTTCCAATGA
This sequence comes from uncultured bacterium, assembly GCA_964593455.1. Lineage (GTDB taxonomy): Bacteria > Muiribacteriota > CAYSPT01 > CAYSPT01 > CAYSPT01 > CAZQHK01. Next base: position 23,956 of record CAZQHK010000048.1, read on the forward strand.
CTCCGTTTATCAAAGCTACCTGGAAAGCAAGGTATTCAGGTACAGGACTGCGAAAAAGGGGGGCGCCAGGACCTGGTATATCCTCATCTGTGTCAATGACGGTTTATTAAGATACCGTGACGGTCTGCACGGACTGGGCTGGGCAGGTGTTCAGGCGGGAAATAATCTCAAGCCGATGGATGGTCAGACTCCGGATGAAAATGGATTCATAGACGTCGATCTTCATTAGGATGGTGGGGGTGGGAATCCATCGTTCTTTTCTTCCTCTTCCGATGGTTGTAATCTGCTTACTAGTGAAATATCCGGGTTAACCGTAACACCTTCCGGGTTGAGCTACTATATATATATAGTGAGAAATTATTGTATGCGAAAAGGAGCTTGAAATATATGTGTTTCCCTCTATCTAAAAAATCCCTGGTTTGTGTTATTTCGTTGGCCTGTTTGCTCGCGGCCATACCGTGGCCCTGCTTGGGCGCGCAAAACGGTTCGGTAAGCGGTTATTATGTCGATAAGATTGCCTCGTCAACACTCGATATCGTATTCGACAAGAAAATCGTGGACGGTAAGGAGTATGATAAACTTCGCGGCCTGGCCGCACCCCTGCCGTTGGATCCGCTTATGGCGGGACCCGAGATAATCGATTTATACGGCCGCCTGGGCGATCTTTTTATCAGCCGCGGAATCGCCACTCCCCAGGAGATAGAAAACATCAAGTACCGGGCTGTTTCAGGCTGGGGATTCAAGATAGCGGGAGCCGATCCGCTGCTGTATGGTACGCTTTTCCTGGAACTCATGATAGATAAAGGGATTGTTCCTCTCGTTCATGCCCAGTACGTTCTCGATTCCGCCCGCACCGATTGGACGGGAGGGGAGAGCGGCGGCATCATCGCCATCGGTTCGAATATCCTCGAAGAGGATGTTTATATAGATGACCTGCTTGACCCACAGATGAATCCTCATTACGTGGCCTTGAAAAAACGGGAGATCGCGCTGGCTTTTGACGAGTACCAGGAAGCTCTCCGGCTTTACGAGGACACTCCCTGGTACCGGTTCTTCGCTCGGAACAGCCGGCTCAAGTCCACGGAGCAGGCTCTCGAAGACTACCTGGAACGAATTGAAGATTTCTCACAGGCTAAAATACAGTTCAACTACGATGTCTACCGGAACACCGACGGATTCATGTCCTGGCGAAAGCCGTTCCGCAAACAGAAATGGCTCGACTCGGTCAGGGACCATGGCAATTTCGCGCTGGCTTGCGCCGATTTCAAGCTTGCCTACGCCCGGCAGGAATACCGTGAAGAATCATGGTGGTTTTTCTGGGCCAAACTGGGTAAAGAAAAAGCTTACCGGCAGGCACAGGAAGAATTCTCGGCTACAGTACTTGGAGTAGAGAAACTGTGGCGGGAAGCCGGAATTATAACCGGCCCGACCGGGAAAAGTCTGAAAACCGGACCTGCTGCCAACCGGGGCACTTTGAAAATCGAGATCGATAAAAAGGACGACATGTAGGTCGGGAAGATAAACGGTTACTGGAAGGTTACGCGGTTGCGTCGAATGTTCCGCCGGTGTCGTTAACGGTCTGCATCGGTATTCCCGTGTTGTTGTAAATCTGGATTTTCTGGGCCAGTTTCGGTTTGGGGTTAAGGATAACGTCGCCTTTTTCACTCAGGTTCCGGGCGTCACGGGAACTGATATGGTCCAGGTGGCTGCCATCCACCGCCACGTTAGTCCCCGATTCGGCGTGCAGACGCGCGATCTCCGTGTGATCGTCCGGAGTAAGGTAATCTTTCTTGGGAACATAAAGCGAATACGCGTTTCCATTGATACTGATGTGGTTCACAATAAAACCCCTTTATGACACAATTAAACCAGTCTACACCTATTGTAAAATAAGTATAAAAGCATAAAGTAATTTTGACAACTCTTAATTGTGCTTCTTCATAAAACAATCTCTAAAATCTCTAACCTCACTTTCTACACTAAATCTTGCTTGAGGATGGAATAGCAGTGTAGAAAGCATGGCATGAATTTCGATTTCGTCTGAAAACTTTAGGACGGATCATGTACAATGTGCGTCTATACTTTCCGGGAGTGACCGGAGCGCGAGGAGAAACGGCATGAACGCCTCAGACGCGGCCCTGGTCGAAGAGTTCCGAAAGGGAGACCTCTCGGCCTTCGATCAACTGGTAAAGCAGTATGATAAGCGGGTGTTCTCCTACATCTACCGCATGATAGGAGATTACCATGAGAGTGAGGATGTGTTCCAGGACGTGATGGGCAAGCTTTATTTCAGCATGGAAACCTTCCGGGGCCGTTCCTCGTTTTCAACCTGGCTGTTCAGTATCGCGCGCAACCAGTGTCTCGACAAGCTGCGAAAACGAAAGATGCGATCGTTTATCAGCTATTTTGTGCCTGAGTTTCTGCTAAATATCACGTCGCGCTCCGGAAAAAGCCCCGATGACGTGGTGCTTGACAATGATGCCCGACGGGCGGTTCTCGAAGCGGTGAACACGCTTCCCGAAACGCAGAAGGAAGTCGTGGTCCTCAAGTACGGATGCGGATTCACTTTTGGTGAAATATCCAGCATCACCGGGATTACCGAGTCTACCGCCAGGAGCAGGATGCTTTACGCTCTCACCAAGCTGCGCGGGCATCTGAAGGCTGCGGAAGGATGGTGATCTGACATGAACTGCCACCAGATCAGTGAAGTTCTAATAGGTTACCTTTTTGATGAACTGCCGCAGGCTAAACGGGACGCCTTTGAGGCTCACCTGCAGGGTTGCGAAAACTGCAGGCAGCGGATGGAAGAGCTGAAAAAGGTGCATCATCGTGTCGGGTCCGCCGAATTGGGATTGGATCATTGTCCCCATTATGATCCGAAAAAATACCAGAAAGGAGTGATTCATATCGAACCGCGCACACGGCCTCGATCGACTGCCAATTTCATATTTGCCAGTGTCGGAAGGATAGCAATTATTTTTATTATTGTTGGTATTTTTGCAGCGATTGCCGTACCTGACTTCAACCGTGCCAGGTACCAGGCAACGAGCAAGACAGCACTGGCTAAAATGCGAGTGTTGGAAGGGCAACTTGCTATGGAGGAGATGCAGTCTCCCCCGCCCACTCGGGGGGCGACTCCGAACGACCAGCCGTACGACACCACGTTTTTCCAAAACTACGGGGTTAACCCTTTCGTCTCTACTGAGGACGAGGTGTTTTCCACTTTCGGAATGGATGTAGATACGGCTTCCTACACTATCGCCCGGCGGTTTTTGAAGGACGGCAATATACCCGACCAGGACTCGGTCCGAACCGAGGAGTTTATCAACTACTTCGACCAGGACTACTACGACATGGAAGACGCGTTCTCCATCCATCTGGAGGGAGCGCTTTCAGAGTTCGGACGCCCGAATTATCATCTTCTCAGGGTAGGGATAAAAGCCCGGGATGTGAATCTCGTGGACCGCAAGGCGGCCAACATGGTCTTCGTGGTTGATATCTCGGGATCTATGGACCGTGAAGACCGGCTGGAACTGGTGAAACGGAGCCTCTATCTGTTAGCGGAGAACCTGAAGGATGGTGACCGGATCGGTCTGGTTGTATACGGAAGCCAGGGTAGGGTTATCTCCGACCTGACTTCAGACAGAGATAAGATCTACCGTGTCATCGGGCAACTTCGCCCCGGCGGTTCCACCAATGCCGAGGAGGGACTGACCCTGGCGTACAAGATGGCGCGCAAGGGATTTGAGGAAGAAAAGATCAACCGTATCATCCTCTGCAGTGACGGAGTGGCCAATGTCGGCCGCACCGGCTCTAAATCAATCCTGTCTACGATAAAGGATTACGCCGAGGAAGGAATCACGTTGACTACCCTGGGATTCGGGATGGGTAACTACAACGACGTGATGATGGAGCAATTGGCCAACGATGGCGACGGCAACTACTATTACTTCGATCGGCTGAGCGAAGCCCGCCGTCTTTTCGAAAACGGTGTCAGCTCGATGCTGCAGGTTATCGGTTCCGATGCCAAAATACAGGTGGAGTTCAACGCGGACACCGTGGATCGGTACCGTCTGCTTGGCTACGAGAACCGGCGACTGGCAGCGGATGATTTTATGGACGATTCCGTGGATGCCGGAGAAGTAGGCGCCGGGCAAACGGTGACGGCCCTGTACGAACTTAGGATTAAAGACCAGGCGCTTAATGATCCGAACGGCTTTATCGGCCAGGTGCGGATACGGTACCGGAACGTGGATACCCGGCAGGTGGAACACGTGGAACGGCAGGTGCTCGCGCGGGACATAAACCGCGAATTTTCTCAGTCCAATCCGCGGTTCCGGTTAACTGCCGCTGTGGCCGAGTTCGCCGAGGTGCTGAAAAAGAGCTACTGGGCTAAGGACAGCAGTTTTGGCCAGGTATTGACAGTGGCTGAAGATGCCATCAGAGACATGCGGCCCGGCGAGGAAGACCTTGAGTTTCTACGATTGGTGGAACGGGCTGCGGGTTTATCCGGAGAAGGCCGGGATAACCGGTTTAACGGTCCACAGCGCCTCGAGGGAAACCATGGTGGCAACGGTAGCAATTACGATCAGGATAACGGTTTTTAAATGAAGTAATAATCTCCTGATCGATAATGACAATTACCGGAGGTGTTTAAACGCCTCCGGTTTTTTATTTTTTTTTAGGACGGAAACCCTGGAAGTATCGTCTAACTTTTTCAGGAGCGGCCTAGAGCCGGAACAAACGGACCACAATACAAGAAAGGAGTGTTTAAGATGACAGCACATGAAAGAGGATTTTCTATAGTTAGCTTTATTTGCATTATTTTCATTATTGG
>CAZQHK010000049.1:0-27090 GCA_964593455.1 uncultured bacterium
AGCTACGTATGACTTCGCGACTTCGTGACGGCAACTCGTGAAATATGCGGGCTAGTCGTCGGTCGATAAGGTAGTGGTACAGAACTCCATGATTTTAGAAATGATTGTATCGTCCACCTGGTGATCGCGCAGCAGTTTTTCCAGGACATTCAAAGTAATATCGACGCTTCCCGTGAGAAACATCGGTGAATTGATATACTTGTTTCTGGTTTTGGCCAGTTCTTTACGGGTAAAGAACCACTCTTCAAGTTGGGAATCAGCCAGAAAACCGACCTCATTTTCCACCGGCGGAACGTATTTTCTTCCGGTATCCAGTTTTGCCGCTTCGTCCAGAAGTTTCTGCCTGATATCCATGAGTTGTGCCAGGGCTGATTTTTCGGGAATAGATAGCTTATCAGGTGTATCGGCCGGTTCCAGGAGGGCCGGACTACTTTTATCCTCATACAAGCGGCTGCCCCGGTAGGTTCTGTTGATAACCACCGATAGGCCGTTGGTGGTAGCTATCTGGCCGGTAACGCTTCGTATTTCGGTTAACATCTCCCGGAAATTATCCCGGGTCTCTTCTTCCGATAAAAACATAACAGTACGGACGTTTTCGTAGGCCAGTTTTATCCTGTCCTGCTTTTTCTTTATCTCGGTCTCCGCCCCTTTTTCGATGTCCCGGTAATTATCTTCGAGTTCTTTGACGGTCCGCCAGTAGTGCTTTTCACCGATTATTTTTCGTTCCACCAGACTGGCGGGGAGATTTTCGTCATCGAGCGGTTTCTCCACGTACCCCTTGTCCTGGCCGGTCATGTCAATCACCTTGGCCCGGGGAACATTGGCGATAATCCGGTCACGTTCCAGTTGGGCGGCCATTCGCCCGTCATAGAGTTTTCGTTTGGCTTCTCGCAAACGGATATTGGCACGGTCTATATCTTTTTTGAAACGCCTTTCCAGCGTTTCCGCCTCCTGTCGGAGTTGGTCGCTCCTGGCCAGCCGTTTTTCCATCTCAGCCTGGCGTTGCCGCTTGAGGAAATACGTGTTGATGGGACGGATAAATCGTCCGTATGCAGGAATAAAATTGGCCATTGACGGATGAAATAGCAGCAACATGTCGAGATCAACCGTGGCGATCACTTCCTGCGATTTGGCGCTGGGTTTGCTTACAGCACCCGGAACAGCGGTTCCGGTAGGCCGTTGGACTATCTGCCACATAGGTTTGACACCGTCACGCTCCTGGTATTTTGCCGCACCTTCCATGAGCTTACCGGCCACGGCTGGGGAGATATCGATACCGCCGACCACCAGGAAAGGAATCGGAAGACGCCGCCCAAACGGTTCAAGATAAAGGGCGTGCCGGAGACTCCACCAGCGAGAAAAATCAGTTGCTCCGGTCGGTGTCTCCAGACCGATCGGTACCTTGAGCGGAGTCCGCATGAGGACGCGCAGAGCGCTGGTCTCTTCGGGAGTGGGTTTCCGTCCATGAGTGAATGACGAGACGTTCATGACAACAGCCGTGCTCGCGTCAGACATCGCTTCGAAGATAAAATGGCGTATAGCGCTGCCAATTGTGTCTATTGCCTTGTTCCTATTGGCGATGGAGCCGGCCTTTCTCTCACGTGTGTGAGATTCTAGTCGGCGTGCCTCTTTTCTCAGCGGACCGAGTTTTTCCAGGATTGTGGCGACCTTGCCGTCGAGCCACCGATCGAGCCTGGTCAGTTCTCGTTCAAAGTTCTCTGGCCGGGAGTCCATAAGTTTTTGGACGATGGCTTTGTGTTCCCCCAGAAAAGCCGCTTTCCGCCGCTGTAGGGTAGTGATCTCAAGAGCGAACTGCTCGAGTTTTTGATCATGTTTTTTCAGAGCCGCCAGATCGTCTAAAAGATATGATGTACCCGGGCTATAACCGTACAGAACGCATCCCAGAAAAAAGAGCCGCTCCATGTCAACCGACGCCCACCGACCAACACTGGCGGTCGATTCACCGGCTTTGATGGACGGTCCCGAAAGACAGAATAATAGTAATACCGTAACGGTTAAACATGTTCGCGGTCCAAATATGGCCATGCACGAATCAGCCTCACTTTCTATAGTTGATACTACCAGTCGGAGTTAAAACAGGTCAACTCTCTGCCCGGCGCGGTGTCGGTAATGTCCCAGGCGCGAGACAGAGGATCACACAGCAGGTGTGGCTGATTTCGAGCTGCACTGGAAAGGTACTTCTTTTTCCTGGTTAAAGTGAAAATACGTATTGACTCGTTTAGCCCCGTTTGATATAGTTTCCCGCTATGCGTGAGACAGTCATCGGTATTCGCAGAGAAGATAAGAACGAATGGGAGCGGCGGGTTCCCTTATCGCCGTTCCATGTCGCTATCCTGGTTAAGGACCGGGGTTACCGGGTGATCGTGCAACCCTCAGATATCCGCTGCTTTACGCATGACGAGTATTTAGCTGCCGGAGCTGAGATTATCGAGAACCTGTCTGATTGCTCACTCATCATGGCAGTAAAGGAAATTCCACCGGCGTTGCTCCTCCCCGGCAAGACCTACATGTTCTTTTCGCACACCATCAAAGGACAGTCAGGCAATATGCAGATGTTGAAAACCCTGATGGATCGGGGATGTACACTCATAGATTATGAAAAAATCCACGATGACAAAAAACGCCGGCTGGTCTTTTTCGGGCGTTACGCCGGCCTGGCCGGTATGATAGACAGTTTCTGGGCGTTGGGGCGCCGGCTGGCAACCCGGGGGTTCAGCACCCCCTTCAGGCACATCAGGCTTACGCACGAATATGTCGACCTGGCGGAAGCCAAAGAGTCCATGAAACAAATAGGCCAGCAGATAGGACGGCCAGGCATGGTCCCGGAACTGGGCCCGATTATATGCGGATTTGCCGGTTATGGGCACGTATCAGGCGGCGCCCAGGAGATATTCGATATTCTACCGCACGAGACCATCGAGCCAGAAAAAATTGAAGAGGTAGCGAAAACAACCGGCCGCACCGATCGGCTCTACAAAGTCATCTTCCGGGAGGAACACATGGTGGAACGGATAGAGGACCGGGGCTTCGATCTGCAGGAATACTATGGGCATCCGGAGCGGTACCGGTCGCGGTTTTTCCGTTACGTTCCTCACCTGACCATGCTGATAAACGGGATCTACTGGGAAAAGAGGTACCCACGACTGATTTCGTTTAACCAACTGGAAGAACTCTACCGGGAGGAGGCTGAACCCAGGCTGCAGGTAATAGGCGACATCAGTTGCGATGTGGAAGGGGCTGTTCAGTGTACGCTGCGCTATACCAGGCCCGACAACCCGGTGTTCACCTTTGATCCCTTGACCGGGGAGACGGAGGATGGTGTTGAGGGCCGGGGACCGGTGGTGCTGGCGGTGGATAATTTGCCGTGTGAACTGTCGGGAGAAGCATCCAACTACTTCGGCACCATCCTGCTGGAGTTTATCTACCCCATTATCCGGGCCGATTATAATGTTTCGTTCGAAGATTTTGATATTCCACCGGCTATCAAGCGGGCGGTCATCGTCTACCGGGGGAGGCTTACTCCTAATTACACATATTTGAGCGAACTCGTTGAAAACATTTAAAGTATCAGTATCTAGCACGTATTGTCTGGAGCATGTACTGGCAAAGAAGAGTGAATGATAAAATCGCCACTATAATTTTTTTTTGGTGACAGTATGGATAGTCGTGAAATTTTCGGGCAAAACGAAAGGAAGTGACGTACGGTGGTCTCAACTACACAGGGTAATGTATTGATCCTCGGTGCCGGTTTGGTGACTGCGCCGATGGTGGAGTATCTTCTTTCTATTCCCGGAGTCAAGGTGACTGTAGCTACCAGGACGGTTTCCAAAGCGGAAAAACTGATCGGGGATCATCCCGACGGGACGGCCCAGAGACTCCTTTCGTCGGATCAGGAAGCACTCCATGAAGCAGTCGGTAAATCGGACGTGGTGGTTAGTCTCCTTCCCGCTCCTCAGCATCCCATTGTAGCCGAGCACTGTTTCCAGCTCAAAAAACATCTGGTTACCACCTCGTATGTATCCGACAAAATGGAGGCCTTTCACGATCAGGCCAAAGCAGCTGGACTTCTCTTCCTCAACGAATGCGGGCTTGATCCGGGAATAGATCACATGTCTGCCATGAAAATCATCCATCAAGTGCACGATGAGGGGGGAAAGGTGACCGGATTCAGGTCGCTCTGCGGCGGACTGCCTGCTCCCGAGGCCAACAACAATCCCTGGGGGTACAAGTTTTCCTGGAGCCCCAAGGGTGTGATTCGGGCCGGCAGTAATCCCGGCCGTTTTATGATTGATAAAGACACGATGGATATTCCGGGAAAAGAGCTTTTTACCAGTTGTGAACGGATCGACATTCACAGGATAGGCGAATTCGAGTGTTATCCGAACCGTAACAGTCTCCCTTACGTTGAAAAATACCAGATTCCGGAGACCAGGACCATGTTCAGGGGCACACTCAGAAACCTGGGACACTGTGCTTCCTGGTATCACCTCAGCCGACTAGGGCTTCTGGACGACGAAAAGCAGTATGATCTTAAGGGTGTATCGTCCCGTGCGTTCCTGGCCAAACTCATCGGTATAGAAGATGAAGAGAAGATTGAAGGGGGAATTTGCTCTTTCCTGAATATTCATGAGACTAATCCCCTGTTCAGCAAGTTTCGGTTTATCGAATTTTTCTCTACCACTCCCCTCAAGTTGGAGCGGGGCACAGCGGCCGATGTTTTGACCGAGCATCTCCTTGAACATCTTAAATACGATGAAGGGGAGCGGGATATGTGTGTTCTCCACCACATCTTTGATGTTACCCGGGCTGACGGATCGAGTACCGTTATCACTTCAACTCTCGACGATTACGGTATACCCTACGGGCACACTTCCATGGCCCGGACGGTGTCACTTCCGGCAGCCATGGCGGTCAAGTTGCTGCTGGAGGGGAGACTAAAAATGACCGGCGTCAGGATACCCGTCTGGCCTCAGTTGTATGAGCCGATCATGGCGGAATTGGAAACGGTCAACATAAAGTTTGTCGAATGTGAAAAAGGTTTGGAGATCTCTGAATCGGCCTGACTTTCACCTTGACAAAGTGCATGTTGTGCAGCTATAATTAATAGCGGGAGATGAAGCTCTCCGGGTATAAGAAGAAAGAACATTATAAGGCCCGCTCTGGTTAGCCGGTGCGGGCCTTATGTCTTAAAACGTGTTTTGGAAATGTAGCAAAATAATAGACATATGAAAGGGAGGTAGTAGCTGTGAAGAGGTTTTTTCTCTCAGGTGCGCTTTTTTGCGGTGTTTTGATACTAATTTCTCCGGTGATGGCTGATGTGTCCGAGACAACGATCATGCTTAAGGTAGTGAACGGTGTCGTGGAGGTGCAAAAACAAGGAGAAGAAACCTGGAACCTGGTTGAAGAAAAAGCATTGCTGGGTTTTGATGACCAGATAAGAACGAATACCGGAGCGCAGGCCCGTTTATTGTACTCCGATACCAGCATGCTCAAGCTGAAAGAAAAAACTATGGTCCAGATCGGCCGAGGAGAACTCCGGGTCCGGGTGGGCGAAGCCTGGGTCAGGGTAATCAAAAAAGGAACACACTTCCAGGTTGTCACCCCCACGCTTATCGCCGGCGTCAAGGGAACTATCTTCGATGTCAAGGTTAAGCAAAAAGGAGCCAGTTCTGTCAGGACATACAGCGGCCTGGTGGCGGTGAAGGCCGGTGGCGAAGAAGTTATCCTTAGGCCGGGTTACACTACTTCCGCCGATGGCGGCACACCCTCAAGCCCGAAAACTTTCGAAGCCGAAAAAGCGGCCATTGGCTGGAGATTCAGCAACGTCGATATACTCAGAGATAAGATATATCTCCCTCCTACCAGTATCAGGACGGGACGAATTATCAGGGTTCCCAATGGGTCGAACAAACAGGTTGGAGTGACTTTCCCGGGCGATTCCGGGATTTCATTAGAGGAGGCCGAACTCCGTTACAAACGTGCGAAGATCGAGTTTGGAGAAAGCTCCGACCAGTCACGGACGGCCAAGAAAATATTGGACCAGGTAATTAAGCGCTTAGGAGAATAAACGTAGATAACCGCCCGAGTCTTCAAAGAATGGATTTCGGTTCGGTGAGGAGGTTTTGGCGGATGAACAGACGCCGGCGCTGCTCCGGAACGGGACAGGGAGTTTTCCGGGCAATAGTCGTGTTGCTGGCGGCGGCTGTGGTGTGGACTTCATCCGGCCTGGCGTCTGGTGCCCGGACTCTGGACGAAATCAAGGACCGGAGAATTGTCCGGATAGCTCTTAAGGAGAGCTTCCCGCCTTTTGGCTTCATAGACGCTTCCCGCCGTTGGATAGGTTTTGACGTTGAGATTGGGTTACTGTTGGCTCGTCAGATGCGCGAAGATTTCGCTATTAAGACTATGTTTATTCCGGTCCGTAGCCGCAGTGACCGCCCCAAACTGCTGGTCAATGATAATACCGATATAGTTATAGCCAGTTACTCAATCACACCCTCCCGCCGGAAAACAGTGGACTTCTCCAGGTCATATTTTCACAACCAGGGGCTGATGGTGATGGTTCCGGCTGGAAAGACCGGTGAGATCGGCAGCTACCATGATCTGACCGACCGATTGGTTGTAGTTACCGGCAGGTCTACCGGTGAGAAATTTCTTATTCGAAACGTCGACGGTGTCAATCTGGTACCGGTAGCCAACGATGACTACGCGGTGAAATTGCTTCAGGAGGGCAGGGCCGAAGCCTATGTCCAGGATCTGCCGGTCTGTCTCTTTCACCTGGGGAAGGATGGTGACTGGGACGTAGTGGGCAAACCTTTCACCCTTGGAGGCAGCGAGGACCACTACGGCATAGCGGTTAAAAAAGGCTCCGCCGACCTGGTTCACTACATAAACCTGTTTATTTCCAGGATCAAAGGCAACGGTACCTACCGACGTATATACCGGCGTTGGTTTGGCAGCGGCCTCGGGAAAGAGGCTACTCCTTCGCTTCCCGCTCCAGTCTCTCCTTGAGTTCGACCAGTTCCTGAGTCACTTCCTTTTCATTTTCTTCGTCTCGTATCCGGCTGAACTTGTCTTCCAGGTTCCTGGGAGGCAGCGCTGCGTTCACTTCCTCAATAGCTTCGTTTTGCCGTTCCATCGAGAGGACTTTGTCTTCCATACGGTCAAAGGCATCAAACAGAGACGGATCGGAGATACCGTTCAAGGTCACCTGGATCTTCTTCTGAGCTTCCACATTCTTCTGACGGGCCACCAACAGGTCACGGCGGCGCTTATACTCGTCGATTTTCGTATCGAGTTCCTGTAGCCGTTTTTTAAGGGTCTCCACAGCTTCTGTCTGCTGCTCCAGTTGAGTCGTGAGCTGTTTTTCCAGGGTGGAATAAGACCGCTTCTTGACTAAAGCCTGCCTCGCCAACTCATCGTCGCTACGCTTGATAGCAAGTTCGGCGTTCTCTTGCCATATCCCGACCTGCTCTCGGTGTTCTTCAAGACTTGTTTCCAACTTCTTCTTGTGCTTAACAGTGCGGCACACTTCTATCTTGGCGTCCCGCAGGCACTGCTCCATGTCGCGAATGATTTGATTGAGGGTCTTTTCAGGATCTTCCGCTTTGTCCAGCAGATCGTTGATATTTGATTTGAGTAAACTGGCGATACGTTTAATAATACCCATTATGATTCACCCCTTTTCCGGTTTTGCTTCTGGAGAAGCTCCAACGCTTCTTCTGAAGTTAATTTCCCCATTCTCACCTCCCCGAGCACCTGGCGTCGTTTTTCCTTCAGAACAGTCACTTCATCCTCGTGTAGTCCCAGGGTATCGAGCAGACCGTCTAGCCTGGAACGCACGGTAGGATAAGAAATAGAAAGCTCCTTTTCCACTTCCCTGATATTGCCTCTGCATTTCAGAAATATGAGCAGAAATTTATACATCTCGGGTGTTAATTGGCAAAATTTACATGGTTTAAATGTCCCCGTTATAGTCGTTTTACAGCCATCACACGTGAGATTGGTAATAGTAAGTCCCAGTCTGCACACCGGGCAAACTCCCGGCGGCCGGTATCCTTTGCCCATGGTCTTCAGCGCTCCGTTCATTTTCGGCACATCGATATCAACATAATTCTACCCATCCAGGTAAAGTATAAGGTGTAATAGTAATAATGTCAATATCAATATTAATATTCTTAATCATTTAATTAAAGATATTAATATTTTTGTTTCTCCTTTACGCTCCCTCGGGGAAGGTGATATCATTGCTTTTGGAGGTGTTGGCAAAGTGCAGGCAGTGATTATGGCAGCCGGAGAGTCCACCCGGACATATCCGCTTACACTTACCAGGCCGAAACCACTTCTCTCGGTAGCGGGAAAGACCTTGCTGGAGCATAATCTCACCCAGCTTGACGGACTGGTTGACGAAGTGATCCTGGTAGTCGGATACAGACAGGAAATGATCCGCTCATTTCTCGGAGATGTTTACCAGGGAATGAAGCTGACATATGTCGAACAGAAAGAGCGCCTGGGAACCGGGCACGTATTGACGACGGTTCGCGATTATGTCTCCGGCCGGTTCATGATCATGAACGGGGACGATCTTTTTACCCACTCAGATATGGAAACCTGCCTGAATTGCGATCTCTGCGTTCTGGCCGCCGAGGTCGGCGACGCCACCCGGTTCGGACTGCTGGTGGTTGAAGACGGTATTCTCAAAGACCTCACGGAAAAACCGGCTACCGCCGGGGCGGGTCTGGGAAACACCGGCCTGTACGTTTTCGACCAGCGGGTCTTCAACATAGAGATACCGCTCTCACCCCGGGGCGAGTATGAGATTACCGATATTGTCAGAGCTCTGATTCCCTCCGGCGAACTGAAGTGTGTGCAGGTACGTGACTACTGGCTGCCGGTCGGCTATCCGTGGGATCTGCTATCCGCCAACGAGTTTTTTCTGAAACGGATTCAGGTCACTACCAAGATCTGCGGCACGCTCATGGAACCCAATCACGTTGACGGTCCCCTGGTTCTGGGGGAGGGTTCCGTGATAGAGCCCTTCGTCACCATCAAGGGGCCGGTCGTTATCGGACGGGACACCGTGGTCATGAGTCACTCCTACATCGAGGGACCCACTATCATCGGCGATGGGTGCAAAATCGAACCCCGCACCTATATCCGCAAGCACACGACGCTTGGCAACCGATGCCGGGTGAACGCCGATATCAAGAACTGCCTGTTCATGGAAGGCTCCAATGCCGCCCACATCAACTCCTACCTGGGCGACTCGGTCATCGGCAGTAATGTTAATATCGGTTCCGGGACCACCACCGCCAACCTGCGCCATGACGGGAAAAATGTCAGATCCAGGGTGAAAGGCACAATGGTGGATACCGGCCGGCGCAAATTGGGTACCATCATCGCCGACGACGTGCATACCGGTATCTATACAATGATTTATCCCGGGCGCATGATCTGGCCGGGAAAGAGTACGATGCCGGGTGAGATAGTCAAGAAGAACATCACCTAACCCGTCGGGGTCAGTTTGCCTGCAGCTTCACGTGAATTTTTTCCGCCATGTGCTGGTCGATGGTGAACTGGCTGTACCCAATCTGGAACACATATGACGGATAGTTCCTGATAAGCTTGATCTGGGTGCCCGGTAAAAGGCCCATGGACAGAAGTTTTTGCACGTTTGCCACTTCTTTCGTGTTCAGAAAAGCGATAACTCCTTCTGAATCCGGTTCCACTTCCGATAGCAGCAAAACGCCTTCGTGCTTTTCCTTACTGGCACAACAATCACCTGGCGGAATCGGATTGTTATGCGGGCAGATTTGCGGGTGTCCGAGCAGGATACAGACCTTTTCTTCCACTCCCTCGGTAATGTGATGCTCGAATTCACAGGCCGATTGTTCAATCATCTCGCTGGAGAGGTTCAATACGTCGCTTAACAGTTTTTCAGCCAGACGGTGTCTCCTGATCATATTTTTGCCGGACTCCAGGCCTGCCTCCGACAGAGAAACTTTTTCGTTCTCGACAAGAATGAAATTCTCTTCCAGAAGCATCTCAAGATCATTTTCATCCACTTCGATCAGGTTTCTGTCGGTGATGTCTTTTTCAACCGTCATAACATACAGTTTTTCAAGTAATTCCTCTAACTGTTCTTTTCGGTCCAAACCGTCTTCACCACCCTTTGTATGAATTTGGATAAACTCGATTCGGCGGGCATTTCATAGCCGCACCGTGGACATTTGATTTTTGCGCACTTTGATCCCAGGCAGGCCGAGCAGCTCTTTTCCCCTTCCTCTTTGGAAAATTCAAAGCAACAGACCGCACAGATCACAGAACAACCCCGAACGTGTTGAATACCACGTTGACTATAATACCGGTTAACAGCGCGAAAAGAAACACGAAGGTAGCGATACCGGACCCTACCTTCCAGCCTCTCTCTTTCACTATCACCGCAAATTGCGCCACGCAGGGAACGAACAGGGTCAGCACGATGGCGGCGATAACCAACTGATTGTCCGTCATACCGCCTGACTTATACAGGTCATACAGGCCGGCCGCGCCGTAATCCCTTCTGAAAAACCCGAATAGAAATGCCACGGACGCGCTCGATGGCAGTCCCATCCAGGCCAGGGGATAACTGATTGCCTTCAGTATCAGGTCAAAAACCTTTGTTATTTGGCCTATCCATATCAGGACACTGGCCAGGATAAAGAGCGGTAGGACTTCCTTGAAGTACCACTCCATCCGGGTGTAGGTCTTGACCAGTACATTGGATAGTTTCGGTAGACGAAGCGGGGGAATCTCCATGAAGAAGACCGATTTTTCACCGGGCAGGATCCTGGCGGTTATCGTACCCACCAGCAGGAACAGTCCCACGATCACTCCGAGCCAGATACAAAAAGCCACCAGTTTTCCACTGAAAAGCCCGAGCAGCACGCCCAGTTGGGCGGAGCAGGGAATCGCCAGAGAGAGCAGCAGGGTGGCGATAATCCGCTCTCTTTTCGTCGGCAGGATCCTGGTGACGATGGTCCCCATGGTGTCACAACCGAAACCCAGCACCATGGGAATGACGGCCCGGCCGCTGAGCCCGATCTGCTTGAAAATACGGTCGATCAGCATGGCCAGGCGCGGCAGGTAGCCGGAATCTTCTATCAGGGAAAACACCAGGAAGAAGGTTCCCACAATGGGAAACACAATGGCTATGGCATAGCTGATCCCGAGGGTGATGATGCCGTAATCGTGGACAAAAAGGTCCTGCAAAACCGGCCAGGGAATGACCCTTTCGACAAATTCCGTGACGTAAGGAGAGACATATTTTTCGAAAATACCGGATTCGAGAAAATCGACCAGTGTCCCGGCCCCAAACCCGCCGACGAACTTGTAAAGACCGAAATAAAGGACCATCAGGAGTATCGGAAAACCCGTCCAGGGATTCATGGTAATGTCGCTCAGCCGGTCCCGGAAAGTCTTCTTTCCCTTCCCCGGGTAGTCGACCGCTTGCTGGACGATCTTTTCTGTGAAATTTTGCCTTTTGATATTGATCTCGTAGGCCAGCGGATGCCGATATTGTGCCTTGAGATCATCCGCAATGGGCTTGATCTGATCTATCAGTGCCGGCTCTTTCTTTTTAACTCTGTCCAGCGTATCCGGATCGTTTTGGAGCATGAGCAGGGCGGCGGCACGCTTACTGATGCGATAGTCTTCACTGAACATATGCTTGATCTTGTAAACAGCGTCGTTGATTGCTGATCCGTAATCGATCTTGATCTTTTTTGTTTGCAGGTACTCTTTCATCCTCCGCTTCAAGACATCAACTCCGAATCCTGAAACAGAATTTGTGGCCACTACGGGAGTGTTGAGCAGTCGTTCGAGTTTCTCCGTATTGATCTTGATACCTAGATTATCCGCTTCGTCAATGATATTAAGGACCAGGATTGTCGGCAGACCGCTTTCGATCAATTGCAGGGTCAACGGAAGCATACGGGAAATGTTCTTGGCATCGATGACATTCAGAATGAGTCCCGGTTCTTCATCGAGCAGGATTGTTTTAGCAACCCGTTCCTCTTCGGTAATACAAACCATGGAATAGAGGCCGGGGGTGTCGATGACTTCGCACCCGTCACCCTTGATCCCGCAGGTGCCCCGCGTTACCTCAACGGTGGTTCCCGGATAATTGGATACGATTACCCGAGCCCCGGTCAGATAATTGAAAAGAACGCTTTTACCGACATTGGGTGAACCCACGATAGCAATTTTCTTCAACTCTTTTTTGAAATCCGATTCCTGGCTCCCTTGCGGGGTATGAAACAAGGCGTACTTGAGAACCTGGAGAAAACCCATTGTGATTAAACCTCCCTTTCACCTGCCGGTCAATGAACCGTACTGGTATTCCGGTAGGGAATAAAATGGTGTAACAATGAAAACGTCACACACTGTAGTTTTGTGTAAGCTAACCTTGTTCACGCTAATTTAAAATAACATGAAATAAATCTAGTTGTCAATATAATGAATAAGATTTATTTAAAAAAACATTGTTCATATAAGTGTACTTATGGTCTTCGGGCAAAAAAATTATTCCACCTGGAATTGCTTCAAATCTTTATTGTATTTTAGCTTCCCGTGCGTTTTAATGAATTTCGCAAACTGTTTCAGACGTGACATGGACAGATTGTCAATGGAATGTTCTATCCGGCAGGCGTTTTCTTCAGCGGTTTTCTCGTCCAGTCCGAGAACATCATGAAAAAAAACAATCAGATCCTGGTGCCGGCCGTATATCGTTTTTGCTTCCCGGTATCCTTTTTCCGTAAGCGTGATCCATCGGTACGTGTTGTAGTTGACATACCCGGCCTCACTCAACACTTTCATGGTATTTGAAACATTTGATTTATTGACTTTCAATTCGTTGGCGATATCGGTAACCCGGGCCGCAGGGTTTTTTTCGATATGGATAATAATATAAATCGCTTCCAGGTAATCTTCCTGGACCGGGCTCAACTGCGTGTTTTTCTTCCTGCTCATTTGTTCCCATCTTCCGTAGTAAACCCGTAAACTGCAAGTTAACTTCGTTGTGAGAAGCAGCAGAATGTCTTTCGGGTTAGTTATTAATAGCGTGTGTATGAGTATATGTCAACCCGTCGGTTTCTCGCCGCTTGCCTTCCCGGCTTTCCTGCGCTACCATGATTTTGTTATCCTCACTCGTGTGAAGATAAAACGGAAATAAAGCCGTATGGCTATTTCAGGAAGGAATGGAAGCACGTGACCCCACAATTGTCAAAAGTTGCTGAGGCATTGGAAAAGAATAATATCAGCTGCATCGTTGTGAGCGATGCAAAAGAAGCTAAAGAGAAGGCTCTTACACTGATAAACAAAAATGACACCATCGGTCTGGGAGGATCGGTAAGCATTGATCAGATAGGAATCCTTCCGTACCTGAGAGAAAACGGTTACCGTCTTCTCGACCGTTACGACTCCTCACTCGGCAGGGAAGAGGTGATGGCCATACTCAAGCAGTCCGCCACCGCCGACATTTTCATGTGCAGCACCAATGCTCTGACCGAACAGGGGGAACTGGTTAACAAGGACGGAATGGGTTCGCGGATGGGCCCGGTGATCTTCGGTCCCCACAAGGTTATCGTCTTTTGCGGCCGAAACAAGATAGTCAGGGACATTCCGGCGGCCCTGAAGCGTATCGAGCTTCACGCCGCCCCTCTGAATGCCAGCCGGCTCGAGCAGAACGTTCCCTGCGTGGCTACCGGCCGATGTATGGACTGCAACTCGCCTGAACGTATCTGCTGCTCCACTATTATTCTGCACCAGCAGCGCCAACCGGGACGAATAACTGTCATTATTATTGATGAGGATCTCGGGTACTGAATCGAACGGGCCGTCCGATTCTCTGCTGTCGGCCGGCTATCAGGGCCCGGCTTGAAACCTAGTTATTGTCCTGCCACTCCCAGATACTGCTAGGCCAGTATTCATCTAGATATTCATCGATATCAATAGCATCTTTACTGATCGAGTCGGGACCATCGGGAGCACAGCAGGAGGAGAACTTCTTCTGCATAGCAGAAAAACAATCCCCCATCTTGTCCGGGGAGCACCCTTCAAATTTTTCCCTCATCTCAGGGAAGGTCGAAAAAAACTCCTGTTTCACTTTCGAGATGAATGGTGCCATCCGCTCATCCATACCGGGACCGCAGACCGATCCCATCTGTTCACAGCACCCGTTAAACGGTGTGCCGCCGGTCTGGGTCTCCCCTCCATGTACTCTGTTCTTTTCGTCTGACATCGTGTAATCCTCCTTCGTGTATTTTGGTGGGAGCTTTTTGAGTGCTCCCTCCCATAGACGAGAGAAGTTCCCAAAAGGATACAGGGTCAAATAGAAGTTGCCGAAATCAATTTCTCCCGATTACAATAAAATCAAAGGAGTGATACGGCATGAAAAAAGTGCTGATTCTTGTCCTGCTGCTGCTGACCGCCTCCGGCGGGGTCCGGGCGATTCATCTAAGCTCGGAAACCACAGGCGGATGGCTGCAGACAAACCTGGTGACTGCCGCTGTCTGTAGCAATGAATACGTATTCATCGGAACCCCCCTGGGGGTGTACATGTTCCGGCCGGATACCGGTGAGAAAAAACATCTGACCCGGGAAAAAGGGATGATCTCCAACCACGTCACGTCTCTGGATTATTCTGTTACGCAGAACGTGCTGGTGGTGGGTACCAGCAGTGGGATATCTCTTTATTCTCCGGTAGAGGACCGGGTTGTTTCTTTGACCATGGCCGACGGGTTGTTCAACAACGAGGTCATGAACGTCTATGTAGACGACATCTCTCGTCAGTTGTTCGTTTCCTTGTTCGGGGGACGGGTTTCGGTGACAGAACTGGACGGATTGAACCCGCCGGGTTTCGATACATACCAGACCGGCGGCGGTAGCGTCAGGTTGGTATCGTCAGTCTGCGTCAGTGATTTCAATCGAGATCCCGCCGGCCGAATCTGGCACGGCACCAATGCCAGCGGTGTCTATATTCATTACCCGTCACACGAATGGGACTCATTTCCCGAGGCATTGAAAGGACTATGGGTGACCGGTATCGAGTACCTGGCTCCCGGCGGGCCCATGTATATTGCCACCTCAGACGGGCTCTATCAGTGTTCCATGGAAGATCCTTCAGATCCAACAGCCGTCGACTCGTTCCGGGACTTCTGGGTTAGGGACATGGGACGGCATCACGGGCAGTTGGTGCTTGGAACCACTGACGGTCTCTACACCCTGCGAAACGGCGACAGAATAGACGTGACCGAGCAGTACTGGCTTAAAAGTCGGGACATTTCGGTGGTGGAATCACGGGGAGGAATTTTGTTGGTGGGGACCAGGGACGATGGCCTGTATATCTTTGATTTCCCCTTCCCGCGGGTGGCCATGCTTTCCAGCCGGAGGCCAGAAGAGGAGTCGTACGATAAAAAGTCGTTCATTGCTAGCTACGAAATTCAGGAGGACAAAACAGTTCTGACCGCGTTGGCCGAAAGCTTAGGACTGGTCCTGGCGGAAGACGACCAGGACCAGGGATTGCTCCTGTTTACCTCGGGTCAGGAGATCGATGTCCAGTCCATCATGGAGGAACTGTTGGCTCTGGTTACCGCGTCCGGGACGGTCAAGCGAGAAGTTACAATCAGTAAAAACAGGTACCTCTACCCGGTCTATACACCCCTGGACCCGTATTATCAGACCCAGCACCGCTACCTGTTTCAAACCCGGGTGGAAGAAGTCTGGAACGAGTACGCCGGAACGGGTGAAAAACGGCCCATCGACGGCCGGGACATAACGGTGGCCGTCGTTGATACAGGAGTCAGTGACAAACACCGTGACCTGTCGGAAAACGTGCTGCGTGGGGCGAGTTTCGATTTTCTCTCTCCGAAATCGGCCCGGGACGACCATTTTCACGGCACCTTCTGTGCCGGGATCGTTGCGGCGCTGGCTGATAACTATGAAGGTATCCGGGGACTGGTGTCAAGAGTCTCCATCCTGCCGGTAAAAAGTCTGAACCGGTTCGGTTACGGTACGTCGTGGTCGGTCGGGCAGGGAATCAGTTACGCCGCCGATGAAGGCGCTGATATTATCTCGCTAAGCCTGGGCAGCAGTGAATACTGTCCGGTAATCCACCGGGCCATAAAATACGCCTACCACGAGAAGGGTTGCGTGGTAGTGGCCGCCGCCGGGAATGAAAACAGTAAGTACTCTCATTATCCGTCCGCTTTTCATGAAGTTCTGTCCGTGGTATCGGTGGATGACGGTGGCCGGCGGTCGGTTTTCTCCAACTATGGAGCCCAGGCCGACGTGGCTGCTCCGGGAGAGGATATCATAAGTACCGTTCATGACGGGCGGTACATGGTTGGTTCGGGGACCTCGTTTGCCTGTCCGCACGTGGCTGCTCAGGCCGCCATGATACTATCTTACAATTCAGGCTTGAGCAATGAGCAGGTGAATTCTATCATCGCGGCCAGTTCCGGTGCAGCGGGCCCGCCGGTCTGGAAGGCCAATCTCGGTTATGGAGTTATCGATTTTAAACGGGCCCTTCAGATGGCGCGTAACGGCTCGTCCGGGATTTCTCACTTTGACGAGAAAAAACGCCGGGTGACCTTGTCTGAAGATAAAAAACTTACGTATCCGGGATCATCTGATGAGTAGCGAACCTGCTGGCGGCCGGATGTAGGATTATTCAGAGTTCATTCACACTTTGGCATTGACGTATGTCTTACGGGACTTGAAACTCATGACGATGATGGTCAGAGCCATTCGTGGGCTTAAAGTATATAAAAAACATTTCCAGGCCCGTTTAATAATCCTCCAGGGTGAGTAGAATTTTGTGCCTACGCGTTTCACCCACCGCTGCAACGTTTTCCGATCCAGGTTTTTCGGCTGGTAGTGGACTCCCATGGTAAACTCGTCGGCCAGTTTTCGCCAGTCTTCCGGGAAGTCCTTCAGATCGAGCCGCTCTTCTTGGGCGAGCCTGTCGAAAAGTTTCGTTCCCGGGAGCGGTTGCATGATCTGGAGCCGTAAGATGTCGAAATTAATGGTGTCCAGGAACTGCTCGGTTTTTTCCAGGACCTGTTCGTCGTCCGAGTCGGTCCCAACTATCATCTCGCCTACGATGAGTATCTTGCGGCGCTGGGCGTTTTCAACCAACCGGTTGTACGATTCCACTCCATATTTCAGGTTGAGCTTCTTGTTCATGTCTTTCAGCGAGTCGGGATTGACCGATTCGAATCCCACGAACATCGCCCCGCAGCCGGCTTTTGAGGCCAGGTCCAGGGCTTCCTCGTCGATGATCCTGACCTCCCAATGTTCAGGCACGTAGGCAGCCAGGTAACCGAGCCCGATGGGATAAACAGTTTTCACGTTCCGGTCAAGTTCCTTGTTGGTGAAAAGTGGTTGAATAAACACGATTCGGGGCACGTCGTGTCACCTCCCTCTATAGACAGCATTCTAACAATACAGCCCTGCAGTAGACAAGAATCAGCAATCGGAACGTACAGTTGATGGAGAATCATCAGTGGGATAAAATACTACCTATGCATACAGGTTTCCTTAAAATGCCGTATGCCGGCAAACAGCTGAGAATCGAATACTTCGTCCGCCCGGGCTCGAAGGCACCGCTTCTGTACCTGCATGGTCTGGGCTGCTCGAAAGATGATTTTACGGGCGCGGCGGACCAAAGAGAGCTTAAAGATTATACGCTGATTGGGTTTGATTTCCCCGGATGCGGAGGCTCTCCATATCCTGACGATATGAACATCACCATGGAGGCCATGGCCGAGATCACCAGCTTAGTGGTCAAAGAGCTGGCGCTTGATGGATTTGTCTTGATCGGACACAGTATGGGAGGACTGGTGGCACTCCTGTATCTGCTCGAATTTGGACCTGAAACAGGCGGTTCTGCCGCGGGGTTTGTTAATGTAGAGGGAAATTTGACCGCTCGCGATTGTTTCTTTTCCCGCCGAGTAGCTCAGTCCGGGTTTGAAAATTTCAAAACTGAAGTGTTTCCCTATCTACTTCAGGAACTAGTCCGGTCCCGGAATGAGGGCTGCCGGGTCTATGCAGAAACCCTGGAGCGATACTCCTCGGTCAGGGCGTATTGGGACAGCAGCTGCTCGTTGGTGGCCGCTTCCGCCCGGGAATCGTTGTTGCCTCAGTTCTTATCCCTGGATATTCCTTCCCTGTTTGTCTATGGTGAGCATAACCGGGACTTGCCTTATCTGCCGACTATTCGGAGAAATAAATTTCCACTGGCGGAAGTGCCCGGCAGCGGTCATTTTCCGGGATACGATAACCCAAAAGCCTATTACCGGATCATTGCCCGGTTTACGGATTCTCTTTCCTCGCAGGAATAGAATACGGTTAGTTGCCGGCGTAGAAAGGGTTTTCTATGCGGTCCACACGGAAACGAAGTTTGAAGATGGCCCTGGCAGGTGTTCTCATCTTTGTCGCTATCGGCGGGTACATTGTGGACAGACTGTTACTGGTAAGGAGTATCTTTTTAGATGTGCTGAGACCGCTCAACGAACGAGCAGATGGTGAAGAAAAAGGAGGTAACATATATTTTAGTACGCCCGAGTTTGATGCCGAGGTTGTCCAAAAAATGCGTAACGCCATCTATTCCACCGATGACAAGCCGGAGCAAGGGTTCCGGGACGCTGCCCGGTTGGCCCGCTCGCTCCCCGATTTTGACCGGATTGCCAGGGAGATCAGTATCTCTAAACTACCACTGGCTATACATGATTACCCCGAGCGGCAGATCGATCAGGAAGTGCTTATCAGTGGGGATCAACCTGAATACGATCTGGCCAGGAAGACCGTTTCCTGCTGGGTAGCCGTGGGAATTGCTCAGGCGATGAAGGGGCAGTTCGAGGTGGCTTCCGATGTGCTCCTGTCGGCCTACGGGATTGGCACGGTTTTCGAAAATGATCCGAGATTCGGTGTGTCGCTGCTCACTAAAATGATCGCCATCGCTGCCTATAAACGGGCCGCCCGGGGGATACTCCATCTGGTGAATCAATACGAACTCCCCCACCCGGTGCTCAGACACCTGTACCGGAGTCTCACTATCATGAAGGGAGACATGGTCCCACTGTCTCTGGCCATTGAGACCGAGTACTTGTTCATCCTTCACCTGGGCGATTACCTGGAAAACCGTCGACAAGCCGGTCCGAAAAAAGTGTCGCGCCGGCTGGTTTCGTTTTTTAGCCGGAAAGCAAAAATCGAGGCAGAGTTTTATCCCTATTTCAAACCCATGATCGAGGCTGCCGCACTGCCTTATCCCGGGGGCCGGAAACGGTTTTCCCGGATTCACGATAAGCTTATTCATTTGAGCAAACAACTGGATGAAGGTACTTTTTTCGAAAAATATTTTTTCTCGCCGGACAAAGCGATCCTGAAACTCCTGGTGGCCATGATGGTTCCTAATTGCGGCCGGGCCTTTGATCACGTGGTAGAAGCGGAAACGTTGACCAACATGGTTCTTATACGTCTCAGGTTGGAGATGTTCCGGGTAGAAAACGGCGGGTACCCGGGCAGTTTGGACTTTCTCAAAAAATGGGGAGACGAGACTTTGGCCATAGATCCGTTTCGTCCCGACCACAGCCTGGAGTTTGAATACGATAAAACCAGGTATTGCCTCAGAAGTGCCGGTCCAACTGCCGACTCATCCGAAAAAAACAAAAGCATCACCTGTATCTGGTCCCGGTAAGTGGTACGGGTTGCTCCATCCGGATTTGCTTCTAAAGCTACTGTTTATTTACAATTTAATCTATCTCTGGCGCCCAGGACACAAACGATGTCTGCTCCTGATTCCGCCGATAGTACCAACATATGGCGTCTTCGTGACCGGGACGTAAAGGTCGATTGGAAATAGAATTATTGTTCGGTGGCCCGGTTTGGAATCAAGACCAGGTAGAGGAACACCACCAGAAAACCTATGATTGTTTCTTCAAGTACCGCTCCTACCCGGTTTCCCAACAACCTTGCCGCGGGAACGAGCAGTGTAATCAAGGCAATGGAATACAAACAGTCCCACCGTTTGAAATGAACGATAGTCGGCATGTATCCGGCCAGGCCATACGCGCATCCCACCATGCTCCTGATACAGATATCGAGCAGCGTGTGGTTAGTGATACCCAGTCCGGTAAACAGGGCAGCCAGGGCCGATGATTCTCCGTAACCCAGGCTGTACGCTATGATGGAGGCTGCCAAACTTATTAAAGCGACCGGGATACTTGCTGTCTTTTCAAAGACCAGCGTGCTTAGCAAACCGGCCACACCGTATCTGCGTACCGCTTTCGGGGCGATATCACTTCCACCCAGCCTCCAGAGAACGCCCGCCAGGACACTGGCGCCCAGATACGTTATCTTCCTGGTCCAAGCACGCATTTCCAGGTTTCGCTCCAATTCCTGGTACAGATAGTACCGTATTGTGTGTTCCCGGACAATGACCGACGCTTACGGTTGGCGACGTGATAAAAAGAACAGTAATGTTGATCAAATACTGGCTGGTAATTATAATCATTCTAGTGCTGAGGGTAGGATGATGGAAAAAACTGAAAAAAACAACGCGGTTGACCGGGACCTGGACAAAGCTCTTCAATATCACCAAAACGGCAGTCTCGAACAAGCGGAGATCCTCTATCGGTCGGTATTGGAACAGGCTCCCGAGCATTCGGATGCCATGCACATGTTGGGCGTCCTGGCGTGCCAGACAGGCAATCTCGATGAAGGTTTGAAACTCCTGGCGCGCTCGGTTACGACGAATAAAGACAACCCGTTCTTCCATAATAATTACGGCTACATGCTGATGGCTGCCGGTCAACTCGATCTGGCGCTCGATCACCTTAATATAGCCCTATCGCTCAAACCGGATTATGTGGATGTTTTAAACAACCTTGGCCGGGTTTATCAGAGCCGCGGCAATCTGGCCCGAGCGACCATGTGTTACCGGCGAGCACTGGACTTGAAACCGCAGTTCTCAGCTGCCCTCAACAACCTGGGATCGGTGTTTCATGCCAGGGGCAGAATGTCGGAAGCGGTAACCTATTACCTGCAGGCGGTAACCGTAAACCCTAATTTTCCTGAAGCCTGCAACAATCTTGGAGCGGCCCTGCTGGAGACCGGACAAACCGAGCAGGCCGAAACCGTTTTAAAACAAGCCTTGGCCATCGCTCCCCAAAACGCAGAGGTTCTTTTCAGCCTGGCAGAGCTCTACGAAAAGACTCAGCGGATAAAAGACGCGGAATCGTATCTAGAGAAGACTCTGGTGCTGTCTCCCCGGCACCCTTCGGCCAATCGGCTGGCGGCGGTGTTGCTGAGGCGGAAAGGATTGATTTCAGAAGCCCTTGACCAGCTCTTAGACATACCGGTTCCCGAACATAATCCGGAGGTAGCCCGGAATATCCATTTTGAACTGGGCACACTCTACGATCGGTTGAATGAAAGCGAGAAGGCTTTTTATCATTTTAGCGAAGGAAACCGTTTGCAGAACATGACCGGTCAGTACCACAGAGCGGATAAGGACCGGTACCTCGGGGTGGTTAAAAAACTCAGTGAAACATACTCCCGGGAATGGATCGATTCGTGGAGCACTCCGGCAGTAGTTGAAACCGGACCCTCTCCAGTTTTTCTGATGGGATTTCCATGTTCCGGTGCGACTCTGTTAAACCGAATATTGGATAATCATCCACGACTTCGGGTCATGGATGAAAAACCTGCCCTGGAGCTTGTTTGCCGGGAATTAAACGCCTTTCCCGAAAGATACCCCGCCTCCCTGGCCGGGCTTAACAAGGACGATATTATCAGGCTTCGTTCAGTCTACTTCAGTGCCGTAAAAGAGTACATTGGTATAGATTCAAACAGTATATTGATAGATAAATTACCGCTCAACATGATTCGTGTCGGAGTTATCGCCCGGCTTTTTCCCGGGGCGAAGATCATCTTTCTGGTCCGTCACCCGTTGGATGTCTGCCTGAGCTGTTTCATCCGTCTTTACAAACTCGACGACGCCTCGGCCAACTTTCAAACACTCGAAGACACCTCTGCCATGTATGCCGGGGTTATGGATCTCTGGCAGCAGTATACCTCGCTTCTCCCCTTATCTCTGTATGTGATGAAATATGAGAACCTGGTGGAAGACACGGAAACGGAAGTAGGTGGAGTGCTGGAGTTCCTGGATTTGGAATGGGATGACTCCGTTCTACGGTTCGCCGTGCAGGGTGAGACGCAGTCCAAAGTCAATACTCAGGACTACCGGCAACTGACTGAACCGATTTACTCCCGCGCTACGAACCGCTGGAAACGGTATGAGAAATATCTCGCGCCGGTCCGGGAGATCCTGGGACCGTTCATCAAACGATTGGGATACGGGAAGATCGAAGAACCATGAGTGATAAAAATACAGGATTAGCCGGAATTCTGAAAACTTTGGGTCCGGGAATTTTGTTTGCGGGAGCGGCCATAGGCGGCTCACACCTGGTTCAGTCTACGCGGGCGGGAGCCTGCTATGGGTTTTCACTGGTGTGGGTGGTGCTTCTGGCTCTGGTTTGCAAATATCCGTTTTTCGAGTATGCACACCGGTATACGGCTGCCACCGGTGAGAGCTTGCTTATGGGGTATCGACGTCTGGGAATGGTCGCTCTGGTAGTCTTTTTTGTGGTTGCCGCGGTAGTGGCAGTAATCAATTGCGCCGCCGTCACCCTGGTGAGCGCCGGCCTGGTGGGCAATCTTCTCGGCCTCCAGATTTCTATGGTTAAACTGAGTGTTCTGGTCCTGGTCGTAGTCGGTATCATCCTGCTTATCGGCCGGTATCCGGCGCTGGACATGTTGATGAAGATCATGGTAGCGGTGCTGGGAATAGCTACCATCGCCGCCCTAATTATTGCCTTCAAACATGGACCATGCGGCGATCCGAACTTTGTCTGTCCCGATATTTGGTCGTTGGCCGGGGTATCGTTTCTGCTGGCCTTGATGGGCTGGATGCCGGCTCCCATCGACGTATCCGTATGGCCGTCTCTGTGGAGTCTGGAGCGGAAAAAACAGACCGGGCATACTCCTACCGTGAAAGAATCGCTGATCGATTTCCATATCGGTTATCTCTCCACCGGGGTTCTGGCTCTGGCTTTCGTTGGCCTGGGATCACTGGTGATGTGCGGGACCGGTAAGGAGTTTTCAAATTCAGGTATATCCTTCTCCGGACAATTGGTGGAACTTTACAGCAGCACCCTGGGCAGTTGGAGCTGGGGGCTCATATCGCTGGTGGCTTTTCTCACTATGTTCTCTACCACGCTGACGGTCATGGACGGTTACGCCCGCACGCTGAAAGGGTCTGTCGAACTCATGTTTCCCGCGCGGGAAAAATCCATGAATTGGCTTTACTGGCTGCTGTTACCGGTGTTGATGATCCTATCGCTGCTCATTATCGGCTGTTTCATGAGCGGGTTCAAAACCCTGATTGACGTCGCCACCATTCTGGCTTTTCTGACGGCGCCGGTGTTCGCGGTTTTGAATTTCAAGGTAGTTCTCGCGAAACAAATGCCGGATGAACAGAAACCCGGGTTGTTCATGAAAACCATGAGCTGGATAGGAATCCTGGTTTTGTGCGGGTTCAGCCTGGTCTATATCTACCTTCGCTGGTTCTAACTCGAAAAATGTAGTTGGCTTCTACTGCGGTTCGAAAACAACCGCACCTACTGCGTTGCGCTCGGTCAGCCATCCTCACCGTAATATACATTACGCTTCCGGTTGGCTTCGGTCGCACGCCTTGTATCTGTGGCTGTTTTCTTCACCTCATGACGAAGCCAACTACATTTTTCGGGTTTCAACCTTATCGTTGTGATACGATAATGAGCGCTGCCAGCGCGGCCAGGAGCAAGGTCCACAGGATAATGGCCCGCCGGGTAGCCAGCCGGGCTTTATCTATCTCCCACCATGAGAGCGGACGAATTCCCTGTCCCAGGAAAGTTATGACACCGGCCAGGTTAACGCATATCACGTTGACCAGGAAAAGAAGGGTCGCGTTCCAGGCCAGTCCCAGGTATCCGGCACCCAGGAGAAGTCCCATGGAGACCAGGGGTGGCAGCATGGCCACCGCTACCATGACACCTACCAGGGTGGTGGAGAGGCCGGTGGTGAAGGAGAGCACCCCGGCGCTTCCCGAAGCCAGGGCCAGAACGATGTCGGAAAGACCGACTCGGGTGCGGGCCGCCAATTCGGGGCTTTCCGGATGGACTTGCAGCACGATGCCGGCCAAGACCGAAAAGATAAGCGCGATGAAAATTCCGATAAGCAGTGTTTTCAAGGCTGCCCACGCCAATTTGGAGTCGCCCAGGGTGGTGGCTAATGACAGGGCCACGTTAGGTCCGAGCAGCGGTGCGATGATCATGGCCCCGATAATGACTGCGACATTACTCTGGATGATTCCTACCGCCGCCACCATGGAGGAGAGAACCACCATAATGGAAAAGATGGTGGAAAGTTTTGCCGTATCTGCCACCTCTGCATACAGTTCTTCCCGGCTGACCCTGTTTGCCGCCGGCGGTTTCTCCTGCTCACTCCCGTCTCCTGTAAGATTCACTGGTATTTCGTTGCTTTCGGGTCGCGGTATAGTAGCCAGCACCGGCATTAGGATGAGCTTGAATCCTTGCATATGGCGAAAGTTTTTCTCTAGCAGATCGAGTACCGCTTCCGACTGCTCCACCGGCACTAAAATCTTCATTTGCAAACGGCCATCCGCCAATATGTCTTCCCACACCTCGATGGTCGGTTGGTCGTCGGTAAGTTGCCGGAATCTGTCCTGGGATTCCTCGGGGAGAACGAGCTCGATCAATCGCTGGGCCATGGCCGCTCCACCTTTCTTTTATCATGCAACAATACCAATTCTATCATTGTCTTACGAGTAGATTGTATTTCCCGTGGCTTCACCGGAAGAGTTGAGCCGGCCATGCTGTTTGAAATATCTCATTTTTCTTTATAAAATTCTTTGACTTTTGACGGCCAGTGATTTATAGTAATTACGATTGAAAACAAAAAAAACAGTACAAAAAGAGTTACTGAAAATGTTGTTTCCGAAAGCAAACATATCTGCTGGATTTAACCAACTTAACATTGATATTGTAAACTATCTATTTGTTTATGTATCAATTAATCAACGTTAAATCAACATTTTACAATAATAGCTTTCTCTTTTTCTGCTGAAAATAGTAACTATGAAAAAGATGTCAGGGACGGTGATTCAAGGTGACAACGGTCAGTAAAAGGAAGCTTCTGAAAAACAAGAGAAAACAGATGACTTTCTCAGAAAAAATGGCGTATCTGAACCAGCTGCCACGGCACAAGATGGTCCAAAAAGGTGAAGGCAAAAGATGGTTCGATATCGGCACACTCCGACCATGGGGTCGTTTGAGCATTCAGTTTCTGCTGGATATGATGGGAGAGAAAGCCACGCCCATGGAAATTGCTTTCTTGACCCGTAGAGAATATAACGATGTACTGGCCATGTATCGGATCGTCAGAGGACTGAGACAACTTCAGAAGCGGGGAATGTTGAACTAATTGCCGGATTTACTCATCCTCTGTAATTCCGCCAGGGCTTCATCTTGGGATTCAAAAATCCTGAATATTTCATGAAAACCGGAGATACTGAAGATTTGTCTGACATTTTGACCCACGGAACAAAAAGCCATCTCTCCGCCAATGTTCCGGAGCTTCTTGGCTGCGGCCAAAACTGCGCTCAAACCTCTGCTTGAAATGTAATCGGTCTGCGAAAAATCGCATAGTATCTTTCGGGCTCCATCCTGTACCAGATCCAGAAGAACGTCTTGAGTATTGGGAGCGGTTTCCGCATCGAGGCTCTTGTCTATAAGGGCTATACTAACGCCATTAGCGGTAGTTATTTTCATTATCAAACCTCCCGATGGGGATAATAAGGAGTTGGTATAACATAAATATTTCTCTCTATAGTAAGGGAAACGGTGAATATTGTCAATTGTGTTATGTCGCAACCAAATAGCCGGATACCCGGTTATTTAGTGCCAAATCCCGGTTTTCCGGGTTAAAAGTTGAATTCAACAGTGCCGTGCTCGTGATATTCTGGTTAATGTGGATTATAAAAGTGTATTTCTGCTTGATAAAACCCGATAGAAGTAGAAGAAACCACCAAAGGCGGGACGGGGGAGAAACGGATGTATAAATCGGCCGGTTCTCGTCTGATAGTTGCGATAATCGGGCTCAGTATGCTGGCTCTATTGTGCGGTGGCTGCGGCAGTTGGACGTGGACGTCTTCAGACGGTGGCACGATAATGGGTTCCATAACCGAAGCCCAGATCACAGCAAAGCAACGATCAATGTTTGAACCGCGGGCAGGTACCGGTGGTTGCACTGTCTGGTTAAAGGAAGAGACAATCCTCCTCGAAACCGCTGAGACGAATTCCGAGGGCATTTTCCTTTTTTCCGGTATCAGGACAGGCGGTCCGTATGCCATTTACGCTTTCAAAGAGACCGGTTCTGATCTCCTGGCCTTGTGGAAAACCAATATCCTGGTCTCCAGCGACCAGGTTACCCAGGTAGGGGAGCTCCCGCTAAAACAAACCAGTAAGGTTTCCGGAACAGTCATTTCCAGTGACGGCACGGTAAAAGGCGCCGAAATTACTATGGTCGGAAAAAAAGTCATGGCGGACGATGACGGGATCTACTCGATCGATGGAATCCCGTACGGAAACGTTGAGATCTCCGTATCGGCTAAAAAATACGATACCTCTAGCAGTGTTATCGATATCACTGCGAAAAATACAGTTCGTGATATTCTTCTGGTGTCTTCAGAGTCGTCTAGCGACACGGGGAACACCGCTCCCGCTATCGCTTTAAATTCGCCGGGAACAGGAGCGAATGAAGCCGAGACTCAATTCCTGATCGAATGGATTTCGCTTGACCCCGACGACGACGCGACGATCTCACTCTATTACGACTCGGACAAAACGGGCCAGGACGGAACGGTTATCGTGACGGGATTGTCGGAAGATACCGATTCATCTTATCAATGGA
>CAZQHK010000050.1:0-27012 GCA_964593455.1 uncultured bacterium
GTCCTCGATAATCCGAAGCAGAGAAGTTTGCTGCTTCGGTGTCAGCGAGGGTAACCGCTCTAAAAGCTTCTTAAACTCTCTGGATTTCATATGTTTGGGCCTCCTCCCACGTAGTATATGGGAAGATCTATCAACTATCAACACTTAAGAGTGACAGAGCCTAATTTTTACTCCTACTTTGGTTCATGGCGTTTGAGCAGCGAGGCATATCGTCTGCTCCAAACGCCATCTGAAACACCGTCTTTGGTCGGTGTTTCAGCATTTCAGCATCTTGAGTTTGGCCACGCCGGCCAGATAGTCTTGGGCCAGGCTGAGGGCAATCCCGGTAATACAGCTCTTTTGTTCTTTCGCCATCTGGATGATATTCAGGGTATTGAAGTATATGTCCTTGATCTCCTTCTCGGTTTTTTCCCGGCCGTATCCCGCCAGTTCGTTGGAAACCTGGATGATCTCTCCCGAATTAACGACGAAACCGGGAACGAAAAGGATATGTTTTTCGGTCAGCCGGTCGCAGAGCTTGTCGTCGGCCAGGATGCGGTTTACGGACCCGGTAACAATCTTGCATTTCAAAAGATCGATATGTTCCCCGGTAATGGCATGACTGAAGGATGAGGAGCAGAACACGTCACAGTCCGTCTTGAATATCTCCGCGGGTTTCACGGCCGCCACCCCGGAATACTTATCCTGTATGTCTTTGATCTTGTCGTACACCAGGTCGGTAACCACCACCTCGGCACCCTCGTTGATGAGCTCTTCTACTATCCAGCGGCCCACCCGGCCGACACCCTGGACCGCTACCTTGACTCCCTTGAGGCTGATTTCGCCCGTCAAGTCCTTGATAGCGGCCTTTATTCCCCAGATAATGCCTCTGGCGGTGCTGAGGGAGGTGTCGCCTGACCCCCCATACATTTCCGGCAACCCCAGCACGTGGGCTGTTTCTTTTTTCATGGAGAGCAGGTCTTCGGCGGAAATACCGGACTCGCCGGTCAGCAGTATTCGGCCGTTGAACTTGTCCACGAAAGCGCCCAGGGACCGGAAATACATCTCCGATTTCACGTCTCCCTGGTCGCCCAGCAGGATAACGCATCCCCCGCCCACGTCGTGGCTCATCAAGGCTGCGCTGTATGCGTTGAAGGCTGCCTCGTTGATGGCGTCGCTGATCGCCTGCTCGAGGTCCTGGTAATCGAATACCCGGCAACTGCAGATAGATGGTCCCAAGGTGACATTGTTAATGGCCACGATGGCCTTGAGCGATACCGACGGTTCATTGAAAAAAATAACCTCTTTCGAGGCTGTTTCATTCATTCCGGCAAAAATATCCATTGATCTGGCTCCTTCTAGCTCAATCACAGAGGTCTTATATCGGGACACACTTGTAACCGTAGCACTTTATGCCCGATTTACCCTCTTCCCGGATCTTGCGGAACACTATTTTCACACGCTGTCCGATCTTCAATTCTCCTGTGTAATCCACGATTTGGGTAGTGATACAGACTCCGTCCATGAGCTTGATGATCCCCATGGCATACGGTGACTCGAGGGTGAACTGGGATGGGGAAACGTGAATAATCGTGTACGATAGGATCTCTCCTTCGTCCGGGAGGATAATATCGGTAAATTCTCGATCATGGCAGGCGGAACAGACCGGACGGGGAGGGAAGAAGACCTTGCCGCAACCGGCGCACTGTTTCGCTTCCAGGCGGTAACGCTGCGGAATTTCACGCCAATATCGAGCTTCGGACATGTCAGGCCACCTCCAAAATGTGTACCAGCGCGGAGCCGCCGGTCCCGCCCATGTTCTGGGTCAACCCTCGTTTACAGCCGTCAATCTGCCGTTCTTTTGCTTCTCCCCTGAGTTGTTTGACGATCTCTACCACTTGCCCGATTCCGGTAGCGCCCACCGGGTGCCCTTTGGCTTTAAGACCCCCGCTGGTGTTAACGGGAATTTTCCCTTTTAGCGCAGTATCGCCATTTTCCAGGGCTTTCCCCCCGCAACCTTTCTCGAAAAATCCCAGGTCTTCGGTGGCCATGATTTCCGCGATGGTGAAGCAGTCATGGACCTCCGCCACATCGATGTCGTTCGGGGTCACACCGGCCATGGCGTAAGCCGTCCGGGCTGCTTCTTCGACCGCTTTCATGGCGGTCAGATCGTCACGGGAGTGCAAAGCGATGGTGTCGGTCGCGAATCCGGTCCCGGTTACCTTGATCGGCTTATCGGTAAATTTCCCGGCCAACTCAAGCGGACACAGGATAACGCAGGCCGCCCCATCGGTGATGGGAGAGCAGTCCAGTATTCGCAGGGGATCAGCGATCATGACGGAGTTAACTACCGTCTCCACGGTGAGCTTGTTCCGATACTGGGCCTGGGGATTTTTTGAGCCGTTTTCGTGGTTCTTCACCGCCACCATGGCCAGCTGTTCCCGGGTCGTTCCGTACTGATGCATGTGCCGGCGGGCCATCAAAGCATAGAGGCCCGGGAAGGTGATGCCGTTATAGGCTTCATATTCCTGGTCGCTGGCAGTTGAGAGGGCAAAGGTGGCCTCGCCGGTCGAGACGTCAGTCATCTTTTCCACTCCGCCAGCCAACACGATGTCACTGAATCCCGAGGCAACTTCGATGAACGCCTGCCGGAAAGCCAGCCCTCCCGAAGCGCAGGCAGATTCCACCCGGGCCGCCGGGATCGGGTTTACTCCCAGGTAGTCGGTCAGCAGTGAGGACAGGTGTTCCTGCCCGTTAAAGAGTCCCCCGCTCATACATCCGATATACATGGAATCGATCCGGTCGACGCCGGCGTCAGAAATTGCCGGAAGAGCGGCTTCAACAAAAATATCCCGAAACGACTTCCGCCAAAGTTCTCCCCACTTATTAATCCCAATCCCTATAACTGCCACCTCACGCATATAAAAACCACCTGGCTTTCAAAATCTCAATCTCAAATATCTCCTTTACGGGGTCTTTTCAACACTACATCCGGATCTTCGCGCGGAACTTGGCGTACATCCCGTAGTCGATATAGATCTTATCCGCCAGCAGGTCACGAAGTTTCGGTGCTTTTTCCCTAACTTCATTTATTCTCTCCTGCACAGTGAAAATAAACGAGTCTGAACCGGCTCCTGAACCGTATGAAACCATCAATATACGCTGGCCGGGCTTCGCTATATCCAGAGTGGCGGCCAAACCCATCGGCGACGCGCCCGAATAGGTGTTTCCCAGGATGGGTACCACCCAGCCGGGTTCGATTTTCTCCTTTGGGAAACCGAGGAGTTTAGCGGCTTTCATGGCAAATTTGCCGTTGGGCATGTGAAACACCGCGTAGTCGATATCCCCGGGAGTGAGGCTGTTCATCTCCATAATTTTCCTGGCGGCTTTGGTGACATGTCTGAAATAAGCTTCCTCGCCGGTGAACCGGCCGGCGTGGCGGGGATAAAAAGCATGCTCCCGCCGCCAGAAATCCGGAGTGTCAGTAGCGTACGAGTAAGTGGAGTCAACCGAGGCGATGATACCAGCCTCACCGAAAATGTACGCCGCTCCACCGGCGGCAGCCGAGTACTCCAGGGCATCACCCGGCGCCCCCTGGGAGGTATCGGCACCAACCGCCAGACCGTATTTCACCATACCTCCCTGCACGAGTCCGATACAGACGAACATGGCCTCACTGCCGGCCTTGCAGGCAAACTCGAAATCAGCGGTATGAAAATCCGGCTGAGCGCCGATTGCTTCAGCCAGGGTGACACCGCTTGGTTTCACCGCGTACGGGTGGGACTCCGAGCCGATGTAGATGGCGCCGATATCCGCCGGATTGATCGCCGCTCTCTTCAAGGCCTGGCGGGCGGCTTCAACTGAAATGGTAATAGTGTCTTCCGATGGGGAAGGTACCGTCTTTTCCTGGAGCATCAAACCCCGCTTATAGCTTTCCGCGTCATGTCCCCACACCTTGGCTATCTCTTCCACTTTGATACGGTATCGGGGAACGTAGGCACCGTAACCGACTATTCCGACAGTCATCATTCCACCTCCAAGCTAAACCTGGATAATGCAGTAGACTTCTACATCAGGCGAAGCCATCCTGGCTTCACCCCGTATCGGCGGCTGTTTTCGTCACCTCGTAACGAAGCCACTGCATTTTTCAGGTTAAATCATATGTATCCCGAGAAAAATCCTTAAAAATCCCACAGTCATTATAACCATACACCAGACCTGAGTCAAAAACTCTCCGTGAATTGAAGATAAGCAAAAAAAACATTCAGAAGTTGTAGGATGGTAGGTACACTGGTGAAATATACGGGTTAGATGATCGAACCGGCCAGAATTTCCATAATGTCCTGGATCTGAACTGTGTCCTCGAGTTGTCTGTTCCGTATGTCGTCGTTAAGCATGGTCAGACAGTAGGGGCAAGCTGTGGCAATAATGTCTGGATTAACGTTAATAAGTTGTTCTGTTCTCAAGGTGCTTACTCGCTGGTCCGATTCTTCCTCCATCCACATCCGTCCGCCGCCGGCTCCGCAACACATACCGGTGTGGAAATTCCGTTCAGCTTCTCTGAGAATCACGCCGGGAATGGCCTTAAGAATTTCACGGGGTGGCACGTACACTTTATTGTAGCGGCCGAGATAACAGGAATCGTGATAGACAATGGTTTGTATCGCTTCCTTGTTGATCTGAAACGCCTCATCCTTTAGAAACCGCGCGACTATTTCGCTGGTGTGGAACACATCGTAATGGCCCCCAAACTGGGGGAACTCGTTCTTGATGGAGTTGAAACAGTGAGGACAATTCGTGATGATTTTTTTGACGTTATAGTTGGTAAAAACGTTGATGGCGTTCTCAGCCATGCTTTGAAAAAGGTATTCGTTACCTAGTCTCCGCGCGGTATCTCCATCACAGGGCTCATCGTTGCCAAGAACGGCATAACTCAAACCGGCTGCATTGAATATTTTAGTAACGGCTCTGGTAATCTTCTTCGCCCGGTCGTCAAACGAGCCTGCACAACCTATGTAAAAGAGGTATTCGGCATCAGGGTGTTCGGACATCAAAGGGATATCCTTCCCTTCCGCCCAGTCTTTTCGCATATTATTACCAAGACCCCAGGGGTTACCCTGGGTCTCCAGTCCTTTGAAAGTGCGAGTCAATTCTGCAGGGAAGCGGGCTTCCTCCTGGACGAGATGGCGGCGCATATCGATAATTTTATCCAGGTATTCATTTAGTACCGGGCATGCATCTTCGCATGCTAAACAGGTACTGCAGGACCACAATACTTCATCGTGGATAACGTTCTCACCGACGATCATCGACGTGTCGTCTGCATCAAGAATAGATTCGGGGTGTTTGTAAAGATAGTCGCGCAGGTCCAGCACCAACTGCCGGGGTGCAAGAGGTTTACCGGAGTCAGTTGCCGGGCACATGGACGAGCACCGCCCGCACTCTGTACAGGTGTACAGGTCGAGAAGTTGTTTCCAATTGAAATGTGACATCTGTGATATACCAAAGATCTCAGCTGTTTCGAGATCTTGCTTCGTCAAGCGTCCCGGCGGGTCGAGGTTACTGAAAAAAACGTTGGGTACAGCCGTAATCACGTGGAAATGTTTGGATGACGGCAGTAAATTAAGGAAAATAAGTACAATCAGGTTATGAACCCACCAGGCTATATTACTCAACACTTCAGCCATATCAGGACCGAAACCGGCTAATAAATTTCCTACCATCTTGCTGACTGGAGACCAGGATCTCTCTGCCTCGATTTCAGGTTGTCCGGATAGAAACACCAACCGTCCACCATCATATACCAGTGTCGAGACTACGATGATTGCGATGAAGCAAAGAATTAACAGTGCTTCCCGGTGAGATTCACCGGTCAGCCTGTTTTCTGCCGGTTTAAACCCAAAAAGACGTTGAGGACGGGTGATCAACCAGCGAACCAGCAACGAAATAACACAGATGAACACAATCACTTCTGTCAGGTCGCGTAGCATCATATAAGGTCCGCCCCAATGGTGGATGTCCAAAAACGGCAGGTTGGTGTCGGGTTTCCAGCCACGCAAAAACATAGTTATGGCCTGCGCTCCCAGAATAAGAAAACCCCAGAATACAAGAATATGGAAGATCCCTGCCGGTTGCTCTCCCTGGAAGAACTTCAATTGACCAAAAGCGTATACAAACGTACGTTTGATGCGTTTGAAAAGTTGGTCAGAACGGTTGGTGGGATGAGCTTTCAAGAGGAGGAGCAGGCGTTTGTAAATCTGAAATGAAAATAGTGTTAAAGCGGCCAACAGTGCAACAGTCCAGATGACGGAAGTGAACATAAATTCTCCTCAAAACTTCTGCAAATGTAACAAAATCCCGCTCACTCTGTCAAATGACGATTTGTTGTTGGGAACTCGTATCTGTATCTCAGCCTGGGAAGATTGGTTGACCGAAAGAGTGGGTTATTTTCTCCTGTCCAACTTGCTATGATTTCTATTTTTTGCTATCCTGAATTTATTGAATACCTCAGTGGGCACTTGAATAGATTTACCTTTTATTGTTTATTGCTATTGTTGTAAAAAAATGTTAAATGGAGATCTGTATGCCTATAGTTGGCGACAAGTTTTCCCACTGTACCTGCTGTTAAAGAGAGAAAGGGAAACGAGAGTTGACAAATACTGAAGCCAAAGTTCACGTCTATACGGGGAACGGTAAAGGAAAAACCACTGCTGCTCTCGGTTTGGCTATGCGTGCCTGCGGTCACGGAAAAAAAGTCAGATTTTTGCAATTTATGAAGGGTGATTCGAAAACAGGAGAAAATCTTATCCGGGAAAAAATTCCCGGATTTGATATCAGCCTTTTGGGGCAGGCAGACTTCGTTGATCTTGCCAACCCGTCTGATGAAGATCGTGCACTCGCGCGAAAGGGTTGGATGACGGCGAAAGGAACTCTTCTATCCGGTGAATATGATATGGTGGTCCTCGATGAGTTGAATGTTGTCTTGGCGGCTGGACTTATCGAGCTTGACCAGGTTTTCAAAGTACTTTCCGGCAGATCTCCCAACACCGAAGTTGTCATTACCGGCCGGGGAGCTCCGCGGGAGTTGGTAAAAAGAGCCGACCTGGTAACAGAGATGCTGGCCATCAAACATTACTATCAGGAGGGGATTGCGGGACGTGAAGGGATTGAGTGGTAAAAAGAAGCGTCCAAAAGAAACCGGGAGTTTTCTCGGAAGGACAATAAAAAAACTTTTGGCTCTCCGGGCAGTCATATTCAAAGAACGGTTATTCCGCGTCTTTATTATTACGCTCATTGTCATCTCGCTTGGCGCAGCCGGAACCTGGTACTTCGAACAGGAAGCCTTTGCTAATTGGGAGACCCGTCCCGATCAACTTCCTGAACCGAATATCGACAGTCCGGGCAACGCGTTCTGGTGGGCACTGGTTACCGTGACCACGGTTGGTTTCGGAGAGTATTATCCAACCTCCCGAGGTGGGAAAATTGTTGCTTCCATACTTATTGTTTTCGGTATCGGCCTGATATCCACATTCACCGCTACCATTGCTTCTGTTTTTGTTGAAAGAAAGATCAGGGAAGGGAAGGGTCTGATGAAGATCGAAATTTCCGACCACGTGGTCATCTGCGGTCTTAATTCTCAAGTAGACGAGATACTGGAGTCATTGAATGAAACCGGTGACATAAGCGTCGTACTGGTAAACGAGATGGAAGAGCACGAGTTTGCCATGCTGCGGGAGAAATATGTTAACCTGACCCTCAAATTTGTACGGGGTGATTTCACCAAGGAGTCTGTGCTCCGGCGGGCCAATATAAATCATTGTCAGGCGATTCTGGTGCTGGCTGATAGAAGCGGTGCGCACACGTATGCCAATGCCGACGAACGGACAATCCTGGGTACGCTGACGATGAAATCGATTAATTCTGATGTCATGGTTTCCGCCGAACTTCTCAGTAAAGAAAACATGTCGCACCTGGAACGGACCAAAGTCGAACATGTGGTAGTAAGCGGTGAATTTACCGGCTGCCTGATGGCTCAATCGACGCTGGAACCGGGTATGCCGCAGGTAGTGAAAGAGCTGGTAGGAGTGGGTGAGGGAACCGCCCTTATGCGTCGTTTACCGGTACCATCGAACATGGTAGGTAAGACGTTTCAGGAGTTGGCAGAGTATTTCATGTCCAATGAAAAGCAGATTCTGATTGGTCTTATCACCGAGCAGAGAAAGATAGCTATGGATGACATATTGACCGATGACAGCTCGTTCATCGATGCGTTCATAAAAAAGACCCTGGAAGAAGCGGAGGAAGGATTGCTTGGCGGAAAGGAGCGGTTCGTTCCTCGTTTGAACCCCTCAGCCGAGACGGTGATCAAAAAAACGGATTCCGCGGTTGTTATTGCAGGGAGCTGCTGAGATGAAGAAAAAAGAGTTTCTTAGGAACGTGGCCATTTTTTCCCAACTCAACGATTATGAACTGGATCTCATTACCAAGGTTGTCACCGAGGAATTTTTTGCTGAAGGAGAAGAAATCGTTCGCGAAGGTGACGAAGGAGATTCCATGTTTATCGTCTATGAAGGAACCGTGGGGATATCTCTTTCACTGACATTGCGTTTGCACGGAGCAGCCGAGAGTAAGGAAAAAGTACTCACTACCCTGGATTCTTCCATGTTCCCGTTTTTTGGAGAGATGGCTCTTCTGGGTATCAGGGAGCGTACCGCTACCTGTCACGCAAACACTCCCTGTAAAGTATTGGAAATCACGAAAAAAGATTTTGAGAAAATCTGCTATGGGCATCTCAATATCGGTTACCGGGTTATGGAAAAAATTGGACAGGTTCTCTGCCTGCGGCTTCAGAAAGCGAACCAGGATATCAAGAAACTCACTACGGTTTTAAGCCTGGTAATGCGGAAAACATGAGTTTGTGACGGAGTCGGTCCTGGTACAACGGGGAGTTTAAAGAATTATTTCATTGCCTTCTATAGCCGCTATCAGTTCGAGCGGTTGTTTTTTCTCAGCCAGTTTCTTCGCCCATGTATCCATGATTGCATCGAGTTCTTCATCTGTTCGAACGGGATCGTAATGGAAGAGAACCAGTTTGCCGATCCTTGAGGCCAGGGCCACGTTGATAGCTTCTTCCACGGTGCTGTGTCCCCATCCGATCTTGGTGTTATACTCATGTTCCAGGTATTGAGCGTCGTGAATGAGCAAATCGGCATTAAGTGAAAAATCAACCAGACGCCGGTCGAGTTGGTTCACGTGTTCTCCAATTTTCGAGTCGAGTTCCGATGCCTCGGAAGAACCTTCATTATCAGGACTGAACAACCGGTGATACGGTTCGGTGTCGGTGGCGTAGACGAACGAATGACCGTCAATGCTGATACGATAACCGAGCACCAACCCGGGATGGTTAAGGTACAGACTTTCAATGTGGTAGTTTCCGATGTCAAAGGCGTCTTCCTCAATTTCTCGGAACTCGATGCTAGAGGCCATGTTTTTCATCGAGATTGGGAAATATACCCAGTTCATCTGGGCCCGGAATATCTGCTCAAGAGACATCTCAACGTTTTTAAATCCCCAGACAATGATCTTGTTACCCGGGATCAAAGCCGGGATAAAAAATGGAAATCCCTGGATATGGTCCCAGTGAGTATGACTGACCAGGATATTGTATGTGGCAGGCGGAAGACCTTGCTTTATCAACTCGAGTCCGAGAATCCTCAAACCACTGCCGGCGTCCAGGATAATTCTCTCCCCGGCATCGGAAAGCACCTCCAGGCATGGCGTGTTGCCGCCGTACCTGAGAGTATCCTTGCCCGGTACCGGAATAGAACCCCTAACTCCTAGAAACCGGATCTTAATGGTTACTCACCTGCCGTCCGTTGTTTGTGAAGAAGACGGTTCGCTGCCCGTCCATATAGTCTGAGTTGAAATCGTTTCCTGATCCGGCAACTTGGAAACCGGTTGACAACTGAGCAGGAATACTGTCAGCAGGAAAATCAGAAAACATAATGTCGAAGTCCGCAGAAAACTCCACATAACAGTATTATA
The DNA here is from genome assembly GCA_964593455.1 of uncultured bacterium. Classification (GTDB taxonomy): domain Bacteria; phylum Muiribacteriota; class CAYSPT01; order CAYSPT01; family CAYSPT01; genus CAZQHK01. The sequence continues at coordinate 10,024 of CAZQHK010000050.1, forward strand.
CCTCCTGGTCACACTCAAGAGTTCCAATCCTATTATCCTTTGTTTCGGCATTCGGCCAGATTACTTTAGCTTTCGTTAAAAAGCAACGACGACCAGAGTGATATTATCTGTCCCTCCACGCGCGTTAGTCTCGTCTACCAGCACGTTGCAAAGTTTCTCCAAATCGTCATGATGTTCGATGATATAACGACAGATATCCTCATCTTCCAGATGTGTGGTCAATCCGTCGGAACAAAAAATAATTGTATCACCGGGTTGGAGTGGAAGGGGATCCCCTAGATCGACTTCTACCGTGGCCGCCGTTCCGCACGCCCGGGTAATGATATTTTTTTGGTGATGGTTCTTGGCTTCCTCGGGGGTGATAATCCCTCGGGCGCAGAGCTCGGCGACCAGACTGTGGTCCGAAGACAGCTGTTGTAATGTAGCGTCTCTGAAGTGGTAGAGTCGGCTGTCTCCCACCCACGCGAAATACAGAATATTCTCCTCTACCAGTCCGGCCACGACGGTTGTTCCCATACCCCGGGCTTCCGGTTTTGCTTCGGCTTCGGTTGAAATTGCCTTATTTACGGCTTGAATAGCATGTACGAGCAGTTCTCCGGGATCGTTATCGGTTTCTTCTGTCACCGTTTCCCGCAGGACTTCTACCGCGATGGCGGACGCGAAATCTCCACACGCGTGGCCGCCCATTCCGTCGGCCACGGCAAATAATCCGATCTCTGATGCACAGAGATAACTGTCTTCATTGACCTGTCTGATCATACCGGAATTGGAGATGGCGGCGGCCCGCATGGATTAGATCTCATTTCCTTTTTTAGTTTTCTTTTTCTGGTAATAGTAGTTGAGTTGCCGGCGGTTGGCAAGTTTTTTACGGCACTGGTAACATCGCTTGGGACGTGAGGTTGAGTAGCTGATAAGTTTACTGCACTCTTCACAACTGGTGGTCCTCGTCTGTGTAGCCAGCATCGGGCTCAAAGCGGTGAAAATTTCGCAATTCTGGCATCGTTCAAAATCCGCCCGCCGGCAGCAAGGTTTTATCTCAACATCCCAGCAGTTTTTCGTTTTTTGATAAGCCTGACACAGGTCGAGCATCTTATCAGAGCAGCCGCGAAACTCAGCGCAGAGATTACCACCCGATTTCTTCGAGTTTTTCTTTCGGGTCACAATTCCACGCCCCCTAACCCGCTTATTTTACAAGCACACTAACAATTAATCATACTATTATAGCATAGCCGCCAGGCATAAATAAAGGACCGGCGGCTGTGAGAGCCGCCGGCCTTTCAAAGCCTATCCGTGGATAGACTACCCTCTTCTTAATTTCACGCTTTGTTAGCCGAGAAGTTGGAGCACGTTCTGCGGGATCGTGTTGGCCTGAGCCAGCATCGCCGTGCCGGCCTGGAGCATGATCTGGAACTTCGTGAATTCCATCATCTCTTTGGCCATGTCAGCGTCCCTGATTCTCGACTCGGAGGACTGCAGGTTCTCCTTGGTAACGCCGAGGTTCTTGATGGTGTGCTCGAGTCTGTTCTGAACGGCACCGAGTCGGCCTCTTTGTTTTGACACCCGGTTGATGGCAGTGTCCACGAGACCTCCGTCGATGATAGTGAACGCGGCTTGCTGTGTGGAGACGTCAAACCCGCCGCCGATCCCCAGTGCATCTGACCCCATGTCGTCGACTGAGAACGTGACACGGTGATCATCACCTTCATTGGGTCCGACCTGCAGCGTGAGTGATCCGGCTGTTGCCAGAATGGAGAAATGGTCGTGGACCGCGGCTCCACCGCCCTCGTCGAAGAAGCCCTTCAACTGGATCTCTTCCAACTCAAAGGCGATACCGGCGATACCGCCTGCGTCCTGCAACTCTTCGCCAGCCAGGTCGGGATCAATACCGGAGTGTTTGAGCGCGTAAAACGAGCTCGTCGCGCTGAACGAGGAAGAGCGGTTCCCCTGGTTGGCCCGCAGGAACGCCTCGTTGTTGTCGGGATCGGTGACCTTAACGACATAGTCGTCGGTCTTCGATATCCGCGTACCGGTGATGGTGTCGCCGTATACTTCCTGGTAGATACCGAACCGGTCGGCAAACCCGAAGTCCCACGTCGTTCCACCGTTCTCTACCTTGAAAACACCCACACCGTTGGAGCTGTCCGTCAGGGTGAAGGCGCCCGTTGACTGATCGTACGAGGCGGTCACGTCTGACAGGGCGTTGATCCGGACGAGCAGATCCGCGATAGTGGCGTTTCCGGTCGCGGTTAACATGGCCGACACGCTGACTATCTGCCGGTCGCCGTCACGGGTGGTCACGGCAAAGGTACCGGTAGAGATACCATCTGAAAGTCCCAGGTCGTCGATATAAGCGACAGTAGCACCGATGGCGGCAGTGCCGCCGATCTGGGTGGTCGACAGCAGTTTGCCCGTGTTATCGGTCAGGTCCGAGTTGTAGATGGCAAACGTATTGGTAGCCGTCTGGGTAGCGTTACGCAAGGATTCGTCGTACGGGCTGCCCGAGGGCTGCGCCGAGACTTCCACGTGCACTTCGTGAGCCGACCCGTACTTGTTCGACTCGATGATGACACCTTCATAGTTATTCTGAGCCTCTGCGTTTATGGCGTAAGAGGCGGTGGCGTCGATACCGGCGTCTTCCAGCGCCTCGTTGATCTTGTCGATAGCCGCACTCATGGAATCACCGGCACTATCTTCCGCCGTCACCGTGGCCAGGGCGATCTTGCCTTCGGACTCGATCTTGAAGGTGTAATCACCGGCGTTAGCGGCAACTGTGCCCATGAAGTCGTACAGACCGCCGGCTGCATCCATGGCGGGACCGGCAGCGGTGCCGCCGAGAATGAGGGCCTTGGCCCGTTCGGCCTGTTTATAAACGGAGAGTTTGTACTCACCGGTTGACCTGACGATACCATCTACTACCAGCTTGGAAGCCTGGCTGATGTTGCCGGTATCGGCCTTCTCTGTGGCGGTGGCACCGATCGTGCCATTCAGCAGTTTCTTCGTGTTGTACTCTGTGGTAAGGGCGATCCGGTCGATCTCGGTGATCAACGCGTCAACCTCCGCCTGGTAGTGCTCGCGGTCGCCGTCGGTCTTATCACCGTTGGCGGCCAGTTCGGTCAGGTCACGGATACGACGCAGAATAGCGTGAGTCCGGTCCAGCGCTCCCTCAGCGGTTTGAATCAAAGATATACCGTCTTGAGCATTCGAGACAGCTATCTCGAGACCGCCGACCTGGGCACGCAGTTTTTCGGATATGGCCAAACCACCGGCGTCGTCCGCCGCACGGTTGACTCTGAGACCTGAGGAAAGACGTTCGAGGGTTTTGTTTAAGGAACCGGTTGTCTGAGTCAGATTCCGGTGTGAGTTCATTGCAGGTATATTATGTACGACTCGCATTAGTTTTCATCCTCCTTGATGAAATTATTTCCGGGAATCCGTTCCCGGAATCGGACGACGTTCACGTTCCGGCTATCATCCGGGTCCGTTCCGGATAAAAGCCGTTAGTGTACTCTGCTATGGCCTCACCTCCATCCTGTAACCTTTATATTTCATACTCGTGCCCCTGAACCTGCTTTCTCCCGCCGCTTCGGACACACGCCGACAGTACGCCTGACATACGAGTGACAGGATAGCTGTCCCGCTTGTGCCGAAGTTGTTCGCCATACTACAGGCAAACTCCGGGAACAAAGCCTGGCTGGAATGCTCGTTATGTTGCCTGGGTGGTTTGACCCTTCCTTGGTTGTGGATCAATCCGTTTCGTGAGCCTGCTTCCGGTTTAAACCGCCTTTACCGTTGTGCTCACACACAAGGTATCGGGCTCAAAACGGCAACCAATAAGGGCCATATTTACCAATTATAGCGAAATAAATATGTTTATCAACGATTATCTGCTGATATCTACTTATCTTACATTGTTTTTATGTTTGTAGTCATGAAAACCCGCATAGTTACAGTGTTTTTACAAGCCAATAGGGAAATTCCCCATTATCGTTGCCATATCACTGCATGCGCTACCTTGAAGTGCTACTTTAACTATCATAAGTGAATTGTCATTTTTTTTTCGAGAGTATTCGTAAGCCTTGAAAAATCCCGTCATTTTTAAGGTTTTCAGAAGACCTTATCAATAGGTCTGAAAAGTGATATAGTGGCTTTTTATTTGACGTTTGCTTCTTTTCCCGGTACAATCAAATACGAATTTTTGCAGCATTTCGACAGGAGAAGTATGTCTATATTTATAGAGGAGGATATTTCCGGAGGTGTTGAAGGTGCTTTTCAAAAAACGCGTTATTCTTTCTTTGTTCACCGTTCTACTGGTTCTCGGATCGGTACTTTTCGCTGCTGATTTCGACAACGATCCCCGTCTGAACCGATACCTGGAAGATCTTGAGGCAAGAGGATCGGTTCCCTATCAGATGGGATACGTACTGGAAGATATGGTCAGGATAGATATCGAAAAAACCTATCCTCCCGCGGAGTACGAGATCACCGGCGGTCTGGAGATGGCCAATGCCAAAGGATTTGCATTGGGCGAAATAGACATCCTGGTTATCCGCCGGTCCGATGGTAAGGCCGTTCTGATCGGGGAGGCCAAGATGTGGAAGGACCAGGCTGCCGCTCTGAAGAAGGCGCAAAGCCAGCTCGACCGGCTGAAACGCGTCCTCAAGAACGGAGAAGTCGCCGATTTCCATTACGCCCCTGAGCCCGGCCGGGTGTTTACTCTGAACCAGTTTTCAGAACCGCTTAAATACGAAACCTATGGTTGCCGGGGTGCGGTTAAAGAAGGTTTTGATTACGAGATAGACGTGACTCCGGCGGAAGGCCGGTGGTTGTGCCAAAAACTTCTGGACAGATTTTTCCAGAAAGAAGGATACGTGGACGATCCCAAGCTGGCCGAGTACGTTGAATTTGTCAAACAGCTAAAATGGCCGTCCCGGTCGGCAAAACATACCTTCATAGCCTGCCTGATACACGATCTTCAAAAGACCTATCCTAGCGACCAGTTCAAGGTTCTTCAAGACGTTCATTATTCAGACGAAACAGGCGCCAACCTGGGACATGTTAAATTGATGTTCAGGCACGGCGGCGGTGGCGGTGTAGCTCTGGTGTGTAACGCCGTATTCGGGTGGAGCAACATGAAGAACGCCGCGACCATTTACAACCGCTACCTGTGCGATTTTCAGACCGCTCTGGCGGATAACAGGATAGCCACGCTCGAAGCGGACTATCCGAAAGGAGTCACTCTCGAAGTGACCGAGTTCGACGGACTGCTGAGGTATGAAACTTTCGGACCCAAAGGAGCCCGGCAGGCGGGTTTTTCAGATGAACTCGATCTGACCGACTATCAGATATATTATATCCGCTACGCAGCCTTCGGACAGTTCTAGCGACAGGTATATCATGGCCTGCCGGCGACATTTATTCCTTTCCCTGGCATTGTCAGCGGTTTTACTCTCTATAATTATCCCGGCGCGCGCTGCTCCTTCCTCCTTCACGTGACCACCGGGAACCAGCCCCTCCGGTGACACGTGTGAAGTGGTAACCGAGTCCTCTGGTGAGACAACCGAAGCAACGGAGGCAACGGTTCGAGTTCAGATGGAGTGGCAGGTATTGGCGGGCCAGTCTGGTCTGCCCTTTGAGCATGTGACCGCCCTGGGATATGACGCGGCCGGAAAACGAGCCTGGTTCGGATCGGGCGACGGGCATCTGGCCCGCTACGCCAACGGTCAGATCGTCCCGGTAGAAGTTCCCGAACAAGCCGGTATAACCCGTGTCAATGCGCTGGTTTTTCAGAATGACGGAACCTCAGATGGCCGTTTGTGGGTTGGTACGCCTATCGGTCTTTTCTCTTTAAGCAGTGGTTCCTGGCGTCATTACCAGACCGGAGACGGGCTGCCGGGAAACGAGATAACCACACTTGTAATGATTGGTGACACGCTCTTTATCGGTACGTTGGACGGTCTTGCCCGACGGTTCGGCGCCTCGTTCCAAACTATTTCCGAAGATGACGGGTTGCCATCCAACCAGGTAACCGCCCTGGCGGCGGCAGAAGACGTGCTGTGGGTGGGTACTGCCGGAGGTTTGGCCAGAGTTGATGGAGAAGTAATCGAGAGTTGGGAAGAGAAGGACGGTCTTCTCAACCAGTGGGTGACGGCGCTGGCGGTGGAGTCGTATCCGGACAAGATAGACAATGAGCCACGGGTATGGATCGGAACAACATTGGGTTTGTGCCGTTTTGAACCGGAGTCTTCCTGGGAACCCTGGACCTATTATTCAGAAGAAGATGGTCTTTCCGGTAATTGGATTACCGCCCTGGCCCTGGAGACAAAGGCTGCTGAGCAGCAGCGGTTATGGGTGGCTTCCCAGGCAGGCGGACTTGATAGTCTCTGGCTTCAATCCGGAGAGCAACCGGGGGACCTGGAGATAACCAGGTTCAACCAGGCAAACACGGGTGTTCCCCTGGACCGGATTACCTGTCTGGTCTCGTGCCGGCCGGTATGGCCATATTCCGGAAATGACGTGATGCTCATCGGGACTGCCACCTCCGGTGTTGTCAGGGTCTTTATGATAACCATTACGGCGGCGGATGCAGAAAAAGATCCATTTAAAGATTCCGAGGATCCGGTGCTGTTGATTCTGCATTCCACTCCGTACAACATCCGTGACATGATCCGCTGGCGCACCTGGCTGGTAGTGGGTACGGACCGCGGATTGGTTTTCTGCAATGCCGGTCGGCGGGTGGCACCGCTTAAACTCTGGGACGGAGGCGTTATCAACGTAAAACCTTCCGGACAGTTCTATTTCGGGGCGGACAATTTCCCCGTCCCGTCTTTCATGCTCAAGGTCACCGATTTGCTGGTTGATAATCAGGACAATTTGTGGGCGGCAACTCAGCAAAACGGCGTGTTGTTCTTTGATGGTACGCAGTGGTTGATTTATGACAAGAAACACCACGGTCTGGCCAGTAACCATATTACCGCCCTGTCCCGAACCGTTCATGGGGCTGGAATATATGCTGCCGCCCAGACGCGCAGCCGCCGTTTACCTCAGCGGATTACCTGGTTTGACGGGGAAAAATGGCAGCAACTCGACCAGATTTTAGAGGCGCACAAACAGGAATCAACGACCGGAGATGGGCCTGGTAGACCGGAAAAACAAGGAGTGCCGGATTCCGAGTTTGACCAGGTAGACCCGGCACCGTATTCGCCAAAAAAAATTACCGGTATGGCGAGCCGAACAGACGGTGTTTATTTTGTGGCTGTTCATGGGTTGGGATTATGTGTCTTTGACAGCCAAAACTGGACTGTCTACCGGTCGACGCCGCAGGATAGAAAACTGATCAGTAACTACATCATCGATCTGCACCTGGATCGTTTTGACAACCTGTGGATCGTGACCCCCCGCGGTTTGGGGTGCCTGACTCTAGACGGGCGGTGGATGTCGTTTTCATGCACTGGCCACATCGTCTACTCCAACATACAGGACATGGTGTTCGATGACCGTACCACCTTTGCTCTTTATTTGTTTGCCTACACCATGGAGTTGGAAACCGGCGCTGTTTACAGAACGGACCTGAAGGAATGGACTTCCATCGCGAGCATAGGTTTCGGAGTTATGACCCTGGCCATAGACAACAACTACCTCTGGCTTGGTACCCGAAAAGGCCTCATCCGACTCAGCAAGTAACCATTTCCTACAGGTGCCGGTAAACGTGCCGTTTGCCGACCAGCATGGTTTCCGGACTGTAAGATTTCGGGTCCCTTCCGAAATGGTATCCCATCTCTTCAAACAGGGCCACCTCGTCCAGATCTACCGCTTTCTTCATCCGCATGTCGCGGATCGGCATCTTTTCGATAATCTTTCCTTTGACATCGATGACGCCGTAACCGAAGTCGCCATTCAGGGCCAGGGCCACGCCGCCGACACCTATTTTCTGCCCGAAAATAGCGTCGTACGCTTCAGCCACACCACAACGGACCAGGTGTCCGGGATTAACCACCTTGACTTCGGGAATCTCGTACTGATCCTGGATAAACAGACCCATGGATTTGAGAAATGTTTGCAATTCCTCGTCATCCTTGAGCCGTTCGGTCAGGGCCCGGCGCACGTAGTCACCGGCGCCGCCCAACTCCACGTGTCCGAACTTGTCCCGGTATCCGGAATTGCTGAATGGCTCACTGGTTTTGGGGTCAACAATTCCCTCGGAAACCACGATCATGTACATACCTTTTCGAGTGGGGGAGTGCTTGATCCAGTTCATGTACTTGTGGATCATGTGGTTGTACAGAATATCCATGTCCGGAGGAATCTCCGGGATGAGGATGGCGTCCGCCTGCCCGGCCACGCCGCCGCGGAAGGCGGTGTGTCCCACGTATCGTCCAAAGACCTCGATGATCATGATCCGGTTATGGCTGCGAGCAGTGGTCCTGAGATCGAAAACGAAATCGGCTATCTTGTTGATGGCCGAACTTCCGCCCACGGAGTAGGGCAGGGTGTCAAGGTCCATGGTTTTTGGGAGCCAAATAACCTTGAATCCGGCGTCGGCCAGTTCCACCAACACGCTGGAGGTATCGTCTCCGCCTACGCCGATGAGTACGTCGATTTCGTGCTGTTTCAGGTTAGTGGCCACCTTTTCGAATCCGTCCGGGATCTTGCTGAGCTTGACCCGGGACGTTCCCAGCAGGGTTCCGCATTTCTTGGGCCGGTTATCAACCAGTTCTTTCCAGAGTTTGACAGGAGGAGTAATGTCCAGGTTATACAGTCCCAGGTAGCCGTTGGTGATTCCCACCACTTCAATTTTGTGCTGATGAGCGGCAAACACCACGCCGCGAATGACGGCTTCTAAACCTCCGCAGTCGCCGCCTCCTGTGAATATACCAATTTTTTTGATTTCAGACACAGTAAGGTCACCTCCATAGTAATTACTACCGTGTACGATAGATTACGATACCTCCAGGGACTCCTCTATCGCAAGTGCTTTTTTTACCAGGGCGGTCAGAGAAAGCAGGAGGGGAACGCCCACAGCGGCGAAAGGTTTCACGGTAATACTGTCTGTGGCCTGCGTGCACATGATCGAGAAATCCTCCAGGTTTGATCCGGATAAAATGATCTTCCCTTCCGGATCGGCTAGCGCCCGGAAAAACGCGAAAAACGAGTTTCCCCGGTATCCGGCTTGCTTAAGTTCCCGGTCCAGGTGTTCGAGATGCCTGAAGCCGGTAGTGATAAAACAGCAGCCTATTCCAGGAACCTCGAACCGGCAGCCGTGACACAGGCTGAAATCGATTCTGCCCTGTATCCGGCACCCGCGTTTATCCGGTGCTTCGTCAATACCGATGAGCAGGCTCACGACAGTTTTCTCATCTCTTCAACCAGGGCTTGGATCTTTTCCTCTATCTGGTCTCTAACCATCCGGTAGAATTCAACCGGCATCCCGATCGGATCGGCCAGGTCCCACTCGCGGATTTCGGGAAAAGGAAGCTCCTCCCGGGTTCCTGCCGGGTAAGGAAAACTGCATTGTTTAACCATATTTACGATGTCGTCGGCCATGGGACCGCCCACTGAAACAACGAGGTCTGCGCTCCAGAGATTGATACAATTAATACCTTTTGAGAGGTACTGATTGATGTTGATTCCTTTTTCCTTCATGACCTGTTTTGCTTCATCGGAGACGAACCCGGCCGGTGCAATACCGGCACTGACCGCTTCCATGACGTCGCTTCCTAAAAAACGGGCGAACCCTTCTGCCATAGGGCTGCGACAGGCATTCCCGATACATACGAACACGACCAATTTCTTCCTCATCAGTAACTCCAGTCTACGAAAGCCGGGTGTAATGGATTCCGCCTGACAATGTGCCAACGTGGTTCTGTTACTTTAATACCAAACCCATCTTTTCCCGTACTTCAGCCATGGTTTCTTTGGCCATAGACTGGCATCGTTTTGCTCCGGCATTGACGATATCGAGTAGGTAAGAAGGATCGCCGAGGAGTTCACGATGCTTTTCTCTGACAGGTGCGATGAAGCTGCACAGGTCCCGGTGAAGCTCTTTCTTGTGCTCCACGCAGCCGATCTCGGCTTTCCGGCAGGCGCTGTCGATTTCAGCGATCCGTTCGGATGAAGCGAAAGCTTTGTGTATGGTATGAATATTACAGATACCAGGATTTCCCGGGTCGGACTTTCTAAGCCGGGCCGGATCGGTGTAGGCGGTTCGCAGGCTCTGCCAGAGGGTCTCATCGTCTTCTACCAGAGAAATATGGTTGTTCAGGCTCTTGCTCATCTTGGTGAGCCCGTCGAGTCCCATGATCCGGGGTGTCGGCGACAGGATTTCCTGGGGTTCGGGGAAGGTTTCCCCGAATATACCGTTGAACCTTCGAACGATCTCCCGCGCCAGTTCGATATGCTGCACCTGGTCTTCGCCTACCGGGACCGCTTCACCTTTATAAAGAGCGATGTCCGCCGTCTGGAGTACCGGGTAGGTGAACAGGCCGGCGTTGATATTATCTTTGTGCTGATCGGATTTGGACTTGAACTGGGTCATCCGGTTCAGGTCTCCCATGGAGCTCACGGAGTTTAAAACCCAGGCGAGTTCCGTGTGTTCAGGCACATGAGACTGGACAAAAATGGTGCATCGTTCCGGGTCGAGACCGGCGGCTATATTGGCAGCCAGGGCGGCCATGATCCGTTTGGGCATCTGGGCCGCGTCGTACCGGATGGTGATGGCGTGATAATCAACGACACAGTAGATGGAATCATACGTATCAAGAAGCCCGATCCAGTTCTTGATAGCTCCCAGGTAATTACCGATGTGAATGGCTCCGCTGGGCTGGATTCCGCTGAAGAGCACTTTTTTCTGGGCCGGTTGGGTCATGATGGATATCGTTGCCTTTCTACAATTGTCATTGCTCGGATTGACTGGGCAATCTACCTGACTTTCCACAGACCGGATTGCCTATTGTAAAACGTTTGGGCCAATATTGGCAAGTGGGCTTATTATGCTTATCGTTTAGGTTGAGATAATAAACCAGCAGTGTAGGAAGAGGACCCTATGAGGTCTGTCCGATCCTAATCATCTACGCGACATTGTCCAGTAGCTTGGTCTTGACGTCCCGGCCTGTGGTCAGACTTCGCGGCGCTGTTGCTTCGCAAGGCGCTTGCTCTTAAGAAATTTTCCATCTCCAATCTAAAAACGAAAACAAACTTACGTTAAGCTCAGCGCTTTCGCTTGCGAACAGCCGAGCGAAGGAAGACCATATATCTCAAACTCGCTACTTGCTCACTTCTCCTACCTCACTTTCTATCTTTTCTTGCTGGAGGGTGGGAGGATGACATCATCAAAAAGCAGGCCCAGTAGTGGGCAAGTAGACAATAGAAGAGGATGGATCAAAAACCGAGATTACGAGATTGAGATGATAAACAAGCAGTGTAGAAAGAGGACCCTATGAGGTCTGTCTGATTCTAAGTATCTACGCGATATTGTCCAATAGCTTGGTCTTGACGTCCCGGCCTGTGGTCAGACTTCGCTGCGCTGTTGCTTTGCAAGGCGCTTGCTCAAATATGGCCTTACTTTTTACGCTTTCTCGATTGCGGTTTAGTTGTCGAGTTTATCGAGTATGGCAAGGAATTTATCCGGAGGGACGAAACCGGAGACGGTGAGCGCGGGCAGCGGTTTACCCTGCCGGTCGAAAAAAAAGATTTTAGGGGCGGTGTGGGGACCGCTGATGTTAAAGAGTTGCCACAGTTCATCAAGCGTTGCCTTAGCCTGGTCGTCATAACGGGTGATATCCACCCGGACTGTGGTCACTGAGGCCAATTTGGCTGCCACCGAAGGATCGCTGAAAGTCTCCCGATCGAGCTGGTGGCAGGATGGGCACCAGTCGGCGGCCACATCTACCACCACCGGTTTTCCCGACCGGCGGGCGGCCGAAATATCAGTTTCCCAGCGAAGACCGCCGGATTTTTCCCCGGCCGATGCCTCGGCCAAACCGGTTTTTTCGAACGACCCGTCGAGGACGGCGTCGAAGGTGCAAGCGACGATAATGGTCAGGCCCGATACGATCAGTGCGAGCCCCAGGGTGGCAACGAGAATGTAGCTGAAGTTACGTGGCTGGTCCTTATCAAGCAGGGTTCTCAGGGCCACTCCCAATCCGCTCAGGCAGAGCCCGAGTAGTACGAGCCAGGCAAATCCCGGCAGGGCCAGTTTCGCATAGTAAAGAGACATCCCGATAAGCAAAACACCGAATATGTTCCGGACCATGATCATCCAGGTACCGGCCCGCGGCAGTTTCTGGGCAACTCCGGCAAACGTTCCCACCAGGAGCATCAGGGTACCCATACCTATGGCCATGGCGAAGAGCAGCGTGAACCCGTATAAGAGACGTCCGGTCTCGGCAATATAAGCCAGCAGGCCGACCAGCACCGGGCCGGTGCAGGGTGAAAGTACCAGGCCGGATATAAGTCCCATTAAAAAGATGCCGATCAGACCTTTTCCTGAAAGTTTTGACAAATTGCTCGATAGGTTCTGGGGGGCGCTGAATTGGTAGACGTCGAACATACCCAGAGCCAGGATAAAGAAGATGACCGCGAGTGTTCCCATGGCCCAGATGTTTTGCATCCAGGCGCCGAAGAGTGAACCGGCCGCGGCGGCCGCCACTCCCAGTACTGAGAACGTAATGGCGATCCCGAGAACATACACCCCGCTCAGTATGAAACCCTGGACCGGCGACTTGTTCTCCCCGTGGGCGCCGACGATGGTCAGGGTGATGATCAGCATGGGATAAACGCAGGGGGTCAGGCTCAACACCAGGCCGGCCAGATAAACGATTCCCATCATCATCAGCCAGCTGCTGCCTTTGAGTTTTCGGAGGAAAGACTGTCCGGTAAGATCATCGTCCAGAGGTGCCGGTTCGGTCTTGGCTTGGGCGGCGCCAACGGTCATCTCAAACTGGAATACTCGTTTCTCGGGAGGAAAACAGGTAAGTTCGGTACAACCCTGGAGTGATACATTCAGGGTCCCGGTCAGGATGTTGCCCGCTCCCGCGCCGGTGGGTACCGATATAGTGATAAAGGCTATTTGGACACCCTTGAGTTCTGTTTCCGACTCTAAACCGGGAAGAACCGCACCGGTCAGCGTCAACCCGTCCGAACTCATGAGCGCAAATCCCAGTTGTTCGCGGTAAAGCTTGTGCCCGTCGGGGATGAAAAAGGTAACCTTCACCGTTCCCACCGAACCTGCGGGAACGGGTGATGTCGGTGGCAGGAGTTCGACGGTATACGGTGATTTTGCCGCTTCAACGCTCGAAGGGAAAATTGCCCAACAACAGATCGAAAAAAGAACGGCCAGTTTGAAAAACCGCTGATATCTCATCTTTTAAATCTCCAACCTTACTTTACTACACCCTATGTATATATAAACAACGTCTAGACGGTCAACATTGTTTCAGCAAGCTTCATATCCGGATTAATAAAAAAAGTCCTCCGGTGTGGAGGACCTTTTTTGGATTTCCGGGTGTGTCTTAACGCCGTTTCAGGATGATGCCGGTCTTGGGTGGCACGCGGTACGTGCCGCTAGCCGGATAGAGACCTTTATCGTTTACCTTCGCACCGTCGCAAACCACGGTCCATTCCGCGTCGCCGGGCAGATCGAAGGTTAGCCACTGGCCGGAGTCGGAGTTCAAAAGTACCATGAAATGAAGCTCACTCGACCCGGCGGGATACAGATGATATCCCAGTCCTCGTTCATTGCCTTCCTGGGGCATGATCCAGCCTATCCGGCTGTTATCGAGCGGTGTTGTGCTCTTGAAGTTATCGTAGGCCCGCCTGAGATGGATAAGTCCCTTGTAGAACTCGTAGATATCAGCGTTTTCGTCTTTGACTGACCAGTCGATATAGTTGATGATATTATCCTGGTTATACGAGTTGTCGTTCCCCTGTTTGTTTTTCTTGAACTCCTGCCCCTCGTGGAGCATGGGAATCCCCTGAGCGGTAAGAAGCAGTATCGCCGCCAGCCGATTTTCTTTAATCTGTCCGCCGAGATGATCATCCAGGGTATCGTTATCGTGGCATTCAAGGAAGTTTAACGTCTGCTGCGGGTAGGCCGCCCACCAGTAACAGGAGCCGCCGATCATGGTCTGCACGTCTCCGCGGGGAGCGCCGAAACCAACGAACTTTCTGACCAGTTTCTTGAAATCATCGTTCCACTTGGACCACCGGGTATCGCGAAGATCTCCTTTGCCCCACTGGTTGCGGTTCCAGTCCGCGCACCAGGGCTCGGCGATCAGGTGAATATTTTCAGGCAGCCCCCTGGCAATGGCGTACATGGTTTCCTTATCCAGGATGGTGGCCAGATCGAAACGGAACCCGTCAATGTGGTACTCCTTGACCCAGTGTTTCAGGCTGTCGACGATCAGTTTGCGGGCCATGGGCGAGTTGCTGTTGAACTCGTTGCCGCACCCGCTGGCGTTCCAGTAGAAGTTTTTCGGAGTCAAGCGGTAATAATATTTATTGTCCAAGCCTTTAAAGTTTAGTATAGGCCCGTCTTCATTGCCCTCGCTGGTGTGGTTGTAGACTACGTCCAGGATAACGGCTATCCCGTTATTATGCAGGGCGTTCACCATCGCTTTTACCTCGTCTACTTTTGAAGCCTCCGTGGTGGTGGCATAATAGCCTTCGGGAGCGAAATAGTGTGAGGTCATGTAGCCCCAGTGGTTCACCATTCCCGCGGGCGCCGCCAGGTTATCGAACTCGTGGATGGGCAGCAGTTCGACCGCCGTGACTCCAAGGTCTGTCAGGTGTCCCAGCACCTTGTCGGAACCGGTGCCCTGGGTAAGGCCAAGGTAGGTACCGCGCAGGTTTTCCGGGACGTCGGAGCTTTCATGCGCCGTGTAGTCGCGTACATGCATCTCGTAGACTATCAGGTCTTTCTGCTTGGGAATAACGAAGCCCTGATCCGTCCACTTGAAGGTCGAATTGACGATCAGACTGCGTCCGCTGTGGTCCCAGTTGGCATCGGCGTAGGGGTCGGACAGGTAGTTGTTGGGATTGAAAGCATCGCCGGGTCCTTCCGGTCCGGTGGCCTTAAACTGGTAGGACATCCCGTCAAGCGAGCCTGAAACTGATGATTCCCACACGCCGTTACTGTCTTTCACCATCTCCAGTACCTCGGCTTCCTCTACCGGGCTGATGGCGCTTTCACAGAGAACGAGTTCCATGCTGAAAGCCCGGGGAGAAAAGATCCTGAACCAGGTGACATCTTCGGCCGCGTCATAGGTGGTCCCAAGCGGTTTGTCGCTGATTTGTTTTGCGATTCTGGCCGGATCGAACTGAGAATCGATGTGTTTTCGTAAATCATCGACGGAGATGTTTTCCATCTCCAAGTTGACCTTGAGTTCGGACCGGGAGACGGGATCGGTAATCTGCCGGAGAAGTTCCTTCGTTTCCTCGTTAAGTTCCGCCCGGGTGGGTGCACAAAGGGCGAAGGAAACGAACAACAAGACTGTCAGCAGGAACAAATGTTGTTTACATAAACGGTTAAACATACTCTCAACTCCTTAAAACACGAAACCTGTGTAGCTGCTTTCAAACGCGGACAATATGCCGCATGTAAAGAACAAGACAACTACTTATAAACACAAAATACTTCCGTAAAATTATACTGTCGCGGCACCTGTTTGTCAATTGAAAACTATCTCTATATATAGGATTGTGCTTAATTCGGGAAGCGGTAAATCTTGACATCTGCGAAGGCACCGTGCTACACTCGGCCAGTATGATACGTCCGGAGTACAGGAACTCCGGCAAGGGTTATGCGCCTGTAGCTCAGTAGGATAGAGCAACGGATTCCTAATCCGTAGGTCGGAGGTTCGAGTCCTCTCAGGCGTATCAGTGTTCGGACATTCTTTCCGACCGTGACCGATAAAATGAGTTGATTCAGTCGGGGCGTAGCGCAGTCTGGTAGCGTACTTGAATGGGGTTCAAGTGGTCGCTGGTTCAAATCCAGTCGCCCCGACTTTTTGTTTTGTCAGGGTTGATGGTGCTTTTCGGCGTTGGGGTGGATGGACTGTTCCCGGCTAAAATGGGCCTACTGCAGCAATTAACTCATCCAAAACCTCTGTTTTCACTCAATAATTGACCTCTGTTTGTACACTCAGTACAACCATATAGAAATTATACTACTGTGTAGAATTCAGTTCGTTTGCGACTACTTGACAGATTCAAGTGGTTTTTGTTCAGCAACCTGGCTTATCAGCAGTTGACGTTAATTAGGCAATGAGTTTAAAATAATACGAAGTCAGGGCAATGTTATCGACAAATAATAATCCAGGCTGGAAGTGGCAGAGAATGCTTACAAGTTACCTCAGGGCGGCAATGCATAAGGCGAAGTACGAAATACTATCCGATGATGGCATGTTCTACGGTGAAATCCCCGGATTCAGTGGTGTGTATGCAAACACCGAAACGCTTGAATCTTGCCGGGAGGAACTGGAAGAAGTTCTGGAAGAATGGCTTCTGTTTCGGATAGCAAAGAATCTCCCTCTACCAACCGTCGATGGAATTGAACTGGTCATAAAGGAAGTTGCTTGATGCCTCAATTTGGCCCGATTAAGCGCAATGATCTAATTCGTTGCCTGAAGAAACTCGGTTTCGAAGGCCCCTACACCGGTCGAAAACACCATTTCATGATAAAGGGAGACACAACTCTACGTATTCCCAATCCACACCGTTCAGATATTGGAAAAGAATTGCTTTCCAGGATACTGCGTCAGGCGGGAATCAGCGGAGAGCAATGGAAAAACGTATGAGTATGTCTTTTGTTTGACTTTTTCCTTTCCTATCCGTTTTACTGCAGCACCAACTGCAGCAACACCGGTACCAAACTATCCAAACTATACAGACAGTACAATCGAAAAGTCACTGTGTACCACCCTGTACTACTGTGTAGAGTCCTCGATTTTTACCCGGGCGGAGGCTTGTGATTTTATGCGAACGTATGTGTCTTCA
>CAZQHK010000051.1:0-6053 GCA_964593455.1 uncultured bacterium
GTCAGGGAGAGGAATTGAAAGCTGAGGGCCGCTTGAAAGAAGCCGCCTTACGCTTCCTGGAATCGACCAAACTGCGGCCCTCGTACGTGGCCGCTCACGAGCAGTATCTGGACGTTTCCTTGCTGCGCGGCCGGCGTAAGGAATTTCTTGAAAAATACCGCAAACTTTCCGAAGCAAGCCCTGATGATCCGATACCTCCGTATATCTTAGGGCTGGTCGGAGAATCACCGCAGGAAGCCAAGAAGATGTTCCGGGAGTCGCTTCGGCGCCAGCCTGATTTTGCCCCGGCGGCGAACGGGCTGGCCATGGTTTACGAAGGGCTCGGTGGCGGGAAAAGTGCCATAAAATGGTACAAGAAGGCAGCGAAAAACGATCCTGAAAATACCGAGTACCATGTCGCCCTGGCCACGATGTATCTGGCCGAAGGCTACTACCGGCGCGCGGAACAAACCATGGAGAAAGCGCTGGCAGTTGACCCCGGCAATGCGCACCTGTACTATTTGATGGGCCTTCTGCAGAGCGATCAGGAGAAAAATGATGACGCGCGAAAATACTTTGAAAAAGCGTCGTCTCTTGATCAATCGTACTCTCCCGACGGGCCTTTACGGGAGAGCAACATGGGTGGAGAGAAGAGAGGGAATTAACGGCGGGAACAATGATGAAAATGACACTGGAAACCTGTGTTATAGTGCTACTGGCCGTCAGCCTGGCGGTGCTGCTGCCGGGGACGTTATCCTTCGCCGCCGAGCAGGATATCCTGGTTTATGATTTCAATGACGGATCCCCCTGCATGGTAATAAAACCCGCCGGTGATTGGGAATCAGGCACCGACGAGGCCGGAAACATCATCTTCTACCGGTCCGGCTGGAAGAAGTCCTATTCCAACGAGCTCGTTCACTGGCTGGATGGCCAGGGATATCCCCATCACCGCTATGCCGAAGAAGGTACCGCGGGAAGCGGCTCTCCCATCACCGTGTACCGGCTCACCGACTCGCTGCCGGGGGACAGTGACTATCATTCCAGCGACTCGGAAGAGTTTGCAAAGCTCGAGAAGAAAATCGGCGAAGATCTTCCCGAAGAGATCAACGGGTTCTTGATAGAGAAAGAGCCACCGCCGCAGCCGCCGGTCCTGCCTCCCGAGGAACACTGGCCCCGGCTCCGGACGCCCGATCCGAAGTCATCCCTCGCCGGGCCTACGGAATGCGTGGAAGATCAGGACTTCCTGTTCTCCACCACCCTCGATTTGGGGCCTTGCGCCGGCGCTCCAAGCTACGAGTTCGTGCCGGACCGCATTGTCTGGATGTTTTTGAATCCCTGGGACGCAGCTCCGTCATCCGGTCAGAATCCGGAACCCGGAGCAGAGAACTGCCAGAAGGGCAGTGAAGCGGTCTTTACTTTCACGGTCCCGTCGTCGTCCCGTGAAACAGTTGCCCGGGACCGGTTCCGTAACGGTATCCATCTGCAGCTTGATTTCCTGTACCGGTGGAAGAAAGCTACCGGCGCCTCGGGGCACTCGGAGCTCTCCCTGCGGGCTTTCCCCTCGCCGACCGAACTGCACCGGGTATTCGTACAGGACATGACTGCTCCGGAGAATCTCAACCTGGAAGTTTCCCAAGAGCAGGTTGCCGGCCGCTTGTTCCAGGGAATGATCGCCTGTACGGTCAAAGACAATAACCCGAATCTCGAACAGATCCCCGACCGCCTGCGAATCGACCTGGCCCTGACTCCGCCCGATATTTTGACCGGTGGGCCTCTTCGGTTCGCTCACTATGAAGCCCGGGGCACCGGGCAGGGAACCGCGGAAAACGCCTACTATTCCACCGTCACCTGCGATACCGGAACCGATTCGCCGCCCCGGTTCAGACCGGATTTCAAAGGTTTCATAACAACCGAGGCCGTGACTACCCTTGGATTCGGCGGTGAGACGCGGGCGCAAGGCGTGATCAGCGTCTTTGACGAAACACGACCTTCAGTGGTAGTGACGCTGGAAGACCGGACCCGGGAGCGGGACGGCGAAGTCCTGCAGGAGACGATTGGTTCGGTCCCGGGCGCTAGGGGCGGGTATGAATCGGATCCCCAGGAGTCGGTCATGACCGGCGACTGGTTCGAGGATACCCGGTACTTTCTCACCATCCGCGTCAAGGACAATATCGAGATTCACAACGAGGAGCATGATTCGGCTGCCATCAAAGACATACCACGCAAAAACCTATCGTTCGTGGGATACACCTTCGGCGGAGAACAGCCCCCGTCGAGTTACACGGAAATAACCGATCAAATTATCCGGGACGAGCATCACGAAGCCCGGGATCTGCAGATGCTGTTCAGATCGCCGGAAGCCCGGTACCTGTGGATCAAGGTGGAGGATAACGCTGCCGGCATCCCCCCGTACAGCCCCCACCACAATTGCTGCTACCTGAAGATCAAGATTAACATCCTTGATACCAGTCTCCGCACCGAACGCCTTCACTGAGCAGATAATCAATACCGATCGTTTTCTGTAATTGTAGTTGACAGATATACACAGTTTTACTAGCATTAATTTACGCGGAGGAAAATCATGTCTCTCGAAGAAAAGAACTCCTTGACCATAGGATTAGAAAACGATCATATCAATAAGATAGATCAGTTCAGGCGTGACAACAACACTTCAGTACTGGTGATAATGTTCACGGATCTGAAAGGATCCACTGCCATCGCCGAACGCCGAGGGGAACGGTATGCTCAGCACCTGAGAGAGATCCACAACCGGCTATTGCTCGACATAATCGAACGGGATAGGAGAGGACTGTACATAAAGAACATCGGAGACTCCCTCATGTGCGTGTTTGCCGAGCCTTCCACGGCCGTGGAACGGGCGCTTGAAATCCAACAGGCCCTCCACGGATACAACGCGGAGCATCCCGAAGAAGAGGCTATCATCGTTCGGATCGGCCTACACATGGGTCAGGTATCAGTAGAGGACACTACCAAGCTCGACGTCTTCGGTAGGCACGTCAACCGCGCTGCCAGGGTCGAGAGCCTGGCCGATGGCGGCCAGATCTTCATGACCTACGCTGTCTACGACAATGCCAAGGGATGGCTCACGAATGAAAAACTTGCCTGGGCCAACCACGGCGCGTACCGGCTGAAAGGTATCGATGAGCCGATCTACATCTATGAAGTGATGGATCCTTCGTTCATGGAACTAAAGAAGCCGGATGGGCATGAGTTCACCCCCCCCAGACCTTCCCTCGTACAACGTGCCTTTTCAGTGATCCTGAGCATTATATCAGTGACGCTAGCCTGTTTCCTGGTGCTCATGTTTCTCGGTAAGCTTAAGGACATCGTTGCCATCTTTCTCCTGGCCGCTCTGGTCATTGCGATCTTCAGGAAATGTTTCGGAAAGAAGGTTGAGACCGCAAAGGTAACATTGAAGAGTGGCCAAGAGGTGTTCTTTTTCGTCCGGATCAAGGAGCAAGGGTACCTGTTTGGTGTCTGTGCCGGGCTGGCCTACCGGTTCGCGGTTCCAACCTGGGTCACACGGGTATTGTTCGTAACCCTGATCGCTTTCGGCGGGATGGGGATATGGCTGTATATAGCATGTGCCCTGATCATGTTCAATGTCTCTATTCCTGATAATTACTATGAGCGGCTGTACTCCCGGGAATGGGCACGACGTTGGGCAAAAAAGTCTGAGATATCTGAAGACGTTCGGCCGAATACCGGCGATAGATATCCCTTCGTGCGTATCAAAGAAGAAGGGTTGTTGTTAGGTGTCTGCGCGGGGTTGGCCTACAAGTACGCCATGCCCATCTGGATTGTACGGACTCTCTTCGTCGTGCTCACCCCCGCGGGGGGACTAGGGGTCATCATGTATGTGGTGTGCCTGATATGTATGACCGACATACCCACACCGGACAATTTTTACGAACGACTGTATACCCGTAACTGGTCGCAGAAGCTATAGGCGCATTCCAGAAAATTATCTCCTCCGTGATATCAACCGGGTTACCGTCACCTACCGGCGTATCGGCAAAGAGAAGATCGATTTTGTGGGACTTAAAGAGATGGGCAGTGGTCAGATCTTTTTCCTGCGCTTTGTCCCTGATGAAACCGAAAACGGAGTATCATTCCCCTGGAACTGTCCGACGAGTGGTTTGGAGTCGAACTTAATGATCCAGCCCTGATACAGGAGCTGGAGGAAAAAGAGAAGAAGACCGGGGAGATGTACGAAGGAAGAGAGCGATAAAACCATGTCCATAGAATTATCATTTCAGCCATTGGCCATCGACCAGTGGCCCGACTTTATATCCCTTTTTGGTGCGAGAGGAGCATGCGGTGGATGCTGGTGTATGCTTTGGCGTCTTCCCTGGAAACAGTTTGAGTTGCAAAAGGGAGAGGGTAACAAACGTGCCATGAAGTCCATTATCGACTCAGGAGAAGTCTCCGGGATCTTAGCCTACCATAACACGAAAGCAATCGGCTGGTGCGCAATTGCCCCAAGAACCAGTTTTCCCACTTTATCTAGGTCTCGCATACTTCGGCCCATTGATGATCGTCTGTATTGGTCTGTCGCCTGTCTGTTTGTTGACAAGTCATACAGAAAAAAGGGTGTTTCAACCAAGCTATTGCGGGCTGCAACTGAATATGCCAAATCGCAAGGCGCAGAAATAGTAGATGGTTATCCGGTTGAACCCAAGTCTGAGAAAGACATACCACCAGTTTTTGCGTGGACCGGCCTACCGAAAGCGTTCATTGGAGCTGGGTTTAAAGAGGTAGCTCGACGCTCACCCACACGTCCGATCATGAGGATGGAATTGAGTTAAATCGCTAATCGTGTTAGGGGGATTTTCTTTCTAGCTCTCCCTCCCCACACCACCTGGTATGCGAGTGACCTGCCGGATACAGTTTATTTAAGCGAGAATTGGTAGATTAGAAATCCAATTCAAATGCGACTGGAAGAGAAGCCAGGTCATAGCCACATTTCATCAGAAGCAGGGGGACCCATCATCCCGGGTTTGGCTTCTTTCTCTTCACCTGCAACCGGTTTCGGATCCTCACCGGGGAAGTCCTGGAGGGCACGGAGTATATACTTCACCTCCTGGCCGAGGCTGTCCCAACTTGACTCCCCATTCAACCATCCGATCACCTGTTTTATCCGGGCCATACGCTCCTTCAATGTCGGGTGAGAGCCGAACAATTTACCCAGTCCGGCATCATCCCCATGCAACTCGTACAACTTGTTGAAGAAATCAATTCCGCCAACCGAATCGTACCCCGCCTTGTAAGCGTACCAGGCCCCAAGAACATCAGCTTCCCGTTCATGGTTGCGGGAGAAGCGACCATTTGCATAATCGTAGCCTGCGTTGATAAGCGCACCGAGGTCATTGTTGACATAGTTTCCAGCCAAGCCGAACGTGATGTTGTGTTTCGCATTAATCTCGGTCTGCCGGTCAATGTGTCCGGTGATGGTGTGACCTACCTCGTGAGCGATCACAAATGCCAGGGCGTCCTGACTGGGTGCCTTTTCCAGTAGACCGCTGAACAGGTAGATCCTGAGTCCGCCGGTACAGAAAGCATTCACATCTTTGTTATCAATTTGGTACGTGGTGAAATCATACCGTTTGTAATTGGGTATTCCGCTAACGATCCGATCTATGATCCTCTCAGTTCTGCGGCAAGGCGATACATTCGGATAGGCTCTCAGTATCAGCTGATGATATTCGTTCGCTTGTTGTACCGGCCCCCGGAATCTCTTTGATGTCCATCGAAGGGCGGTTGTGAGTGCCGGTGCCCTTCGTTCACCGAACAGTCGAAATGCCCCCGCCGGGGATTGGAGGATCAGGCAGAATAGTAATATGAACAACATGAATTTCTTCATTTTCAGGGCCCCTTCCAGAAAAAAGATATTTGTCCTCTTTCTAAACTCTTATACCTGAAAATAAGCTCATCCTATAAGACGGAGCCCGAGCCATTTATATTCAATTGTATTTGTAGTTAAACCATCTCAATTCCTGCTGTCCAAATCCTGCTGTCCAAATGTTTAAATGCCAAGCCTGACCCCATCAACA
>CAZQHK010000051.1:6153-24858 GCA_964593455.1 uncultured bacterium
TGGCACTTGCTTTTTCCAGCCGATTGCACAATGTCTGCACCAGTTTCAGGGCAAACCCGGGCTTCTGCTCGATCATGACGGCAAAGTTATCCTTGTTCAGGACATAAAGCTCGGTGCGCTCCAGAGCAATAACGCTGGCCGAGCGGGGACGTGTATTGACCAGGGCCATTTCGCCAAAGATCTCACCAACCCCCAGTTCAGTTAACACCACGTCAGCACCGTTATCACGGGCCTGCACTATTTTTACTTTTCCCGATTTAATGAAGAAACATTGAGCTCCATCGTCTCCTTCACTGCAGATCGTTTCCTCTTCCGATACGGTAATGATCATCTTGTCCAACTGCTTTTCCTGGTGAGCGCTGTTCAGGGCATTCCTGACGATTACGAGCAGCAGGTTATCATCGATAGGGTGGGTTAAATAATCGGTTCCCTTCAATGCAGTCATATCCCGTACATCGCGCTCAGTGACTGTGTTAAATCCTATAACGACCCGGGGTATAATTTTCCCATCGCCGCATCAGCCGTACTATGTCGAGCCCGTTTGCGTCTGGAAGAATATTATCCGCAAACACGATGTCCGGCTTATCTTTTTGAATAATGGACAGAGCGGTTTTCACATTCTCAGCTTCCAGGATAATATAGTGCGGCTGCAGAAGTTTTTTGAGTTTGAGCCGGAGGACATGCACTCCCTGGACGATAAGCATCTTTTTAAAACTGGTTTCCTGAATGGATTGCCTGATATCTTCCAGGGTTTCTATCTTGCCTCTCCCGATTTCTGCAGACGTCGTCCGGGCGGACACTTTTTCATCGTCTGTGTCTTTGAACGCTCTGAATTCTGCAAGCTGTTTATCCAGATCATCCATGGAAGGGAAATCGTTTCCCGGTTCTGTCATGCTACTTAATTCTTCTCAATATATTTGCAGACATTGTGAGATTCTCCAAACAATACTAAAAATACCTGCAAACTTCAACAACCATAAGATAAAGAAAAGTTTTAATAAATATATACTTCTCCCCTGAAAATTGAGTCCATAATAAGATGTGTTTGTTATCTTCTGAAAAAGAGAAATACACAAAATTTTCCGCTCAAGCTGACGTTACTGCCGTTTCTGAGGTTTTTCAGATAGGTAGTCAGAGTGACCTGCCCCCAATCATTGTACCACTTCCAAAGTTAGTGATATAGGTTCTAACAACATAGGCTCCGATGTGCCTGGTGCAGGTAGACGGTAACCCAGAAAGATATGTCACTTAGAGCCACCGCAGACAGATTGGGTACAATGTGAGCGGAGGTGCTGGTAGTATCTTTGCTGACGTTTGTGGTATTGTTTGTTTTAAAGGCTTATTGAGAAATGTAACAAGATAGAATGAACACGGAGTATTAGAGGGGAAATCGATATGAATACGTTTTGGAACATCAGTGCTGTGGGGCTCGGGGGATTTCTCGGCGCCACCTTCCGGTATGGACTATGTTAGTTTATGAAAACTTTTCAGGCGCGGACCGGTTTTCCCGTCGGTACATTGCTGGTTAATCTGCTGGGTTGTTTGATTATCGGGTTTCTGGGCGGCTGGTCGGCCACCTCTCCATTGTTTTCACCGAAGCTCAAGCTCTTCCTGATCATCGGAATACTGGGAAGCTTTACCACGTTTTCAACGTTCGGGTACGATACGCTTTGCCTGCTGCAGGAAAATAACACGCTGCTGGCGTTGGCCAATGTGGGAGCCCATATGCTGTTGGGTCTGCTGTGCGTCTATGCCGGGTACACCCTCTCGACACTAGGATAGAACCTGGCGCTTACATGGGACCGGAAGCTCAACCTAAATCGAACGGTTGCCAGGGAGGAGGATAAACGATGTTTAAAAAACACGAACTTACACTTGGCGGAGAACGCAAAACCCTGACAACCAATATACTCACCCTGCCCTTCCTGCTGCTGGGGGTGGACAACATCTTCTTCATGGCCGCCATCATCGGGCTGGCCCGGGTATCAACCGGTCTGGAATTCAAGTCATATGTTACCTTCGGTACCGGGGGACCGTTCAGCCAATACGTCCTGTTTGGTGTCATGTTCATGTATATCCCCATCCTGGCCTGGTATTTTCCCATCTATCGCTGGCTGACAACCGGAGACGACAAATATAAACAAAAAGTAGCCGACCGGTTAAATTACGTACATACCGCCCTGAAAAACTTCTTTTTCATGTACGCCAGCGCCAAGATCGTTCATTATCTCATTCTCTTCAGAAAAGGGATTATCTGGCAGAACTTCTTCACCGGTGTTCTTCCCGCCATACTCATCGCTATCGCCTCCCAATACTTCATTTCCCTGATCTACCTCGACCTGGCCCTGTCGGGAACCAAGCTCATCAGGCGCAAGCTTTACGGAGTTGAAGAACTCTACCGGTTGAAGCAAGGGACCAGGCTGACCATTACCTTCAAAATATTCTGTCTCCTGTTCGCCGCCGCCGTTATTCCCCTGGCCCTGTTTCTGATAATCATGTACCGGTTGGACTCGATCAACGACTTCGTCCGGATGAACCTCAAGTACGTGGTCATGATGGCAGGTATCGTCACTATCCACGGACTGACCTTCCTCACCAGCAGCATCCAGCGCCCGCTCAACGCGCTCATCGACAAGATGGAGGTCCTGGCGAAAGGAGAGTTCCCGGACAAATCTTCCATCCTGTACACCGACGAGATTGCCAGTCTGAAGGCCAACTTCAACATCATGGTGGACGAACTCAAGGAAAAAGAAGAGCTGCGGGACACTTTCGGGAAATATGTGTCCATCGAGATCGCCAAACAGTTGGTGGAATCAAAGAATATCGACCTCGGCGGCCAGCAGATCAAAGCCAGCATCCTCTTTTCCGACATCCGCAATTTCACCGCCATGAGCGAAAAGGCTTCAGCCAAAGAGATCGTTGAGTTTTTGAACCGGTACTTCTCTTACATTACCCGGCCCATCATGGCCAACCACGGCGTGATCAACAAGTTTATCGGCGACGCGGTCATGGCTATCTACACCCCCTTTTTGGGCTCGGAGTCATACGTGGACGACGCTATGCATACGGTGGTTGGTATGCGCCGGCAGCTCGAACAGTTCAACCTGGACTTTCCCCAGTATGACAGCGTGAAGTTTGGAGCAGGACTCCACACCGGCACCCTGGTAGCGGGAAACATCGGCACGGAGGAACGACTCGAGTACACGGTCATCGGCGATACAGTCAATGTCGCTTCCCGCATCGAGAGCCAGACCAGGAATCTCGGTACGGACATCCTGGTAAGCGAAACCATTTTTGAAGAGCTCAGCCTGGAACTGAAGAAAGAGCTTTCATTCCGAAAATGCAAACCGGTTAAAGTCAAAGGGAAGGGAAAGCCGCTCGTGCTCTACGCGCTTTGCTAAGGCCCCGGAACCGTTTGGGTCACGCAGTGGATGGATCCACCGGAGTGAATTGAACTGTCGGAGTTAACCATTCGTACGGTTACATCGGGGATACCGCGCTGGTATGCTTCGGCGGCCTGCACGTTTTCATGTCCGTGACCGGAGAAAGACGGCATGATGACCACATTGTTCACGAGCAGCGAGTTGGTGTAGGTAAACCAGGTGCCGCCGCTTTTCCAGCACTTGATTCTGATGATCCGGTAATCCCCGCCGCCCGGGGCCTGGAGCGACGAGAAGTATTCCACGGCTTTTTCGCAGGCGCTCTTGAACGGCTCGTCCTCGGTGGCCGCGATCATCACCGTGCTGTCGTTCAGAAGTTTGACGAACATGTCGATGTGTCCCGTGCCGTCAGCGGGAGAACCGGGATACCCGGCGTAATCGATGGCGTGAACCGTGTGGACCTTGTAATACTCTTTGAGAAGACGGTCAACCTCTTCTTGCGATTTGCCGCGGTTCCAGAGATACGTGCGTTTGGTCATGAACAGGTTGCCCGCCGAGTCAACCATCAGGTTGCCGCCGTCCAGGATGAGGTCCATGGAGAAGGAATCGACACCTTTCTGTTCGGCCACCCGGGTCGGGACCTGGTCATCGTAGCGGCGGTACGAGTAGTGACGGTAGATGGTGTCGATGATACCCAGGGTACCGGTGGCTTCATTGAGGCCGAAGGGACCGTAATCGCGCATCCACACGGTGTTGAGGTCACACCGTATCCGCGTGTATTGTTCAGCGGAGACTCCCGGTAAACTCGACGGTCCTCGAACCACCCAGACTTCGGCTTTCCCGTCAACAGCGGCGACACGGGCAATCTGTTTAAGCATGGATGTGTAACCGGCCCAGCCCATGACCACGGCCCGTACTTGCTCATACTCCGCCGGTATCCGGAAACCTTCGGCTGGAGCAGAGACGGCGCTGCCAAACACCGCCGGCTCGCGATCGTCCACTTCACGATCGCGATCTATCCAATTGGGAAGCGGGTTTTCGAGATCGAGTTGCTGAGCTATGACCGGGCACGTGAGCCCGAGGATAAGCAGTAACGTTAAAACGTATCTTGTTTTCATCAATAAACCTCCGAATCAGCGGTCCGTGCAGTGCCGCATAACGGCACCCGGCTGAAATGGTATTCTCATTTCAATAAACCGGCTTTATTATACCTCATTTCATTACAGGAAACAATTGTGCCAGCGGTTTGATCTTTTTCGAAGCAAAACAGCACCGCGCCAGCTATTGTGTAACTTTTTATTTCCAGCTTGAATAGTATATACTGTAAATAGTTCATCATGAAAATCAAGATAGGCGGGAACCAGAACCGCATGCACCCATGGGAGAATGCCAGTGTGACGGTACGAACAACACGTTCCGGACGTCCGTGCAGAGGACGCGGGAACATCTCTAAATTCATAATTCTTCTTCTGCTGGCGGTTATCGCCATACCGGGCCGGCCGCTGAACGCCGGCGGTGATCCGGCGTACCTGGAGTTCGAGGACGTCGGGGACGAGGTTAAATTCACCTTTGACGAACTACCGTTCCCGTTCAGGAACACCCGGGTCAGGCTCATCACCGACAACGTCGAAGCCTGGAACGCCCGGTGGTACGTACTGCAAAGCGCCACTCAGACCATCGACACGACCTACTTCATCCTGGAGCACGACGTGTTCGGCGATGCGTTCATCGGCCTGCTCCTGAAGAAAGCCCGTGAGGGCGTCCGTGTCCGGCTCATGATAGACGCCCGGGGGTCGGGGTTCTTTGCCAGCCGTTTCACCGGCGGACAGGATTACCTCCAGGAACTGGTGGAAGCCGGCGCGGAAGTCAAGACATTCAATCCCTTGCTGGGAGATTTACCGGACCTGCCGTGCGGACTCAAGTATTTCATCTCCGCCAATCACGACAAGATCATCGCCGTGGACGGCCGGTTCGTGATCACCGGCGGACGCAACATCGCCGTAGGCAACTTCGCCGATCCCGCCGATCTCCCCACGGTGAACATGGACACCGACGTCGTCATGGAAGGCGAGTTCATCAGCCAGGCCATCACGGTGGCGTTCGACGAGGAGTTCAACTCGCTCGACAACTACACGGTACAACAGGATCTGCTGGGGAACTGGTTTTCCAAGAGCGACTACCTCCTGATGGCCGAAGCGGCCATGGACGCCTGGATGAGGGGCGGCCAGCTTTACGAACCGACCGGCGACTTCCGGTTCGATCCGTCCATCTACAACGAAGAGCTCAAGAAATACCCGTCCAGCACCACCTTCGAGGGGTACCGGCCGTTCCGGGGAGACCGGTTCCTGCCCGTCAAGATCCTGGACAAGCACTCCATCGCCGGGGAGCGCAACGACATCACCGACTCCATCGTCAAGCTGATCGACGCCTCCGAGAAAGAGATCATCATCCAGAGTCCCTACGTGGTCCTCACCGATAAAGCCAGGGCGGCACTCCAACGGGCCAACGACCGCGGCGTCCGGATCATCCTCCACACCAACAGCCCGGTCAGCTCCGACAGCTTGTGGACCCAGGCTTTCTTCGTCAAGGAATGGCTCGATATCCAGATAGCCATGCCCCGGCTCGAAGTCTGGGCGTACCTGCCGAAACGGCTGATTCACTCCAAGGTGGTAGTCTTCGACCGCAAAGTAACCATTATCGGCACCTACAACATGGACCCCATGTCGGAACAGATCAACTCCGAGGTGATGGCCTGCGTCAATTCCGGGTCCTTCGGGATGCGGACAGCGTTCAGGATCATGAAAGATCTCGAGAAATCCCGCCGGTACACGATTGAACTCAGCAAGGACGGCCGGGTACCGGTGGAACTATTCGGACCGGCCTCGATTGCCAAGGGGCGCCTGAAGCTCATCATAGATTTCCTATCCTCCATCAAGTGGCTGAGGCCGCTTGTTTAACGCTTACCTATCTTTCAGCCCGGAAACCACAGTGATATCTCGCAGTCGGGGCACTTCAGGTGGGCGAAACCGTGCTGGTGGTTCAGGCACTTGAGAAGCTCGCAGGCCGAGATATTGCTCTGCGAACCTGCTCCTTGATACAATGCAGGGTGATGGAGAATCCGCAACCGACAATTCTGGTAGTTGAAGACGAGCCGGCCATCGCCGATACCATCACGTACGCTCTGGAAACCGACGGGATGGAATCGCGCTGGTGCTCCACCGGCCGGGAAGCGCTCAGCGCCCTGACTGGAGGGGATATCGCCCTGGTGGTTCTCGACATCGGGCTGCCCGACATCAACGGTTTCGACCTGTGCCGCAAGATCAGGAAAATGTCTTCCGTCCCCATCATCTTCCTCACCGCCCGAGGCGACGAGGTGGACCGGGTGGTAGGGCTGGAGATCGGCGGCGACGATTACGTGGTGAAGCCGTTTAGCCCCCGGGAACTCTCAGCCCGGGTCAAGGCGGTGCTCCGCCGCTCCGGGACCGGCGGTGGCAAAAGCAGCCCCTGTACCGAAATCAGCATCCCGGAAGGATTTCCTTTTATTGTTGACGAGAAACGGTTGATCATCACCTATTTCGGAGTCTCTTTGGAACTCTCCCGTTACGAGTATCGGCTACTGGAACTGCTTCTCAAGCGCCCGGGATGGGTTTTTACTCGGGAGCAGCTGAAAGATATGGTCTGGGACGAACCGGAAGCAAGCCTGGAACGTACCGTGGATACCCATATCAAGACCCTCAGAAGCAAGCTGCGTGAAATCAAACCCGATCTGAAACCTATCAGAACACACCGGGGTATCGGTTACTCGTTGAGGGAATCATGGTAACCATACGGACCCGTCTTTTTCTAGCTTTTCTCATCCTGGTAGGACTCGGTTTCTACTCTCTGGTGGACTGGCTTCTGGAAGATATCCGTCCACGCTATCTGGAGACCATGGAGGAGTCCATGGTTGACACCGCCACTATCCTGGCCTCGGTGCTGTCAAACCAGATCGAGGGTGATGTGAGTACGGTGAAAAATTTCCGGACGGCCATCAAGGATTTGGAAAATTTCCGGACCGCCTTTGGGAAAGCCCGGGACCGGACGTTTTCCGCCCGGATCTACCGGCTCACCAAGACCAACCTGACTATGCGGGTGTACGTCACCGATAAGACAGGAATTGTTATCTTTGATTCCGATGAAGGCCGGGACGAGGGAAAAGATTACTCCCGCTGGAACGACGTGCACCGGACGTTGCGCGGCGAGTACGGTGCCCGTACCAGCCACCCGGACCCCGCCGCGCCCGGGAAATCCATCCTCTACGTGGCCGCGCCTATCATCGACAAAGATGAAATCGCCGGTGTCCTTACCGTCTGCAAACCATCGGACAGTCTGGTGGTATTTATCTACGCAGCCAAGAAGAAAATCATCCAGTACAGTATCGCGGCCGCTCTGTCAGTAGTCCTCCTGGGTCTGGTTTTCTCATTCTGGATCACGCGACCGATCAACCGCCTCACCGAGTATGCCAAGGCGGTGCGGGACGGGAAACGGCAGGCGCTTCCCGAACTCGGGAAGAACGAGATAGGCCAATTGGGTGAGGCGTTTGAGCAGATGCGGGATGCTCTTGAAGGTAAGCAATACGTGGAATCATATATCCAGACATTGACCCACGAGATGAAGAGCCCGCTCAGTGCCATCCGGGGTGCGTCGGAACTTCTGCAGGAAAAAATGCAGGTGGCGGAGAGAACAAAGTTTCTGAAAAACATCCGTACCGAAACCGAGCGTATCCAAAATATGATCGAACGTCTGCTTCAACTCTCCGCCCTGGAGAACCGGAAAGGATTGACCGATGTTCAGGATATCGACGTTTCCGAATTGGCCGAAGAAGCCGTGGAAAGCCTGGCGCCCCTGATAGTGGCTAAACGTATCAACTTCGATAAAAATATCGGACGGGAGATTTATCTGAGCGGTAACCGGTTTCTCATCAAACAGTCTCTGGCCAACCTCCTGCAGAACGCCGTGGATTTCACACCGGAAAAAGGAACGATCTCGGTCCTCGTCAAACGAGGAGACGCGTATATCGAACTGGAAGTTTCCGACGACGGACCCGGCGTGCCGGATTACGCTTTGGACAGGATATTCGACCGCTTCTACTCACTGCAGCGACCCGGCACCAGCAAGAAAAGCTCCGGACTGGGCCTCACTTTCGTGAAAGAAGCAACTGCCCTCCATGGAGGCACTATCGCCCTTGAAAATAGGCCCGATGGCGGTGTCACAGCCCGCCTGCGGTTTCCTTCCACATCTAATTCATCCTGATTTCACTTCCACTTCACACACACTTCACATCTATCCTCGATACTGGTTACAGAACCAGAAAGGAGGTCGCTGTTATGAAGTTTTTTTCCATCACAGTGTTGGCAGCGGTCATGGTGTTTCAAATGGCTGCGGCGATACCGCTCATGGGCCATAGTCCATGCCGGGCGGCAGAACTCGTACGGGTGTCGTGGGAAGAGTATAAGCAGCTTTACCGCGAGAGTATCGAACGGGAGATTAAGGAATCCATGCCCGAGGAACCGGAACCACAGGTTCACTCTATCGAGCGGGTTCAATACGAAATTACCGTCGGTAACAAGCGGGCGGAAGGCCGTGTGACAATCACGGGGTCCGTGCTTTCGGGAGATCCTTCTCCAATCCCGCTTTTCGGCCACCAAATGGTGTTGGCAAAGGTGGACAAGGTGGAAGGAGGAACACTGATTTCACTGGATCGCGATGACGGCAGGATCGCGCTTATGCCCTCGGATATGGCCCCGTTTAGCATTTCCTTCTCGTTTTTCCTGCCGGTGCGTGAAGACAGTCGATCACGTTTTATCAAGTTCGATATTCCCCGTTCAATCAGCAATTCTCTTCGTTTTACCCTGCCCGGGGAAACAAGCCTGGTGGACGCCCCCGGCCTGACTGACCGGGAGGGAGTCCGCCATTTTTCGGCGACGAAAAACCTGACGATCAGGTTCGGGCGGGAAGAAGATGTCCAGGGATCAGCTATCAT
This sequence comes from uncultured bacterium, assembly GCA_964593455.1. GTDB lineage: Bacteria > Muiribacteriota > CAYSPT01 > CAYSPT01 > CAYSPT01 > CAZQHK01. The sequence continues at coordinate 15,556 of CAZQHK010000051.1, forward strand.
TGAAATCGACTCTCTCTCGATAATCCGGGTTCAGGGGAAACGGACCTTCACTACCGCCTGGTTTCTTCCCCGTCAACAACCCCCTGAAACGTTCCTGTTGCGGCTACCGCCTGGTGCCCAGTACCTGTCATCATCGCTGAACCGGTCGTGGATATCGGAGAACGATAACAATACATACTCGGTTTCCATACCGCCTGGTCTGAAAGAGCCGTTCGATATCCAGTACTCAGTGGAGGAGCAGAATATACCCGACCGGTTCTCCATGGGGTTGCCCGTCATCGACGAAAACAACGGCCGTGAAGGTTGTTTCATCGTGGAGGAACCGGATGACGGACAGATCTCTCTGGAAGCGGCGGGTCTGGTTTCTCAACTCCCGATCTCCCGGCTGCCGGCTGAGTTCACCAAATTCACAGGCGTCAGTTCATCATATCAACGTCTTCCCGCCGGCGGAACACTAGGTATTGCCGTTAAACGGTTTGCCGCTATCGCCGCGCCCCCGGCTGTGCTCAATTCGATCAAATTTTTCACGTCTTTCGAGGAGAACGGCGGTGAGTTGTCGGTGCTGGTCTTGACCATCCCGCCGGGTATCGATTCCCAGCTCATCATCAACAGTATCCCGGGTGCGGAGATCTGGTCGCTGAAAGTCAACGACCGGAAAAAGAAACTTTACACACGGGGTGACGGGACCTGGATTATCCCCCTGGAAAAAGGAAGCTTGTCAAAAATCAGGCTGGCTTACATCCGACGAGGAGAAAAACTGGGGCTGCAGGGACGCCTGGAAACCAGCCTGCCGGCCACCGGGTTGACTGCAAAAAATCTCTTTATCGGTCTGGCCCTGCCCGGGCGCGTGCAGCTCACTTCGGTTGAAGGTCCGGTCACTCCAGCCCGGGGGAATTTTAAAGAAACTCCCGAGGAGTTCGTCGGGAAGCGGTATATCTTTACCCGATCGTTCTACCGTGGAGAGGAGATCAAGGTAGCGTTTTATTACAAGGAACCGGTGCATGAATCACCGAAAAAGAAGGGAGCTTCACGATGACTATCAGACGAGTAGCTGCTATAGTAGTAGTATTCCTGATGGCCTGGGGAGGATGGATGATCCTGGGTGCCACCACCGCCATGCGCTCAAACACAATCAACACGCGCCTGGGAGGTCAGGTCAAATCGCTGTGGGGAACACGCCTGGTCCAGTTGGCGCCCCGGCTGTCGGTGAAGGTTCCCGGACGCGAAGATGTGCAGTATATCATGCCGTCAGAGAACACCGTACGGGTCCGGCTCCGCCTGGATCACCGGAAAAAAGGACTTATCTGGTATCCCACCTATGTCTGCAGTTTCAATGGTATCTACACCGTAACCAACCGGGAGATGGTAAAACAAAAGCTGTATTTCCAGTTTACTTTCCCGTCTAAGGGAGCAACTTATGACGCCTTCGATCTTACCCTGGACGATGAGAAAATGGCAGCAACAGTTGATACCGACGAAGGAATCAACGAGATTATCGAGATAGAACCGGGCCAGAGCCGCCGTTTCACAGTTACGTACGAGACCAGGGGACTATCTGACTGGCAATACCTGCCGGCCCAGGCTACCGGTCGCGTGCAGAACCTGGATTTGACCGTTCAGACCGATTTTCCGGACATCGATTACATCGAAGGCGGGCTCTCCCCGATGAGCGCCAAACCGCTCGGGGATGGGAAAGGAATGATCATGTCCTGGCAGGCCACCGACCTGATCACGAACCAGAAAATAGGAGTGGTCGTGCCGGAAAAATTGAACCCGGGCCCACTGGCCTCCCGCATAACCTTCTTCGCGCCGGTCTGCCTGGTCTTCTTCTTCGTACTCGTGGCCGCCATCAATATCGTGTACAGGGTAAACATACATCCCATGCACTACCTGTTCGTGGCCGCCGGTTTCTTTGCCTTCCACCTGCTGCTGGCGTACCTGGTGGACCACATCAACATCCACCTGGCGTTTGTTATCTGCTCGGTGGTGTCGGTGGGATTGGTAACGAGCTACCTGAGACGCGCGCTGGGAGAAAGTTTTCCATGGAAGTTCGCGGTAGCCGGCCAGATATTCTTTCTGGTGCTGTTCTCGTACAGTTTCTTCCTCAAGGGTATGACCGGGCTGACCGTGGCCGTGGGCTCGGTGCTGACCCTGGGTTTCTTGATGTGGGTAACAACCGGCACCAACTGGGATGAAGTCTTCTCCCTGAAAAATGATCTGCCGGACTCCCCCGAATTCAGAACTCCGGCCGGACAGGAAGCGTAATGAATATAGACGGGACGATGGCGGCGGCCGGTTGTGCAGATAAACAATCTTATGATACAATTTCGGCAGGCTTGCACACCGGCTGCGCGCGGACCTTCTCGACGCAATGGAAGGGAGTGGGACAGGCGTATGAAGTCAGTGCGCGTTCTGCTTATCTTCCTGATCGTATGCGTGGCCGGCGCGGTGATTGCTACCTGGCCTCTCCTGCCCAACATATCGTCCCGCCTGGTGCTTACCCATCACAACTACGGTACCGATATGATGGGAGATTTATGGAAAATCAGGTACTACAAAACCCGGGGATTTTCCGATCTGTTGAGAAATCCCCGGTTACTCTGGCACACCCCCCACCTGTTCGCTCCCTGGGGAATGAACCTCTACGTGCTCGAACCGCATTATTTCCACGCCTCTTTTACTCCTCTCGTATGGTTCTGGTACCTTCCTTTTCCAACCGACTATAATCTCCTCCTGCTACTGGCCATCGTCACTAACGGCCTGGCGCTGGCCCTGGCTATCCGGGTCCTGATAAAAGATACACGGGCCGCTTTGATCGGCGGACTCGTCCTGGTGGTGGCGCCGTATATCCTGACTGATTTGCTGGCCGGACGTATTCCCCAGGGGTTCTTATGGACATTGCCTCTATTCATGCTTTTCTACCAGGCCTGGATACTGAAAGGCGGACGGAAAAACCTGATTTTATCTTCGTTTTTCCTGGCTCTCAGTTCATTTTCATACTTGTTCTACGGCCTTTTCATGGGGTTGGCCATGGGAATCCATGTACTGGTATCTCTCCTGTTCCAACGACAGCAAAGAATCACCGTCTTGAAGCGGTTTTTGATGGTAGTCGTTATCTCCGGTGTCCTGGTGCTGCCGGTTATTTATCCTTTCCTTCACGAGGCCGGGACCCGTGAGAGCGTTCAGGGTGTTAACACCGGCCGGTTGATACCGTTTCACCTGCCGCCTGATTTGGAAACTCCGGACATTGAGATTGTTCCCGCTCCGGCTGTGCTCGGTGAAAACATTTTTCATCCGGTGGGAGTGTTCTCGCTGCTGCTGACCGTTCCCCTACTAATTTACATTCGCCGCACCCGGAAAGACCCGGAAGAGAGGATCGAGCGGCGGATGGGGCTTACTTTTCTCGGGTTTGCCTTGTTTTTCCTGGCCCTGGTGCCGGGTCCCTACCTGACTGTCCCGGGCTCCCAGACCCGTCTGCCCACACTGTTTTCTCTCCTGTACGTACTGACACCCGGATTTAACCGTATCACTACCACTGCCAGGTTCTTGCCGGTAGCGCTGGTCTTCCTGGGACTGGCGGTGGGATACGCCGTCAAGATCCTGTTAAAACGGCTGCCGGGAGAAAAAAGCCGATGGATTTTCACCGGTGCCATCATCCTGGCCCTTCTTTCACTGACCAGGTTTTCTGTCACTATGATATTGAAGGACCCACCCGCGGTTCCTCCATCGATCAGGTCACTGGCCGGGGCGGCGCCGGGCGGTGTGATCGATATGCCGATTCTTTCGGAACGGGCGGGCGCGGAAGCGATGTGGTTTCAGACAGTGCATATGAACCCGATACTGACCGACAACAACATGCGCTATGAGTCTACCCGTCCGGCTGAGTTCAATCGGATGGTCAAGACCAATCCTTTTGTCCGGACCCTCGATCTTTTATCCGGGCCCGATCTGATCGCCCCGGAGACGGTATCCTTGCGAGGGTTGGAGTTTTTCAGAAAACATAATTTCAAGTACATCGTGGTCCATAAAAACGCGCTGGCCGGTGATGAAGAGGAATACCGCAGCAAGACCCCGCACGGCCGGCGCCGGAGACACTCGAAGATCTCCGCCAACCTGGAAACACTGCTCGGAAAAACCCTGTACAGCGATCCGGTGGTGGATGTGTTTGATCTGTCTGTATTGTATCGCTAACGACTCGTGGAGAAACAGTATGAATATCCTTAAGAAGGTTTTACAGCACGAAGTTTTTCCCGCGTTAGGCTGCACCGAACCGATCTCGGTAGCCTATGCCGCCAGTATCGCCGGTCGTGAACTTGATGACGAGGTTGAGAAAATCAGTATCACGGTTGATCCCGGTGTTTTTAAAAACGGGTTCGCGGTAACTATACCGAATACCGACGGAGAAAGAGGCAATCTGTTTGCCGGCGTGCTCGGAGCCCTCATCAAACAACCAGACTTGAAAATGGAACTTTTGAAATCAGTCGAGGCCGACATGATAAACAAGGCCAAATCATTGATCCGGACAGGAAAAGCAACCATTTCTTATGATACATCGAAAAAGAATCTCTTTATCGAGGTTACTATCAAATCCGGTGGTGATTCGGTCAGGGCAGTGCTGGCTAATTCCCACATGAACCTGGTTCATCTGGCAGTAAACAATCGGGTGCTATTCGAGAAAGAATACCAGGCGGCAAGCTCAGGAGATCAAGATTATAAACAGGTCTTGAAAAAGATGCGAATAACCGAATTTATTGACCTGGCCAAACACCTTGACCAGGATGATTACCGGTACATCGAGCACGGTATCGAGATGAATCTGGCCATCTCAAAAGAAGGAATAAAACTCCGGAAAGTAGGCTTCTATCTTTCCGACTTGATGGAGAAAGGCTACCTTTTGAATGACGTATTCTCGTCCAGTAAAATATTGACCGCGTCGGCTACGGACGCCAGGATGGCCGGCCTGAACTTCCCGGTGATGGCCAGCGGCGGAAGCGGAAACCAGGGTATTGTCGCCATCCTGGTACCTTATAATGTCGGAATACACTTCAACATCGATGAAGAGAAGATCGTTCAAAGTATTGCTTTGTCCCATTTGATCAATAGTTACACCAAGTGTTTTACCGGTGATTTATCTCCCCTCTGCGGTTGTGCCATTGCAGCGGGAGTCGGCGCGGCCGTGGCTATCGTTTACCAGCAATGCGGCCACGACATGAAGAAGATCACCCTGGCCGTCAACAATCTGATCAGCGATCTGGGTGGTATGCTGTGCGACGGAGCCAAGGGCGGATGCGCCTTGAAAGCAGCCAGTTCTACCGATTCGGCCATTCGTTCCGCTTACATGGCCCTGAACGAGCATGGGATTTCCCATATGGAAGGGTTTGTCGGAGAAACCGCCGAGGAAACGATCCGTCATTTGAGCGAAATCAGCAACGTGGGTATGGCTGGAGTGGACGATACCATGCTTGGAATAATGATGAAAAAAAACGCCGCTACCGTTTGAAAGCGCTGGTTTTACGCAGGCGTTTCGCCAGTTTCGCCATCATCATGATGGCAAAATCCGGGGTGGACTCAACCACCTTCTCCAGAATCTGCATATTGATCACCAGGACTTTGATATCAGTCAGAGCGGCCACGGTGGCGAACCGGGGCATACCTTCCAGGAGAGACATCTCTCCGAAAAAATCGCCGGATTTAAGCTGGGCAAGTACCTTCTTTTCCCGTTTCGGCCGGCGAACATCCTTATAGACCAGGGCTGTTCCTTCGAGAATGATATACATTACCTTATCTGTGTCTTTTTCGCTGCAGATGACTTCGTTCTTTTTATACTTTTTACCGTACTTTTTGAACAGTACTTCCAGTCCCATGGTACTGCTTCACACTCCAGCCTAAACCTGGAGAAACTCGCCAAAATATGATCGGCAGTTCCTCACGCGATTCGAAAATCTCTTGATCAAAGCAATAGCAAACTTCGGATTGGTCATGATTATCTCTTTCAAAACGTTCATATCAATTACCAGGGTTTTGACATGGGTAAGCGCCTGGACCGTGGCGTTGAAATTAACGCCCTCGAAAAGACTCAGTTCACCGAAAAAATCGCCCGGGCCCATCTGAGCGATGTCAATTCTTTTCTGTTTTGGAGGAGGACTGTTTTTGTAAATGGTAACCTTGCCATCGAGTATGAGGTACATGTGTTTGCCGACACCGCCCTCATGGCAGATAAATCCCATCTTGCCAAAATCTTCTCCGTACACATCATAGAAGGTCATTAGCTTCTGGAAATCTTCAAAAGCCATGCGTTTCACCTTTTCCGTCACGCATTATACCAATTTTTGCTCATTAATCCAACACTTCAAAACCGGTTACACCGAAGCTTTCCTGGAAATCGTGTGTCTACCCTCACTGCAGTTGGTGCAAACCGGGATCTCCAGCCGGTTACATCGGATCCGTTCCCGGAACTCCCTGTATTTTTTCCCGTTCCAGATATTCTTCAAAGGTACTTCGAACACGTTGCCCATACTATGCGTTGAGCACAGGTCGTAACAGCAGGGAACAACAGTCCCGTCAACATTGATAACCGCTTTGCGGTACACCCAGGCGCACCGGTTTCGGATCTCTCCCTTTAAAACAAAAGTGCCGTTCTCTTCTTTTCGGTAACGGCTCTCCGAGAGGTCCCGGGGAAGCAGTTCCTCGCAGAGTGTCTGAAAATCCTGATCGTTCCGGTCGACACCGATAGTTTTTTCGCAGTACACATCAACCTTCAGAGCTTCGGCCAGTTTTCGCATTGTCTCACGCTGGTGTTCATTGTGACGCATGACGATAAACTGGAGATCTACCGCGGGCGTTCCCGATCCGAGCTCTTGTTTCGTTTCGCTGATCAACTTGAATCCGGACAGTATTTCTTTGAAATCAGCGTTCACCCGGTAGCGGCTGATAGTCTCCTGATCAGCGCCGTCGAGGCATATAATCAGGTGATGAAGTCCGCTTTTCACCACTTCGCGACAGAACTCACGAGAAGTGAAAAAATGCCCGTTGGTGCTGGCTACTACCCGCATCCCGGCCTCTACAGCACATTCGATCATCGGGAGGAGGGCCTCGTTCAGGAAAGGCTCTCCATAGTTCCACAGCACGATCTCGTCAGTGTATCCTTTGACCTGGCCAATTATTGATTTAAACTCCTCAAGGCTCATCATACGTTTCGGGCGATTGAGTTTGCCCGTTCCGGTAGGACAGGCGGGACAGCGGAGGTTACAGCAGTTGGTGGGCTCGATCATCAGGCTCAAAGGAAGCGGTGGCACCGCGTCTTTGCGGCCCAGTTTTTCCATGATCTTATACGTAAGCAGGTCAAACCGGCCCGTAAACAACAACGATATTGTTTTGGCAATTTTCAAGAACATGGCCCGTTTTATCCAGCCTTTCCGAAAGGGTATTCTATCAGTCCGGTAACTCCCGGGCAACAGCGGGACCGCCGGGACCTTTTGCCTCCTTTCAAGAAATACGGTACCATATTGTTTTGAAATGACCGAAAAACGAATTTACAAATCGATACTCATCACTCTTCTTATCGTGGCCGCCCTTCTACGGTTGGCGTCATGCTGCAAGTATTTTTTTATAGACGAAATCTATATTCTCAGGAACCTCAACAAGTTCGCCAACGATAAAACCATTGTGCCCAGTGATTTTTGCTACCCGACCCTCTTCAGTTATCTGTCGTTCATTCCCACCATGGTCGGAACAAACGTGCTGTACCAGCTGGATATGCTTCCTTCGCCTACAGCCATCATGGTCATGAACGATCTTGACTCGATACTCCCGATTCTGCCCGCACGTTTGACCAGCACGATATTCGCCCTGGCCACTATCTTCCTCCTGTTCAAGATAGGAGAGAAATATTTTGACCGGATGACCGGGTTGACGGCGGCGGCTATCATAACGTTTTCCCTTCTCCATATCACCTATTCGGGCTATGCCAAGCTCGATGTCACTATGACGTTCTTTGTCGCCCTGACGCTCTATTTTTCATTGGCCGCGTTGAAGTCCGGGACCACCAGAGATTACATTTTAGCGGGAGCAGCCGCCGGCCTGACCGTTACCACCAAGTATAACGGCGCCCTGGTTCTTCTGCCCATTATCACGGCCTACATCTTCCATCTGCATGCCGAGAAACGTTTGAGCTCGTTATCTTCCTGGTTTGACAAAAGGGTGTTATTGAGCATAATCGCGTTTACCGCGATGTTCTTCATCGGGTCGCCAACCTGGCTCATAGATCCTATTCGAACCTGGTACTCTCTCAGGTATATGCTCGGATACAATACCACCGGGTACATAGGCCCGTTTGGTTCGAGTTATCTAAAATTGTTGGCACTCTTCTGGAGCTCGGAAAAGACTTTTGCCCTGCTTTTCGCTTTAGGAGTGGCGTATGCCGTCAAGCAGCGAAAAAAACAGGACCTGCTGCTGCTGTCTTTCATCGTTCCGTCGGTCCTCTTTATCGGAAACTTCCAGAAAATCTCCCTGCACTACCTGTTGTTTATCTTCCCCGCCCTGGCTTTGCTCACCGGACGTTTGGTAGCGAACACGGTCAGCCGTCTTAACAACGTTCACGTTTCACTGGCGCTCATCGTGATCGTTTCAGCCTGGCCGGTATATTCTTCGATCGTGTACGCGCGGCAACAGACCCGGGAAGACAACAGGCGGGCCGCTTATAGATGGATCCAGAATAATGTTCCCCAGGGAAGCACCTTTATCATGGATAAAGGGTATCTTCCAAAAATATTAACCCCATTCCAAAAATACAGCCTGTTAAAAGGAAAATATAAGGATTTTTTCGGCCGGAGATTGAAAAACACACCTGTTTTCGTGCTTGCATCCATCAGGTACAGCAGTGAATGGTTAACCAGGATACAGGCGGACTACCTGATAACGAGCAGTTACTTGTTCAATCGTTTCCTGAACATCCCGCTGCCGCCGGTCGGCCATCCGCTGTTCAAGAATTACCGTAACAAACAAGCGCTGTACCGGCAACTATTCGGCGGCGGACCAGAATCCGCGTGGATAAAAGTCAAACAATTTCATACCGGGAATGGGCCTTCAATAGTACTTTTTAAGAAGAAGAACTAACCCGCATATTTCACGAGTTGCCGTTACGAGGTTGCGAAGTCGTGCGTAGCTTCAAGGCACGCGACCAAGCCTTCCGCAGGCGTACTGTTTTGCAGGATCGCAAAACTGGACGTCACAAAGTGACGCCCGAAGGGTGCGAAGCCAGGATGGATTCGCATGATGCCGTTGCGATACGTCGAGGACAGGCGA
>CAZQHK010000052.1:0-1931 GCA_964593455.1 uncultured bacterium
AGACCTCATAGGGTCCTCTTTCCACAACTGCTTGCTTACACATCTCAATCTCAAAATGATGTCATCGAGCTTTAAAATGAGTAGCCATTTCGATATTTTTTGTGTATGATAGATAGCTCTACAGGGGCAAATTGTGCCCTTTTACTTTTAGGAGTGTGTTGGTTCCCTTTTTATAAGGGCTGTAGAAAGTATAGGTGTTACGGTATGAAACGTTTTTCTATTCTTGTTTTTCTAGTTGTTTTCGCTGTTGGTTTGGTAAACATACTGCCGGTACAGGCCGGTCATTTGGATCCTGTTCTCGAAGCTCATTTATTGGATGATGCGGCTGTTTCGTCGCGAGGGCTGGTACCGGTTATCGCGGTTTTGAAGAAACGTGCCGACCTGGCCTCGGTGCGCGGACAGGCAGCGGCGGTGTGCCGTGCGTTGCGGGCGATGGCCCGCTCATCACAGCGGGAGCTGCTTCAATTCATCAATTCTCAACCCCAGGGAGCTGTCGACCGGGTGGAAAGCCTGTGGGCCGTCAATGCGGTTCTGTTCAAAGCCCGCCGGGATGTTATCGAATCGGTGGTCAAGCGGGATGACATCGAAGTTGTGTACTATGATGAAACGCTCAAACTGCCTGACGAGCCGACCGGTCCGCCGGAGGTTCTGGGTAAAACTGATGTTATCTGGAGCGTAGCCAAGGTCAAGGCTCCTCAGGTCTGGAAAGAGCTGGAATTTACTGGAGAAGGAGTTATCGTCGGTCACATCGACACCGGTGCCGATAAAGACCATCCGGACCTGGCGGGAAAAATCGTGTCGTTCAGGGATTTCACTAATGACGGTGTTCAGGGCGAGCCCTATGACGATCAGGGGCACGGAACCCACACCGCCGGCACGATTTGCGGCGGTAATGCTTCCGGGAGCGGCATCGGCGTGGCTCCCGACGCCCGCTTGCTGGTAGCCAAGGTGTTTACCGGTTCGGGAGGGACAGAGAGTTCCTGGCTGCTCAAGTCAATGCAGTGGATGCTCGATCCGGACGATAATCCCGATACCGAAGACGCTCCCCGGGTGGTGAGCAACTCGTGGGGCTCCAACAGCACCACCAACGACTATTACTGGGACATCGTCGAGGCGTGGGTGGCAGCGGGAATTTTTCCGTGTTTTGCCTCGGGCAATAACGGTTCCGCCGGAATGTCCTCCTGTGGGACCCCGGCCAATTTTCCGCATTCATTCGCTGTTGGCGCCACGGACAATAACAATAAACTAGCCTATTTTTCTTCAAAGGGTCCCAGTACCTGGAACGGAACGACCTTTATCAAGCCCCAGATCTCCTCGCCCGGTGACGATGTCACCAGCTCCCTTGCCGGAGGCGGATGGGGCACGAAAAGCGGCACTTCCATGGCCTGCCCGAACGTTGCCGGAGTGGTTGCGCTGCTTCTCCAGGCCGATCCGAAAATTACTGTTTCCGATATGATCTCCATCCTGGAAGCCACGGCTCTCGATCTCGGGGAAGAAGGAAACGACAATTATTATGGTCGAGGGTTGATAGACGCACTGGCGGCCTGCGAGTTCGTATCTCTGGGAGGGACTTTCAACGGCAGGGTTTTTGACTTCGCCGGGCAGCCGGTGGCGGCAAAGATTACCGTTGTTGAAGCGAACCGCTCGGTGAAAGCCGCGGATGACGGAACATTCTCCTTTCTGTTAAAAGAAGGGACCTACACCGTTCGGGCGGCGGCTTTCGGATGCCAGCCTTTTGAGACGGCGATCACGGTGACCCGCAAGGAAGTCACCTACCGGGAGATCCGTCTGAAAGAAGCGGTAAAAGTAACCGTCAAGGGTTCCGTTGTCGATCCCGGCGGGCAGGGACTGGTGGCTCAAGTAGCTGTCGAGGGGGACGGTTTGCCCGTTGTCCAGACCGGTACCGACGGTTCGTATACTCTGCGGTTGCC
>CAZQHK010000052.1:2031-24480 GCA_964593455.1 uncultured bacterium
CGTTATCTTGAAGGCGGGGGCAGCCTGCTGATATCGGGGCAGGACATAGCGTATGATATCAAGGGCGACAGCTTTCTCGCCGAAGCCTTGAAAGCCGAGTATATCAAAGACAATTCAGATATACACGTAATTTCCGGGATTGCTGAACCGTTTTCCGGACTCGAATTCGTTATCTCCGGGGGTGACGGCGCCGACAACCAGCGCTGGCCTGAGGTCATCATTGCAGCTCAAGGTGGAACCGAGTGTTTTGCTTATTCCAGTGGAGAGAAAGCGGCAGTTTTGTCTGGCACGGAAACATCCAGGATCATCTACCTGGGATTCGGGCTCGAAGGTGTTTCCACCGCAGCCGACCGGGCTGATCTAATGCAGCGGGCGTGTGAATGGCTGCGTCCCGATGCGGCGGCCACCCTGGCACGGCTTGAAGCGGCATTGAAAAAATCAGTTGATTTAAAAGAAAGAAAGCTTTTCGCTGATGCCGCGCTGGAGCGAGTCGTCACGTCGTTGGAACGGGCAGTCGCCAGGGGGGATGTTGAAACGGTTCAGAATTGGACAAAAGCGTTAGAGTCGTTGACAGACCCGGAAGCGAGTGTCTTGAAGCCGTTTATCCGGCCGCTCGGTGAGTGGACAGCTATTCAGGTCCGACAGACTGCTGCAGATATGCAGGAACCTCTCCAGTCCCTGCAAAAGGCAACTTTTAACGACCGTTAATGGGATATCCGATACGAAGCCTAAAATTACCTGGCAGGCTTGCCAATGCAAAAGAGACGTAAACCGGTATTTGTAGCTCTTTTAGCCGCTTTGACTGTGGCCCTCGGTTTTCTCTTAACGCCGGTACCGAATATAGAGCTGGTGACGTTCAGTCTCTTCCTTTCCGGGTATCTTCTGGGGTTGGGGAGCGGTTTGCTAACGGCTCTGGTGGCCTTGTTAATCTTCTATGGTTTCAACCCCTATGGATCGAGCATTGGATTCCCGCCGCTCTTCGCGGCCCAGATTGTAGCCGGACTGGTGATCGCTTCGCTGGGAGGATTTTTTCGTTGTTTGTATCCACCGGAAAAAAACTATGGGTGGCGGCGCCCTCTGGCGCTTATTCCCTTTGCGGGAGTGGCTTCGCTTTGTCTTACCCAGATTCCCATGCTGCTCATTCCCTTGCTCGGCACCGGCCCCTGGCAGGGTTGGATCGCCCTCGGAACCATGATGACTATTACCAGTTTTCTGTTCAACATGGTGATTTTCATGGTGGGATTTGAGCCGCTTGTTTGGCGGATTGCACGTTTGAGATTATAACTTATCCATGAAAGACGAGAGAAGCGGCTCCCAGTAGGCCGGCATTATCTTCCAGGGTGGATTTAATAACTTTAACGTGGTTACCAGGAGTTTTCAGGGCGCGTTTTTTGATCTCGGTTTTCAAATCGGTGACAAAGAGATCCCAGGCTCCGGTCACTCCCCCTCCGATGATAACCGCTTCCGGGTTGAAGATATTGACCAGGCTGGCAATGGTAATGCCGAGCGCCGAACCCACTCTCCGGTAGATCCTGATGGCGCACGGATCACCTGTGCGGGCTGCCTCTGCTACGAGTTGGGCGATACTCTTGTTCCCTTCATCCCTGGCGATGGACAGCATGTCGCGATAGTCAAATCCGGGGTTTGGAGTAGTGGCTATAAACTCCATAACCATCCTTTTAATGGCGGTAGCACTGGCCAGGGCTTCCAGGCATCCCTGGTTTCCACAATTACAGACCGGGCCGTTTGGGAAGACCGTCATGTGGCCGATTTCTCCTGCCATACCATCGGTCCCATGAAGGATTTTTCCGTTGACAATTACGCCTCCTCCCACACCGGTGCCGAGTGTCAGACAGCAAATATTCTCCAATCCTCTGGCGGCACCGAAGGTAAGTTCTCCCAGGGCTGCGGCGTTGGCATCGTTTTCGATAGTCAAGGGAAAGGTCAGCAGGGGCGAAAGCTGGTGCATCAGGGGATAGTCAACCCACTCTGGAATATTAGGACTCTGTGTGATGATACCGGTGTTCCATTCGATGGTTCCCGGAATTCCCAGCCCAACGCCGATAATGTTGTGCCGCTGGTCTTCATGCGCATTGACCAGCTTGTTCACGGTATCGGAAATTCTGGCTATTAAGTTGGTGTTTTGGCCGGTTGCCCGAGTACTGACTCTCAATCTGTCGACGATTATACCTTGCTTGGTAACCAGGGCTACCCTGATATTGGTTCCGCCAAGATCTATTCCTACCGCCAAAGGCACAGCCTACCATCCTTTCCGTTTCCTCATAATACCACCCGGTTCTGCTAATGACAAAAGGAAAAAAGCCTTTATGAGGGTTGAATCCACATTATATTCTATGTATACTATTTAAATAGCTAACCAGGTAAACTGCGTGGGCGCTTAGCTCAGTGGGAGAGCGCTGCCTTCACACGGCAGAGGTCACAGGTTCGAAACCCGTAGCGCCCAGAGAAAAGGAGCCGGAGAAAAGCCGGCTCCTGTTTTCTAAGCATGAAAGATTTTCCGAAATGGCCTGAGGGAGCAAACTAAAATGTCGGTGCACCTAAAAAATATATTTACAGCATTGTTTGCAGCGCCTCTTATACAGCCTGCATCTCTGTCCGGTGAAATTGTAACCCGGTCTGAACTGAAAGATTTTCTTGGATCCATCCATCACCTTTCCCTGGTTTCCATTGCGCTATCCAGTCTTGTTTTCGTGCTGATCGTGTCGTTTATCTTCTTTTCTTCCCGCCGTCAGCGGAGAACTCTCCAGAGCAGAGACCAGGAACTTCAGAATAGCAAAAAAGAGATTGCGTATCAGCAGGAGATCCTCCGGAAAAACACGGAACTTGAAGAGCGGTTGAAGGAATTGACCCGGGCCAGGGACTACAATGAGAATCTTCTCAAATCGATGAACTCGGGAGTTGTGGTTATCAACTTCGAGTGTTTTGTCATTACCTTCAACAAAGCCGCGGAGGAAATTCTGGGACTTGGAAAACAGGAAGTGATCGGTTCTTCTATATTCGATCATACGGTGTTTTCCGGCCTATACGAACTTCTCATCGATACATTGAAGACCGAGCGGTCGTATATCCGTCACGAAATCTGGGTCAGAAACCATGAAGGAAATGATGTCCCGCTGGGTGTCTCCACTTCAGTCTTGAAAGACCGTAACGATGACTCGATGGGTATTATCGCCATATTCAGAGATCTTACCGAGATCAAAGAACTCGAGAGAAAGGTCGAACAAGCCAAACGGTTGGCTTCACTTGGAGAGATGGCTGCCGGGGTTGCTCATGAGATCCGCAACCCTCTCAATCCCATTCGCGGCTTTGCCCAGATGATTTCAGAAGACCTGCCTCCGGGTGATCCCAAGAACAAATACACTAAAATTATTATTGAGCAAGTGGATCATCTGGGAAAGATAGTTAACGATCTTCTTGATTTTGCCAAGTATGTGGACTTGACCATCGGTAGTTGTGATATTTGGGATGTCATCAACGAGACGCTTCAACTCTTATCCGAAGGGGCCGGCCTTCCCCCTGGTATTGATGTCAAGCTCGAGGGCGAGCTATCTCCTCCGGCCATACCGGCTGACTCTAATAGGCTCATGCAGGTATTTATCAACCTGTTTCGGAATGGCATAGAATCCATGGCGGGTGAGGGTATCCTTACTATTGCCGTGGAGGTTGACGAGCAGATGGTGTCAGTTATCGTGAAAGATACCGGGCCGGGAATCCAGGCAGAAGATCTGGGCAGGCTTTTTAATCCTTTTTTCACCACCAAGAGTGGTGGGACGGGTCTTGGATTGAGCATAACGTATGGCATAATAGAACGGCATGGAGGTATGATTTCGGCTGTTAATCAGCCGGACGGCGGGGCCGTTTTCACGCTTTCGTTGCCGAGAGAAGAAGAGCAAATAGCGGAGGTGGAGCTGTGACTCTGGAAGAATTCCCCCGGGATCAATTCACGGTTCTCGTCCTGGATGATCTTACTTACACCAGGCTGCTGTTTGAAAGCGCCCTCCAACGGGAAGGATTCAGGGTAGAGCAGGCTGATTATGTTTCAGTGGCGAAGGATGTGCTTAAAAAGCGCCCGGTCCACCTGATCCTTCTTGATCTCAATCTCCCGGACGTTCACGGGCTCGATTTTCTTAAGGAAATAAGAAAATTGGGATTTTCCATGCCGGTCATCGTAATTACCGGAAACGCTGATCTGGAGCTGGTTAAAAAAGCCCGGAATCTGAACGTGTTCGGCTACCTGCTTAAACCGGTCAAATTAGAGGAACTTCGGCAGAAAGTCAACCAGGCATATTTTTCCGAGATGAAACGCCTCAAAGAGAAGATCAGGGGAACGGGTGTCACAATTCGCGAGAACCTTGACGCCCAATTTAAAGCCCGCAAAACGATTCTGGTTGTCGACGACGAAGAGGAAACCCGGCTCTTATTCAATGATTTACTGGCAAAAGAAGGTTACCGGATACACGCCGTTTCCAGTGTTTCTGATGCTCTTGACATTCTTGTCTCGGAGAAGATAAATCTACTCTTACTCGATCTGATAATGCCCGGAAGAACAGGATTCGACCTCCTTGAGAGGTTGGAAATTGATCGGCCCGAACTCCCGGTAATCATTGTTTCTGCACGGAGTGACGTTAAGAGTGTGGTCAAGGCCCGGAATAAGAAAATAGAGGCTTATTTTGTTAAACCGGTGGATCTTGACCGGGTGCGTGAATCGATATGTACAATTCTCCGCAAATATGACCTGTAACCCGGGATATGTGTATTGGACGGCGGTAGCTCGAAAGGTGTGAGATGATGACTGAAAACACATCCGTAAGTCATTATGTAGGATCAGTCGAGCAATCAGAGTTCAAGGAGTCTATGCTTGAGAAGATTCGTGATGAAGACGAAAGGTCCCTGTCCGAGTTTCTCAAACAATCCCATCCGGCTGATATTGCCGAGGTTCTGGAGGATCTGGATCTTCCTGCTCAGAAACGTATCCTGAAACTGCTATCCCTGGAAATGGCGGCGGAGGTACTGGGCGAAGTAGATCCTTATTCCGAAGAAGCACTGCTCAAGAACCTGGATCATATGATTTTGGTGGATATCCTGGCTGAGATGTCTCAGGACGATGCCATTGACATTCTCGGCGAGATGGAACCGGCTCAAGCTCAAAAGTTACTCAGGATGATGCATAAGGATGATTCCGATGCACTCCTGAAACTATTACGCTACCATCCTGAGACTGCTGGCGGTCTCATGACCTCGGAGTACGTGGCCATACCAAATAATTGCACGGTTGAGCAGGCGCTCGAGCTGGTCCGAACATCCGGTCGGGAAGCGGAGAGTATTTTTTACGTGTATGTGATTGATGAGATTGGCTGTTTACAAGGCGTGGTGTCTATCCGGTCTCTGGTACTGGCTGATCCGAAGAATATGGTCCGGGATACGATCAATCCACTTCTGGTGGCGGTGAGATATGATACGGACCAGGAAGAAGTTGCGTCCCTGGTCGCC
This sequence comes from uncultured bacterium, assembly GCA_964593455.1. GTDB lineage: Bacteria > Muiribacteriota > CAYSPT01 > CAYSPT01 > CAYSPT01 > CAZQHK01. The sequence goes on from CAZQHK010000052.1 coordinate 7,543, forward strand.
AAATACAATTTGCTGGCGCTGCCGGTGGTAGATGAAGACAATCACCTTCTCGGTATGGTCACTGTTGACGATGTGCTCGATGTCATGGAGGAGGAAGCCACCGAAGATATGTTGCGAATGGCCGGTGTCGCCCAACATGAGATCGGAGAGATGTCCCCGATCAAAACAGCAGCCCATCGGTTGGGTTGGCTTTTCATCACCATGATCGCGGGGCTTTTGTCGGCGACGGTACTCGATTTCTTCGAAAGCACCATCCATAAAGTTGTGGCTCTCGTTCTGTTTCTACCGGTAATCATCGGTCTGGCCGGAAACGCCGGTATACAGTCGGTCACCGTGGTCAACCGCGGGATGGCCCTGGGAGAGGTGGATAAGGAAGAAGAAGTAGGTATTTTCATGCGGGAATTAAAGGCCGGGCTTTTGCTCGGAGTAGCCTGTGCTTTGATCATGGGGGGAATTGCCTGGGTCTGGCAGGGAAATTCAGTCGATACTCCTTATTTGCTTGGGGTGATAGTGGGAGTATCCATGTTTTTGACAATAACCATGGCGGTCAGTATGGGAACAGTCGCTCCGCTGGTTCTCAGGCGTTTCGGTGTTGATCCGGCTATCGCTTCCGGACCTTTTGTTACAACATCCATTGACATTGTTGGACTTGTTCTCTATTTTAGCATAGCTACAATTTGTTTATCTTATTTGTGATGCTCATAACATTTTGAAACATGAAGAAATCAGTTGAACCTAATCGGTTGTGATAAACGAGGTGTTAATAGGACCATGGTTTTTCGTCTAGGCTTGATACAAATGGATATCGTCTGGGCCAATCCCGAGGAGAATCTGGCCAAAGCAGGGAAAATGATCCATAGTGCCGCGTCTCGGAACTGTTCGATGGTTGTTCTGCCGGAACTCTGGTCGACAGCCTTGTGTGGTAGCCGGATTGCAGAACTGGCAGCTGATACCGGTGAACGTGTGCGGGAAACCATTCGAGAATGGGCAACACGATTTGAAATGGTTGTGGCGGCAGGCAGTATCGCCTGGAGTGAAGGAGAAGACCGGGTTTCGAACCTGAGTATGATAATCGATACGGAGGGAGATGTAGCCGGGTGGTACAAAAAAGCGCATCTCTTTCGTCCCATGCAGGAACAAAAATATGTTGTTCCCGGTGATGGGTTCAGCGTTGTAAAAACATCCCTGGGAGTGCTTGGACCGTTGATCTGTTACGATATCCGCTTTCCGGAGGCAGCCAGGAAACTGACCTTATCGGGAGCCGATATGCTGGTGGTCCCGGCTAATTTCCCTGACCCTCGCCGGGACGTATGGCGTACATTGCTCATTGCCAGGGCCATGGAAAACCAGGTATTCGTGTGCGGTGTCAACAGGATTGGCCAGGACCCGAAATACTCGTACTTCGGCAACTCGATGGTTATCGATCCGGGCGGCCAAGTTCTGGTTGAAGGAAACAGGGAAGAGGAACTTCTGGTGGCGGATATCGATCTTACTCGCCTGAACGAGGTGAGAAAAGCACTGCCGGCACTTTCAGACCGTCGACCTGATCTTTACTGAATGTGGATGAATGAACTGAAAGAAAAAATAACCTGAATTATTCGGGTAAAGAAGAAGAGGAGAAGTGGTGTGAATTTTCAGCAGTTGATAATTTCGCTTGAACAGTTCTGGGCCGACCAGGGTTGCGTAGTCCAGCAGCCGTGTGATCTGGAGGTCGGGGCCGGAACGTTTAATCAGGCTACTTTTTTACGATCCCTGGGGCCGGAGCCCTGGAAAGTGGCCTATGTCGAGCCATCCAGGAGACCGGCTGACGGGCGGTATGGTGATAATCCCAATCGTTTGGGTTTCTATTACCAGTATCAGGTCATTCTGAAACCGGCCCCGTATAATGTACAGGATATTTTTCTGGATAGCCTCCGCCATGTCGGGCTTTCTCCGGAAAAACACGACATCCGGTTCGTAGAAGACGATTGGGAGTCGCCTACACTGGGAGCCTGGGGTCTGGGTTGGGAGGTCTGGATCGACGGTATGGAAACGATCCAGTACACGTATTTTCAGCAAGTGGGCGGTATCGATCTACAGGTGGTTCCCGTGGAGTTGACCTATGGTTTAGAGAGAATGGCCATGTATCAGCAGAACGTTGACTCGGTGTTCGATATCGAGTGGGTGGACGGTGTCACCTACGGAGACGTACACCATCAGAGTGAAGTAGAGTTTTCCACCTATCATTTCGACACCGCTGATATTCAAATGCACATAGATCTTTTTGCCATATACGAAAAAGAGGCCGCGCGACTCATCGATTGCGATCTGGTGCTCCCGGCCTATGATTATGTGCTCAAATGTTCTCATACCTTCAATGTTCTTGAGGCACGGGGGGCTATCAGTGTCAGCGAGAGAGCCAGCTATGTTCAGCGTGTCCGCACTCTGTCCAAAGGCTGCGCCGAGCTTCATCTCAAGCAGAGAGAAGAACTGGGCTGGCCACTGCTTAAAGAAGCCGCAGCCGCCGGCAGGGAGGGAAGCCGATGAGCCGCGATATTTTGTTGGAGATCGGTTGTGAGGAACTCCCCGATTCAGTGGTGCGCTCAGGTATGCGGCAACTTGAAAAAATAGCTGGAAAAAGCCTGACATCAGCTCGAATAGCCTTTGATGGGATCACGACTTACGGCACTCCAAAAAGACTGGCTATTATCGTGAAAAACGTCTCGGAGATCCAGAAAAACCTGGTTGAGGAGCTCAAGGGTCCGCCGGCCCGCATAGCCTTTGACGAGAATGGCGGTCCCCTTAAACCGGCGCAGGCGTTTGCCAAAAAGCAAGGTGTGAATGTTGATCAGTTGACAGTCAAGAATACCGAGAAAGGCGATTATCTTTTTGCCACTCGCATCGATAAGGGAACCGACGTTAAGGCGGTACTGCCGGGGCTGCTCAAGGACTGGATTGTGTCTCTTTCTTTTCCGAAGACCATGCGGTGGCTGAAGGAAGAAGATTTCAGGTTTCCCCGGCCGATACGGTGGCTGGTGTCTCTTTGGGGAGAAGATGTCGTCCCGGTCGAATACTTCAAGGACATCATCCAGGATGTTTCCTGCCGATCGAGAGTCGGCCGGGAGACCGAGGGACATCGATACCTCGACCGCGGGCCGCATGCCGTTCCAAATCCCGGAGAGTACGTCTCTATATTGGAAAAAGCAAATGTAATGGTTGATCTGGAATCCCGGCGCCGGCGGGTGCTGGAAGAAGCTGAAAAAGCAGGTACCGCCAGAGGAGGAACCCTGGTAACCGACCCGGCACTGCTCGATGAAGTGGCTCAGTTGGTAGAATTCCCGACGGCGGTGCTGGGTGAGTTCGATCCCGCTTTTCTCAATATACCCAGGCCCGTTCTGGTAACCAGTATGGAAAAGCACCAGAAATACTTCCCGGTGGTTGATGGTGATGGCAATCTCATGCCGTGCTTCATCGGCACTCACAACGGCGATGTTGCTTTTATCGATACCCTGCGGGAAGGGTATGAAAAGGTGCTGGCAGCGCGCCTGAGCGATGCCAAGTTCTTTTTCGATACGGACTGTAAAACCAGCCTGGAGGACCATTTCCAGGAACTGGAGCGGGTGGTGTTCTTGAATCGGCTTGGTTCCATGGCCGACAAATGCCACCGGCTTGAGAAATTGGCGGGGGTCGTGTCCTTATCGCTCGGTTTAGAGGATGATGTTACGAACTATGCAGTCCGGGCGGCACATCTCTGCAAGGCAGATCTGGTCAGCGAAGTGGTGATGGAATTTCCTGCCCTGGAGGGGACCATGGGAGGCATCTACGCGCAGCTCGACGGGGAGAATGAAAACGTAGCAAGTGCTATTTATGAGCATGTTCTTCCCCGTGCCAAAGGTGATGATCTACCGCAAACCTTGGCCGGACACGTGGTTGGGCTGGCTGATCGTATCGACACCCTGACAGGCTGTTTCGGGATTGGGATCAGGCCCACCGGTTCCAGCGATCCGTTTGCTCTTCGCCGACGGGCGCTTGGGATCATCCAGCTCATGGAAAACCTGGGGAATAATCCAAAATACAGGATTAACAAGCGGCACAATTTCAGGCTTGATATTAAAAAAGCACTCGAACTTCATGTCGAAGCGGGTTTCATCCCAGCGGAAGAAATCGAGACTGTCTGTGATTCTGTTATCTTTTTTCTTCGGGACCGGCTGTTGATCTACCTGAAAGAGCAGGGGTTGAACCACGATGTGGTGGAAGCGGCTCTGGATGCAACAATAATTGGTAACGATGAGGGTTCCGGATTCGAAGTGATTGGTTGTATTCTGCGCTCAAACGCGTTGCAATCATTAAGGCCGGAAGAGTATTTTAAAGATGTCGTTATCGCGGCCCGGAGAGTGGCCAATATCGCCAGGAAGAACCAGAAAACCGGGACGATTGAGGAACAACTCCTGAATGAACCGGCAGAGAGGACGCTTATCAAGGAAATTGACTCTGTTTTTGAAGAAGTCAAAGAATTAACAAGAGGAGTTGATGCTGATTTCGCTGCTGCATTAAAGCCGCTTGTCAGCCTGAGAGTACATATCGACCGGTTCTTCGAAGACGTGCTGGTAATGGATCTTGATGAGAACATTCGTGATAATAGACTGAAGCTGCTTTCAAAAATTGACGGTTTATACCGGAAAGTGGCTGATTTTACCAAGTTTGCTACGGAAGGAGAGTAATTCTGATATGGCCAGAAAAGCAGCTAAAAAGCCTAAAACACAGACCTTGCCTCTTCTTCCCTTGAGAGATGTAGTAGTTTTCCCCTACATGGTTATTCCTCTCTTTGTCGGCCGTAAAAAGTCGGTGAACGCGGTTGAGGAAGCTATGGACAAAGGGCGGAAGATACTGCTGGGAACCCAGACGGATCCGAAGATTGACGAACCGGCACCTGATGACATTTTTTCCACCGGAACGATGGCTGAGATTCTGCAGCTCCTAAAGCTGCCCGACGGGACCCTGAAGATTCTTGTAGAGGGAATAAGAAGAGTCAAAATATCTGAATACTTGAATGTAGATCCGTCCACCGAGGACTGCTACATGGTGGAAGTACTCATGATGGAAGAAGAGAACGTAGAAGAAAATATAGAAATTCAGGCACTGATGCGCAACGTAGCCGGTCAGTTCGAGCATTATGTGAAGCTCAACAAGAAAATACCGGTGGAGATAATGATGGTCGTGACAGGAACCGAAGAGCCATCCCGGCTGGCCGACATTATCACTGCTCACCTTAACCTGACAGTTAAGGACAAACAGGATATTCTTGAAGTGACCGATACCAGGGAACGCCTGGAGAAGCTTTCTCTTATCCTCAACAAGGAAATAGAGATTCTGGGATTGGAAAAGAAGATTCGGGGCCGGGTCAGGCAGCAGATCGAAAAGATCCAAAAGGAATACTATCTGCGTGAACAGCTAAAAGCTATTCACAAAGAGTTGGGTTCCGAGGATGAATTTTCGGCCGAAATACAGGAATATCGGAAAAAAATTACCGCTGCCAAGATGGGCAAGGAAGCAGAAGAAAAAGCTCTGCGGGAATTGGAGCGGTTAGAAAGAATGCCCTATGCCTCGGCCGAGGTAGGTGTGATCAAGACCTACCTGGACTGGTTGTGCGATCTACCGTGGACAAAACGGTCCCGCGATAAAACCGATATCGTCCGCAGCCGCCATATCCTGGACGAGGATCACTATGGATTGAAGAACGTCAAGGAACGAATCCTTGAGTATCTGGCGGTATGCAAACTTACAAAGAAGATTCGGGGGCCTATCCTTTGTTTTGTCGGTCCTCCGGGTGTTGGTAAAACATCGCTTGGACGATCGATTGCCAGGTCGCTTGGACGGAAATTCGTCCGGATGTCATTGGGTGGAGTTCGTGACGAAGCTGAGATCAGGGGACACAGGCGAACGTACGTTGGAGCGCTTCCCGGTCGAATCATTCAAGGCGTCAAGAAAGCAGGAACGAAAAATCCTGTTTTTATGCTGGATGAAATCGATAAGGTCGGTGCGGATTTCAGAGGCGATCCTTCGGCTGCTTTGCTCGAGGTTCTCGACCCCGAGCAAAACCACAGTTTCGAGGATCACTATATCAACACTGATTTTGACCTTTCCGACGTTATGTTCATCACCACTGCCAACGTACTCCACACGGTTCCTCCGGCGCTTAGAGATCGTATGGAAGTGATAAGAATTCCCGGTTACACTGAGGAAGAGAAAGTCCAGATCTCCGAAAAATTTCTTCTGCCCAAGCAGATTGATGAGCATGGCCTGAAAAAGCACCGGCTCGAACTCAGCCGGGGCGCCGTTGTTAGTGTAATCAGACATTATACGCAAGAGGCTGGAGTGAGGAACCTGGAGCGTTCGTTCAGTTCCATATGCCGGAAAACCGCCCGCCAGGTGGTAGAGAAAAAAAGCAAGAAGTTTTCACATCATCGAGTGAGCACCCGGTCGTTGGATAAACTCCTGGGTCCTCCCAAGTTCCGGCACGGCCAGAAAGAAGAAAAGGACGAGGTAGGCGTCGCCACCGGAATGGCCTGGACAGAAGTGGGCGGTGTATTGTTGCCCATTGAATGTGTGAGCATGCCAGGCAAGGGCAAGCTGACGATAACCGGGCAGATCGGAGAGGTCATGCAGGAATCAGCCCGGGCCAGTTTCAGTTATCTGAGATCTCATTCCAGTGGCTTTAATATCAAACCGGATTTCTACAAGAAGAATGATTTCCACATCCACGTACCGGAAGGAGCTATACCGAAAGACGGTCCCTCGGCTGGAATTGCGTTGGTGGTGGCTCTCGCTTCCATGCTTACCGGCCGGCCAGTACGCAGGAATGTAGCTATGACAGGTGAGATCACGCTACGCGGGAAGGTGCTACCGGTGGGTGGTATTAAGGAAAAAGTTCTGGCTGCCCACCGGGCGGGTATCTTGGAGATCGTGCTCTGCCATGAAAATGAGAAAGACCTGGTAGATATTCCAAACCATATCAGGAAAAAGCTGGTGTTTAAGCTCATGAAAAATGTCGAGGAAGCTCTGGATATCGTTCTGGTCAAGAAGAATAAAGCTTCCAAGAGCCGTCTTTCCAAAAAAGTGAGCGGATCACCTGGGACTGGTAGGAAGGGGGTGAAAAAGAAAGTAACGAAGAAGTAAATGCTACTTGGCTTTTAAGAACTGGATATGTTATACTATCGCGATTATCCGGGTAACCGGTTAAATCACGCACATCCCTGATTTCACGCGGGAGGTGCCGCGTTTAAGCGCGGTCCTGCGGGGAGGTGACGGGATGGAGGAAAAACCATTTGAGGAGGTGAGGTCACATGTCAGTGATCTCGATGAAAAATCTGTTGGAAGCTGGAGTACATTTTGGGCATCAAACCCGTCGGTGGGACCCGAAGATGGCGAAGTACATCTTCGCCGAGAGAAACGGAATCTATATTATCGACCTGCAGAAGACGGTCAGGAAGGTCGAGGAAGCCTACACGTTTCTTCGGGATCTGGTTACCGCCGGAGGGACTATTATTTTCGTAGGTACCAAGAAACAAGCCCAGGAGACGGTCAAAAGCGAGGCTGAGCGTTGCGGCATGTATTACGTGAATCAACGCTGGCTGGGGGGCTTGCTAACCAATTTTGTTACTATCAAGAAACGTATCCAGAGGCTTAATAACCTGGAGAAGATGGAAATTGACGGGAGTTTCGAAAACCTTTCCAAAAAAGAAATTGGTTTGCTCAGAAAAGAACGTATGAAACTGGATAAGTACCTATCGGGAATCAAAGACATGAAACGGGTCCCTAATGCCATGTTCGTAGTTGATTCCAAAAAAGAATTAATTGCCGTTCGCGAGGCCAGGAAACTGGGCATACCGGTTATAGGTATTGTGGATACGAACTGTGATCCGGATGATGTTGACTATATTATTCCGGGGAACGACGACGCTATCCGGGCGGTGAAGCTTATCTCTATGACCATGGCTAACGCCGTTCTTGAAGGAAAGCAGGAAGCGGAGTTCAAGCTCTCTAAACAGGCTAAGGAAGCTGAAGAAGGCAGCGCCGGTGAAGAGGCGACCGAAACTGATAACGCCGGAGAAACTGTATCAGAAGATACGGCTGCCGAGGCTGCGGAAGAACCGGCCGCTGAGGAACCGGCTGCCGAGGCTGCGGAAGAACCGGCCGCTGAGGAACCGGCTGCCGAGACTGCGGAAGAACCGGCCGCTGAGGAACCGGCTGCCGAGGCTGCGGAAGAACCGGCCCCTGAAGAAGCGGCTGACGGCGAAGAGTCACCCGATGAAAAAACTATCATCGCTACAGAGCCTGCCGTTGATCAAGGCATCTCAGAAACCCCTGAGAGCGAAGAAGTAACGACTTCGAAAGAAGAAAATGAAAGTGAAAAAGAAGAGGAATAACCTTTTTATAATTGAGGAGGGTTGACAGTGTCGTTCGGGCTTGAACAGATAAAAGAGCTTCGGGGAAGAACCGGAGCTGGAATAATGGATTGCAAAGAAGCTCTAAAGGAATCAGAAGGAGATGTTGATGGAGCTTGTGAGGTCCTCCGGAAGAAGGGGCTGGCCAAGGCTGCCAAGAAAAGCGGCCGTGCTGCCACCGAAGGGCTGGTGGCCGGTATTGTTTCGGGAGACGGTAAAAAGGCTGCCATGGTTGAGGTTAATTGCGAGACGGATTTCGTTGCTCGGACCGACCAGTTTCAGGCTTTTTTAAAAGAACTGTCAAAGCACGTGCTCGAAAGTTCTCCGGCTGATATAGAAGCTTTGAAAACATCTCAGCTGGGTGGTAAATCAGTACAGGAAAAGCTGACGGACCTGGTGGCCAGGTTAGGAGAAAACATGGCCCTCGGACGGTTTGCTGTTTTGAGCCTTGAAGGTCCAGGCCAGGTGGGACATTATGTGCATGCCGGAAACAAGATAGGTGTGTTGGCGGCTGTTGAAGCGGAAAATGATGAGATATCTGCCAACCCGGTGTTCCAGCAAGTGGTCAAGGATGTTTGCCTGCAGGTTTGTGCGTCGGTTCCAGAGTGTCTGACTAGAGAAGAAGTTCCGGCAGATTTGCTCGATACCGAAAGACGAGTTCTGAAAGAACAGGCTCTCAGTACCGGGAAACCGGAAAAAATCGTCGAAAAAATCGTCGAGGGCAGACTCAAAAAATATTATAAGCAGATTGTCTTGCTTGAACAGGTATTCATCAAGGATACCGATATTATTGTTGACCGTTATCTGGCACAAAAGGTTTCCGAATTGGGAGGAAAAATTTCAATTAAGGGCTTTGCCCGTATTGCCGTTGGCGAAGCCTGAGGCAGGATTACGGCATGAAACAACCTCATTTTAAGCGGGTCCTTTTGAAGCTGAGTGGAGAGGTCCTGCAGGGAGACCAGGGGTTCGGAGTTAGTGGTAAAGCTCTTGCCACCATTGCCGCTGAGATAGCGCAGGTGGTTGATAACGGTGTTGAGATGGCAATCGTGGTCGGTGGGGGTAATATCCTGCGGGGAGCCAATCCCGGCGACCTTTCTATTGAGCGCACCCGGGCCGACTCTGTGGGGATGCTTGGCACTATTATCAATGGGCTTCTTCTGCGTGAAGAACTGGAAAACCTCGGTCAACAGGCTTTAGTGCTGTCCGCACTTGCTGTGGAGCGGTTGGTGGAACCTTTTAACCGGGATAAAGCTCTTCAACATATGAAAGCAGGAACCACACTTATTCTCACAGCGGGAACCGGTTTACCCTTTGTCTCCACCGACACTGCGGCGGCGATACGTGCTTTGGAACTGGGTGTGGATGTTCTTCTTAAGGGAACTAAAGTTGACGGAGTGTATGATCGAGATCCCATGCTTCATCCCGATGCACAACGCTTTGATGTTATTTCATATAATGAAGTTATCTCCAGGAAACTTGCGTTTATGGATGTCGAATCGATCTCATTATGCAGCCGGATGGACCTTCCTGTCTTTGTGTTCAGGATTACGGACAAGGGCAGCATATACCGTGCGGTTACCGGAAAGGCTGACGGCACGATGGTCAAAGCATCTAGTTCAACGTCTGCAGGATAAGATAAAGCAAGAAGATTTAGGAAGGAATAGACAAATGCTTGAGGAAGTATATCAGGAGACCAACGAAAGGATGGACAAGACGGTCCGTGTTCTGGCCGAGGATTTTGCCGGGCTTCGTACCGGCCGGGCTTCAGCCGGGCTCGTCAAGAACATCCAGGTTGAATATTATGGCACTCCGACCCCACTTCAACAACTTGCCACTATATCGATTCCGGAACCAAGGCAGATACTCATCAAACCATTTGATATCAATTCGACAAAGGATGTTGAGAAAGCCATCATGACGTCAGACTTGGGCGTGATGCCAGCGGTAGACGGAAAGTTCATCCGCCTCAATCTTCCCCCGCTTACCGATGAGCGTCGACGGGATCTGGTAAAAATAGCCAAACGTAAAGGGGAAGAAGCTAAAATTGCCTTGAGAAATGTTCGGCGGGATGCAAATGACATGATAGACGAACTGGAAAACGAAAAAGAGATATCAGAAGATCTGTCTCATCGGGCGAAAGACAAAATCCAGAATTTCATCGATGAGCACGTGAAACGTGTTGACAAACATATTGAACAGAAGGAAAGGGAGATTCTGGAAACCTGACGATGTCAGAAGATAATCCACGGCATATAGCCATCATTATGGATGGTAATGGCCGCTGGGCCAGGCAAAATAAATTGCCCAGAATTTTGGGGCACCGGGCCGGGGTCAAGACGGTAAAAAAAATCGTCAGACTATGCGGTGACATCGGTATAAAATATCTTACCATGTTCGCGTTTTCCACGGAGAACTGGGCTCGCCCTGAGAACGAGGTTTCAGCGCTCATGAAGTTATTGGTCGAGTATCTCAGGAAAGAGTTGGAGGAGCTTCATGAGAATGGTGTCAAATTCACTTTTCTTGGGGATCGAAGCGGTATTCCTAAATTTGTGTTGCCGGAGCTTGACCGGGTGATAGAGAGAACCGCCGCCAATACGGGGCTAAATCTTCAAATGGCTATAAATTACAGTGGGCGCCAGGAAATTGTATATGCCGCGCGGGCTATTGCTCATAAAGTGGCTTCAGGTGAACTTGACCCGGATAGCATTGACGATTCGGTTTTCACCCAAAATCTCCTTATTCCGGAATCTTCAGATCTTGACCTGTTGATCCGTACCAGTGGAGAGAAGAGAATCAGCAACTTTCTACTCTGGCAGATAGCCTACGCAGAACTCGTGTTTGTTGATAAATTCTGGCCGGATTTCACTGAGTCCGATCTTCATGCGGCCATTGCTGAGTATAAGAATCGAGAGAGACGATTTGGGAGAACAGAAACGATCACTGCTCAACAGTAACTTGCCGGTACGTGTTTTAGGAGCGTTGCTATATGCCGGCTGCTGGCTTGGCGCGGTGTATTTTGGGATCACGGTTTTTACTGTTTTTATTGCTGTTACCGTAATAATAATGGCTTTGGAATTCAGGGGAATGATGTCGAACCGTGAGTTTGATGTGGGAATAATTTTTCTTCCTCTTTGTGCGGCGGCTTATCCCGTGTTGATCTGGATCAATCATGGAGTCATTCTTTCGTTTCCGTATGGACTTGACAGAACTGAACGTGTCTTTGCGTTGGGGGTGGGTATTGTCATTCTCTACTTTGCCCGGGCTATACTGCGGGTCGATAAAGAGAATGCTTTTGAAGAGGCGGTTATGGGAATTGCCGGGTCAGCGTATCTTGGGTTGACTGTAGCCCATTTGATGTTATTGAGAATTAGAGAAGGCGGAACGGGATTCATACTGATGCTTTTGGGAGCCCTGTGGATGACAGATACCCTCGCTTATATAATTGGAATCCTTTTTGGCCGTCACCGGCTGGCCCCGGCAATCAGTCCCAAGAAGTCGGTTGAAGGGGCTCTGGCGGGTTTAGCCGGTGGTGTTATCGGCTCAGTCTTAGTCTGGTATACTATGATGCGTTATTGCCCCACCCTGGTAGGTACGTGTCTCTCCGGAACGACCTTATGGGGGCCCGTGCTAATAGGAGTTGGAGTGAGTATCGTTGGGCAGGTTGGAGACCTGGCAGAGTCATTGATGAAGCGATGGGGTAAGGTAAAAGATTCAGGTACCTTGATTCCCGGACACGGGGGAATTCTTGATAGGATGGATTCAGTTCTCTTTGCCGGACCGTTTATGTATTATTGCATTCGGTTCCTGGATTCAAATATAGTTGTGCTTTGAGCCTGATGGAAGGGATTTGTTAAACTGTGCTTACGTTGGTTTCTTTTCTGGTAGCTATCGGTATTATTGCGATGGTGCACGAACTGGGGCACTACATGATGGCCAAGAAGATGGGAGTGGGGGTCAAAGAATTTTCCATTGGTTTTGGTCCTAAACTGTGGGCGTGCAAGAGGGAAGAAACTGAGTACAGCATCAGGTTGTTACCCATTGCAGGCTTTGTCGACCTGGTTGGTATGGACCCCAATGAAGAAGTTGAACAAAAGGATCTTGGTTTCAATGCCAAACCAGCTTCGGCGCGGATGGCCGTCCTGGTTACCGGAGCTCTGATGAATATCGTGCTGGCCGCGGCTACGTTCTGGTTCGTGCTATTTTTCCGGGGAGTTGAGCAGCCTGTTCCGCCGGTGGTCTCGGTAGCTCTTCGCGGCAAACCGGCAGCCGAAGCCGGCATTAAAGCCGGAGATAGAATTGTGGCCATCAATGGCAAGAAAATAGATGACTGGTTCGAGATGAGGACCACCATCGCGCTGCATCCTGAACGCCCGGTTGAGCTCAATGTAGAGCGCAATGGCAGCACATTCTCCACGCAGGTTACACCAATTGTTACGGAGACCCACAACTTTGGCAGGATATATATTTACCCCAATCGGCATTTTCCTCAAATAGGAGATGTGCTTGAGGACACACCGGCAGAAAAGGCCGGGATCAAATCGGGAGATATTATTGTCTCTGTGGCCGGTAAAGAAATAGACGACTGGCGAGAAATGCAGGGAGTTATCAGGAAAAGTATTGGCCAGTCGGTGGAAATGACAGTTTTGCGGGATTCAAATTTAATACCACTGAATGTGACTCCCGAACCAATGAAACAGCCACCCCCGGGGTGGTTTGGGAAATTCCTCTCCCGTTTTCCTGGAAAGAAACCATCAGAACAGGTAGGAGTTATCGGGATTCTTTGCAATTTTTTTCCCCCGGTTGTTGAAGATGTAAAAAAAGAGAGCGCGGCTGGGAAAGCCGGTTTGATTCCTGGCGACAGGTTTAAAACTGTAGTTTCCCTACCGGTACAGTCTCTGAACGATGTTTTTGCTATTTGTAAAAAGAACCATGACAAAAAAATTCCGGCTGTTATTGAGCGTGATGGGGCAACCATTGAAATTATAATCGATCTCTCAGTTGATAAAGAGATCGGTTTGCTCCTTGATCCTCCGGTCGTTGGGGAGATTGCCATCGGTTCCCCGGCGGATAAAGCCGGACTGAGAAGTGATGCCTGGATTTTTAAAGCCAATGGTAAACCAATTTTCTCGTTTACCGGTTTAACTAACGTGCTTTCTTCGACTTCACCCGGTCCGGTCGAGATTGAGTACAAACTTGACGGAATTGGAAACAGGACCATAACGATGGATTTACCTCCTCGTCCCTGGAAAAATGGCAGCGCTCGGCATGCTCTCGGTATCTATGCTCCGGGAGAAACGGTTTTAATACCGTTGAATTTCAGTTCTTCTTTTGTTAAAAGTATGGAAAAAACATGGGATACTGCTACCGGCATGGTTTACAGCCTTTATCTTTTATTTTCCGGTAAAATACGGGGTGGTGTCAAGAATGTCATGGGTCCCATCGGCATCGCTAATATTACAGGAAAATATGCTCGGAGCGGAATATGGGTATTGATTAATTGGGTCGCGTTATTGTCTACTTATATTGGCCTTTTTAACCTGATGCCCTTTCCCGCACTCGACGGAGGCCGTTTGGCTTTTATTTTTTTTGAGGCAGCCATTGGCCGCAGAATAAATGCTAGAGTGGAGGAAACTATCCACACCACCGGTCTTTTACTGTTGCTGTGCTTAATACTACTTGTGTCGTATTTTGACATTTTACGCTGGCTTGGTTTTTAAGAGGAGGTAACTATGCGCCTCAAAGTTATAGTCAATCCGTTTGCCGGACAAGGGCGTGCGAGACAAGCGGTGATGATCATCAAGCGTTTCCTGTATAAAACAGACATTGAATTTGATCTGGAAGAAACAAAGCGTGTGGGAGAAGCTGTATCCATGGCTGCGATGGCGGAACAGGAAGGCTTTGATACTGTGGCTGTTGCCGGCGGGGACGGCACCGTTGCCGAGGTCGTAAAGGGATTAAAAAATTCTCGTCTGGGACTGATAATTCTCCCCTTGGGAACTACCAATGCTTTTGCTTCTTCTGTTGGTTTGGTTGACAATTATGTGAAGATTCTAGACGATCTGAAAACAACTACCGTGGTTGAGCATATTGATCTGGGGATCGTGAAGAAGATCAAAGATCCCAAGGCAAAAAACGAACTGCCTGGTGCTCTCCAGGAAAGTTTGAGCCTCATGTATGCAGGAGCCGGTCCTGAAGTGTTTTTTAAACAGAAGGAAAGCAAACCGGGTGCAAAACAGACTGATGACTTAAAAACTTACTTTGATATCGGGTCAAGTATGATCATGGGCCGAATGCCGGTTTTCTCCGCTACATTAACGGATGCCGAAGGTAACGAAAATACTTTTTCGGGAAATGTAGTTATAGTGAGCAATACACCTATTCACGGCGGTGTTTTGTCTCTAACCCCGGAAGCCGATGCTACAGATGGGTTACTCGACGTCGTTATTTTCAAGAAAAGTGGTTTTGTCGACACGGTGAAAGCAATGATTCCTCTCTTCAAAGGGGAAGTGAAAGATGGAGAATTGGGTTTCACGTGTCGCAAAGCTACTCGAGTTGAAATACGGATAGAGGAGGGAGGATTCGAAGAGAAACTTTTCATTGACGGGACTCCTGTATTCAAGTTTCCGGTGGAGATTGAATGTCTCGCCGGCCAGGTATCTTTGCTCAAGATGACGTGAAAATGGCTTTCTTGACACAAAATTGTGTCACATGATACAATACGCATAGTGTAGTGTAGGGAAAGGAGTGGTTACGTAGTGATTAGTCAGAAGATACGTTTTTCTTTTCTCGCTGTTTTTCTGGTTGCAGCGCTTTTTGTCAACCAGGTAGTATTTGCGCAGGGTCCGGTGTTGCTTGAACTGAAGCAAAAACCTGGTGATGTTAATCAATATGGTATCAGGATGTCCGGCAAGAGTAAGGTCTCATCAGGCGGAGAGAGCCATTCCACAAACATGGACATTAAGATGCTCATGCGTTGGAAGGTAGTAAAAGTAGGACCTAGCGGGACCATGGACGTATCAGTCACGATCTCCGAGGGTAGCAGCACGATAAATAATGAGCCTGTTGATCTCCCGAATCTGGGTGACACGAAATTGATGAAGATTTCGAGACGGGGCAAAATTATTAATGTTACTCCGGATGACCCGAATATCGATTACAAATCAATGCAGGTTGAATTCCCTGAAAAATCGCTTTCCATAGGAGATTCATGGGTCAACACCGTAACTTTAGGGCCGGAGTACCCGGTTCCCATGGAGGCTAAGTACACACTAACCGGATTCGAGTCAATCAAGGGGCATGAATGTGCGGTCATCGAGTCCAAGATTAAAATTCTTCCGCTGGAAAACGCTCCCGAAATCACTATTGATGTAGACGCGGTGGGACGTTTGTATTTCGCCTACAAAGAAGGCAGGATGATTAAGAACGAGGTAAAGAGCCTCATGAAGATGATTATGCCTGTTGAAACTCAGGAGGCGGGCGGCGCTGCCGAGGTCCAGATGAATATGAGTATGAACATGGTAATGGAGCTTCGTTAGATAACCGCGCTTAGACAGGATTTAAAAGAGGTCCGGAATTTTTCCGGACCTCTTTTATGTTATCCTGAAACAAGCATAACCCGAAAACTGCAGTTTCTGTGATAATAACAAAGTAGTGTTATAATGTTTGTCTGCGCAGTGTTGTGTTATATGGACTCTACCCGGTCTGTCTACGGGCTGTGATCATGAGATGTTAAATGTTTAAAAGTGGGGTAGTTAGCGATGAAGGAGCGGTTGATCTGCATACCCGACTCGGCCGGATGTTTTGATCTGGACTCCCTTCTTTCACATCTGCCGGTCCGTTCTCCGTATGGTATCTCGGAAAAGCAAACTTTGAACTTTTGTGTACCGGGAGATGAAGATTATCTAAGGCTCGAGTTTGCCCGTGTGGCAGATGTAATGCAGGATATCGTAAATAAATCATACTGGGTTTGGGAATTGGAAGGGTTTCTGAGTAAACTGCCGCAAATAGGTAATATCATAGAGGCATCTTCACAAAACACTGTTCTTTCCTTGACACAGATAGCAGATATCATGGAAACCTGTTCTCTGGTGATGAAGATTCGTGAGTTGACAGATAGTATGCCTCGTTCAATAGTACCTCTGGCTGCTCCGAAATTGTCCGGCTCGCTGACAAAATTACTAAATTTAGCCGGAGATATCTTTCCTGACGGTACACCGCGGTTGGAGGGTGTAGCGGGACATTCGTACAGAGAGAAGATCGATGACTTGCAAAAGGTTATTAAAGCAATACGTGACGAGTATATAACCTGTGTGAAGATGACCGAAGAGAGTACCGGTTTAAAGGTCAGGCCGGGAGGAACAATTCGGGTCAGCCGCCTCGATGAGTCATTGATCGATTACCTGGATAGAACAGCTCTGGTTGAACGGCACCAGGAAAGTTTGGATTATATCGTTTTTATCATGCGTAAAAGTGAGAAATGGCAGGAACTCGGTGAACAGGTAAAAGAATTGAGAAT
>CAZQHK010000053.1:0-21554 GCA_964593455.1 uncultured bacterium
ATCCTGATAGGGTTGTGTGGTTACCGGAAAAGAGAATCTTTTTGCAAGAGGCTCAATCAATTGAAAACACACGCTTCAGCTCGTTTTGAAAGTAATTATTGAGTAATTTAGCAAACTATATGCCAGGTATTACTCAGGATGTGTGTTTATTTGCCATTGATGGACTGAACGAGTCGATATGAGTGGTATTCTTTCGTGTTTATAAGAACGTGAATATTATTCTCAGGAACTTCTGCCACCAGCCAAGTATAGCCAATAGCGACATTATCATGTTCAGACCGTATTCATCAGACATGGTTTCAAGGAACTGCAAACCATTTGCAAACCAAAGCAACGTGACTGCCTGGCACAGGACGTGACGGGATGGTATTAGAAGTGACAGAATGGTACAGGATGGTACGTCAGCGCCCGGTGTTTTATGTGAGTATTAACCTGGCTTTTTCCAGAAATGCCCGGGCAGAGGCAAGTGTCATTTCTGCGCCTTCTTTTGAAAAGTTTCCGTGATAGTCAGCATCTTCACGCAACACCATGGCATCATGGAAGCTCTCAGCAAGCGATTCATCTAGCAGCCCCTTGTCCACGAAAAGAGCCTGCAGGGCTACTACCAGCCAGTAGTGGCTTTTCTCCCGGAACCCTTCCGAGTAAAGAAGCGCCCTGGCGGTGTGAAACATCGAATAATACGCCGTCACGGTCGCGTACTTGTAGCGTTCGTTGCGAAACCTATCCTCGGCCTCAGCGAGATCGTCATGAGCTGCTTGAAGCTCCTTGCCGACCAGTTCTTTCGCGCGAGAGAAACGCAGTATCCTCTTTTTGTCCAGAGCCTTCTTGAATTCACTTCTCATGTTTGCTTCCATAACGTCAGACCATCACGTATCTCCTGGTGAAAAACCGGACTCTCCTTTTTTGACCGGGCGAATTCCTGTGGTGTGTTGACAACATACTGTATTTTCTCACGAAGATTGCTACCAAACAGGATTTTCTTGACATGCTCCGGTTCCCTGGTCAAGATAAACAGATCGACATCACTTTCCTCCGTATTATCTCCCTTGGACGCACTGCCGTAGAGAGTTATTTTTAGGGAAAGAGGCTTAAGCTCTCTGACCAGTTTTTCGAGCGACACGATATTCTGCACAATTTTCAATTGTTTAATGAGAACATCGCCGGCATCAAGCCGGTAGAAACACATCCGGCCCCTCTTTTCCTTTGTAACCACGCCGGCTTCCGACAAATCTCTCAGAGCGAAATTGGTGCCGGCCTTACTCACTCCCGTAAGCCTGGATATTTCCCGGTCATAAAACTCCTCATTGGCATGAGAAAGAAGGAACTGCAGTATCTTTTGCACATTCGTTCTGAACAAAATCTGGTTTATCATTCAAGACTCCGGCTTATTATTTTAGACTCATGTCTAATTTACTAGACAAACGAAAGGATGTCAACCCTATTTGCAAACATTCTGCAAACCAAAGCAACGTGACTGCCTGGTACAGGACGATACAGGATGGAAAGTTAGATTGCCGGAAACTCAGTCACAGGGTGGCTAAACGTGACAGAACGAAGTAAGACATAACAGGATGGTAAGCAAGGTCCCCGTGTTCTGATTTTTTCGTTACTTTTCCTATATACTTATTGACATATGTATAGGCTTTGTGATAGTCTTTTACTATGAAGAAACCATCAAAAACACAGAGTATTCTTAAACTTGTTGCGCAAAACGGTGTCCTCAGACCGCGAGAACTCAACGCTATCGGAATTCCCCGGGAGTACCTGAGCCGTCTCTGCAAACAAGGACTTCTTCATCGCGTCGGACGTGGTCTCTACACGCTGCCGGACGCCGAGGTCACGGAATATCATTCCCTGGCACAGGCGGCAAAACGCGTTCAGGATGGAGTCATTTGCCTGCTTTCGGCGCTCCGTTTTCACGGACTTACCTCGCAAATGCCCTTTGAGATATGGATGGCAATCGAACAGACCGCATGGCAGCCAAAAGTAGACCGACCGGTCATTCGGTTCGTACGTTTTTCAGGACACGCTTTTACAGGCGGTGTCGAAACGCACGACATCGAAGGAGTTCACATAGACGTATATTCAGCCGCGAAAACAGTAGTAGACTGCTTCAAATATCGCAACAAAATAGGACTGGATATCGCCATAGAAGCCCTGCGGGATTGTATGCGTAAGAAACTCTGTTCGCTGAACGATCTCTGGGAGTTCGCAGAGCTTTGCCGGATGACGAACGTCATGAAACCGTATCTGGAGTCCATGGTATGAGCACAAAAAAACCTGTCAATATCGCAGCTTCCGTCAAACAACGCCTGTTGAATGTAAGCCGGAACCTGGGCGAAGATTTCAACTTCGTCCTGACGAAATACTGCCTGGAGCGTTTTCTCTATCGTCTGACAGCGTCAAACTACCGGGATCGATTCATTCTCAAAGGCGCCCTGCTGTTTTCAGCCTGGTTGGACCAACCATACCGTCCAACCCGGGATATCGATCTCTCCGGATACGGTGATTTTTCGACAGAACGCCTTACAGCTGTGTTCCGGGAAATTTGCCGGGTTGCAGTTCCGGACGATGGAGTTACCTTCGATCCTGGAAGTGTCGAAGTCACGGATATTCGCGAAGAGCAACTCTATGGAGGGCAAAGAATAACGATTACCGCACGTCTGGGACAGGCCCGGACCATGGTGCGGGTTGACATCGGGTACGGTGACGCGATTACCCCTGAAGCAAGAGAAATTACCATCCCTGCTCTGCTCGATTTTCCTGCTCCGCACATCAGAGCGTATCCACCTGAAACAACCATCGCCGAAAAGCTGGAGGCAATGGTCTCGCTGGGAATGCTCAACAGCCGGATGAAGGATTTTTACGATCTGTGGACTATGAGCGTCCGTCTTTCATTCGAAGGACCAGTCCTGGTAAAAGCAATTAGAGCAACCTTTGAACGGCGTAAAACTCCGGTAGCTCTGAGTGAAACCTTCTACACAAATAAAGACAAAATAACGCAGTGGAACGCTTTTGTGATGCGAATCCGAGCCACCGAACAGGTACCATCACTGACTGAAATAATCCGCGGTCTTTCGTCGTTTCTTTGGCCGCCACTCCGGTCGGCTTCCACTAAAATATTATTCGAGAATACATGGTCAGCCGCTGGACCATGGACTCCATAAACTGCAAACCATTTGCAAACCAAAGTAACGTGGCTACCCGGTACAGGACGCGACAGGATGGTAAGATAGATCTACACAAACCCTGTTACAACGGGGCTATACGTGACATAACGAAGTAAAACGTGACAGGACGGTAAGCAAGGTCCCCGTGTTCTGAGCGGGAGAGCGACGCGGTGGGGAATGAAGCCGGCTGGAACCATTCAGGTGGCCGCCGTGACCGAGGCGGGCGACATCAAAAGAGCGTAAACTGGGGGGAGTCTGGTCTGGCGGCAAGAGCTCAGGCTTCCTCCAAGAGCGATTCGATTTCCGATTCCAGGGCTGCGGGCGGTGTAGACGGTGAGAACCGCTTGACAACGGATGCCCGGTGCCCCACCAGGAACTTGGTGAAGTTCCATTTGACCGATCCGGTACCCAGGACACCGGGCGCCCTGCGTTTCAGCTCCCGGTAGAGAGGATGGGTGCTGTCCCCGTTCACGTCGATCTTGGCGAACAGCGGAAAGGTAACACCGAAGTTCAGTTCACAAAACCGCTGAATCGTCATTTCGTCGCCGGGCTCCTGATGCATGAATTGATTGCACGGAAATCCGAGCACAACGAAACCACTGTCTCCGTACTTTCTGTACAGCGTTTCCAGCCCTTCGTACTGGTTCGTGAAACCGCACTTACTGGCGGTGTTAACCACCAGTATGACGCTTCCTTCGTAAGCGGACAGATTGGTGGTTTCACCCCGGATCGTTGTTGCCGGAAGGCGATAGAGTTCGTCCACTAGTATCATATCCCCTCGTACCCATTAACCCGGAAAAGGTAGCAGATGTTCCGCCGACCTGCATCCCGATGATCATGGTATCCACTACTCCAGGCCAAAGCAAGAGCGGGAGCAAAGGCTTTCTGTGCGGGGCACCATGTATACATAAGCGTTTGCTGGAAGCTAGAGGCTTACACTCGTTTAATGACACAATTTAGCCAAGGGCAACATCCAATGTCATCATTAAAGCAAACCCTAACATAGCTCCTACTGTGGCAACATCCGTATTCTTTTTTAGCTGCGATTCCGGGATGACTTCTTCCACCACCACGTAAATCATGGCACCCGCGGCAAAGGCCAAAGCATACGGCAGGATGGGCCGCATAAAAATGACAGCAGCCGCACCTATGACTCCTGCAATCGGCTCAACAACACCAGATAATTGACCATACCAGAAACTTCTAAGACGGGACATTCCTTCCCGGCGCAGAGGGACAGAAACGGCGGTGCCTTCAGGAAAGTTCTGGATTCCTATGCCAAGAGCAAGGGTTACTGCCCCGGCTAATGTTGCTGATGGCAAATTGTAGGCAAGGGCGCCGAATGCAACACCCACAGCCAGCCCTTCCGGTATGTTGTGCAACGTTATGGCAAGACATAAGAGAACGCTTCTTTGCCAACTCGTTTTAATTCCTTCAGCTTCTTCCGTCGGAAACCCGAGATGGAGATGTGGCAAAAGCTTATCTGTAATCCAAAGAAATACTCCTCCCAACAGAAAGCCTGATGTTGCGGGAACCCACTTGGGAAGACTTGATCCTTCCGCCATTTCAATAGCCGGCGCTAAAAGAGACCAGAAACTCGCGGCAATCATTATCCCGGCAGCGAAACCAAGCATACCATCCAACAATTTCCTGTTAATGGTTTTAAAAAAGAAGACCAGGCCGGCGCCCAATGCTGTTACAAACCAGGTAAATAATGTTGCTATCAAAGCCTGATAAACATGATTAAGCCCTATAAACCATTCTGTTATCAAAATGACACATCCTTTCACATTCTGTGATCAAATTATATCTTATACTTCCTGGATTCCTTGGAAGCCTGGCTGCGACGTACGCGCGATTGTCATATGAGATGACATATTGTAACACTATAAACACGGTATAGATAAAAATCAACTCTCGCACCAGTTCAATTGTAATCAGCATCTTCTTAGCCCGCATATTTCATGAGCTGCCGTCGCGAGACCGTGAAGTCGTGCGTAGCTACAAGGCGCGCGACAAAGCCTTCCGCAAGCGTATCCTCTGCGATACGTCGAGGACAGGCGACCGAGCACAACGCAGTAGATGCGTGCGAATCCGCGGCCACAGCAGGCAAGCTTGTGAAATATCCGGGTTAGATGTTATCAGAACACGGAAACCGACTGAGCCAAGATATCCCCGACAGTCGCCCCACCACCTGTGAGGATCGCTGCTTGAAATAATGTTCGGTTAGGGGAACAAAATCTAATAAATACAGTTATATTATTAAGGAGGTAAATAATGTCTGCTCACACAACAAGTATTTGAGGCATGGCTCAGGCAGCCCGCCAGATTGCCAGAGGTTGCTCGACCTGATATTTCTTATCCATTTCGAGCGTGGGCTCCTGGACAAAATAGGTATCTCTGTAGAATACCGAGGTGGTATGATGCAAAATAAATGGTTATTTTCACCGTATCGGAACATATACATGAACCTGGCGCTGGAACAGGTACTGGCTAAGCGGACGGCTCCGGGGGAAAGGGTACTATTGTTCTGGGTCAGTGACCCGGCGGTGGTCTTCGGGCGATTCCAGAACCCGTGGGCGGAGTGTCACCTGGAACGGTTAGATCGGTCCGGTGTCCTTCCGGCCAGACGAATGTCCGGAGGAGGTACAGTGTATCACGATACGGGCAACCTGAATTATTCGGTAATCACGGAGCGAAACACCCTGGACATCGAAGCAAACCTCGGCATATTCATCAGAGTGCTCCGAGCCGGAGGCATCACCGCCGCAAGAGGTCCCCGGCGAGATCTTTTCCTGGATAACCGCAAAATATCGGGAAGCGCCTTTCAACTGCACCGCGATTTTGCCATCCATCACGGCACATTGCTGGTCCATACCGATCTAGCGCAGATGCAGCAACTGCTGGGTCCCGCGCTGGAAATTTCAAAAAGCCACGGTGTTGCTTCAGTACCTTCATCGGTGGCCAATATCGGCGAGGTCACCGGAATGGCTGATATCCGGGTATGGGTCAGTTCGATCACCGCCGGATTCGAACGGGCTTGGGGCAGGCTGTCATCTTTCCATCCCACTGAATTGCCGGCGGAAGACGAACTGGCGACTGAAGCTTCACGGTTTGCTGATTGGGAATGGATTTTCGGCCAGACACCGGCCTTCGAATTAGCGGTTCCCGGTGTGCCGGAATGGGTTTTGGGCATTGAAAGAGGACGCCTCGTCTCCGGTGATACAGGTCGCGCCGGATACAAGAATTGATGCATCGAAGCAAAGGAGGTCTATCATGTTATTCGATCAGTTTGATCCGTTGAAAAATGAGATGTTACAGATCATGGACCCCGAAGGTGTCCTGGTCAAGCCCGATCTTAAACCGGGCCTGAACCGGGACTCGCTACTGAAGATCTACCGGACCATGGTTCATTCGAGAGTCATCGATCATAAGATCCTGCAGTATCAGAGGCAGGGCCGGATGCTGACCTATGCGCCCAACCTGGGTCAGGAGGCGGCCCAGACCGGGTCCGTGGCGGCGACGCTTCAGACCGACTGGATTGCCGTATCATTCCGGGAACTGGGGTGCTGGCTGTACCGCGGCACACCGCTGGAAAAATTCTTTTTCTACTGGTACGGCAATGAAGAAGGCATGCACCTGCCGGAGGAGATCCGGATCCTGCCGATCAGCGTACCCATTGCCTCGCAACTGCAGCACGCCGTGGGGCTGGCGTACGCGGCTCGTTACCGGGGACTCGACGATATCGTGCTGGGATTTGTAGGTGACGGGGGAACCTCACAGGGCGATTTTCATGAAGCTCTGAATAATGCCGCGGTTCTGCAGGTACCGG
The DNA here is from genome assembly GCA_964593455.1 of uncultured bacterium. Lineage (GTDB taxonomy): Bacteria > Muiribacteriota > CAYSPT01 > CAYSPT01 > CAYSPT01 > CAZQHK01. The sequence goes on from CAZQHK010000053.1 coordinate 7,003, forward strand.
TTGTCTTCTTGATACAGAATAACCAGTACGCTATCTCCATGCCGCGGCACGCGCAGACCCGGGCTGCCAATCTGGCGTTAAAATCGGTGGCGTACGGAATGCCGGGCATCCTGGTGGACGGCAATGACGTATTCGCCGTCTACGCGGCGGTCAGAGAAGCCGTGGAACGGGCCCGCGGCGGCGGCGGTCCCTTCCTGGTGGAACTGTTCACGTACCGCATGGGTGCGCACACCACCTCCGACGACCCTACCATCTACCGGAGTCAGGAAGAAGTGGACGAATGGAAAGCGAAAGATCCCATCGACCGGTTCCGAAAATGGCTTATCGGAGAAGGCCTGTGGAGTGATGAACAAGACCGCGCTGAGAAGGAAACATACGAAGCCCAGGTAAAAACTACCTTCGAACAGGTGGAGAAATCAGAGCCGGTCAAATTGCTGGATATTTTCCGCTACACTTATGAAAACATGCCGGACAATCTGCGGCGTCAGTACGAAGCGCGCCAGGCCTACTTCGGAGAGGAGGCGTAAAACATGCTGATGAATCTCGTGGAGGCGGTAAACAGTGCCATGGACAATGAAATGGCACTGGACGACACGGTGATCGTGTACGGTGAAGATTCCGGATTCGAAGGCGGCGTGTTCCGCGCTACTTCGGGGCTCCAGAAGAAATACGGCCAGAACCGTTGTTTTGACAGCGTCCTGGCCGAATCGGCCATAGTGGGCAGCGCCGTAGGCATGGCCATCAACGGCCTTAAACCGGTGGCGGAGATCCAGTTTGAAGGGTTTCTCTTTCCGGCCATGAACCAGATTTATTCCCATGTGTCGAGGATGCGCAACCGCACCCGGGGCAAATACACCGTCCCCCTGGTGATCCGCATGCCGTATGGCGGCGGTGTACGGGCACTGGAACACCATTCAGAATCGCCGGAAGTGCTGATGGCTCATATTCCCGGGCTTAAAGTGGTGATACCTTCTACTCCCTATGATGCCAAAGGCCTGTTGATTGCTGCCATCCGGGATCCTGACCCGGTGATTTTCTTCGAGCCCAAACGGATCTACCGGGCTTTCAAACAGGAGGTACCGGAAGAAGCGTATACGCTTCCCATCGGGAAGGCCCGGATCGTGCAATCGGGTACGCAATTGACCGTGGTTACCTACGGCGCCATACTCAGGGACGTCCAGAACGCCGTCACGGAGCTGGAAAAAGAAGGCTACAGTATTGAGCTGATCGACCTGCGAACCATTGCGCCCTACGATCGCGAGACGATGATAACCTCCGTGCGGAAAACCGGGCGTTTAGCCGTGGTGCATGAAGCGGTCCGCTCGTTTGGCGCGGGGGCCGAGTTGATGGCGGCGGTCAATGAAGACGCGTTCCTGTCTCTTGAGGCGCCGATGCTGAGGATCACCGCACCGGATGTCATCGTACCGCTTCCCCGGGGAGAGCATTTTTACCAGCCGGACAGCGCGTATATCACACACCAGCTCAGGTCTGTCTTGACATTCTGAGGAGGCAAGATGATGAGAAAAATCAAGTTTGCAGATATCGGCGAAGGCATTCACGAAGGCGTCCTGCGAAAGTGGGCCGTCCAGGAAGGCGATGAGGTCAAGGAAGGACAGACACTGTTTCTGATTGAGACGGACAAAGTCACCGCAGAGATTCCTTCCCCGACGGATGGCACGGTCACATCCCTTGACGCTCGGGTCGGTGAAACCGTGAAAGTCGGCCAGACCGTCCTGATCATCGACGACAACGCCGAGCAGCAGGCGGAAGACAAACGTACCGAGACCGTCACGGAACAGGGCAGTACCAGTGTCGTCGGGAAATTAGAGATTTCTTCAGAAGTGATCGCTCCCAGCGAGGAAGGAGGGCCAGCCCCGATACCGGAGACCGGACCGCCGCGAAAAGTACGTGCGACTCCCGTGGCCCGGAAACTGGCAAAAGACTCGAACGTGGATATCACCACCATCCAGGGCACCGGTCCCGCCGGACGGATCATGAAAGAAGACATCCGCCGGGCGGCCGGGCGGCAAAAGGTACCGGTGGCGGAAACGGTTCGGAAAGAGGACGAAACCATTCCCATGACCATGCTGCGCAAGACCATTGCCCGCAACATGGTACTTTCGAAAACTACTATTCCCCACGCGGCCGCCATGGACGAAGTGGACGTGTCCGGACTGGTGCGGTTGCGGGAACAGATGAAACCCCTGGCCCGGGCCGAAGGCGTGCACCTGACTTTCATGGCCTTTATTTTGAAAGCCGTGGCCAGAGCCCTGAAAGCGCATCCCCGGCTGAACGCATCCCTCGACGAAAACGGCGAGAACATCGTGCTGAAAAAAGCGGTGAACATCGGTATCGCGGTAGATACCCCAAAAGGGCTCATCGTGCCGGTGGTGCACCAGGCGGATGCCAAAAGCATACTGGAACTGGCCGCTGAGACGGAACGACTGGCCGAAAGCTGCCGAGATCACACCGTGAAGATCGAAGACCTGCGGGATGGCACCTTTAGCATTACCAATTACGGAGCCTCCGGTTCCCTGTACGGCCTGCCGATCATCAAACCGCCGGAAGCAGCCATATTAGGGGTCGGGTCCATCGCGAAAAAACCGGTGGTGGCGGAAAACGGAGTCGTGGTGCGGGACATGGTGACCCTGACCCTGTGTTTCGATCACCGGATAGTCGACGGCGGGGACGCCGGGCGATTCATGAATGAACTGAAAAAACTGCTCTCACAGCCCCTGTGGCTGGTGATGAAATAGGAGGCGTCATGGAACACTATGACCTTGTTATCATCGGCGGCGGACCCGGAGGCTATGTGGCGGCTATAAAAGCAGCCCAGTCAGGAATCCGGACGGCCCTTTTCGAGGCGGATGCAATCGGCGGCGTGTGCCTGAATTACGGATGTATTCCCACCAAGACCCTGCTCAGGACCGCCAAGCTGTACTCGGACATACAGGACGCCGCCCGGTACGGCATTGCCCTGAACCCCGGAGACGTGGCCATAGACTGGTCCCGGCTGATGCAAAGGAAGGCCGCGGTCGTCGGCCGGCTGGTGGGTGGAATCCGGCAACTGCTGGAGCGTAACGGTGTGGCTGTCTACGAAGGATTTGCAGAAGCCATCGACTCCCATATGGTGAAAAGCGGAGACACCGTCGTGCAGTGCGAGAACCTGATCGCGGCCACCGGCTCATCCTCTGTGTTTCCCGATATACCAGGGCTGGCGGCAGCCCAGCGGCAGGGAATCGCCATCGACAGCGCCGGTGCCATCGCGCTGCCGCAGCGCCCCGGAAAGATCGTAATCCTGGGTGGTGGCGTGATAGCGGTGGAGTTCGCCACCCTTTTCAACGGTCTGGGAACCGAGGTAGCCATGGTCCAGCGGTCGCCCGAAATCCTGCGCGGCCTGGACGCGGAGTTGCGCCGGACCATGCAGAACCACTTGATGCAACAAGGCGTGCAACTGCATGTCGGTACGGATATCCTTTCCATCACCGGCAATCGGGTTGTGCTTCGCACCCCGGAAGGAGAGCGGACGGAGACCGGGGACTACATCCTGGTCGCCCTGGGGCGGCTCCCCAACCTGGAGGGATTGGAAGCCCTGAACCTCAAAACTGTCAACGGATCCGTGGAGACAGACAGTCACCTTCGCACCAACGTGCCGGGTGTCTATGCCATCGGCGATCTCAACGGGAAATACATGCTGGCCCACGTCGCCTCCGTGGAAGGAATCGCCGCGGTGGAAAACATCCTGGGGAAAAATGCGGAAATCAATTACAGCCGCGTGCCTTCCTGCATTTACAGTTTTCCCGAAGTGGGTGTGGTGGGACTGACGGAAGAGGAGGCTGTAGGTCGAGGATACGACCTTCTGGTCAGTCGTTTTCCTCTCAGCGCCAACGGAAAAGCGCTGGCGGAAGGAGAAAGTATGGGATTCGTGAAAATCATCGCCGAGAAACAGTACGGCGAAATTCTAGGGGTACACATCATTGCTTCTCATGCCACCGACATGATCGCCGAAGCGGTGGTGACACTGGAACTGGAGGGGACGGTCTTCGACCTGGCAAAAGCCGTACACCCCCATCCCACCTTATCCGAAATAGTAATGGAAGCGGCTCACGGCGCGGTTGACAGGCTGATACATATTTTCTAGGGGACACTGACATTGAAGTAGTTATGATGAGTGTCAATGGAGTTAACCCACGCTCTGCCTCCCTTTCCCCTTCAGGCAAATTGTCGTACCGGTCAATCGGGGCCGATGCCGGTGTCACAGCCTATTCCACCCTCGGCGGCGTTCTCGTCGCAGATGACATTCGGATCAACCGGGTCATCCTGGCTGTAACGGATCTGTTTGGCGAAGGTTTTACACTCTTTGTCACCTTTGAAGACATCGATTCCTTGTTTTTCGTTGTCGGTCTCTCTCATTGTTTCACCTCATTTCCTGTTGTTCCCAGTCTCTCACTATATTGAACGATCACGGACCCGCTGAAGGCTCCACAACCATCCATTCTTTTTCGTTTCCCAAAATTCGTTCATCGCCTCTCGTTGGTCAAGCCCGTGAAAACAGAGCGAAGAGCATACCATCTGTTGGCCTTTTTCGAGTTATGACAATAAGACCGCGCCCGGAGGAGTAATGGGAGGGGGATTTTCCCGGCTAGAACCCTCCGGACACGGAATGTGGTCAGTTAAGGAGAGGTGGGTAAGCCTCTCTCGAATTGCCAAACATTCAAGTTACTTCAATCTCGACTGAATCCTCCTTGATGTCCTTGAACGGGGCCTTGATCTTCAGGAGACCGTTCTCGTACTTGGCCTCTACATTATGTGGGTCCACCGGGCAGCAAAAGGTCAGAGCGGTGACGAACTCTACATCAACCTTTGGGGCTCTAAGCGAGAAGCTGTCTTCCCGCATTTTCAGGTCGATGTTCTCTTTCGGAACCCCGGGGATGGCAATCTCCAGGTTTATGTTTTCATACGTATCATCGACGTATGAACAGACACACGGTGCTACCTTGACTTTTTCCTCTGTCATAATCATCACCTCCTTTGTTATTCATACATACCGCCTTATGTAGATAACGTAAAGCACGGTTATTTTGTTCCTGTGTTAATGATCATTGAAATATACTTATAATAATAGCTTAAATAGCTTATACATTGATAGTAAATTTATTTAAATGTTATTTCTCCTTCTTGAATAATTATTGGCTTTTCAATCGTTATAACTAATGAGGTGTAATTACTCATGCTGATCAATTCGGAGGAGACTATTTTCGGCAAGGAATTATTGAAAGAGAGTCTGTACGGGGGCAGGCTGTGCATAGACGGAAAAGAATGTCTGACCATTCGAGAGGGTTACATCATCGCGGCGCGGGATTTTCTGGAATCAGACCGGGGTAAAGTACTTTCAGAAGTACATTATCTCGATGGCCAGTTCTATTTCCCGGGTGATACGAAACTTAGCACAAAGATCGAATACGATTTGATTACACCCGACGGAAAGACCATGAAGGTCAGCTTGGAAATTTACGAATTTACCGTTGCTGTTTCGAAAAGCCGTGTTAAACTGAAAAGCTCAGTGATAAGGTTTATGAAACATCCAGAGAGAACGGATAAGCAACCATGTTAGAAGTGTACACCGAGATCAGGCGATCAGAACCGAAGCTGGATGATATCGAACGTTACCGGAGTTTCAATGACGCCCTGGTAGGACTCGATTGCTGGATGTTGTATGACGGATTGGCAGACATGATTGATCCGGGTCTGTCTGACCGGGACCTCAAGAAAGTCGTCATTCTGGATCATCATCCCCAAACGGGTGTTTTCGAACATCCTTCCATTGATTTTATCAATCCCACCGCCCAATTCGGAATGGATGAAAAATGCCAGGCGGAGATACTCTGGGGAACTCTACTTTATCTTTATAAACAGCGTCACGAAAAAAATTTGCGGGAAGACCACCCCGTTTTATACCGCCATTACCGGGACCTGGCGGTGATTGCCGCCGTATCCGACCATCGCGTAGGCTCGAAGGAGATCTCCGGAGCGCTCCGGGAAGTGTACGACGATTACCTGGTTTCCTTCAACGGATTTTCGAACCGATTGAACATCATCATCAGGAAATTCTCCAGCGTCATAGGAAGTAAAGACCAATTGCATAAAAGCGATATAGCTTTGTCGGAAATCGGCCTGGCGTCAAACTTTCTCCTGGCCCCGGCCACGTCCAGGGGAGGCCATGATCCCCGAGCCCTGAAAACCGTACTGCTGGACCATGATTTCAATTTCAAGTGGCTCTTCGAACCGGAAAAGCACCCCGCTATCAATGCCTGGAGCAAAGATTTCTATGAGCGCGCCAGCATCACCTTCAGGCTGCTTGATGACAGCGAGTACCGGCATCGTTTCGATCACGGCGCCATCTTCTGCAAACCCCGGGAGAGGGTTGAATCCGCCACCTTGCTCATCAATCTTCTTGGAGACTTCTTCAAAGATTGGATCGTGGCCGTAAACATTAACAATGGCCGCTGTTCCGTGGTCAGCATACGAAACAACAACCGGCCGGAAATCGACGCAAACGGACTCGTCAGAAACCTGCGGGGGACTTTTTTCGCCACCGGCGGCGGCCATCCCGGCGCAGCCGGAGGTATCCTGAAGCGGGGAATAGAATTCGGAGAAGAATTCCAACAAGCCTTTATCGATGAGCTGATACGGCAAAAAGAAACACATGCCACAGAGCAGAAGAAAGCGAAAGTCTCCTGGGAACGGATTTACCATGCGATAATAACCAGCCTGGAGAGCCTGCGAGACTACCAAAAAGTAGTGGTGGTCGCCGACCGGGACATCGACGGTGTCGTCAGCGAAGTGTTCAGGGAAGAGATATTCCGCCTGTTGGGGTTAACCTGATTTCCAGCAACGTCCGATAAGGTCAAAACTGCAAACATCTTACGGTGCTGAAAAACGCCGGTCTCGTTCAGGACGAAAAACGGGGAGCCAACGTTCTTTATTCTTTGCGGTGCCCCTGTGTACTAGATTTTCTGTCCTGCGTCGACACGGTGCTCAAACGGACGGCAGGCAGATCACCCGACTGATTTTTGAATCTACGCAACGGGGAGTTATAACCGAGGAAGGACGATATTACGTGGAAGACAAAGCCTGTGTAACGAAAAAGACCAAGGGATTGAGCTTTTTCGAACGCTACCTGACCGTCTGGGTGGCGCTGTGCATCGTGGGCGGGATACTGCTTGGAAAAGTGGCGCCGAAAGTGGCTACTTATCTGGACGGACTGGCTATCTATGTGGGCGACGCCCCGGTGGTGTCAATCCCGATCGCCGTGTGCCTCTTTTTCATGATGTACCCGATTATGGTCAAGATCGATTTCACCGAGGTAGTGAAAGCCGGCAAGAGCCTGAAACCCGTGGGGCTCACCCTGTTCGCCAACTGGGCGATAAAACCCTTCACCATGTACGCCATTTCCTTTCTGTTTTTAGGGATTGTTTTCAAAAACTATATCGGTGCCGACGCGGTGGATCTGGTGAAACTGCCTTTCGGTCTCGACCTGCCGGTTGGCGCCGAGCACGGGGAGGGAATCGTGGTGCTCGTGGAGGGGGTAAAGATGCTCCAGGTGCCGCTGTGGCGAAGTTACCTGGCAGGATGTATTCTGCTCGGTATCGCACCCTGCACCGCCATGGTCCTGGTATGGGGATTCCTGGCCCGGGGAAACGACGGTCACACACTGGTCATGGTGGCCATCAACTCGCTGACCATGCTGCTGCTTTTCGGGCCGCTCGGGGGCTTCCTGCTCGGCGTGGGCCGCCTGCCGGTACCCTGGCAGGCGCTGCTCCTGTCTATCGGAATCTACGTGGCCCTACCGCTGGTGGCCGGTTTTATCACCCGTAAATGGATTATTTCCGCTAAAGGCGAAACCTGGTTCAAGGAGAAATTCCTGCACATCTTGACCCCGATCACCATTATCGCCCTGCTGCTGACCCTGGTGCTCCTCTTCTCGTTCAAAGGTGAAGTCATCCTGGCCAACCCGCTGACCATCCTGTGGATAGCCATCCCGCTTTTCATCCAGACCAACCTGATCTTCTGGTTAACGTACATTTTGGCGAAACCGTTGAAACTCACCTACCAGGACGCCGCGCCTTCGGCTATGATCGGCGCCTCCAACCATTTCGAGGTAGCCATCGCCACCTCCACCATGCTCTTCGGGCTTTCTTCCGGAGCGGCCCTGGCCACAGTGGTGGGCGTGCTCATCGAGGTGCCGGTGATGTTGATGCTGGTAAAGATCTGTCTGCGGACGCAAGGGTGGTTTAAACCCAAGGACTGACGGATAACTAGACCTGCTGACACCATTCGAATAAGCGGTGTAAGAGGAGTGTGGGAAGAAAAGCGGATGACTATTTCGTCATAAGTTCTACTGCCCTGATAAGTGGTTTAAGGGTTGTTCTGGCTGTGGCCCGGAGGTGTTCGTCCCGCGCTATTACGTTTGCCAGTGGGGGCGATAGGGCGTAGTAGAGAGCTACCAGGCCACGGCCCGCGGCGGTGGGCAGCAGGCAGCTGTCGCGGAAACGGCTGAGGAGTTTCACCTCTCCCGCCAGGCGTGAGCCGTAGGCGGCGGTGGCGATAAAACAGCCGCTGCCGTGGAGCTCACTACCGGTGGTTGTTCCCCCTGAACCGGCGACGGGATCTTCAGCGGCCGGTTCCGCTTCGCCGCCCTGAAGGGCGAACAGGGTGAGATGACCCACGGTGCAGGCTACCAGGTTGTTGGTCAAATCCACCTCGTAATCCGTAATCTTCACCCACTGATCGCCGTCCCAGTAGCAGGGAAAAAGCTCGCTTTCCGAACCGGTGGTACCGGCCACCTGGCCACCCGTTTCATCGTAAGGAAGCGTAATCGTCACCGGTTTGGTTAACGTCGGATCGCCTTCCAGGGTGACTTCCCGGAAATTCATGAGCTCGCCCTCGGCGCCGGTATCGGCGTGCGGGTTATCCTCATACACGGTGATGGTGGCGGCGGTTTCTTCTCCGACCGCCCCGTAGGGGATGGTTATACCGGTACCGTCATCCACTTCCACCTCCACCGTTTCCTGAAAGCTGACCGTTTGCCGTTTCTGCCGCCGGCCGGCGGCGTCGTGTCCGTCCACCACATCGGCCCCCAGGGATGTCACCAGGACGGATACCACCTCCGACACGATTTCGTTGTCATTGATATCCATAGCGAGTGCCCGCAAATCGTACATTTCCCCGTCCTCGAGACCGGTCACGTCCCAGGTGTCGGTAAAGGAGTACGGCGGCGGGGTGATGAGATCCCCAAGCTCGAGCCAGTCGTCAACGGTGGTTCCCAGAGACCGCTTGTACTGGAACTGCACCGAAGCGGTCAGGTGGCCGGGAGCGGTGTTGGAGCGCAGCGTCACTTGTGAGCCCCAGACCTTGTGCCCGTGTTTGGGCACACTGATCCACACCCTGAGCGTTTCAGATACCCCTTCCACCGTCACGGTACCGGAACCGGTCCCCCACAGGAACGTGCTGTCGAGTACCCGCAGGGTCGGCGTGTAAAATCCGGGCCGGGTGTAGGTATGGTCGATATCCGGAGAAGTGGAAGAGGACCAGTCGAAATTCCCGTCCCCGTCAAAATCCCAGAGATAGAGGAAATAGGTGTCGTCATCTTCCAGTGTTCCCCCCTCGGCACTGCCCGAAAGACTCACCGTGAGCGGGACCGTACCCGACACTGCCTGATCGCCGTCACAGGTCACCTCCACATCGATGGAAACCCCCGGATCACCCACCGCGATGATCTGGGAAACGGTGCCGGCCAGCCCATCGTTATCGGAAATCTTCAAACCGGCGGCATACTCACCGGGCCGGCCGTAGATATGCCGGACGGTTCCCTGGTCCATAGACGAATAATCGTAGACGCCGTCGCCATCAAAATCAAGCTCGTAGCGTACGATCGTGCCGTTGCTGTCTACCCCGCCAAAGAGGAAGTTAACCGCCAGCGGAGCGGCTCCTTCAAGCGGATCGGCCACCAGCAGCGCGGCCGGAGCGGTCTGAACAGCCGTGACGTGTATTTCGGTTTGCGCGGGTTCGCTGGCCAGATGGTCGTCATCGATCACCACCAGGCCGGCGGTGTAGGTACCGGCCTCCATATACCGGTGAACGACCTGGGAAGCCATAGCCGACGACCATTTCCGACCGTCCCCGAAATCGAGATCGTACCGGACGATGGTGCCTTCATCGGTGCCGCCGACATCGAAAATAACAATCAGCGGAGCCGGACCCGAATTCAAGTCGGCGCTCAGGGAAGCAGTCGGCGGATTGCCTTTCGGAGTGACGGACACGGGATTGGAGTATACACTTTCGTTACTACCACGATCGGTGGCGGTTACGGCATAGTGATACATCTCTCCGTTGGTAACGGCCTCGTCATGATAACGGCTCTCGGTCAGATCCGCCGCCAAAAGAGCGAGCGTCTGCGGATCGATACCGGTCGTCCGGTAAACCGAGTAGGTGGAAAAGTCGGGCTCGTGAGAGTCCATCCATTCAAGTTTAACGATACTGTTCCCAGCCCGGGCAGTAAGCCGTTCAGGAGGATGAGGCGGATAATCTTCCACGCTGTTTTTAATGGCATAATCACCGTTGGAAGTGTCAGAAGCGGTCACGAGACCGTCATCGACGATCACCTTTACCCTGAACCGGTGCCCGTCAACCACGGTGATCGTGTCCCAGAGGAACACCCCGTCATCAGGTTCGTTTTCCGCCAGGTGCCGCCAGGTGGTCCCGCTGTCGCGGCTGTACAGGATGTCAACCGTCAGCGTATCGCCGTCCTCGTCGTCGGCCGTCCAGGCCACGACCTCAACCCCGTCCAGCGTATCGCCGCCATCAGGAGTGATAACGGTAATTTCCGGCGGATGGTTGTTGTGGATAGTGAAATCCGTATCGGAGCTGTCGTCCGCCGAGTCCTCCCCGTCGGATACCGTCACCTTGACCCGGTAATCGTCCCCGTTAGGTATTCCGGTAGTGTCCCAGAGATAATGCGTGTCTTTGGTAGTGAAATCGGCAAGATATATCCATTCATTTCCGCTGTCCGGACTGTAATAGACGACCCCGGTAAGCGAATCGTCATCCTTGTCAGTGGCGATCCAGGTTATTTCCCGTTCACCCGACCATGTTTCCCCGCCTCCAGGATCAGTGAGAATCACCACGGGCGGACGGTTCGGAATGATATTGGTTACCGTGAAATTGGTCTCCGCCATGTCGCTGGCATCATCGAGGCCGTCGCTTGCTTCCACCTTGATCCGGTACAAACTGCTGTCATCCACGGTGGCGGTATCCCAAAGATACGTACCGTCATTTGCCTCATCACCGCTGAGCAGGGACCAGGTTTCACCGCTGTTGTCACTTATGTAAAGATCGATGCTCAACGTGTCGTCGTCTTCATCCCAGGCGGTCCAGGCTATATAGACCATCCCTTTCAGATCTTCCCCGTCTCTAGGACGATGGAGCGTTACCTGGGGAGCGTGGTTGTTATGGATGGTGAAATCGGCGTCAGAAATGTCGTGAGCAGTATCTGTTCCGTCGTCCGCCACGACCTTTACCCGATAATCATCGCCATTATCGACAGAAGCGGTATCCCAGGGATAGCTGCCGTCATTGGGTTCATCTTCAGCGATCAACGTCCACGTTTCACCGCTGTCGACGCTGAAGTAGAGATCGATAGTGAGCGTGTCGTCGTCTCCGTCCGTAGCCGTCCAGGTGATAGGCTGTTCCCCGGTCCATGTCTCACCGCCGGTGGGGGATGTGACCACCACTATCGGCGGATGCGAATCCAGGTCTTCTAAATACAGCTCGAGCACATGTTCATCCGAAAGGGCTATATCATATATCCGGAGGTTGTCGATACTGCCATTGAACCAGCGCTGATACGAAGTATCGGGATCATGAACCCCAATAATCAATTTCCCGGAACCATGGTGTACCGAGGGTGCCCCGGGAACCTCATTGTCAAGCACTCCATCAATGTATATTTTTTGCCTGTTATCAGCGGAATTGTCATAAACGGCTGTTATGTGATACCAGGTATCGTCAGTGAGTGCTCCCTGGGAAAGCACTCCTAAAGAACCGGCATTATCTCCCGTGCTGGTGACCTTAAATGAGACTTTTCCAACCGGGGTTACATCCACCAACCATTCTTGATCATCATTCGGTTTATGCTCCCACCGGGCCACCATAACCATGTTTTCAGACATTAGTTTTGGTTTAACCCAAAACCTTATACTGAAATTGGTGAACTCGAAGTCGGAACTGTGATCTACCGACACGTAGTCGTTTTCTCCGTCCAAGTCGAGGGCGTCACCTAGCTTGCCGATCACCCACTCCGGCTCCTGCTTCAACGTGCCGTGGTTACCGTGACCTGAGATATCGAGAGCCGTATCTCCCACTCCTTCATCAAACGGCCACCAGCCCACCAGGTGGGGGATTTCAATCGGTGTGTAGATTATAAAATCGCTGTCGGAGATATCGTGAGCCGCAATCGTCCCGTCGTCCGCCACGACCTTTAGCCGGTAGTGGCTGCCGTCATCGACAGAGGTAGTGTCCCAGGGATAACTGGCGTCATTAGGTTCATCTTCCGCGATCAGATTCCACGTTTCGCCACCGTCGCTATTGTAGTAGATGTCAATGGTGAGTGTGTCGTCGTCGTCGTCGGTGGCCGTCCAGGTGATGTCCTGCTCGCCGGACCAGGTCTCGCCACCGGAGGGAGATGTGAGAGTTATCGTGGGAGGAGTGTTCGGCGCAACATCATTGTCTATCTCGAAACCATCGTCAGAAAGATCAAACGAAGTAGCTGTTCCGTCATCGACGACCGTCATAATCCGGTACGTTTCGCCATTTCTAACATCAGCGGTTTTCCAGGTAAAGCTGCCGTCATCGTTTTCATCAGCCGCCAGAAGCTCCCACCTGTCTTCACCGTCATGATTTAAATAGAGATCGATGGTTAACGTGTCGTCCTCTTCATCCGAGGCAGACCAGGTGATCTCCCGGTCACCAAACCAAGATTCCCCTCCGTTCGGCGCCGTAACCGTAATTTCAGGAGGTTGGTTTGCCGGGTGGTTTTCAATAGTGAAATTATTGTCAGAAATATCAATAGTTTTGCAAATTTTCTGAGATGTCCAGAAGTGGGGATAAACACCATCGGCAAACCCATATAAGCCCGTTTCATTTTTTCCTGATTGGGAAATCCGGTAGACATCGTCCCCTCCCTGGCCTCGCGCTCCCTGATCTCTCGCAAAATAAAGAACTATATCGTCAGGAGCCCAGGACGGATAATAATCCCAATCGCTGGGAGGGTTAGGAGAAGGATCTGTTAACCGACGCGCGATTTCGTCATGGATATCCATCACGTACAGAGCAGTGCCGGTACGCTCTATCTGGATTTCATCAAGATAGGGTACCGCCCCGATATAAGCTATCGATGAACCGTCCGGAGACCACGATGGGTACGAGCCTTCGAGTCCTACATACTTTTCATGTGTCCCATCGATATCCATCACAGCTATCTGATTGTCATCTCCAACAAACAGAATTTCGCTGCCATCAGGAGAAAAGCTTGCCTGAGATTTATTCTCATCAGGCGAGGAAGCTTCAGTTAGTCTGGTAATAGTGCCTCCGTCTAAATCCATGATGTAAATGTCAAATGGTCCCTCGCCACCAACCGGTTCACGGGAGAAGACGAGTTGGCTTCCATCAGGTGAAAACCTCGGTTCCCAGGGTTGCAACTCATCGCTGGTAGTCAAACGTGACTGGCTGGTGCCGTCGGCGTTCATGACATACAGTTCACGGTGCCCATCACGAAGGCTGGTAAACACTATCGTCTGTCCGTCCGGTGAAAAAACCGGTTGAGAGTTGTCACCGGTACTGGTCAGTTTAATCTGGTTGGTACCGCTTGCGTCCATCACATAAATATCGCCATCTTGTGCATACACCATTTTTGCCAATTCCATGATAAGCGCGTCCCTGAAAACAATTTGTATACGATGCCCGATTCCGTCACGAACAGTGGACGTGTCCCAGAGAAAACCGCCGTCGTTAGATTCCGCGTACTCGATAAGCTCCCATGTGTTGCCGCCGGTCTCACTGTGGAACAAATCGACGAGATATACAGCATCATCAGGTCCCGTGGCCGTCCAGGTGATGTCCTGATCACCGGACCAGGTCTCCCCGCCGGAGGGAGATGTGATGGTTATCGTAGGAGGATGGTTTACCGGTTGATCGTTATCCTTTATGGTCAACGTGAACTGGTTTTCTAGCAAGGTGGCGTTTACCGGGTTTGAGAGTTCGAGCACCACCGTTTCCTGCTCCTCCTCGGAATCGTCGTCTATCACGATGATCTTGATGACACCGCTCGAAGCGAGCGAGGGAATGGTCAGAGTTCCCGTTCCCAGCACCTTATAGTCAACAGTCTCGGTGGCGGTTGCGCTGATTACCGTGTAGTCCACTGACACCGAGTCACCTAAGGGGACCGAGAGGGCAACCTCGACATTTACGATGCCGACATCTTCGTCGACACTCTC
>CAZQHK010000053.1:21654-24408 GCA_964593455.1 uncultured bacterium
GACTGCAGTACGGCGTGGGCATCGGTGGGATTTCGGCCGACAATACCAGCTGCGCTACCCAGGAACACCATGGCTGCGCCTTCGTTTGACTGCACCTGGTCATACTCAGGAGTTCCGATGATAATGTCGTCATACCCGTCGTTGTTCACGTCGCCCGCACCGGAGACGCTCGTGCCCATAAATGCACTGGCCTGGTTCGGTACCAGGACGGCATTGGCAGCCGCCGCGCTCAAGGTGCCCGTGAGCCCCGGACCACCATAGAACACGAAGGCCGCGCCGGAATTGTCGAATGCTGTGTCATACTGAGGAGCCCCCACGATGATATCGTCGTAATCGTCTCCATTCACGTTACCCGCCCCGGAAACTGTCGTGCCCAGATACGCGAATGATTTGTCGGCCTGGATCACCGCGTTGGCGTCAGCGGGCCCGGTACCCGTAATCCCATCGGCGCTGCCATAGAAGATAAAAGCACCGCCTTCGGAGGTCTCGCCATCCTTGTAATTGCTGGCGCCGACGATGATGTCGTCGTACCCGTTATTATTGACGTCACCCGCACCGGCCACACTGCTGCCCCTGATGGCGATGGTGGCATCGGCGTCAGCGGGACTGCTACCCTGGATACCGTCAGCGCTGCCTAAGAAGACAAAGACGGCACCTTCGTTGCCTTCACCGTTATCGTAATTCCGGGCACCCACGATAACGTCGTCGTAACCATCACTATTGACATCGCCGGCACTGGAGACGCTATAACCAAACCTGGCATTACTCTGGTTCGGCGTCAGGATAAAGTGAAGATCACCCGGCGGATCCCCTGCCATGGCGAACCAGCTTTCGTGACCTTCAACCTGGTCGTCGGTACCATCGGCATCGGCGTCATAGGCAGTGACAGCAATCTCAGTTTCTGTTGTTATCCCGCTCAAAGTGTAACTGGTGACGTCGCCGACATCGACAGACGTGGCATATGAATACCCCGTCGGCCACCCGTAATACACCTTATAGCCTGCCACATCGGCCTCAGGGTTAGCAGACCAGGTGAGGAGGACATTATCATCGGCTGTATGTATTTTCACATCCGTTGGCGGAGAGATGGGAGCGGTAGTGTCGGGAGCCGTGAGAAACGGTGTGTAGTCAACGAAGGATTTAGAGCCATCATCGAACCAGTCGTGAATCTTATCCTGAATATCTGATTCATCGCTACTTCCCCACCAGTTGTTCTAGGCAACAAATTGTTCGGTATCAACCGCATTATCATTCTTAAGAATAATCGGCAGTAAAGACTCTGAGAAAACGTTGTGATGAAAGGCTGGAAATGATTTTATCTGGATACTAGAAATTGTTCCGTCTGTGGATTCATTATCCCTGAAAAAATTATATGAAAAAGAACTTTCGTTCTTCTCAGAATAAAAATAAAAAGCGCCGTAACCATTAGAAATGTTATTGGATATTACATTGCCAATGACATTAGCAGTATCTGGATATGGAGTAGAAAAATATTCGTGCAACCATACGGAGAAATACATACCCCCACCACTAAAGGAAGAGGTATTTTTAATAATGATGTTTTCTTGAATGATTACATCTCCAAATTCAACACAAATTCCACCACCAACACTTCCAGCTTCATTCTCCAATACTATATTTTTACTGAACTCGCACTGTCCTCCTTCACAAAAAAAACCACCACCTTTGCTTGACGCGTCATTAGCCATGATGATGTTATTTGAAATCGTATAGGTGCCACTGTTGACACGAATCCCGGCACCATCTCTCGATGTGTTGTTTCTAATTATGTTGTTTTCAATGACTACGCTACTGTTGCTCTGAATACCTCCCCCATCGTCCGCAATATTGCCAAATATATGATTATTACTGACAATACCGGTAGACTGGCCAGATAAGGCTATCCCCCCCCCATCGTCGAAAGTTTGGTTATAGCTAATTTCGTTATAACAAATTGAGAACGTTCCACCTTCAATAGCGATGCCACCACCATTTTTTCCTCCAGCACCACCACCGTAAGTTGATTTAATGTTATTAGTTATCGTGCAGTCAATTATTTTCAATAAAGAAGTCAGGTTGTAGGCATCGATCCCCGAAGCTGTGCTATTCCGGATAATACAAGATTCAATAAACGGGTGAGCATTATCCAGAATTATTGCTCCATTATGAAATATTTCCACCCCGCCACCATACTCTACAACGCAATACTTCAATATCGAACCATCTAAATAATCTTCATTTTCGTCATATGTCGCCGCAACGATGCTATCGGAGAGATAGATGTGTCCCCAATCTCCTGGGCTGCGAATTGTCGCGTTCGACGTAAAGATTATCATGTCTTCTGACGTGCCTTTGGCGATGAGTTCTCCGTTCACCTGGAGGATCCGATCAGTATCGAATCGAACTTCCACACCAGGATCGATGGTGAGCGTTACACCTTCGTTTACCAGGATGTTTCCGGTCACGATGTAGGGGCTGTTGGCCAGAGTCCAGGTGGTGTCGGCGGTGATTAAACCGGAGATGTTGGTGACAGCCTGCACACAGGATGGAGATAATAGCAAATACGTGACGATGGCAAAGACGATGTATGGCAGCGTGTGTCGGCGCATTGGTGATACCTTACCTGTCACATTTCGTTATTTCCAGCAGCACACAACAGTAGAATCTTGTTTCCGGCAACGTGTTTATGGCAATGTTTATGGCAATGAACTGTGTGGTATGTATTTACGTTATTTAATTACGCGCTTTATAAGT
>CAZQHK010000054.1:0-24047 GCA_964593455.1 uncultured bacterium
ATCCAGGTTCGAGTCTAACATAAAAACTGGACCGGTTTTTGGGGGGCAGGTCAGGTGATTGAATGAGTCATAATCGTCAACACTTGTTAAGAGAGCATTTCAGGTAAGACGGATGGCAGACAACATAATACTCTGCTGGGCAAAATCCGGTGATAAATGATACTATTAAAGTATGTTTGACCGAAAACTCTTTATTGATTTGAACAGTAAGATCAAGGTTACTCTCGTCCTCCTTGTTTCACTATTGTTTCTACCGGGCGCCGACAGTGAGGCTTCGATCATCATCGTTGCCCCCCACCAGAATGACGCCGTGTTCGGATGCGGCGGCCTGATCTATAAGGAAGTCCATTATAAGAAGAAAGATGTCCGGATAATTTACGTTACCGATGGAGGAGCCTCTCCTGCAGCGAATGGACACGTTTCCCGGAATAAAGAAGCTCTTGCCGCCCTGGGTCATCTCGGGGTGCCACTTGAAAACGTGGTTTTCTGGGATCTTCCCGACGGCCGTTTGATGGAACTCTGGGCCGGCAGCGAGGTTTCCGGAAAGACCGGTCTGCTGAAAAACCGGTTGACCGACATGATCGGAAACCTGTTGTCAGGTGAGAATATTGAAGAACTCTATCTTCCGCACCCGTATGACGGGCACTCGGACCATACGGCAACCTTCCTTTTTTTCAACTACGAGCTGAGCCGGAACAAACTCAACGGCGGTAATGGACGAACTAAAACCTGGTGTTACAGTGTCTACGGAGTGCACGAGAAACTGAAACCCGACCAGGAGATTTTTATCAGCAGCGGCCGGTACGCGAAAGAGAAAGCCATAAAAGAGTTCCGTTCTCAACTCTCCCGGGAAACCATCAGGGAACTCGTGGAAAAGCTTCCGAAACGCCGTGAGTATTTCTGGTTAAACACTCAGCGCGGACTTGATTTTCTAGGGCTGGTGGAGGCTGACTGCTTGAGAATCGGCCAAAACATGAGGGAACATGGATACGATGTTAACCTGGGAGTCGTCCTCGATGTCAGCCGCAGGAACAGCGCTGCTCAAAATCCCCTGGCCGGAAAACAAAGAATCTTTTCCCACACACCCGAGCACGTGAGCCTACTCGGGACCGCCGAAGTCAAAGGGTATGTCCGCTCAGGAATCATCCCATGCGTCAAGCATTTCCCGGGGCTGGGAGCGAGCGTGGCGGACTCTCATTCGAGACTGCCCCGGATCGAAAGTTCCCGGGACATGATGGACCGAATTGATCTGATGCCTTACCGGGACATCCTGCCCAGTCACCCGGCCTGGGTCATGACCGCCCACGCTGTGTACCCGGAAATTGACGATCTCCCGGCTTCGCTATCACCGGTGTTCCAGACTGGTATTTTACGATCAACTCTCGGTTTCCGGGGACTCATCATTTCCGATGAGTTGATGGTGATGCAGGCTCTCAACGAGTTCCTGGAAGACGGGAAACGCACCATTCACGGGCTCCCGGTTTCCCAGGCCATCGACCGGTATGGGCTTAACGCCTTGAAAGGCATCCTGGCTGTCAAAGCGGGAACCGATCTGCTCCTGTACTTCACCACGCTTCACGAGCAGAACTCTCGGGACGAGATCGTGGCAATTAGGGACGCTATTTGCCAGGCGGTTCGTGACCGCTGGATAATCGAAGACCGGTTGGCAGAATCTATCGGGAGGATATTCGAAGAAAAAATCAGGCTGTACGGCCCGGAGTTCCTCGGGGAGCAGGCGCCCGGCGTGTTTATCGACGCCATGAGCTTGGAAGAAAAAGTGGCCCAGATGATGGTAGTGGACACAACCGGGGAAACCCTGTTTTTCAAAAAATTTAACTGCGGCGGCGTGTTCGCCAGAAAACCGGAAGTGACGGCTGAAATCATTGCTTCATGCACGATCCCACCGTTTATTCTCGGCCAATATGAAGGCGGCGACAGGTCCGTGCCTCGCCTGAAGTCCTCGATCGGCAGCCCGGGAGCTCTGGGCTCCCGATACAATGTTCTGCTTAGTGACCGGTGAGGATTTCTATCCAAATTTCTACCGGCAGTTTAAAACCCTGCAACGATTTGTGGAGGGATATCCGTATGACTTTGAGAGATATAACCGCGGTTATCCTGGCCGCAGTAGGTTATTCATGAATAATTCAGGTTTGCTCTGTCTTCCGGCTAGCTCTGAAGAAGGTTAGGATGGAAACCGCGATACAGATCATACCGGTGACGCTAAAGATGGTGGGCGACTCGCCGGGGATGAGAAGCCAACTCAGGACGGCGCCGTTTATGGGAATAATAAACAGCCACACATTGAGTTCGGAGACCTTCACTTTTCTTACCTTCAACAGGTAATACCAGATAGAGATGGCGGCGGCGGACACCAGAGCCAGCCATCCCAGGACCAGGAAAAAAGCTACCGGAGGCTTCTCTGACGGGATACCCTCAAGCGGCAGTGACACCAGCAGCAAGGTGATTCCGCCCAGGAAAACCTGGGACGAGTTAAGTACCAGCGGCGGTATACGAAGCCGGTTTTTAGCCACGATGATGTACCCCAGGGCTGCCGAAAAACTGCTCATCAGCAAGAGCATGATGCCGCTGAACTCTTTAAGCCCGGCGGCCTGCCAGGGCTGGCGGGAAAGACTGATGACGGCCACCCCGATAATGCCGATGATGAGGCTGACAACCTTGGCGGAATTCAATCGTTCCCCGGGCATCAGGAAGTGGGCTGTAAGAGCAGTGATAAGGGGGGCCGAACCAATAACAATGGCGGCCAGTGCTCCCGGCACCAGCGTCATGCCGGCATAGAATAGCCCGTAGTGAAGCGATGTCTGAAACATGCTTAGTACGAACACCGGCCGCGCGTTGGCGGTAACGGTACGGAAAAATGTTCTCAGGTGGCCGCAAAACGGCAGGAGCAGCAGTCCGGCCATGGTGAACCGGGCCCCGGCAAAAGAAACCGGACCGGCGAAACGCAAACCGTACTTAATGGCCACGAAAGCGGTGGACCACAATACGCAGGCCAGGATTGCCAGCGCAGCGGTGCCGGTACCAGTACGGGTGGAATTATCTTTCATCGCGGGTCTTTCAACGGGTGCCGATGGGAGGATTGCCGATGGCAAATATGTGTTTTTTCCACGACGCAACCTCCCCTGGAACAGTGCGGCTTTGAAGTTTAATAGGGTACATTGTAGCCGCAATGACAGTCCGCTCCAGAAAAAAATTAATACGCCTGTTTGTGGACCGTTTGTACGGCGCGCCCCGATGGATCGACACAGTTTTTCAACTGTTCATCCCATTCCAATGCTTTGGCTGTCGAGCAGGCTACGGAAGGCCCTCCGGGTACGCATCTGGCTGCGTCTTCCAGTGGAAACAGTTTTTCGAATAGCTCCCGGTACATATATGCTTCCTTGGTGGTCGGCGTATTATACGGAAACCGAAAATTAGCCGTTTCCATTTGCCGGTCATCAATCCGTTTTTCAGCCACTTCTTTCAAGGTGTCTATCCAGCCGTAGCCGACCCCGTCTGAGAATTGTTCCTTTTGCCGCCAAGCCACGGAAGCCGGCAGATAATGGCCGAAACACTCACGTAGAATGTGTTTTTCCATCCGGTCCTGGCCGCACATCTTATCCCGGGGATTAAGTCTCATGGCCACATCCAGGAAAGCTTTATCCAGGTAGGGAACCCGCGCTTCCACCCCCCAGGCGGCCATTGATTTGTTGGCGCGAATACAATCGTACATGTTCAAGGCCAGCAGTTTACGTACCGTTTCTTCATGGAACTCACGGTCATTGGGAGCTTTGTGAAAGTACAGATACCCGCCAAAGATTTCATCAGCGCCTTCACCGGAGAGCACCATTTTGATTCCCATGGCTTTTATTTTACGAGCCATCAAATACATGGGGGTGGAAGCACGAATGGTAGTAACATCATAGGTTTCCACGTGATAAATTACATCTTTAATGGCATCCAGGCCTTCCTGAATGGTATAGGTGAACTCATGATGTACGGTACCCAGATGGTTGGCCACGTCACGGGCCGCTTTTAAATCAGGTGACTGGGCAAGCCCGATGGAAAAAGAATGCAAACGCGGCCACCAGGCCTCACTTCGTTCATCATCTTCCACCCGGCGGGCGGCATATATTTTGGTAATAGCGGAAAGAATAGATGAGTCCAATCCGCCAGACAGCAGTACACCGTATGGTACGTCTGTCATCAGTTGGCGTTTGACTGCCTTTTCCAGAGATCGACACAGATCCTCATGATCGGTGTGGTTATCCTTGACGGCCTCGAAATCAAACCAATCACGCCGGTAATAACGCACCGGTTCCCCGTTTTTGCTCCATAGGAAATGTCCCGGAGGAAACTCGCTGATGGTGCGGCACACGGGAACCAGCGCCTTCATTTCAGAAGCAACATAATAGTTGCCGTGTTCATCATGCCCGTGATACAGAGGAACAATTCCTATATGGTCACGGCCAATCAGGTAGGCGTCCTTTTCTTGATCGTAGAGAACGAAAGCGAAAATCCCATTGAGGTGTTCCAGCATATCAGGCCCTTTTTCCTGATACAAAGCCAGGATGACCTCACAGTCCGACTCGGTCAAAAAGGAATAACCAGAGGTTAGCTCTCGGCGCAACTCCTGGTGATTATATATCTCCCCATTCACGGCCAGTATATGTGATTTAGCGGGATTATAAAGGGGTTGAGCGCCACTTATTAAATCAACGATAGCCAGCCGCTCGTGGGCTAAAATAGCTTTATCGGAAGAATAGATACCGGACCAATCAGGACCGCGGTGACGCATCTTTCTCGACATCTCCAGAGCGGTTTCACGCAACCTGGCCGGATCACTTTTAATATTTAAAATGCAAAAAATAGAACACATAGTTTCCTCCGGTCAATCTAAATTAGAATAGCCGGTCTCTGCGCGGAGACGCTGACTTTGCGGTAGACATCACCAGGTTGCCGCCTCTCACCGGCCACGGTCAGGAGATCGTCTACTCCAATGCCGAACAGCCGTTCGTTCTCTTCCAGGTAGGGTAGTATGAGCGCCCAATCCTCGTCGGCCAGCGTGGAGAAGCTGCCGCCGTTTAGCTGATTTTCTTCAACCCGGCAGAAAGGATCGCGGAAATAAATGGCTCCGCCGGAAGCCAGCGAGAAGAGGTTGCCGCCGGGATAGGGAGTGTCAAGATCCACCGGTACACCCTGCTCATTGAAAGTGATGCCGTTAAGAATGACAAACCCGCCCCCAGCCTGTGGATCTCCGGCCATGAATGACTCCGCCAGATAGTCAAGACAGGTACCGTTGATCACCGCCCGGGGATTACCCACGGCGTTGATAAGAGGCCGGCCGGCAGCATTACCCATCACGAAGATCTCACCGCCTTTGGCCCCGTAGAGGAAAGTCTGCCCGACGTCACCCTGAACGACCAGTTTGCCGCGTTTCAGGATCTGTCCTAACTGGTCTTGAGCGGTACCATGGACAACCATCTCAGCCCCGTCAAGCCCCGAGCCGAGATAGTCGCCGCTGGAACCGTAGACTTCAATACGAGTACCGGTGCTCTCTCCTCCCAAACCGCATCCCAGGAACCGTTGGCCTTCAAGTCCGAATACCACCATGTTCCGCCAGCCGTGATCATGACAAGCAACCACAAACCGGGCCAGGCTCTCGGATCCTTCGGGTGGAAAACCGGCGGCATCAATAAATAAACTACTATCACCCATCGGGGGAGTCTTGACCGATTGTCTGGTTGCATATCCTACCCGAGCGAGGCCACTGTATTGCGTTCCGGACAAGCAGGGTACCGTGCTAAAAAGCCTGGTAAGCGTTTCCAGAACCAGGCTCTTCACCCAGGCGGCCTTGTTTTTTCCCGTATCGTACTGGCGGTCAAGCAATAAAGTCAGATATTCGATGGTGAAAACACGTGCCTCATCATTCTGGCGGGCGTCATGGCAAATACTCTCCAACACCTTTTTTATTTCACGGTAATCCATGTCTTTCATGGCGGTACTCAGAGAGACAAAAACAGATTTCGGCGACCGGGCATCCAGTAACGAAACTTCTCCTAATTTAGATGGTCCGATAAGGCCGGCAGCCGGATCGTTCTGATGCCTGGAATTGCGAGGTTTCTCCGGAGAAACCGTATCTATAATCCACGGCCGGTATTTTTTTTTGCTGGAAAACAAAACGTCTTCCCCGAACTTGTTTGAACAAGAAACAGTACGATTCTCTCCACATCCGTTGACGGTAAACATGAAGGCTCCACCGTCAGTGTAGCTGCCGCCCCGGGCATTCCAATACCGGTCCGCCCGGGGGCAGATTCGGCTGTCGGCAGCGGTAAGACTCTCCAAAACAGCATCTATGGCCTGTTTTTCAGAAGCGATCAGCCCTATTTTGAACCGGTCATTGTTCGTGAATAGTTGCTCTTGCACTGCAAACACCTGTGGCCGGAGCATGGATGTATCAGTAATACCGATGAGTTGAGTTTTTTCTTGCTCCGGTTGGCTGCGGGCCAGGATAAAAAACCAGGGACCGTCGGGAGAAGCATGTTGGTGAGCCCACTGGATGGCTCTGTAAATCTTTTTCCGCTCGGTTGGAAGCATGAGAAAATCCCGTTCCGTGGTGGGAGCCAGCGCCTCGCAGATATACTCCAGCGGATAGCCGTAGATCCGGTCATAGAGGTCGAAAAGCAGCACCGACACTTCGGTGTCGGTGAGGAACAGCGGCCGGTAGTTCCGCTGCTGCAAATACTCGCTTATGGCTTGGTAGTTGGCAAAATCCCCGTTATGAACCAACGCCTCGTTCATTCCGATAAACGGATGAGCTCCTCCTGGATGCCATACCCGTCCCTTGGTAGGATAACGCTGGTGAGCGATCCACACGTGCGCCCGGCAGTGGTCGAGCCCGTAATACTCGATAACCTGCTCAGCATACCCCACAATTTTGAAGATCAACAAATCCCGTCCGTGGGATAACACGAAAGCTTGTTTTTCTCCGAGGGAGGAGTAGTAGCGGCGGTTGATCCGGAAGCTTGTCTGATACACAAGTTCATCTTCCATCGTCCGTGGATCCGTATCCGCCAACCGGTTTTTACCGGTAAATTGCTCCAGTCTCTTTTTTTTCACACGAACGAAATACCGCCACACGTCAGGAGGCCGGACCGTCAACCCTGAAATGTCTCGATAGTCCCCCTCCGGTTCGCACGCATAGCCCTGGTATATATCATAGATGTCTTTCAGGTAACGCTTCTCCAGATGCCCACGAATATCCGGATTGAGATATGCGATCTGGAGCATGTAGCAATCTCTCAGCACCTCGGCAGGGACTTTCATCTGTTCTGCTGAGAGTCCGGCGGCGGCAATCCCGCCTCCTTTTCCATTTCCCCGGTTGTGCATCCTGATGCAGGCGCTTTTTAAGTACTGCCCTTCCACAGCCCGGGAGGCAGCCAGGCCCACGACTCCGCAGCCGCCCTCTGCCACCCGGGGCTTGATGAATTCTTCCAATCGTCCGGAAAACAAATCCGCTCGTGAGGAGAGCAGTTTCTCGGTCCGGGTGTTACCTGTCATTCATCCCATCCTTACCTTTTATACATATCGCAGGACGTCGTAACGTCCGCGCAGCTCTTTGATGCTCTTCATTTTCAACCGCACGAGAATTTCCCGAAGTTGCATATTCCAGGACTCAAACAAATTCATGATTTTTTGCCCGCCGACGTCAGTATCAATCGCGTTACCACAGGTTTCGTTAGTAGTAGTGATCCCGAACGGGCACCCGTCTTCTTTCTCGCAGCTGCCCAGGCGCGTGCATCCCATAGCTACCAGCTGGGCAGTGCCGATGACAGCTCCATCAGCTCCCAGGGCGATAACCTTGGCGATATCATAGGCGGTCCTGATGCCTCCCGAAGCCATAACTACCACCCGGTCCCTTACCCCCTCGTCCAGCAAAAACCGGTGCACCTTGGGCACTGCCAGCTCGATAGGCATAGCAATGTTCTTCTTGCTGATCTCGGGAGCCGCACCGGTCCCACCGTAACCGCCATCGATATGAACTATGTTTGCTCCAGCGCAATAGCTTCCCATGGCTACCATGTCCAGATCGGACGGGCTCGATACCTTCACCGATATCAAGGCTCCAGGATTGACAGTCTTGATCCAATCGATATGCTTCTTATGGTCTTCCACCGAGTAGACACTGTGGAACGGGAACGGTGAATAGAGACTGATACCCTGCACCGTCTCCCTGAGCACCGCTACCTGGTTGGTGACTTTTCCGCCCAGCAGGTGTCCACCGAGTCCGGGCTTGGCCCCCTGAGCGTACTTGAACTCCACTATGGGTGCTCGTTTGATAGTTTCTTCGCTAACTCCGAACAGCCCTGTGGCTACCTGGGTTATGATGTGATCAGCATATGGTACCAGCTCCACCGGATACCCTCCCTCACCGGTAGAGATGAAATGCCCTCCCATTTTCGCGGCTTTGACCATAGCCAGCATAATGTGAACTCCCACGGATCCATAGGACATCCCACCACCGTAATAAGGGTAAGCCAAGGTGATTCTGGGCTCCCCCTCCCGGCGGTTAAGCTCGAGACTCAGATCCGGACCTTCAGAAGAGTTTCTCGGATATTTGTATTCTACTTCCGGTTTATCTTCATCCGGTCCTTCACACATCAGCCGCAGCCGGTCGAACCCACCGCCTGAATTGCCGATCGCGTATTCGAGACCGGAGATCGGGGGGCGGGCTGTCCGGGCCTGCTCGGTGGTTGCCAGCAAGAGTTCGGGCGGCCAGCGAAGATCTCCTTCTCTTTCTCCTGAAAGTGGTCCGAGATCTGGTTTCCGAACCCGCAGCCGTTTTCCACCATCTGATCTTCCGGCCTGTTTCACCAGCTTTTTGAAGTGGACCATCTCTTCCCGGTAGAAAATTGCCCGACCTCGCTCACCGCGCAGGCGCCGTACCTCGCGCATACCCATGGCGCCGAGGACCTCCAAGAGTTGATTCCTCCAACCGGCCATGAGGTTGGCTATCCGCTGCGCGCCCCATTCCGGATCGATGTCACCATCCTCCACCGGACAGGGAAATCGTTCATCAGACCAGAGAGCGCATCCCAGAGCGGCCATCAAGGTGCAGTTGATGGAGACGCAGTCGGCGCCGCACACCATGAGTTTAGGGACGTGTTCGGCTGCCGCCACGGCACCACCGGCGATCAGGGTAACCGCGTCCCGATACCGGTTCTTTACCAGCCGCTTGTGAACCGCGTTGATTCCATCGGTGATAAAAGCGGGAGATTTGTTATCGAAAGCATGTCCCGTCGGCCTGGAAAAGAGATGGAACACCCGGATACCACAACGATACAAACTCTCCACCGTATCCGGTGAGTCTTTCAATAGCGGTAGGCGAACCATTACCAGCAGGTCAGGGTCCGTGTTCATCAAGGCCTCGAAGATTGGCGCGATTAATTCTACCGTTCGCTGCTTTCCGCCAGGATTCAATTCCGTCTCCAGATTCAGCTCGATCATCCTGATACCGGAGATACGGTGAAGCACATCCACCGCAACATCAGCGCCTCCTTCAAAGACAGGTACTCTCGGGACGACACTCCGGCTCTGTTCGGAAGTCAACGAGGATAGATCAGTCAAAAGCAATGTAAACGGTACTATAGCCAGCGTCCCCAATTTCGCAGCGGATAACAATACGGACCAGGACGCACCGCTCCCGACAGGCAGCGGCAGCGGATCGAACAGAACCGGGAACGGTACGGTTATCCTCATTCCCAATGGAGTGGAAAGCTTCATGTCGGCAAACTCCAGGCTGAGAGGTCGTTCGCCGATATCTACTGCGGTACTGATATACTCTCGTCCATGGATACCGTCCCGCGTCGGTCTGACGATTTCCGACATGTCAAGCCATATCTCATCGTATCCGGGCCCCACGAATCGTCCGCCATACCCCGCTCCGGAGATAGGAATCTTGCCCGTCTCTGCCTGAAACCAGATCTGGCTGATTACTTCCGGCGTCCACAGCGGATCACCTCCATCACGGTCGACATCGAAGGCCGCGTGACCGTACTTAATGTAGTCGTCTCCCTCCAGGTAGCGGAATCGGGCTGGTGGTGGACCCAGCAACGGACAGGGTTCGGTTTTTATGTGATAGCGCGGATTAGTCCGATCCATGACTGCCACCTCCAGCCTTCCCGCCAGCCAGTTGACGAAGCTCCCTGGCCAGTGCCGGTAGTACCTCGAACACATCTCCCACGATACCTAAGTTTGATACCTTGAATATTTCCGCCCGGGGATCGATGTTGATGGAAATGATATTTTCCGCTCCGGATATGCCTGCCAGATGTTGAACGGCACCCGATATGCCACAGGCAATATAAAGTTTCGGCGATACCGCTTTACCAGTCTGACCAACTTGCCGTGAGTGGGACAACCAACCGGCGTCTACCGCCGCCCGGGATCCGGCCACGATACCGTTCAGTGCTTCAGCCACTTCTTCCAGTAAGCCGAAGCTCTGTTTCGCTCCCATTCCCATACCACCGGCGATGATGATTTCGGCATTCTCCAGGTTGATACCGTCGGAAGTCCGTTCGAACATACGCCTGATCAACCTGGTCCTGATCTCTTCCGGTTTGATGGTTATATTAACCTGTTTTACACTTCTATTACGAGAAGCTTCACGCACTTTCTTTTTCAACACTCCGGGTCGCACCGTAGCCATCTGAGGGCGATGGTATCGACACACTATTTTGGCCATGATATTACCCCCGAAAGCCGGCCTTACCTGGATAAGTTCCCCGTCTGGCAACACGTTCAGTTCCGTGCAATCAGCAGTAAGCCCGGTACCCAGTCTGGCAGCCACTCGGGGAGCCAGGTCCCGGCCCAGGGGAGTGGCGCCAAATAACATGATCGAGGGCCGATACAATTCTACCGCTTTGCAAACTGCTAGAGTGTAACCATCGGGACTATAACGTGAGAGAAGAGGATGTTTTATTATATAGGTTTGATCCGCCCCGTAGTGTGTTACCGTTTCGATTAAATTATCAACTTTATTGCCAACTATAATAGCGAATACACGGTATTGGCACCGCTCAGCCAACTCGCGGGCCTTACCCAGAAGTTCCAAGCTGACGTTGGCTATTACGTTTCTGTCGTGCTCGATAAAAACCCCTATCCCACTGGCGGCGGATACCTTCACCTGCTTCCGTTCGAGCGTAATCTCAATAGCTTCCCGGGGGCATTTCTTAACACATAGTCCACAAAGTGTACACACCTCGCCCACATGCGGATATCCAAAGTTCAATTCAATGGCGCCAAACGGGCATACATCACGGCATACTCCGCAACCGTCACAATGCTCTTCACGTACCTTAAGAGCATTATTATCTCCCGGCTTCATCAATAATTCCATTCTCCCTCATGAAATTCAAAATTGCCGGGACAATCTCTCCATCGTTCTGAATTAACTTCCCTTCACGACTGGCCTGAGGAGGATAAATATCAACCACCTGGGTTGGTGAATGCTCCAATCCACAGTAGGGAAGAACCCGTTCAAGCTCTCTGGCTGTCCAGGTAATTATTGGTTTGTTTTTAGCTTCAAAAAAAGATTCTATTGACGGTAGCGCCGGCACATTATCATACTTTACCACTGTCATCAGCACCGGGCAACAAACCTTGATAACATGAACAACATAACCAAGATCACTGTGAACAATAATTTCTTTCTGCGGCACCTTTGACAGGCGGATTCTCCTGACATACGAACAATGCGGAATTCCTAGATGTTCCGCTATCTCCGGGCCCACCTGAGCAGTATCGCCATCGATGGCCTGCTTGCCGCATAATACGAGGTCGAAACCAATCTTTCTGATTGCCTCGGCCAGCACATGAGAGGTAGCCAACGTGTCAGATCCGGCAAAAAGCCGGTCGCACAAGTGGTATGCCTGGTCCGCTCCCAGAGCCAGACAGCGGCGCAACGCCGCCGCCGCTTGTGGCGGTCCCATGGTTATGACTGTCACCGTGCCGCCCGACGATTCCCTGATCCGTAAGGCTTCTTCCAAAGCAAACTCATCAAAGGGGTTGACGATGGATGAAACCCCTTCCCGCATCAAGGTTTTGCTCTCTTCGTCAATTCTCACGTCCTTGACATCAGGCACCTGCTTTACACAGACAATGATTTTCATGGCTTACTCACCAGATAATCGATTGTAACCTCTAAACAGTCAGCAATCTTCAACACCAGGTCCAGAGAAGGAATCATTTTTCCTTTCTCGATTTGGCACACAGCACTGGGACTGACACCGATTTGACGGGCCAACACACTCTGAGCCAGACCATGTTTTTTCCGCAACACCACCAGATTAGAAGCAAGATGAACAATGTTGCGAAGCTGACCGGAAAACTGCTCCGAACTCCCGGCGCCAAACCTCAGCTCACCGTTCTTGATGGAAAAAGGTATCGGCACACCGATCGGTCCATGCTCTCTGTTTTCAGCCTTTTGTAATATCAAGAAACTCTTCCCATCCTGCACGACGACTTCAACCACTATCTGGGTGATGTGCTTTATCCTGGCCAGGAAGGTTTCCGAATGAGCTTTCTTTTCACATATCCAGTAAGCAACCGCTTCCAGGTCAAAAAGCCGGGGGCAGGAGAACGTGAAAAAGATTAAGGCCTCCTCCTCACTCTGCCATAACTCCATCATCCCGGTCAGACTGTCGAACACGTACCGTCCCTGGCGAGCTAACTTATTTTCAAAACCATCCATGATAGTTAAAACTTCTGACATGTTCTGTGGTTCTTTAACGACTATAAATCTTTCTTTATCTTCCGGGGAGAGATTATTGTAGAAATCCGAGAAAACCGAATTATTCCTCCCTTTGCCACAGGTGAAACAGTCTACTAACATCATTCTATGTCCGTATGTTTGCGCCTCAATTCTCGCGATTGTGGTTTGAGGTGATCGGTTAAAACTAACATACCCCAGTTTCGAATCCAATAAGGGCTGTAAAAATTGATTTATAAACGGTTGTAATTCAACTCCAGAATCTACTTCCCAGACGATATTATCTCCCGGTTGTACACCTCCGATTAAAACGTCAAGCTCAGAGTATCCGGTCGTTAACGTTTGGTCGGTCATGACTCTCTGACATCTCCTTTTCCTGGTCATTACATTTCTTGCTAACTTTATCTTGCTATACATTAAAACTATTGCCAGCTTATTATAGATTCCAGAAAGATTCCTAGAGTGAATATTAATAGTTTTGATACACGTTATGTAGAATTAGCTATCACGGAAGCAGGAGTCCCTACCTACACTATCTGTAATAAAAGGAGATACCTTTGCTATGATCGGTAATCGCCTCTTAAACCGATGACAGCACGGTTAAACCCGGCTTTGTTGACCTCTTCACGAATAAACTCAATGAGCATTTTTCCGATCGAATGAATGTCAAGTTCGAGTTTTTTCATCACCAATACTTTTCCTATTATTCCAGCCTGAACAGGATTCCTTCCCCCTTTAGAAGGGCTTTAAGGGAATACATCGTCAGCTTTAAAGCGGAAAACAGGATGGCCGGGAGAGAGGATAATCCGGTTAATCGGATGATTCGAAGCATCCGTCGAATGGGCCGGTGCCGGTAGAAAGAGAAGAAGGCTTTCTGATCCCATTTATCGAGGTCGATGTCGTATTCGTGCGTATTGTGAAAGTAATCGAATCCTTCCCAGCCCACTTTCCATGTCTGGTTATTCTTTTCAAGCATGGTTTTAATTTCTTCATACATGTCCGTTCCCGGTAGGGGGCAGTTGATGTAGAAAGCAGCCAGATCTATCGGAATTCGTTTGGCAAAATCAATCGTCTGCTGTAATGTCTCTTCGGTTTCTCCCGGCAGACCGACTATGAAGTACCCGAGCGTCATAATCCCTTCCTGGTGCAGAAGGGCTGTTGTCTCTTCAATCTGTTTGATGGTTGTGCCTTTATGAATATGATCCAGCAGGCCTTGATTGCCCGATTCCAAGCCCAGACTCATCAGCCAGAAACCGGCTTTTTTCATCAGCCGGATGGTCTCGACATCATTGATGGTGTCAACCCGGCTGTTGCAGATAAAGGTCATGTCGAGTTTGCTATCGATAACCTGCCGGCAGAAATCTCTTACCCAGGATCTGTTAATGGAGAAATTGTCAGATACAATAAGCACACAGTTGATACCCATGTTTTTGATATATTCCAGCTCTTTAATGACCGATTCGTGAGACCGGTACATCACTTTGCCCGTGTATAACTGCCTGAAAAGGCAGAATTCGCACTTGTTGGGACACCCTATTCCGGTTCGTATCATGGCGAACTTTTTGTTTTTCAAAGGCAGCTTATAGTAATCCATGTCGACCAGGTCCCAGGCCGGAAACGCCACCGCATCGAGATCGTCCAGCTCGTTTGCGTCTTTGTATTTCGGGTCCACCATTTTCAAAGCCCAGAGCTCGGGAAAAATATCGATAATCTCGAACTCGTCGCATTTCAATTGATCTTTGAAATAGGTGGTGTGCAGGCCGAACACGTAAAACTTGCATGGTTTCAGTTTATACAGGCGCTT
Source organism: uncultured bacterium (assembly GCA_964593455.1). Taxonomy (GTDB): domain Bacteria; phylum Muiribacteriota; class CAYSPT01; order CAYSPT01; family CAYSPT01; genus CAZQHK01. The sequence goes on from CAZQHK010000054.1 coordinate 14,571, forward strand.
GATCAGCGTGACGGCACGTTCAAAGGAAGGGGAAGTTATTTCCACCACGACAAACTCAGGACAATCTCGTAAATATAACTCTTTGATGTCTTGGAAGGTCATATCCTCGTGAGCTATATAGTCAACGATCTTTACATCGTAACTCTGCCGTAAAATACCCGCCAGGCTGGCAACATAGAACGGCGGATACCGGAAGGGGAAATAGTCGGCGTGCTCTTTTACTTTCCTCATGCTGATTAATCTGTCGTGATACGGTTGGGGGAGACACCAAATCATTGTTTTCACTCTCCAATCAAAAATGAAGTTTTGCTTAACAGACGTTCTTTCAAACCATTGTCTAAAGTATATCATCGCAAAATGTAGAAATCAAGCTTAAAAAAATCTTCCTTTGTAAGGAAATGTATACAAATGAAGGGGATGTATACAAAGGCACTTTCAAAGAGGTATCTTTACCGATAAATGTATATTTCCGGTTTTTTACCAGGTATTAATATCAATTAATTTTTGCTTAACCAGCCTCTATTAGAAGGTTGGTGCATGCGGTATTTCCAGAGAGAACATGATCGAAGATAGCAGCCGTTTCAAAGAATTTGAAAGATCAAACACTTCATGCAAGCAGTGTAGAAAGAGGAAAAGACATTGGTGTGGGCAGAAAGATGCTACTTTACGATGACCCATTTTCCGTCGACTCGTTTGAGTTTGACCCTGATATGGTAGAACCCTTCAGGTGAGTTGACCAGGACGGCTCCCACCATATATTCTCCCTCGTCGAAGGTGGTGATGTAGGTTTCTCCCGTCCGGACCAGTTTCTTAATTTTAGGATAATCGTCCCGCAGACGCTCCAACAAGGGTCTTCTGTTTCCGGTTCCCGGTTGGCCGGGCGCTACGGTACGGTTTGTTACCGTAGTTTCATCCCCGGGGACAGAAAAAGGAAACGGTGACGGTGGAAAGGGAGAAGTCTCCTCCGCGGGAGTAGTTTCAGGCCGGGAGGCACCGGGAGAACCGGAACCCGTTATAGGCGGCGCGGGCTTTGGAAGATCCGTATCGGGTGAGCCCAAATCTTCTCGCAGCATGGTGGACAGGGAGTCGAGATCCCCCTCTTTCAGTTCTTCAACCAGCTCTTCCATGACGGTTTGGGGCTTCACCGGCCTGGCTGACTCAACATGCCGGACGATCTGCCAGCCGGCCAACCCGAGGAACATGAGTCCGACTCCGATCACCGCGATTATCTTCCCCTTATCCGGATTGGCCCGCCATTTTCTCTTGAACCGCCGCCATTTTCTCTTGGCCAGCCACCACTTCCGCTTTATCGACCACTTATTTTGTAATAGTTTCATGGCTACCACACCGACCAATGAGCGAAGTAGGAACGGTCCCAGTACAGCATGATGTTGTTCATGTCATAGTAAATAACCCCGCGATCAATGTCCCGCTGAATCTTTTCTTCGATGTAGTTCATGTTGAGACCACCCACTGCTTCTTTCAGGTCGTGTACAAGCATGGTATCGCCATCGTATTCGATACGGACCTCGTACTTCCCATCCATGTCCACATCCCCGTCCGTTCCCCCGAAACCGTGATAGTACGTCCTCAGTATCGGCCCCTGCGACATGAGATACTTGTAGATGGTCCTCACCACTTTCTCCATCAGGATCTGATGCTGTTCGTCAGACAGTTTTCCTTTTTCTTCAAACTCCAGTCTCACCGGCAGGCTGTAGAAGACCATTTTGGGTATCGCATGATAAACCGCATAGATGAGCCCCTTGCCCACGGCTTCGGATACCTCGTAATCTCCCTTAGAGGAGTAGGACGCCAGTGTCGACACGTATTCGATCACTTTTTCAGATGGGGCTATTTCAGTGTACACCGCGGCTTCGAAAGGTTTTTTTGCCTTTTTTTGCTCCGAGAACTCTTCGGGATCTACCGGGAGCACCCGGGCCCAGGCCGAGGCGAACATGTTGTATTTGATCCGTGGACACATGGGTATGCGGTACGGCTCTTCGTCGGGCGGGCGACAGATAAGATAATACCTGTTTTCAATTCTGTACTCTCCACCCCAGGGATCGGGGGGCAGCTTGATTATTCCGTACCCGATCAGGTCTTTGATCTTCTCCGGCCAGTGCGAGAACTTGGTGTAGTAGCGAAGCGCAGCCTGGTGAAATATTTCCATCTCTTGTTTCATCCTGACCTTACGGCTTACCTCGATGCGGTCCATGTAGTGAGCCACAGCCCCGGCCACCAGGATGGAAATGATGGCCACGACAATGGTAAGTTCTGCCAGGCTGAATCCCCGATACTGTCTGTTCATAGCTCTATTATGGAATAAATTCATCTGTTTTTCAACAAACAATCTCAACGACCTTTGTTTTTAGAAATATTGTTATTTTGCCCGGTGGGACGTACTCTCTGAATTCAATCATGATAGAGAGCCGTTATCCAATTTCCGGCAGAAAGAGGAAAAACATGACCGCCAGCGTGGTAAAGACGCTTAATATCCAGAAGAGCAGGTACTGTCTGGCCACACGGCTCTCTGACATGTCGGACACCAGCAGCGGGTAGAGGCCTTTTTTGATAAACCGTATCCCGTGAGTAGTCCTGGCTCCCCACCCTAGAACGTACACTTCTTCGCCGGGCTTGATGTAGGTCTCCACCACCCGCATGGGCCGGTCGAGTCCCCAGGTCTTGCTTTTCTTAATTCTGTTGTTTTTCATGTACAGGAGCACCGGTCCGGGAAAATCACGGTCCCAAAGCGTCGCCGATCTGGCGGTAAAGTCCTCGTTGAACATCGCCTCGGCCGCACCCATGGAGACGGCGGTCTCACCCGAACCATCTGCTATTACCATGGTTTCCGTACTGCTTTTCTGATGAATGGTTACCCAGCTGTTACTGTGCCCACCGCCCATCTCCTGGACCTTGACGATGTAATAAGAACAGGGCACCTGGTTGATGGGGCTCAGGATCTCTTTCCCGGGCGGCAAGGCGTGCCCCTTGATTTCGGCGAATTTTCTTACCGATTCGGCAATAGGGATGGTAGGCATTTTAATGATGACGTACCATATAAAAAAATACCATCCCCCGATACCGAGAAAGGCAATGGTCAAACCCACGAAGATGGCCGCATAGATCAAGTTTTCCAATGTCCGTTTCACTCCTGATTGTATTTACGGTTTTCACAGTATAGCATATCAAGTTAGATGGTATAATTCGCAGTGGGAGTGATACCGGTGAGAATCCAGGGCAAACGGATATCTGTGCAGACCGCGACGTTCGACGATCGTATCAAGACGAGAATTCACCGGTTTTCAGAAGAATTGCTGAAGTATGCCGAACCGGGGAAACCGGTCAAGTCCGTGGCCGAAGAGAAAGAATGGTGGCGCTACGAAATAGTTTCAGGCAAGCAGGCGATTTTCACCATTTACCTGGCTGATGACACGATCATCGGGTTTATCAACGTCTTTGGATTCAACCGGGAACGAGGCGACTGTGAATCCGGAATTGTCATCTTTCCGCCCGAGAATTACGGCCACGGGTACGGAGGTGAAGCATACAAGCTCCTACTGCCTTATCTCAAAGAGACCTACGGGTTGAAATCAACATATGTGTTTGTGGCGCTGGAGAACACGCAAGCGATTCGGTTGTTCGAAAAACTGGGTTTTGGGCACCAGGATACGGTTACGTTCGATAATCAGCCGTGGCTGAGAATGACATATGATTTAGAAAATAATCACGGCTGCCGGGCAGATGGTTTGACCCCATAGAACTGGTAAAAATTGGTTTTGATCCGGCCGTTGTAGAGTTTTCGCTTACGGTCCGCTTTCTTGCCATAGAGATATTCGAACCGGTCATGCGACGCGAGAATGTAGACGGACCAGGTCTTGAGTTTTCTCAGACGGTTGCCCATGTCCCGGTACAGCCGCTCGACCTCAACCCGTTCCCCGACCCGCTCCCCGTACGGAGGATTGCAGACAAGAAGGCCATAGTTTTCATCGAACGAGAAGTCATGGAAATCCTTCACCAAAAATTGTATGCTGCCCTCCACCCGTGCCCGGACAGCGTTTTCTTTCGCGATTTTTACGGCGTTTGAATCCCGGTCCGAGGCATATATGGCCGGTGCCGCCTGGCTGTCAATATCTGACAACGCTTTTTCCCTGGCGGTTTTCCAGATATCCGGCCCGATTCTCGGCCACGATTCAGACGCGAATGTCCGCTTGAGCCCGGGAGCCATGTTCATCCCGATCATGGCCGCTTCGATAGGGATGGTCCCCGAACCGCAGAACGGATCGAACAGCAGCCTGCCCGTTTTCCAAAAACTCAACTGGACTATAGCCGCGGCCAGGGTCTCTTTGAGCGGAGCTTCCACTGCCATTTTCCGGTACCCACGCTTATGCAGGCCCGCTCCGCTTGAGTCAATGGTCAGCGTAGCCACGTCTTTGAGCAGTGATACCAATATTGTGAACGAAGGCCCGTCTTCTTTGAACCAGGAAGTCCCGTATTTCGTTTTGAGTTTTTCCACCACCGCTTTTTTCACGATGGATTGGCAGTCAGGAACACTATGCAATTTTGATTTGACCGATTTTCCCGTAACGGTAAATTTCCCGTCTTCGGTGATCCATTCATCCCAGGGAAGGCTCCGGGTACACTCGAACAGCCTTTCAAACGACCCGGTCCTGAACTCTCCCAGCCGTACCAGGATCCTGTCGGCAGCCCGAAGCCACAAGTTAGCCACAGGTATGGCCGACGTATCGGCGGCAAAATGAACTTTGCCGTTTTCAACGCGGGTAATTTTGTATCCCAAAGCTTCCACTTCCCGTTTGACTACTGCTTCGAGCCCGAACGACGAGGTCGCGATTAGCTCTATATCCGACATCATGTATCTCCCTGCAACACTGTTTCAGCAATACTATCAGGTCGGGAGAACGGGAAGCAACATTGTCCCCCCGTCACCTTTCTGATACCATTAACCAGGAATATTTCCAGGATACAATGTTACCCGTGGACGGCGTGATGAGTCTGAGATTCAAAGGACAAACACTGGTTAAACCAACTGCTGCAATAGGGCCGATCACGTATCAGGTGATCGAAGATATCCGGACCTTCGACAAAGATACAGCCTGCGTGATCGTCCCATTTTTGGACCCGAACCTGTTTCTGCTATTCGGTCACCTGTCACTGATCGTCACCGAGAAAGGGTCGGTTCTTTCCCACCTGGCCATACTGGCCCTGGAGCATGGGATTCCGGTAGTCCTGGTGTCCGGCATCATAAAGGCTGTTCCGCCTGCCGGGAACATGTCGCTGAAAAACGGAGAGATCTTGATTCATGAGGAATGATGAAGCCAACTGTATTTTCCGGGTTAAACCGATGCTGATAATCTGTCTGTTTTTCCTGGCCATGCCCGTGCCTGCGTATGCGTTTATCTCGGTGACCACGGTCGCTTTGATTACCACCGCTATCGGGTCTCACCTGTGGGTGGCCCTGGTGGCCATCGCGGTCAATATCACGCTCTTCTACAAAAAGATCATCAAGAAAAAACGGTATTTGATCCTGGGAATACTCATCATTATTGCGCTGGCCGCCGGATTCGGCTACGCGCGCTTCATGAAACTGTATCATTTGAACAAAGCCATCATCCAATACCGGAAATACTTTTCGCAATACGAGGTGAACCTGAATGACATGACGGAAGATCAGTTTAATCAGCACAAAATCCTCTACATTCACGCCTCTGTTTTCAATGCCATCTCCATTAAGAATGGGCAGTTCGTCCCCAAAAAACTGTCTTATCCTAAACTCGTTGAAACCTTTAACAACTCACCCGAAAACTTCGCGACTGCATACGGTATATCGAAGTCAGATAAGATTCTCATCATCTGCGAAGAAGGCCAGGGCTCGATACCGCTGACCATGTTTCTCCGATACGGGGGATTCGATGCGTATTACGGTTTGATCAAAGGTCTGAAGCGCAATGACCATTTCATCCAGACACCCTTTAAAAACGAGAAACGAGACATCTCGATCATGGTTGTACCCTACCGGGAAGGTTTACCCTACCTGTTTATCGATTTCATCATCGAACCACCACCTGACATCCACGACCTGCAGTTGGTCTCCTACAAACACTTTACCCCGGACATGCTGGAACATCGGAAGCTCTTATGCGCCTCCCAGCTGCAGTGCACTTTGACGAAGTACCTGCTCGATTATCTGGGAGTTAAAAAAGCTGAAATTTACATGATGGGTGGCGAAGATAAACCTGATTTCAAGGCCATCTTCGAAGCCGGTGTGCCGGTCAAGAAGGAGTTTTTCAACAGTGGAAAACCATGACGAATTTATCCCCAACCCAAGCCCATTCGCCAGATGCCTGATCGAAATAGTCAACGAGCTGGACGAGAAACATGCCGGTTCCTTCAAGGACGGATCGATCTTCAGTAAATTCACACGGGACGTGAAAATCCGTCTTTACAGCAAACAAGGATATCTGAGTTACTATGAGTATCTTAAGGCGTTTCAGGTACCTTCAACCGCCGGTCTCGCTCCCGGCAAACATTTGGCACTCCTGCTCGGCGAGTTCAGTAGATTCTATGAAAAACTCATGTACAACAACATCGTTTTGGCCTGTCTTTTTCTTGCCGGCGGACATAGTTCAAATCCAATCTGGACCATGGAAGATGAAAAAATAAAAACCCTGAGTGAGCTGTTTCACGGCACCCTGACCTTCGATGATTTCAAGAAAAGATTCGGACACTATGCCATGAACCTCTATGATCCGGCCTCAAAACGGTTTCAGGAGTATGCTGTAGGCGAAATCATGAGTATCGCCGAGCTGGCCACCGGCATCAATTTCAGCCATAAGTGCTGTACACTGGACGAGTACCTGGAGCGGAAAACCAGGGATTTAGTTCCGGTCCTGCTGGCTATCAGGGAGATGGGTAAATATCAGGCTCTCTTTATTATCCGGGACATGCGGTATGTTTTGCTCGAACTGGCTGAACGAAAACAGATTGATAACATTTTTCAAAAAACGTATGAAGAGATAACAGCTATGTAGGTTGTACGGACTTACCCGTAAAACGAAACGCGGCCATGAATTACCACTGTGTAAAAGGAAAACTGTCGACGCTGGTCAAACCGGGGGACGAACCTCTGAACGTGGTTCTCAAGGGAGCCGTCCGGCGGACAATTTTCCACAACACTCTCTTCGGATTTCCCGGTCACCCGATCGCGATCCGCGAAGAAGACGATACCGGCCGTACCATCCAGCTTCAGAACACCACTTTCGGACCGGCACTACCCCTGCTCCACCGGAAGTTTGCCGCTACGCGTTCAAAAAGGGTCAAGGAGTCCGGGAGAAAACTTCAACTCCCGGGCGGCACGTTTGATATCGTATTGATACCGAGCGAGGTCGATCTTAAACCGGGCAGTATTCAACTGCCGGAGCATGGATTGCGGTACCTGCTGGTCAGTGACGTATACGATCCCGGCCGCTACGACATCGATACCGTTTTGAGGTACCTATCCGGTATTGCTTATTTCCGTACTTTCCGGAACGGCCTCGTCAAACTGATCGAGATCACCCATTGTCTCTCCCGGGAAGAAGAGGAACGGTTGCTGCACGGTCTAATCAACCGGGAACCATCCATCTATTCCACCATCACCGACCTGCTCTTCTCCATCTATCTCTTCCCACTTCTGACCAGACAGGAACGGTTTGAGTTTCTGTCGGGAATCGATGATTACCGGCTGGCCCGATCCATGCGGGAGATGGACGGATTCATACGAAAGTCGGTGGAAGAGTCTCTCTCAAAACGTCGGAGAACCTGGATAGATACCCTGCTTCACGAACTCAAAGTCGAGTCGCCGGCCATCAACAAAGACGCGATCAATGATCTCAATCGGGAGTTCAAAGGTTTCCTGGAGGATCACTTCAGCCGCGTGCTGCTACCGCAGGGAAACACCTGTCTCACGGTGGATAGGGAAACATTCAAAGAGGACCTGGAAGAGATTCAGGGAGCGCTACTCTGCTTAAGCGGCGCCGGTTTCGAAAAGTGCCTGATACCCGTTGGCCGGATATTCAATCACATTGTCTTCATGCTGACCGTGGATGCCGGGCTGGTGCTGGCCTTCAACCGCACTAGTTGCCTGGAGTTCGAGAACATGCCGGCGAACAGTTATCTCTTTGTTCCCTGCGAATCCACTGAAGATCCAATCTATCTTTCTCTGTATATCCATGGGAAACTGGTGGAAGGCGCCTTTAAGCGCTTCCCTGAGCAACGAGTCTAAACCACCGCTACGAAAGCTCTATGGTGTCACCAATTTCTTGATGGTAAACTTATCCGGAAAAGCCTGGATAGTGTAAATGGTCCCGTCCGGGGCTACCCAATCGGGAGTGGTTACCTGAATACCTTCATCAAGCGGAGCGGTCCTTATGCTCCTGGATATGGCACCTTCGGTGTTGAACGCTACATAGTAACGATGCCGGTCGGTGTCGTAGGTGACGTAGAACGAGCTTCCGGCATCGAATCCCACGGGTTTGACATACTTGATATCCTCATCGGACAGGATTGTTCCCAGCAGTTCCACCGGAACTCCGTTTTCATCGTAGATCATCACGTTCCGGGATTTCACGTCACCGTCAAAGACGATCTGGTGAATGTTCCCAAAAGTGTCCACGGCTACGGAGGTCAAACCCTGATAAGCGGTGACAAAAGTTCCCCGCGGGGTAAAAGCTATGGTTCGGGCCATAGACAGGTCTTCCACATACACTTTTCCGGTCTCATCGGTGTGGATCTTGTTGATCTGCCTGAACTCTCCCGGCCCGGTCCCCGTTTTACCAACTGTCCGTAAAAAATCTCCGGTTGAAGTAACAACCAGCACCCGGTTGTTGCCGGCATCCGCCAAATAGAGCTTTCCGGGCTCCCTCAAAACCAGGTCAATCACCAGTGGATCATGCTCCAGGGCCGCGGTCTTTTTAATACGCTTTAGATCAATTTCACCAACCGGTTTCCCATTTTCGGAACATACCAGCAGACGAAAATTCAGGACATCGGCAATGTACAGTTTTCCGTCGGCCGCGGTGAGAAACGCCGTGGGACCGAACATGAGACCGTCGGGAATAACACCGTCTTCCACCACCCACCGAAGCTGGTTTTTGGTATCACCGTTCTCGAAGGAAGCAATGTCAGTCCAGGACCCCATCTCAACCGCCTTCGCTCCAAACGACATCAGCAGAACAACACATCCGGCAAGAAGAACCTGCACCGGGACGCGCCTTAAAAACCGGTTTTTCATGTATCATGCTCCTTCTCAGATTAGCTCCGTAAAGCTCTATGCACACGCAGAAACCGGGCTCATGACCGGCCCAGATGGTCGAGCATCTCGTCGGTTCGGTGCATCCGGTAAACACCGGCCCAGCGGCTCCGGTAACTTCGGGGCAGAACTTCAATCCGTACGCCCGTGCTCCCCTGCTTGCCATAGATATA
>CAZQHK010000055.1:0-23507 GCA_964593455.1 uncultured bacterium
CTGAAGAGCGAGACTGGACGCGGATTGGTGAAACTGTACTACCGCTACTCACCGCAGCTGGCCAAGGTCATCAGCCGGAACGAGGAACTCAGGAAACTGACCCGGACCATGCTGGCACCGGTAGTCCGGAGCGTGGATCTCCTGAAATAATAAGTGACAAACGAAGAAAAAAGGCCCGGTGCTTCGGCACTGGGCCTTTTCTTTGTCATTGTCTCTCCGCCCACTACAAGATCCTACGTTATTTGAGGTCATCCTCCCACCCTCTGGAATAACAGTGTAGAAAGTGAGGTGTTGGAGGATCTGTCGGTTGCCTCTCTGTCTTACTGTCTATATGGCTCCAGGGCCTTGAGAAGCTGGGGCTTTACCTTGACTCCCATTGCCAGGGCCTGGTCACAGTAGATGATCGCTTGCTGGTACTGTTTCGTGTGGTAATAGGCAACGGCCAGGTTTTCGTGAGCCAACCCGTGTCCCGGATCGAGCTCAACGACCCGGTGGTACAATGGAATGGATTCATCCCCTTTTCCAAGCACGAACAAGGTGTTAGCCTGGTTATAGGCAGCCATGGTGTAATCAGGCTTGATTTCGAAGGCCTTCCTGAAGCACTCCAGAGCATCTTCATAATGTTTCAGTGAAAAGTAGGAATTACCGCAGTTGAAGTACGCCTTGGCGTGATCGTGATCGAGCTTGATAGCCTTCCGGTAGGTATCGATGGCCTCTTTTTCCCGGCCAACGGCATCCAGGGCGGTGCCCAGGTTGTAGAAGGCGGCGGCGGAGTCCGGGGCAATACCGATAGCTTTTTGGTGCTCGGTAATAGCTTCATCATACCGGCCGAGTTTCTGGTAGGCCACTCCGAGATTGTCGTGTGCTTCATCGTATTGTGGATTGATTGAGATTGCTTTCTTTAAATGGGGAATTGCCTCGTTGGTCTGGGCATTGTTGAACAGGGCCCAGCCAAGATTGTAGTGCCCGCGGTCGTTACCGGGCCGCTTGCTTACCACGTCTCCCCACAGGGTGATCTCATCCCGGTAAACCGCATTCCTGACGTGGGCGGTTATTCCGAAGGCGATAATAATGGCCGCGCATACCGCTGCCGCCCGGACCCGTTTCCCCGGGAAAAGAGAAAAGACCAGGTATGGCACAATCAGGGAGAACCCGAACAAGGGCAGGTAGAGACGATGCTCGAAAAGAGCATCCTTGATAGGGATGATACTCGATTCGATGGACAGGGTGATGAAAAACCAGAGGATACAGAGCGTCACGACAGGTCGTTTCTTGCTAAAGAGCACACCGGTTGCCAGGACGATCAGCAGGAAAAGGAACGTCACCGGTGTGGGACCATCGAAAAATCCTTGCTTGAAATGGTAAAGATAGTCGATGGCTTGTTTTGACGGCACGAATAGCAGCCGGATGTATATGACGATCACGTTGAACTGAGTGCAGAGGTACCGCCAGCGGCTCACTTTGGCCGTCTCCCTTGAGAGAGAGACTACATCCTCCAGTAGTGTCCCCAGCTCTGGAGCCTTCTGAAAAAAACCGAAAATGAACAGGCCTACGAGGACCCAGAAGACGAGTATTCCGGTAAAATACGGCAGCTTTTTTTTCCAGGCTCGCCACGACCTCTCGAACAGCAGGTACTCCGCCAGCAGTAAAACCACCGGGAGGGTACAGGCATTCTCCTTGCTTAAGAGGGCCAGGATGGCGCTCAGACCGGCCAGCAGATAGAGAATGAAGACTGGTGTGCTGGTGGTACTCGAGGTTTTTTTCCGATGTGCCAACCGTGCCTGCAGGTAGAAGAGCACAGCCGTCATGTAGAACAGGGCTGCCAAAGCGGCATATCGCTGTACCGTGTAAGTGATTGCCTGGGTTTGGAGGGGGTGGCAGATAAAGACCAGGGCTGCCGCCAGGGCTGTTATCCGAGCAGTCGAGGGGGAGGAAAATACCCTTTCGTATCCGGATGACGGTCCTCGGGTGCGTGACGTTCCACCCCGCGCTTTTTTTGATTTTCCACGTCTGGCCGAACGGGATTGTATGGCCTCTGCCTCGTTCGGTGATTTATCCGGCGAGGCCAGGTTCCGCAGCAGCAAAAGGGCCAGGAAATACACGATCCAGCCGTTGATTACATGGATGACGACATTGACCAGATGATACCCGGTGACATCCAGTTTTCCCCATTGATAATTGAGGGCGAAGGTGAGATTGGTGAATCCCCGCCGGAAAAAAAAGTTTTCAGGTTGCAGATACCTGGAGAGGTCGCAAATAACGTCATTGTCCCTGATGATGTGTATGTCGTCGAAAACGAACGGGTTGTGGTAGATGTTGCTGTAGATAAGAAGACCAGCCAGGGCTATAAGGATGAGGGCCGGCCAGAGTTTGGCAATAAATCCTTCCCATCCGGCGGATGTTTGTTCCCCACTTGATCTCTTTTCCATACCAAGTCTCTTCCTGTCATTCGCCGGTTTAACCGGCGAATCAATTCTACTTTCCATCCCCGTACAACCTACCGGTACGGCTCCAGCGCTTTAATAAACTCCGGCTGTAAATCAGAACCCAGCGCTTTTGCCCGGTCGCAGTGGCGTATCGCCTGCGCGAAGTTTCCCGTCTGGTAATACGCGATGGCCAGGTTCTTGTGTGCTGATGCGTGTTCCGGAAACAACTCGATTGCCTTTTTGTACAATACAATAGCCTGGCCGTTATTGCCTTGCTTGAAATATGCGTTACCGCAATTATAATACGCTTCGACGTTTCCTGCATTGGCCGCGATCGCTTGCTCATACAGCTCGATAGCTTTCTGGTAGTTCCGCTGATCGGAATAGAGATTGCCAAGAATAAAACAAGCCCTGTCGTGACCTGGTTGTTGATCAATCACCCGGATGAGCGTGTTGATGGCTTCCTGTCGGTTTCCCCATTCCGTGAAGAGTTTCCCCAACTTGAAGAGCGCCTCGGTGTTGCGGGGGTCACGCTCGAGACCGGATCGATATAAAGAAATTGCTTTTTCCTGGTCGCCGAGCGTGTTCTGAATGGCAGCCCAGTTGAAATACCCATCTGGATTGTCCGGATCAAGCTCAATTGCCGTTGAAAAAAGAGTAACTGCTTCATCCAATTTACCTGCTTTATACCTGGTAACTCCAAAATTTACATAGGCATCCGCATAATCAGGTTTCAGCTCGATGGCCCTCTCGAACAAGGTAATGGCCTCTTCCTTCCTGCCGAGTTTAGATAGGGCCACACCCATGTTGTTGACTGCGGCGGCGAAAGCCGGGTCGAGCTCGATCGCTTTTTCAAACGCAGCGATTGCCTCTTCCGGCCTTCCCGAAGCCAACAGCGATACTCCCCGGTTATAGTGTCCCGGGGAAAAGTTTGGTTTCAAATCCACGGCCCTGGTAAAAGCCTTGATAGCGCCGGGGTAATCGCCGGCGTCGTGCAGAGCCAGGCCAAGACTGTTGTGGGCTTTAACGTACTTCGGATTGAGCGCCAGGACTTTACGGTAAAGTACCAAGGCTTTTTCTTTCTCCCCGGTTTCGAAGCAGGCCAGTCCCAGGTTGAGATAAGGGTCGAGGTACTTCGGGTTGATGGTGATGGATTTTTCGTAGTACGATATGGCTTCTTCAGCCCGTCCGCTCTGCACCAGGGAAAACCCCAGGTTATTATAAGCCCGGTAATTATGGGGAGCTTTCTCGATGACATCCCGCCAGAAGGCGACATCATCCTGCCAATCCATGTTTCTGAGGTAGGTGGCCGTGCCCAGTCCGGTGATGAGCACTATGGCTATTGCCAGAACAGTTTTGCGTCTCATGGGAATGATGTGAAGAAGCAGGTAGGGAACGAGCACGGCGAACGCGAACATCGGCAGGTAGAGACGGTGTTCGTACAGGGCATCACTGATAGGGATGATGCTCGATTCAATCGAGAGCGTGATGAAGAACCACGAGATGGCCAGGGTTACGAGAGGATGCTTTTTCCACATGGCAATTCCTGCTAAGAGAATACTGGTTAAAAACAGAAACGCGGCCGGCGTCCACCCGTCGAAAAATCCGGTTTTGATTGGGTAACAGTAGTCAAGATTTTGCTTCATGGGTAGGAGCAGCAGCCGGATATAGATCACGATTACGTTGAACTGGGTGCACAGATACTTCCAGCGGGTGATCTCGTCGCCTTCATTAATGAGCATCGTGGTTGTCTCGTAGAGCAGCTTTGCGCTTTCTCCTGGTGTTCCCGTGAAAACGCCGAAAACGAACAGGATGTACAGCGCCCACAGGCAGCACCCGGCGGTGATCCACGGCAGTTTCCGTTTCCAGGCGGCCCAGGTCCGGTCGAAGAATAAAAATTCCACCACGAGAATCACGCCGGGCAGACTGCCGGTATTTTCCTTACACAGGAGGGCTATGAGAGCACATCCTACGGCCAGACACGTATATATCGACCCTTTGCTCCTCCATCGTCCAGAACGTGCCTTGAAGGCTGTCCTGCCCTTGATATAAAAAAGTACGGCGCCCAGATAGAAAATGCAGGCCATGGAAGCCATCCGCTGGATGGTGTACGTGACGGCCTGAGTCTGGATAGGATGGCAGACAAAAATGAGGGCGGCCAGCAGGGCCGGCAACGAGGCCGTTTTCTTTGTGCTGCTACCGGTTGTGACCAGACGCTTCCATATCTCCAGAGTCAGGAAAAACACGAGCCAGCCGTTAATGACATGAATAACGACATTGACCAGATGGTATCCGGTTACCTCGGTTTCGCCCAGATAATAATTAATGGCAAAACTGAGCTTAGTGATGGATCTCCGGGAAAAGAATTCACGGAGAGAATCGAATGAAGAAAACGAACGGACAATGGGACCTTCATGGAGAAACTTTATATCGTCGAAAACAAACGGGCTGTGATAGATATTGCTGTAGATAAGAAGAGCAGCCAGGGCTATAAAGATGAGAGCAGGCCAGGGGAGGAGAATATACTGCTTCCATCCGGCAAATGGTTGTTCCCCGCCAGATTTCTTTTTCATACCATCTCTCTTCCTGTCATTTCATCTCATTTACTACCTGTACGGTTCCAGCGCTTTCATAAAATCAGGTTGAACTGTCGCGCCATACTCGACTGCCTTGTCGCAATGCTCGATGGCTTGTGAATACTGCTTTGAATTGAAATACAGAATCGCCAGATTAGCATGGGTCTCGGCAAAGTCAGGTCGCAGTTCGATTGCCCGTTGAAAGGCCTCCCGTGCCCCGTCAAACCTGTTGGAAAGAAAACGGGCATTGCCGAGCAGATAGAACAAGCTGGCATTGCTCGAATCGCGTTCAATCGCTGTTTTAAACGTCTCCTCCGCCTGCTCGTTCTTTCCGGTCTCAGAGTAGGCAATACCCAATCGTTTGTAAAGATCGAGTGAATCATAATGCAGGTCCCGGGCTTTTTCAAAATGTGATATCGCCTGCGTTTTATCACCCAGGTCATAATAAATGATACCGAGATTGAAATGAGTTTTCGGATTAGTGCCGTTGAGCGCCAGCGCCCGGCTTAATGAAGCCAGAGCCTGATCTCTTTTCCCTATACCATAATAAGCTGAGCCAAGATTATATAAAGCTTTTTCAAACGATGGATCTATTTTAACCGCCTGGCTGTAGGCGGTGATTGCTTCGTTGATTTGCCCCCCGTTCTGATACGCGGTGCCCAGTTGAAAATGGGCGTCGGCGCTGGCCGGGTGTGCTTCAACAGCTTTCTTGTACATCGATATGACAGCCTGCGCATCACCGGAGCCCTTGTAACAGTTGGCCAGGTTTTTATACGCTTCCTCGTAATCAGGATCGATTTCGATAGCTTTGTTGAGGTGAGAGACTGCCATTTTCAGTTTGCCGATATAGTAGTAAACAACACCCAGGTTGTTGTATGATTCCGCATTGTTCGGGTCCAGTTCCAGTGCCTTTTTATAGGCGGCTATGGATTGCTCATAACGTTTCAGGTGGTCATAGACAACACCGAGGTTGTTATATGTTCGAGCGTCGTTCGGGTCCCGTTCTAACGCTTGATGGTAAGCATCTATCGCTTTTTCATAATGCCCCTCATCATTAAAGACTATCCCCAGATTATTATGCGGTGACCCGAAATCGGGCGCTTTTTCGATGGCTTTGTGATACGATGCGACAGCTTTTTCTGTATTACCCAGGGCATAATACGCCGCGCCCATATTGTTGATCGCGTCGGCATAATCAGGACTTAGTTTGATGGCATGCTGATATGAAGAGATAGCTTCATCAAGCCGGTTTTCCGCTTTCAGGAATACTCCCAGGTTGTGGTGCCCCCGGGGATTGAAAGGGCTTTTGGAAGCAACATCGGTCCATAGGGTCACGGCGCTCCGCCAGGTTCTGTTACGGAGGAATGTTCCGGCTGAAAGAGTAATAATGAGCATGATACAGAGGAAGACGGCCCATCTTCTTCTGCTGGATAACGCCATAAAAATAAGGTATGGCAACAAGAGGGAGAATCCGAACAGGGGAAGGTACAGCCGGTGTTCGAACATGGCGTCAGTGATGGGAATGATGCTTGATTCCACCGACAACGTGATAAAGAACCAGAAAATAGCCAAGGTAACGACCGGTTGTGTTTTTCGGACACGGAATCCCAACCAGGCGATAGTGGTAAGAAACAGAAAACCCACCGGTGTCAATCCGTCGAAGAAACCGGTTTTGAACTGGTACAGATAGTCGAGATTCTGCCGGGCCGGCAAGAAGAGCAAACGGATGTAGATACTGATGACATTGAATTGGGTAAACAAATAGTTCCAGCGATTCACATCCTTGGTAATCCGGGATATTTTAGAGACATCCTCCAGCAGGTTTCCTCCCTCGAAGGAGCTGGTGAAAAATCCTATCGAAAACAGTGTAATCAGAATCCAGGTGATAGAAAACAAGGCATACCAGGGTAACTTTCTTTTCCATGCTTTCCAGGAATTGTCGAACAGGAGGAGTTCTGTCAATAGGAGTATTCCGGGCAGTGTGAAGGCGTTTTGCTTGCTCAGTAAGGCAATGATCCCACACAGAAATGAGAGTAAATACAGAATGGACCGCCCTGTAAATGAGCTTTTACCTTCCTTTTTGCCTGCATTCTCCGTCCGCACCCGGGCATGAATGTATATGAGAACCGCGGCCATGTAGAACAGGGCGGCCATCGAGGTATACCGTTGGCAAGTATAGGTAACAGCTTGTGTCTGAAGGGGATGCGTAACAAACAGCAGTCCGGAAAACAAGCCGAGATAGGAAATAACCGGATCCGAAAACGAAGATAGTTTTCGCAGCAGCACGAGAGCCAACCCGTAGGCAACGAGTCCGGCGAGAATATGTATCACGACGTTGACAAGGTGGTAGCCGAATGGATCGAGGACCCCGATTGCGTAGTTAAAGGCGAACGTGAACCATACGATTTTCCTCGACATGAGCAGGCTTTTCAACGAGGTATAGTTCGACAGGTTCCTGATATCGGGATTTTCCACTATGCTGGAAAAATCATCGAACACGAATGGAACCTGATAGATGTTAGAATAGACAATAGCAGCGGCAACCACGATCAATAACATTGCCTGCCTTGGGCGTGGTGCGCGTATACTCGCAGCCGTTTTTTGTTTCCGTGCTTTTTTTCTCATGAGCAATCCGTCTATCCTATCTGCCGCGATACGGTTCGATTGCGTTCATAAATTCGTCTCCGGGATCAACCTCAAGTTCGAGCGCTCTGTCGGCGTGAATGATGGCCAGGTCGAATTGACCTTCGTGATAATAGCTGATGGCAATGTTTTTATGGGCCGACCCATGCTCCGGCTTTAGGTCGATTGTTTTTTTGTAGAGCGGAATGGCTTCTTTCCGGTTGTCCAGTTTGTAATACGTGTTCCCGAAGTTATAGTACGCCTCGGTATACTTGGGATTAGACTCGATCGCTTTACGGTAGAAAGGAATGGCTTCCTCCAACCGGCCGGTGTCGAAAAAAGCGTTGCCACAGTTGTAGTACGCTTGAGTGAACCGGGGATTGATCTCGATCGCTTTACGGTAGAAGTTGATGGCGTCATCGATCCTTTCCCGGCTGCTGTAAGCCAGTCCGAGATTATAGTGTGCCCGGTCGTTGTGCGGGGCCTTGGAGATAACATCCTGCCAGAGTACAGTGTCGTCCCGCCAGATGCTGTTTCGAGCAAACGTAGCGGTCCCGAAAGCCAAAACGAGGCAGAAGCAAATAATGAAAAAGGTAGAAATCTTCCTGAACCAGATGGAGACGACATAAGGGATTATCAGGGCAAATCCGAACAGGGGCAGGTAAACGCGGTGCTCGAACATAGCATCAGATATAGGAATAATGCTCGATTCGACCGACAGGGCGATGAAGAACCAGGCAATGCCGAAGGTCACCGCGGGATGCTTTTTCCTGAGCATAACGCCGGCCGCAGCCACCGCGGTCAGGAACAGAAAAGCCAGGGGTGTCAAACCGTCAAGAAATCCCTTTTTGAATGGATACTTGTAATCGAGGTTCTGTCCGACCGGCATAAAGAGCAGCCGGATGTAGCGTGTAACGACATTGAACTGGGTGCAGAGATACTGCCACGTGCCGACTTTTTTGGTTTCCCGCATGAGGTCCGATACGTCTTCGAGCAATGATTCGTTGCTCCCGGCTTGATCAAAGAAGCCGAAAACGAACAGAATGAAAATCACCCACAGCACCGACATCAATGAAATCCACAGAAATTTCTTCCTGGGTTTGAAAAATGGCCGGAAGCACAGGACCTCGATCAGGATAATTATTCCGGGAAGGCTGGCAGTGTTTTCCTTGCACAATACCGCCAGCACACCGCTAACAACGGCAGCGAGATATAAAAGTGCTATTTGATAAACTGAAGCCTGGTTCTGATGCGTATTTGAATCGTGTGCCCCCACCGCCGCCCTCGTGTGTTGGGAGATCCGGGCCCGTAGATAGAACAATGCCGACGACAGGTAGAACAAGGCCGCCATGGAAGCATAACGCTGGACAATATATGTCACCGCCTGTGTCTGCAACGGATGAGCCACAAACAGAAGCGCAGAGAAAAGAGCCAAGATTGCCCCCATTCCCCCACGAGAGCCATCCGCCCGCTTAGCAGAGTCATTGACCGGCGAATCCACCTTTTTGCCCCGACGCTTCTTCTTTTTCCTGGAGGAACATATCTCCGCAAAAGGCAGGGGCAGCACCTGATACAACGACAGGACCAGGAAATACACGATAATTCCGCTGAGCAGATGTATGCTGATGTTCACGAGATGATATCCGGTAATATCAGTACCGCCAAGCCAATGGTTGAGAGCGAAGGTGAACCTGACCGGCTGACGCCGGGCAAGCATTATGTCAAATGACAGAAACGGTTTAAGATAACGCAATGTTTCATTGTCCTTGATTTCCCGTATCCCGTCAAAAACAAAGGGAACATGCAGGGTATGGCAGTAAAGAAGAACACCCAACATAACTATCAGCGCAATGGCCGTCCGACGTTTTGCCAGGTGTTGTGATAGCCGTGTGTAATCCATCGTCCTTTACCGGTGTTCTTTCAGGGTCTTTATGAAATCGGGCGGTATATCCATACCCAGATCCAGTGCTTTTTTACAATGCTTCATAGCCTGTTCGTGCTTATTTTCGTGAAACAAGGCTATAGCCAGGTTTTTATGGGCTGATGCGTGCCGTGGGTTGAGTTCGATTGCCTGTTCGTATAACAAAATCGCCTCAGCGTAGCGGTCGGATTTAAAATAGGCATTGCCGCAATTGTAGCGGGCCCCGTCGTTTTCAGGAAGGAGCTTCATCATTCTGCGGAACACCTCGATGGCTTTGTCGTAGTCTCCGGTCTCGCAGCAGGCGTTCCCCCATTTCACCAGTACTTTTGCCAGGTTGTTGAAGGCATCGCTATTGCTGGGATCCAGGCTGACCGCCTTCTGAAAAGCCTTGGCCGCCTGCTCGTACATGCCCTGTGAGTAGAGGTAAATCCCCAGATTATTGTACGCATCGCCGTAGTCCGGCTGCAAACGGATGGCTTTCTCATATAATGTCTGGACCTCACCTTTGCGGCCGCTCTGGTCCAGGGCGGCACCCAGATTGTTCATGGCTTCGGCATAGTCCGGGTTGAGCGCGAGGGCATTTCTATAGGACAGTATGGCTTCTTCGATATTTCCCCGCTTGAACAGGGCCAGCCCCTGATTGTAATGGCCTCTCGAATTGTGCGGGCTTTTACGCACCACGTCGGACCACAGAGTAAGATCGTCCTTCCATACCTTGTTCCTGACGTGGGCGGTCGCTCCCAGGGCTACCAGAAGACAAATACATATGGGGAGCAGACGATACGGTTTGTTCGGGGAGATAGAGAACAGCAGGTAGGAGGCGATGAGTACGAACCCGAACATCGGCAGGTATAACCGGTGTTCGTACATGGCGTCTTTAATGGGGATGATGCTCGATTCCACCGATAGCGCGATGAAAAACCACAGTATCCCGTAGGTGATGATTGGTTGTTTTTTCCGCAGCCAGACTCCGGTTCCCAGTACACCCGCCAGGAAGAGGAAGGCCAACGGTGTCAGCCCGTCGAAAAAGCCGTCTTTGAAAAGGTAGAGGTAATCGAGGTTTTGTTTGACGGGCAGGAACAACAGTCGGATATAAATACTGACTACCGAAAACTGCGTGCAAAGATACTGCCAACGGCCGATCCGGTGTGTCTCCTGCGTCAGGCGTAAGGTATTCCCAACAAGTGTGCCGCCGGTTGCCGCTGAATGGAAAGCTCCTAGAGAAAAAAGGATGAATGCAATCCAGAGAACCACTCCAGCGACGAACCATGGTAATTTTCTCTTCCAGGCACGCCAGGAGTTTTCAAACAACATGTATTCTATTGCCATGATGACGAACGGCAGGCTGGCGGCGTTCTGCTTGCTCAGCATGGCGCAGACGGCGCACAAAACGGTCAAGGTTGGGTATAGTATGCGCCGGTGGTTTGGAGTTGCCATCCGGGACCGATAGCAGTCCCTGGCCTTGATGTAAAACAGCACGGCGGTCAGGTAGAATAGGGCAGCCATGGAAGCAGCGCGTTGTATGATATAGGTCACTGCCTGGGTCTGGACCGGGTGGGCGGTGAACACCAGCGAAGCGAACAGGGCCGATAAGGCGGCGGTCATCTGATGGAAACGGGTAAGTTTGCTGAGAAGCAGGTAGGAGAGGAGAAAAACCAGCCATCCGTTGATACTATGAATCAGCATATTTAGCACGTGATAACCGAAGACGTCATAGGCACCAAAATAATAGTTCAAAACAAGGGTCAGGTTAACGAGGAATCTGCCTTTGAATAGTTCGCTCAACGAGCCAAAGTTGCCGAGGGATCTCAACTGTGTGTTTCTCAGTATGGAGTATTCGTCATCATAAACAAATGGATACTCGAGGGTAACCCAATAGACAGCCAGGGTAGTGATGGCAACCAGCAACAGGGCGGCTGCCGACATTGCCCCGCGGTTCATTTCTTTTCTTTGATTCACGTGTTGAAATTATCTCCTGTACGGTTTTAGTGCTTCGAGAAATTCGGGTGACATAACGGCTCCCAACTCCAGTGCCCGGTCACAGTGCTTCACGGCCAGATCATACAATTTTTCATTGAAGGCCGTTATGGCCAGATTCTTGTGGGCCGAAAGATGATCCGGGTCCTGCGCTATCGTCTTTTCGTACAACGGAATTGCTTCGGTCTTCCGGCCCAGTTTGAAAAAGCTGTTGGCCAAATTGAAATAGGCCTCGGTGTAGGAGGGATTAACTTCAATTGCCTTGTGATAGAGGGGGATGGATTCTTCCAGTTGTCCGGAATCGGCGCAGGCGTTACCCTGGTTGTACCAGCTATCGGCAAATGTGGGATCGATCTCGATCGCCCGGCGGTAGAGGCTTACCGCTTCTTCTGTTCTCCCCATTGTTGCCAGGACGCTTCCCAGGTTATTTATGATCTTCACATATTCCGGATTGACCTCCAGGCCCCGGCGGTATACGGTGACGGCATCCTCGTTCCGGTCTGCATCAACCAGGGTTTTACCCAGGTTGAGGTAGGATCTGATGTACCGCGGATTGAGAGTGAGTGCCTCCTGGTAGGCGGTGACGGCCTGCTCGTGTTTACCCTGTTTTCCGAGGGCTTCACCCAGGTTGTAAAACGCCCTGAAATTGTGGGGGGCCTTGGCGGCACAGTCGGCCCACAATACCGCGTCATCCGTCCAGATCCCATTCCTGAGATACGTGCCCGTTCCCAGCCCAGCCACCACCAGTACCATGATGATCAGAGCCGTCTTCTGCCGCGGGGAGAGCAGGCTGAATACAATGTACGGAAGGCACAGGGCGAAGCCGAACATGGGCAGGTAGAGCCGGTGCTCGAAGGCTGCGTCACTGATGGGGATGATGCTGGATTCAATGGACAGGGTGAGGAAGAACCAGAGAACGGACAGGGTCATAACAGGGTGCTTCCGGCTGGCCCACACGCCGGTCGAGATTATCCCCCCCAGGAAAGCCAGCGCCAAAGGGGTCAGACCGTCGAAAAAGCCTTTCTTGAAAAAATAGAGATAGTCTAACTTCTGACCGATAGGCAGGAAAAGCAGCCGGATGTAGATGGTGATTACGTTGAACTGCGTATAGAGATATCGCCAGCGTTCGACATGTTTCGTCTCGGCAGTCTTGGCGGTGACGTCTTCCAGGAAGTTTTCGGGCAACCCGCCTCCTCTGTAAACGTCGTATACGAAGAGGACATAAAGTCCCCATAGCAAAAACATAATGGTGAAAACGGGCAGCTTCCGTTTCCAACAGCGCCACGACCGTTCGAAGCAGAGATACTCCGTCAGCAATAGTGCCGCCGGCAGCGTGGCTGCGTTCCCCTTGCACACGATGGCAAGCGCTGCGCTCAGAATGGAGAAGAGGTACCAGGACCACGATACCAGCCTGCTCCCTGCCGCTCCCTCTGGATGGGACCTGGAGGAAATCCTCCCTCTCAGGTAGAACAGCACCGCACCCAGGTAGAACAGGGCGGCCATGGAAGCTATCCGCTGGATCGTATAGGTCACGGCCTGGGTCTGGAGGGGATGGGCCACGAAGACCAGGGCCGCGAACAGGGCCGGCAGGGAGGCTGATTGGCCCGGAGATACACGTCTCCCATGTGATTTTATTCCCCAATTGGATGATAACGGCAGGAGCAGGCCAAACAGCGTTCGGGCCAGGAAGTAGACGATGATGCCGTTCACTATGTGGATCAGCACATTGAATAAATGGTATCCGAAGACGTCGAGTCCCCCCAGCCGGTAGTTAAGCGCCAGCGACAGAGTAGGAAGGTACCGCGGGCTCAGTTGATCGAGTATCGAGGTAAAATAGTAATTATTTTTGATGTGCTCTTCATCAACGATGCGGGGAATATCGTCAAAAACGAAGGGAGCGTTGTAAATATTACTGTAGATGGCGACGGCCAGGGTGGAGATCATTGCGGTCACCACCCACGGGTTCAGTAACAGTTTTTTCAGACTTCTGCTCGTCATTGCTCCGGTCGTTCCTGGTTTCGGTAAGGTTTCAATGCTTCCAGAAATTCGGGTGACATAACGGCTCCCAACTCCAAAGCCCGGTCACAATGCTTTATAGCCAGATCGTACAGTTTTTCATTGAAAGCCGTTATGGCCAGGTTCTTGTGGGCCGAAACATGGTCCGGCTTGATTTCCAATGTCTTTTGATAAAGCGGCAGGGCTTTGACCGTCTTTCCCAATATATAGTGGGTATTGGCGCAGTTATAATACGCCTCGGCATGGTCCGGGTTGAATTCCGTGGCCTTCGTAAAAAGATTGATCGCCCGACTGTAATTGCGTATTTTGAACTGGAGATTGCCGAATTTAAAGTGCAGGGCGGCGCTCTCCGGTAGAATTTTGATCGCTTTCCGGTAGTATGTCGCGGCCTCGTTCATGTCGTCGGTGTCGTAAGCAATATCTCCCAGGAGGGTGAGCGACTTGAGGTCTTCCGGGTTGATTTCCAGTACCTCCTGCAGCGCTGCCTGCGCTTCGGTTGTATTTCCCTGATCACGGTATATCAAAGCCAAGTTGAAATACGCGTCACGGTATTCAGGTGCCAGTTCAGTGACCTTTGTAAAGGCAGCGATTGCTTCCGCGGTCTCTTTGTTGGCGCAACACGCTATGCCAAGATTGTTCCAGGCATCGGTAAAATCGGGACTGGCGCGGACGGCCTCCCGGTACGCCTCAATCGCTTCACCGATACGGCCTGTGGAATAATAAGCAATACCGAGATTATTGTAGGCATCCTTCAAACCGGGCTTGAGCTTGATGGCCTGTTGGTAATGCGGGATAGACCGGGCCATATCACCCCGCTCGGCCAGGAGGCTGGCGAGATTGAAATGGCTGTCTGCAAACTCAGGGTCCAGGGCCAACGCTTTCTCGAAATGCGCTGCCGCCTCATCGTAACGTCCCTGTGACTTGCGAATGAAACCGAGGTTGTTGTAGGCGGTCGCGTTGTCGGGGTTACTCCCGGTAACCTGCTCAAAACAGGTGATGGCTTCTTCTATCCTTTCCTGGTTCAGATAGACCGCTCCCAGCCGGTTCAAGGCATCGGTATTCAGCGGATTTGTTCCGATCGCCTGTTCAAGATAACCGGCCGCTTCGGCCAGCCTGCCGGTATCATGATGAATTGCGCCCAGGTTGAAGCACGCCCGGTCATTGGCGGGGTCGAGCTCGATCGCTTTCTCCAGGTGCGTGACGGCCTTGTTACGGTTCCCGGCCTTATTGTAGGCGGCGCCGAGATTGTTGTGAGCCTGAGCATAATTCGGCAGCAAGGATATGGCTTTTTCATAAGAAGCTATCGCCTCAGGCACATCGTCCCCGTTGAATTGTGCCAGTCCGAGATTGTAATGTGCCCGTGGATTGTGTGGACTTTTACTGACGACGTCCGACCAGATCGTCAATTTATCACGCCACACCATGTTTCTGAAATAGGTGGCTGTTCCCAGGCTGATGACGATAACGAGCAGTATCGCGGTGGCGGTCTTGAAACGGGGAGCGAGAACGGCCGTCACCACGTATGAAATTGCCAGGGCAAAGGCCGGCATGGCCAGGTAGAGGCGATGCTCGAACAGGGCATCTCTGATCGGTATGATACTCGATTCCACCGAAAGCGTGATAAAGAACCAGAATATCGAGAAGGTGATGACCGGTGCCCGTCGGCGGACGCGAAAACCGATGAAAGCCAGGATGAAAAGGAAGAAAGCCGCCAGGGGAGTGGCTCCATCGAAAAATCCTGCCTTGAAGGGGTATACATAATCAAGATTCTGTCTGACAGGCAAAATAAGCAAACGAAGATAAATTACCAGGACGTTCAGTTGGGTATAGAAATAGTTATCCCGGCTGATCAGCTCCGTTTCTTTCATTTCGGAGGAGACATCTTCCAGCAAGTTGCCGGAAACGGTGCCCCGACCTATCACTCCGACGACAAATAAAACAAATAAAAGCCAACAGGCAAATGAAAGAGCAAACCATGGCAGCTTCTTTTTCCACCGGATCCAGCTGCGATCGAAGCACAGATATTCAACCAGTACAATTACGCCCGGCAAGCTGGCGGTGTTACCTTTGGCCATGAAAGCGAGCATTCCGCTCACGATGGCCAAAACCAGGTAAATGGTTGAGCTGGCGCCCGTTCCCTTTTCCCGCAAACAAAATCTGAATTTGAGATACAGTATGACGGTGGCCAGGTAAAAAATGGCGGCCATGGAAGCATAACGCTGGGCTACATAAGTCACTGCCTGTGTCTGTATTGGATGCATAACAAATATCAGCGCAGCGAATAAAGCTGCAACGGAAAGTGCATTTCTGGGTAATTTTGTCAACGTGTTCAACAGCAGTCGTGCGAGGATGTACATCAAAAATCCATTGATGATGTGAATGATGATATTGACAAGGTGATAACCGAATACGTCAAGGCCATGTACATGACGATTGAGAGCAAAAGTTAAATCGACAATTGCCCGCGGTTCGTGGATAGCCGCAAAGGAAAAATAATATGAGGGCTCTTTTATCTCTTCACCCTGCATAAGCATTCTATCCGTATCAAATACGAATGGACAGTGAAAACTGTTGCTGTATGCGGCAAAAGCCGCAATAATAATGGACAGAGGAACCACCAGGATGAAAAGTAATTTTATAGATTTTTCCGATTTCATGGCGCAGTAATTATATCGTACAGCGGGTAAAATCGTCAAAACAGGATACTTAACGGACCGCCTGAGGCTCCCGGAGCTTCATTACCGATAAGGCTTCAAGGCCTCAATCAGGGCTGGCTGGATCGGGGTTCCCAGTTCTATGGCCCGGTCACAGTGCTCGATTGCCCGCTCGAAGTTTTTTTCATTGAAATGGGCGATGGCTAGATTCTTATGGGCAGAGGCGTGACCGGGCGCGATCTCGAGCGCCTTTTCGTACAGGGCAATGGCCTCCGGCATGTTTCCAAGCTTGAAATAAGCGTTACCGCAGTTGTAGTAGGTGTCGATAAATCCGGGATCGAGCCCGATCGACTGGCGATAGGACTCGATTGCCTGCTCCATCTTTTCCTCGTCGCTGTAGATGTTGCCCAGGTTATAATACGCCCTGGGGTTACCGGGATCCACTTCCAGTGCCTTGTTGAGCCAGGAGATGGCCTCCACATTGTTCCCGAGGGATGAGTAAGCGCTTCCCAGGTTGATCAGGAGCCCGGCCTTTCCTGGCTGTGTTTCCAGTCCTTTACGATAGGCTTCCAGAGCACTGCTCTTCTCGCCGGCAGCCATGTAGGCCGCGCCCAGGTTGTTGAACGCGTCCGGGTAGCCAGGGTCGATCCTGATCGTCTCGAGGAGAGCTGCTATTTCATCTCCTGTGTTTCCCCGTTCACGATGGGAAAGACTCATGTTGTAATAGGCCTGGGCGTGGTCCGGCTTGTACCGGACCGCATGATGGTAAGAGTTGATTGCCTCTTCAAGCCTTCCCAGGGCCGCCAGCGCGATGCCCATGTTGTTGTAGGCCTGGGCATATTCTGGTTTGAGCTTCAGCGCTTTTTTATACCAGCGCAGTGCTTCTTCGTAGTTACCTTGGTTCAGGTAAACCTGCCCGATATTGTAGTGCCCCCGGGCATTGAGCGGGCTTTTTTGCACCACATCGGTCCACAGGGTCAGGGTGTCTTTATAGGTTTCGTTCCTGATATAGGTGGTCGTCGACAGGGCAGTGACGGTAAGGAATAGCAGTATAACCGGGAGTTTCCTTGTCTGTCCCGGGAGGTATCTGAAAAACAGGTATGGCAGCAGTAACGCGAATCCGAACATGGGCAGGTAGAGTCGGTGCTCGAACATGGCGTCCCTGATGGGAATAAAGCTCGATTCAACCGACAGGGTGATGAAGAACCAGAAAACGCCGGCGGTGATCACGGGATTTTTCCGGAAGTGTACTGCCCCCCAGGCGGCCAGCTCGGCCAGGAGCAGGAAGTAAACCGGAGTGGCTCCATCCCAAAACCCTTTCTTGAAATCAATATGATGGTCGATGTTTTGCCCTGCCGGGAACAGGAGCAGCCGGATGTATTTGACGATTACAGTGAACTGGGTGCAGAGATATTCCCACCGGCTGATGACTTTCGTTTCCTGCGTTAGCGATGAGAAGTCTTCTAGCAGGGTACCCGGTTCGGTGCCGCTGTCAAAGACTCCGCAAATCAGCAGTATAAAGAGAAACCAGAGGACGAAAGGCCCGGCCAGCCAGGGAAGTTTCTTTTTCCAGGCTCGCCACGACCGCTCGAAGCAAAGCCATTCAACCAGCACGATGACGCCCGGCAGGCTGGCGGCGTTTTCTTTGCTCATCACGGCCAGGGCTCCGGAAATGATTGCCAGGATATAGTAAAAGACGGTGCAGGTGCCTGGCTTTCCCACCTGCGAAATTCTTGCTTTCACATAAAACAAAACAGAGGCCAGGTAAAATAAAGCGGCCATGGAAGCATACCGCTGGACGATGTAGGTAACAGCCTGCGTCTGGATCGGATGCGTTACGAACAGAAGCGCCGTGAAGAGGGCGAGTATGGGACCCACGTCATTCTCCACCTTTTTATCTCGGTGCTTCTTTTTCCAGAAGGTTGGTAACGGTTTGCCCATCAGTACCAGCGCCTGGTACAAGGAGATGGTGAGGAAATACACGATTACACCGCTGAGCAGATGGATGGCGATATTGAACAGATGGTAGCCGAAAACATTGGTCCCACCAAACCTGTTATTGATGGCAAAAGTAAGATTCACCAGTGCCCGCCGTTTCAACAACTGTTCAAAAGAGAGATAGTTACCCAGGTTGCGGATGGACTCGTTGTCTTCGATCATGCGCATGTCATCCAGGACGAACGGTCCACGCATGGTGTGGCTGTAAATGAGAAATACAGCCAAAGTGAGTACCGCCAGAGCTATCCGGCGTCTGGATAACTGAAATACAATTTTGGATACATTAAGCATCATTGTAAGTATATCTCACAGCTAGCTTGCCTTTCCATACCGGGTGGGATATAAATATCTTGCATCTATTTCAACATCATGGATTGTCCTCCGAGCATGGTCACGTGGCCTTCAATGGCCAGACCAGGCTGTTCAGGCCTTGAGGAGTTGCCTGACCGGGAGCGGTTACTGTGACCTACACGAAACGAGCGGCGCGGGGAATCGGATTCATCTTTGGGATGAACGTGCTGGCCAATGCGGCCAGTTATTTCACGCGCCTGGTGCTGGCCCGCACACTGGAACCGGCGGAATACGGACTGCTCTATGCCGTGTTCTCTTTTATCGTATTCCTGTCGTTTTTCAGAGGCATCGGCCTGGGGCAAGCGCTGGTAAAGTTTATCGCCGGGGACCGGGTCAAGAATGACAACGAGGCCATAAAGACCTCGATTACAGCCGTCATGGTGGTGCAATTTCTCAGCAGCCTGGTGCTCGCGGCCGGGGTCTTTTGGCTCTCGCCCTGGTTGGCCCGGACCTATTTCAAGACCCCGGCTGCCGCGAACGTTTTGCGGGTGCTTTCACTCTACCTGTTGCTGGTGGGATTCTACACGGTGTTTCAGAACGTGTTGACAGGTTTTCAGCGGTTTAGCGTCATTGCCTGGATCGAATTCTCCAGAAACAGAGCTGCTGCGGAAGAACTATGATGTCATTGTCTATGACGATTTAAGTGAAGGGCACCGGGAATTCGTTCCCGATGACGCGGTGTTTATCCAGGGAAACACGAGGGATGCAGCGCAGCTTGAGCGGGTATTCAATCGATACCCTGTCGACACGGTAATTCATTTTGCCGGTTTTATCTCCATGGGTGAGTCCATGAGGAATCCTGCCAGGTACTTTCACAACAATGTGGGGGGCACACTAGTGCTCCTGGAGAACATGGTCCGGCACGGTGTTTTGAAAATCGTGTTTTCATCTAGCGCGGGAGTTTATGGGAATCCCGAGCGCATTCCTATCGAAGAAGGAGATAGGACCGTTCCCACGAATCCCTATGGGGAATCAAAATTGATGATCGAGAATTGTCTGAAATGGTACGACATCTGCCATGGGATGAAATCCATTTCAATACGCTATTTCAACGCCGCCGGAGCCGTGCCGGAGGCCGGGCTGGGAGAAGCTCACCGTGATGAGAGCCATATCATCCCCCTGGCCATACTGACCGCGTTGGGCCGGCGGAAGGTGTTTACATTGTTCGGGACGGATTATGATACCCATGACGGGACCTGTGTGCGGGACTACATTCACGTCCTCGATCTGGCTAAAGCTCATGTTAGGGCCATCGAGGAGTTGCAGAACTCCGGGATCGGCGGTGCATTCAACGCCGGTACCGGTCACGGGTACTCCAACCGGGAAATTATAGACATGGTCAAGAACGTTACCGGAATTGACTTTCCCGTGGAGACCGTGCTCCGGCGGCCTGGTGATACCGACATCATGGTGGCTTCATCGCAGAAAATTATGGATATCTTCGGTTGGCAACCCGGGTACAGTTCTCTGGAAAACATGGTGTGGACTGCGTATGACTGGCACAAAAGCGAGCTCTACGGAAGATTGACGGATTGCTGAGCAGACTACCTTTATACCCAGCGCAATTCTTTTGAATCCCGCTTTGAATCATCTCCATTCCATGGTATCATGCTGGGCATTCAGCCATGTACGAGGCAGGCAATGTGAGTCCGGCGCACACAATAAAACCGGACCGGCCTGATGTTCGTTCTGATTGAAAGAGGAAAACCGTCAATGAACATTCTGGGAATCTCGGCTTATTACCACGACAGCGCGGCCTGTCTGGTGAAGGACGGCAAGGTTGTTTGCGCCGCCCAGGAAGAGCGGTTTACCCGCAAAAAACACGATCCCGGGTTTCCCTCCAACGCCATCCGGTACTGCCTGGATGAGTACGGTTTGGAAGCCAACGACCTCGATTATGTCGCTTTCTACGAGAAGCCGATGCTGAAGCTGGAACGGTTGCTGGAGACGTATTTCCGCTACGCGCCGCGGGGGCTCAAGTCCTTCGTGCTGGCGCTCCCCGAGTGGGCGAAACGGAAGCTCTGGATCGGTGATCTGATCCAGAAGGATCTCGGTTACGACGGTGAGATCCTTTATCCGGAGCACCACATGTCCCACGCCGCCAGCGCCTTTTACCCGTCGCCGTTCAAAAAGGCAGCCATTTTGACCGTAGACGGGGTAGGGGAGTGGACCACCACCAGCTGGGGGATCGGAAACGGAAGCGATATTGATCTGAGGGCGGAGATCAAGTTCCCTCATTCCCTGGGAATGCTTTACGCTGCTTTCACCTATTACACCGGGTTCAAAGTGAACTCCGGGGAGTACAAGGTAATGGGTTTGGCGCCCTACGGTGAGCCAAAATACGTGGACCTGATCTACGAGCACCTGATCGACGTCAAGGAAAACGGTTCCTTCCGGCTGAACATGGATTATTTCAACTACTGCTCCGGCCTGACCATGACCGGTGAAAAATTCCACGAGCTTTTCGGGGGACCGCCGCGCCGTCCCGAGTCGGTGCTGACCCAGAAGCAGATGGACCTGGCCCGCTCTGTGCAGGTGGTAACCGAAGAAACCATCATGAAGATCGCCCTGCACATCCATAAGGAGACCGGCGAGAAGTACCTGTGTCTGGCCGGGGGTGTGGCGCTTAACTGCGTAGCCAACGGATTGCTGCTTAAAGACGGGCCCTTCGAGAATATCTGGATCCAGCCCGCGGCCGGTGATGCCGGGGGAGCCATGGGTGCGGCTTTGGCGGTCTGGTACCAGTACCTGGAGAATAAACGGCAGGCCGACAATACAAACGATTTTCAGAAAGGCAGCTACCTGGGGCCGTCTTTCTCCAACCGGGAGATCGAGCGGTTCCTGCAGAAAAACGACGTGAAGTACCGGCTTGTGACGGATGAGGATATCCCCGGCGAGGTCGCCGGCCTGGTCGTTAGCGACAATGTGGTGGGGTGGTTCCAGGGGCGGATGGAGTTCGGACCCCGGGCCCTGGGCGGCCGGAGCATCGTCGGCGATGCCCGTTCTCCCAAGATGCAGGAGATCATGAACCTGAAGATCAAGTTCCGGGAATCGTTCCGGCCTTTCGCTCCCAGCGTCATGGAGGACAGGGTCGGGGAGATCTTTGACACCGGGGGGGCCAGCCCCTACATGCTGTTGGTGGCCAATGTTCGGGAAGACAAGCTCACGCCCATGGACGACGTCAAGATCGCCGCCGATCTCGATACCATCAAGGAGAAGCTGAAGAAGGAGATCGCGGAACTCAAAGCGCAGGGGCGGGACCCGGAGGCGAAGAAGATCGAGTCGCTGATCGACAACCGTGATTATCTCCGCTTCCGGGCCATCATCAACCAAAGCCGCTCGGTGGTACCGGCCATTACCCATGTTAATTACTCGGCCCGTCTGCAGACGGTGAACGAAAAGGACAACGCGCTCTACTACCGTATGATCAAGAGCGTGTACGAGAAGACCGGAGTTCCGGTCATCATCAACACTTCGTTCAATATCAGGGGAGAACCCATTGTGTGCAGCCCGAAAGACGCCTTCATGACCTTCCTGCACACGGATATGGACTACCTGATCATGGGCAACTACCTGGTGGCCAAGAGCGATTTTGACGTCAATATCGAGGAGCGCCGCCGCTACTTGAACAAGTACGAACTGGACTGATTAAGAAGGATTTTTCATAATGACGCCGGACAATGACATGAAAGACGAGAGTAATGAGTAAGATAAAAACGGACAAAGCGACGCTGAGAAGTTTCGGGATCACGTTCTTCGTGGTCCTGATGCACATCAGCCTGATTCCGCTCTACAAGGGGAACATGAGCGCTTTCTGGAAAGTGTTTTGGGTGGCTGACGCTTTCTTGTTGGCGGGACTGATCGTGCCCGGCGTTCTGAAGTATATCTACCTTCCCTGGATGAAGTTCGGCGAAATCATGAACTACATCGTCACCCGGATCATCTTCGGTATTATGTATTTCCTGATCTTTACGCCGGTCTCGCTGTTCTTCAAACTCACCGGCCGCGACGAGCTTAATGAGTCATTGGACGAAGACGCTGAATCGTACTGGGTTGAAAAACGTGTCATTGACAAAGTAAAAGATTATTTCGAACATCAGTATTAAGAAAGTGTGGAAAGTATGAGCAAGCTTGGTATTATCAAGGAGCTGTGGGGATTCCTGAAGGTCAGGAAAAAGTTCTGGCTTCTGCCGATTATCCTGGTGATGGTTATCCTGGGACTCCTGGTCCTCCTCTCCGAGGGCTCCGCCGTAACACCGTTTATCTACACGCTGTTCTGAGTTTATCAATCATTGTACGGCTTGTCAGGTTTTCTACGCTGATAGTCCGGATACGCCAGGAGCAGGAAAAGTATTCACTTGGACATCGTGCGTTCCACCAGGTCCGCACAGGAGGCTTTCCAGCAGGTGTCGTCACCTGATATCTGTTCGTACAGCCACCGGCAGTAGGCCCGTTCCCTGATGAACTCCGGGGCCAGGCTCCGCTGTTGAAGGTTGGCCACGATGACTTTCTTTTCCCGTTTAGCCCGTTCGATGAGTTTTTCCGTCCAGGCAATCGCTTCCTCCGGGGTGAAGTTCTTGAGGAATGGATCTACCAGGAGTGATCCCTTGATGTGATAGGGAATGATTACGATCTGGCCTTTTTTGTACGGCTGTTTGAGCGTCTCGTCGTATTCGCTGGAATCAAAGACGTATCCCGTCCGGGTCAGTAGTGTATGCGAAGGGGGCTCGGTTTTCAGCGAGTGCATCCTGATTCCCTGCGGCGGTTTCCCCAGTATCCTCTTCATCTCTGAAAACTCGTGTTTCATGGATAGGATGTCACTGGAGTTCTGGCCGTGAACGCCGATCGCGAATTTTCCAAGTTTCCCGGCGGCTGCCGAAACATCGTCGACAGTGTACTTCACGTTCCGGCCCGGTTGTGTGCAAAAGAAATAGGTGGCCGGTATCTCGTGAGTCGTTTCCAGGTC
>CAZQHK010000056.1:0-23041 GCA_964593455.1 uncultured bacterium
CAAATATCAACAGGATCGTTTTTATTAACGTCTCAGGAGAACTATTGCGCAGTCCGCATATTTTGCTAGGGATGACTCAGTTGTGGTATCCTTGGTGGTATCGTGCGGAGATAATAAATATAAAAAAGCTTGACGTCCGGCACAGTGCCGAAAACACATGATAAAAGAGCCTTCATATTCGTGCTTGATGATCTGGCTGGCGAAGGGAACGTGGAACATAAATGATAGATCTCATCAAGAACTACTCTATAATGGCTCGCCGTATGAAGAAATCTGTTATTCGAGAACTGCTGAAACTCACCTTGAATCCGGAAATAATAAGCTTTGCCGGTGGACTGCCTGATCCAGAGGCTTTCCCGATTGAGGAAATCGACGATATTATTCACTTCGTAATAAAGGAGCATGGAAAGAAAGCTTTCCAGTACGGAACTACCGAAGGAGAAATGGTTCTCCGAAACGAACTGGTAAAGATGGCCAAAGCCAATGGAGAGGATATCAAACCGGAGAATCTTCTGGTAACGGTTTCGTCTCAACAGGGACTCGATCTGGTCGGCCGGGTGTTTCTTGATCCTTCCGACCCGATTCTGGTAGAACTTCCCAGCTACCTTGGAGCCTTGCAGGCTTTCAAGACCTATGGGGCGCAAATGATCGGGATACCGGTGGATGACGATGGTATTCAAACCGACCTTTTGGAGACAAAACTGAAGAAGCTCAGATTAGAGGAAGAGCATTACAAATTCATCTACCTCGTTCCTGATTTCCAGAACCCTTCAGGAGTGTCGCTCTCAACTGAACGGCGCCGAGAGATCATCAGGCTTTCTAAGGAGTTCGAAGTATTGATCATAGAAGATTCACCCTACCGGGAGCTCAGGTTTGAAGGGGAATCGCCTCCTACCTTGTTCTCCATGGACACCACCGGCAATATTGTCTCGCTCCATACTTTCTCAAAAATTTTCGTTCCCGGATTGCGACTGGGCTGGGTAGTGGGCCACCCAAAAATTATATCAAAAATGACCATTGCCAAACAGGCGGTTGACCTTTGTACACCGGGGATTTCCCAGTTCATAGCGGCTGAGTTCTGTCGCCGGGGGCTGATCTGGACACACATCGACCGGGTTCGGTCCCTTTATCATAAAAAACGCGACCTGATGCTCGAAGCGCTCGCTCTATACATGCCGGACGTTCCCGGACTACGTTGGACCAAACCGCAGGGCGGTCTGTTCCTCTGGCTGGTTCTCCCCGAGGAAATCGATACGGAAGAAATGTTTTACGAAGCGGTGGAGAACAATGTGGCGTATGTTATCGGATCGGTGTTCCACTGTGATGGAAGTGGGCTTAATACCATGCGTTTGAACTTCTCGTTTTCCACCGAGGATCAGATCGATGCGGGGATAAAACGGCTGGCCAAAGTGGTTAAAAATAAACTGTCGACGGGATCGTACCGGGGTAGGGCAGTGGAGAAGCACCGCGAATATGTAAATTAACCCGAGTTGGGCATCGCTTTACGATATAACTGTAGATTTGATATACTTTAACGAGGAGGGCACTTGCGTCAAAGCATAAATGGCAGGACGGCAGTCTGTGGTATCATAGGGTGGCCGGTTGAGCATTCGCTTTCACCAGCCATACATAATGAAGCCTTCAGGGCTGTCGGGCTTGACTGGGTGTATGTGCCCTGGGCAGTCGGCCCGGATGATGTCCCTCGTGCTGTGGCCGGTCTCAGAGCACTTGGCGTGAGAGGTTTTAACGTAACGGTTCCTCATAAGGAGCGGGTGGCGAGTATACTCGATCATCTTGAGGAAGAGGCCCGCCTGATAGGAGCAGTCAATACGGTTTCGTTAACCGATGAAGGATTGACCGGACACAATACTGATGTGGCCGGTTTTAAGAAGTCTGTTGAAAATACGGTTGGCGAGCGGAGATTCCGGTCCGGCATAATGTTTGGCTGTGGGGGAGCGGGTCGGGCGGTTCTGTTCGGTCTGTGCCAACTGGGTGTGAACACGATACGGATCGCCGACGTAGATTTGAGTCGGGCCGATAAGCTTATTTCGGAACCATGGGTTTCCGGTTTCAAAAAGACGGTCGATATAGGAATTTGCGCGAGTGGCAACTCTGAACAGGAAGATGCTGTTCGGTCGGCCGATCTGATTGTCAACGCGACTCCTGTAGGGATGAAGCAAGGGGATATCTCGATAGTCCCCGCTGAGTGGATCAGGAAACAACATGTGGTCGTTGACCTCGTGTATAGGGAAGATGACACGCCCCTGGTACGGGCAGCCCGGTCACGGGGTGCTGTGGGATTTGACGGTTTGGGAATGCTGGTGGAGCAGGCGGCTTGCTCCTTCGAGATATGGACAAACCGGTCGGCTCCCAGGAAAGTGATGTACAAAGTCGTGGAGGAAATAAAACGTGGTCAAGCCGGCTAAAACTCGCATGCGCCTTGGGGATACCTTGATCCAGGACGGACTTATTACACAGCAGCAGCTTGAAAAAGCCCTGGCCATGCAAAAAAAGGACGGGAAACGGCTCGGCTCTATCCTGGTCGAGATGGGACTGGTCACCGAGCAAGATATTGTGGAAGCTCTGGGACGCCAACTCGGAATTCCCTTTATCAACCTCTCTAATTACCTGATAGATCCGGTTACGGCCAAGATTATCCCCGAACACATCTGTCGCCGGCATAACCTGATTGCCATCAACAAAGTGGGGAACAAGTTGACAGTGGCCATGGTTGATCCTCTCAATATTTTGGCTATCGATGATATCCAGCTCATGACCGGCCTGATCGTGAAACCGGTGGTGGCTACCAGCCTGGATGTCAACGACGCTATCCAGAAATGTTTTGGCAGCACCGAGGGTGAGGTCGACGGGCTGATGGAAGACCTGGGAGACATCGGAAAAGAGGCTTCCGAAGACGACAATCTAGATGCCCTGGGGGACCTGGGAGAGAACGATGCCCCGATTATCAGGCTGGTGAACCTGATCATCTCACAGGCGGTGGAGAGAAGTGTCAGCGATATCCATGTCGAACCCTTTGAACGTGATCTGAGGATACGATACCGTCTCGACGGCGTCCTATCGGAAGCCATGTCGCCGCCTAAACGGGCCCAGGCAGCCATCGTCTCCAGGGTAAAAATCATGGCCAAGCTTAATATCGCTGAAAAACGTCTTCCCCAGGACGGGCGAATCAAGATCCGGGTTAACAACCGCCCTATCGATCTTCGGGTAAGTACGATTCCCACGGTCTGGGGCGAGAAGGTGGTTATGAGAATTCTGGACCAGTCGAGTCTGCGGCTCGATATGGAAGATCTGGGTTTCGAGCCGTCAAGTCTGCAAAAGTTGGATCACGCCATCGCGCAGCCCAACGGGATCGTCCTGGTAACGGGACCCACCGGGAGCGGCAAGACCACCACTCTTTATTCGGCGCTCCACAAGGTATCGAAACCGTCGGTCAATGTCATGACCGCCGAAGACCCGGTGGAGTACAACCTCCATGGGATCAACCAGGTCCAGTGCCGGGCGGAGATAGGGCTTACATTCGCAGCCGCGCTGAGATCATTCCTGCGGCAGGATCCGGATATCATCATGGTGGGTGAGATACGGGACTATGAGACCGCCGAGATTGCCATAAAAGCTTCACTGACCGGCCACCTGGTGCTGTCCACACTTCACACCAACGATGCCCCCAGCACTGTCGGCCGTCTGCTCAACATGGGAATAGAGCCCTTCATGGTGGCTACCTCGCTCCTTCTTATCCAGGCCCAGCGTCTGGTCAGAACCATTTGCAAAGACTGCAAAGTTGAGTACCGGCCCAAGAGCGAGCTCATAAAGAATCTCAATATCGATCACGAGCTTCTGGTGAAGCTCGAGTTACCGCATCTGGACCCCAACAAACTGCTCTTTTACAAGGGGAGAGGCTGCGAGCTTTGTGCCGATTCCGGTCACCGGGGCCGGCTCGGTGCATATGAGGTTATGCCTGTCGGAGAACGAATCAGAAGAATGATTCTGGAAGGTCAATCCACGGCGAACCTTACCCGGGTGGCCCGGGAGGAAGGAATGCTGACGCTGAGAGAAAGCGCGCTGAGAAAATTGCTTCTCGGCAAGACTACCGCTGCAGAGGTAGTCAGAGTGACAGCAGAAAAATAGTAAGAGAATAATTGATGGGCAGGGAACTGCTTAGCCTGGAAACGGGAGGAATGTTCGATGTTTGTGTTGAATGACCTGCTTAATCTGGTAGTGGAGAACGATGCGTCTGATTTGCACCTGACGGTAGGAACTCCTCCGGTAATCCGCGTCGACGGCGAGCTGATTTCCACCGATCTTGACGTGTTGACGCCCATGGACACCCGGAGCCTCGTGTACAATATGCTGACCGCCGAGCAGCAAAAGCACTTCGAGGAGAAACTCGAACTCGATATATCCTACAGCGTGCACGGGTTTGGACGTTTCCGAGTGAATGTCTACAAGCAGCGTGGTTGTATCGGGGCGGCGTTTCGTGTCATACCGTCAAAAATACCGACTCTCTCCGAGCTTAACCTGCCTCCCAAAGTAAAGGATTATGCTCTGCTGCCCAAGGGCCTTGTGCTGGTAACCGGGCCGACCGGTTCCGGTAAGTCAACCACACTGGCGGCTTTGACCGACCTGGTCAACCGAAGCAGGCGGTGTCATATTATTACTGTGGAAGATCCCATCGAGTATCTTCACTATCACAAAAAGTCTATCATCAACCAGCGGGAGCTGCACGTGGATACCTACTCGTTTGCCGACGCGCTCAAACACGTACTGC
This sequence comes from uncultured bacterium, assembly GCA_964593455.1. Lineage (GTDB taxonomy): Bacteria > Muiribacteriota > CAYSPT01 > CAYSPT01 > CAYSPT01 > CAZQHK01. The sequence continues at coordinate 4,787 of CAZQHK010000056.1, forward strand.
GGCAGGACCCCGATGTCATCGTGGTCGGCGAGATGCGTGACCTGGAAACCATCGGGGCGGCTTTGACGCTGGCGGAAACCGGTCACCTGGTATTTGCCACGCTGCACACTACGGACGCGGCTCAGACTCTGAACCGTATTACCGATATTTTTCCACCCTATCAACAGCAACAGGTCAGGACTCAGCTCTCGTTCGTGCTCCAGGGTGTCATAGCCCAGCAACTCGTACCGCTGGCCAGCGGTAAGGGACGTACCCCATCGATTGAGATGCTCCTGTCGACACCAGCTGTGTCAAATCTGATCAGAGAGCAGAAGGTTCACCAACTGTACACGGTCATGCAGACCAGTCAGCATCTGGGGATGCAGACCTTCGAGCAGTCTCTAAGGGATCTCTATCTCCGCGGGGATATTACGCTCTCGGAAGCGATTACGCATACGCTTAATCCCGATGAACTGAAACGTATGATTCAAGCCAAGAGCTAGGTACTATTTGGAGGTGAAGCTCAGTGCCGAAGTTTATTTGTAAAGCCCGTAACTGGGAAGGCAAGATAATTACTCAGGAGATTGATGGCGAGAACAAGGAAGCCGTGGTATCAAAGCTTCGTGAGCGTGGATACTTCGTCACCAATATCAAGGAAAAACCAAAAGAATTTGTCCTTTTTCAACGGAAAGTTGCCAACCAGGAAATTGCTATCTTTGCCCGCCAGTTCGCCACGATGATCGGTGCCGGAGTGCCGCTTGTCAGGTGTTTGAACATTCTTTCCGACCAGGTTGAGAATCCGCGTATGCAAGAGATAATAGCGCAGATTCGTTCAGACGTGGAAGCCGGGATGACGTTTTCCAAGTCACTGGAAAAACATCCCAAGGTCTTTTCCAACTTGTTTGTTAACCTGGTAAAAGCAGGCGAAGCCGGTGGTGTGCTGGACGAGATTCTGGATCGTCTTGCCAACTACCTTGAATCGTCCGAGCAGCTTCGGCAGAAGGTCAAGGGAGCGCTGACCTATCCGGTGGTTGTCATGACGATCGCGTTCGCGGTAGTGGTCTTTCTGGTCACCTTCGTTCTTCCGAGTTTTAAAAACATTTTCGAGGGACAGGGAGAACTCCCGCTGCCCACCAGAGTACTGCTTGCCTCCAGTGAGTTCATGCAATCCTACTTTCCCATGATACTCATCGGCATGGTGATCGTCGGTTTCATCATAAAACGGTTCCTGGCGACCAAGCAAGGTATCAGGTTTAGGGACAGTAACGCCCTGAGAGTGCCAAAACTGGGAAGTATGCTGCGTAAAGTGGCCGTGGCCAAGTTTACTCGTACGCTGGGCACCCTGATTGCCAGCGGTGTTCCCATTCTCCAGGCACTGGAAGTAACGGCCGCTACCGCCGGTAATGTGGTGGTAGCAGATGCCGTTCACAAGACCCGGATCTCGATCAGGGAAGGTGAATCGATCGCCGAACCGCTCAGGAGCAGCAGAGTGTTTCCGCCGATGGTAGTGCAGATGATTGCCGTTGGAGAAGAAACCGGTGAACTCGACACTATGTTGACCAAGATCGCCGACTTCTATGATTCGGAGGTCGATACGGCCATCAAGGCCCTCACTTCTATCATCGAGCCTGTTGTTATCGTGATCATGGGTATCATCATCGGTGGTATCGTCATGGCTATCTTCCTGCCGATGCTCAGCCTGGTCAACCAGACCGGTTGAGGAGGATTCAATAAACAGCAGAAAAGGCCGGAGCGAAGCGGCTCCGGCCTTTTTTTATTTACAGGAAGACCAGGTGTTTAAGGATACCGTGGCTGATGATGGCGAAGAATTTAAGCAAAAAGATAACGACGCGCAGCAACGTGGGAATAATGACGACGGCTATGGATTTTGGTGTTGATAACCCGTGAACGTTTTCAACGATAACCACGCAAATAGCCATAATTCCCAGGGTAGTCAGAAGAGGAATAAGTTTTCCGATAATCGGGATAATGGCAAAGACATTCAATACTCCGATTATCCAGGCATGGCAGACGACCCGGTAGAATACCATAAAATTGGTTGATCCACCTAGTAGAATGGCCGTTAAGTGCAGCAAGCCGATCAGTAATGTGGCGATGATGACGTAGCCAACCGCGGTGAAGATCAGTGAAAAAAACTGGCCTTTCAGGAGCATGGGAAGTCCCGACATCAACCCGGCTATGACGAGGATGGTAATCCCTTCAGAAGTGGCGTTCTCGTCTTTAACCACCTGCTCGATGGCGGCGGTATTGAGTTTGGCTATCTCAAAAGCGTTGGATAATGATTGTTTAATATTCATCGAATAGTACGAGAGGTACGTTACCAGTCTTCCTCCGCTTGGTTGTCGGCAGCGGGCGATGATATGGAGGTGAGTTGCTTGATCATACAAACGGTCGTGCTTTCCCCTTTGTGAAAAGAATACATTACCTCATCCATGAGCTGTTTGATGATGGATATACCTCGTCCTCCGTAACCCCAGCTTTTCTTCCCGGCTAATTTTTCAAAGTAATTTGGGTCGAACGGCTTTCCACCGTAATCTTTGATCAGCAGGATGAGCTTTCCATTTCGCAGTCCGCAACGGATATCGAAATGCATCTCGGCGTTGATGGCGGATCCGTGATCGATAGCGTTCATGCTGGCTTCATCAAGCGAAAGTTCGATGGCAAACCGTTCTTTGTTTGACACTTCAATATCACCCAGAATATTGCTCACAAACTCCCTGGCTTTCTTAAGATGCCGCGGGTGGCAGGGCAGACTAATCATCTTCATCTCATCTTGAACCACTGTCATGCTCTCACCCTTTTCCTGGTTAGAAGAAAATCTTCGGTATGGAGAACGAATAGACGGTATTCCCGTCCTTTTGTTCTGCGGCGATCTTGCCTCCATGGGCATCGATAATATGTTTGATGAATGCCAGTTCCAGGTTGCTGCGCCCTATTTCACTCTCGCCGTCAATAAGCAGGTCCTTCTCGGCGCTGAACTTCTTGGAAATGGTAGAAAACTTCTGCAAAGGGAATTTATCCCCTTCCCCGGTTACCGAGAAGCGGACATAATCGACGTCGTCTTCCAATTGAACATGTACTGTTTTCCCTTCATCGGAGAAATTAATGGTATTGACGAGAAGGTTGTACATGACCTGGTGAATACGCTCTTCATCGAGGCTGATAACGGGACCTTTGGGGGGTAGTTTATTGGTCAAAGATATATTTCTCTCCTGGGCCATAGGCTCAACCCGTTCAAAAACCTTGCCGGTCATTTCGTTAAGGTCCACCCGGTAGCGTTCTATCCTGAGCGGGCCGGCTTCAAGCTCCGAGAAATACAACAGCTTGACCACCAGATTGTAGAGCAAATCAATAAACCGCGCTGTTTTTTTGATAAACTCCTTTTGTTCATCAGGCAGCGACTCGGTATAGCAGTGACCGAATTTAGTCAGCTTATCCCGATACTTCACGAGCGGCTCGTAGAGACGATGGGCGACGAGCGCCAGAAATTCCGATTTAGACCGCTCCCGTTCCTTGATTTCGGTTATATTTCTCATGACCATGATGGAACCGGTGTTGATGTTTTTTTCGTTTTTCATAATGGTGACGTTGTTTGAAAGGATCAGTCCTTCCGGTTTCATCAGGCAGATATCAAATATTGCGTCTTTCTTAAGTTTAGCCAGTTGATCGAGAAGAATACACAGTTTGTAATCACCTTCGATGATGCTGTCTTCTTGATCAAGGTTGAAGATCTGGCGAGCGGCTGGATTCAAGAGCTCCGGCTGAAAATTATTGTCGGTTACGATAACACCGTCCGTCATGCTGTTGACAATCGTCTCTATTCGCCGCTTTTCCCGGGAAAGTTGGTCGTATAGGATGGCGTTTTCCAGGGCGACTGCCGCTTGATTGGCAAACGCTTCAATGAGTTCAACGTCTTCTTCGTTGAAGATCTGGTCGTCGCGTTTGTTGATTACTTCTACCACTCCGATGATTTTTTCCTTTGTTTTCAAGGGAGCGCAGATCATGCAACGTGTCGTGAACTTAGTTTGCTCGTCCGCCTTTTTATAAAACCGCGGGTCTTTGGACACGTCGGGAATAAGAAGAGTTTCTCCTGTTTGTGCCACCCAGCCGGCAATTCCTTCTCCCATTTTGAGTCGGATGACTTTGACCTGCTCACCCTTCTCCCCATGAGCAACTTCGAACTTGAGTTCTTGCTTTTCCTCGTCTAAGAGCATCAGTGATGAAGCTTCGGCATACATAACTTCTTTTGCTATTCGCATAATGAGGTCGAGGAGTTTATCCAGGTTGAGGGTGGCGTTGAGAAGCGTACAGGCATCGAGAAGACCGAAGAAACGCATCCTGCTCAACCTGAGTTCATCGAGCAGGCGGGAGTTCTCCTTTTCAAGTTTTAACAAGGCGCTCTGCTCAGAATTTAAAGATTTGGTTTTGATACCTATACCTACTTTTCGAGAATCAGTCTTGCGTTTTCTTGATTTACGCGTTTTATCGCTCACTGATTGTCTCATTTCTTGTCGGGCTTGGTGATAGATTCCAATTCATATACATCCAGCCGGGTATCAATGACCTGTACCGGAAACCTTATCCTGCGGATATTATCAGAATGATCAAATAATATCAACTCATACATTTGTGGTTCGGGATCGGGGTTACGGAAAATGATTACGTTTTCAAACATTTTTGTTTTAGGATTAAACGGCAGCCTGGTCAAAGATGCTTTGCTTCCCATTTCAATTTCTTTTACCTGGTTCCCGTTTATATTATCCCGAGGCACTACCGAAATCCAGGTTCGTTTACCTTCAGTAATGATAATGGAATCAAGGTCACCTTTGAATATCCCGCCCAAATCCAGGTAATCGCTGAACACAGGCCACGGATCTTCCAGGTACTCTGGAGAATACTCTTTCGGTGGCTGAGATAATTGAACCAGCACCTCGGCTCTTCCCTGGAGGGGATCAAACGTTCCCTCGGACACGGTAATGGTCTGTGGTTTTTCATCCAGGGGCTGGAGGATGACCGTCACTCCCGGTGCGTCATTGTCCCGGACTTTCAACGATTTTTCTATTGAAGCGGTGATATTGTCTCCCCATTTGAGTGTGGCGGTGACGGATACGACCAGCGGTTCCACTTCCAGGGGAATCTCGTTCGGACCGGTCTCCATACTCCTGTTTGGAGCCCGGGGAAGGTCGGGCCCAAAAGCTTCGGGCGAGTCCAGGTCCAGTATCCATTTACTGCAGTAGCGTTCGTTTTCTTCACCGTCAAAATCCGACGGTTTATCGTAGTGCCGCTGGATAAAATTGGGGAACTCTTTCATTGGGCGCTCATCTCCACCGATGTTGACCACGACGCTTTCGATTTCCTGGTTGGGATTGTTATCGTAGACAAAACAGTGGATTTCCCTCTCCCGCAGCGGATCATCAGTAGTAAGGTCTTGTTCAAAAAAAGGCTTGAGCAGCTCTTCATCGATGGCCCCGGGTTCCACATCTTTTATCAGCGCGTATCGGATCTCGCTTTTGAAGGGAACTTCATCGATGTACCTGCTACGGGGGGGGGTATCGTCACTCCATCGGTAATAAGGATACGTGATTTCGCAATAGATGCGGTAGAGATGATCTTGAACATCGGATGAGAGCGATGATTTTGCAACAAATGTTTGTTCGCTGCCGTCTGAGTAAACCGGCCAGATATCACATTGATTGGGAACGGGAAACGTCAGCTCCATTTCATCCAAGGGGATGTAAAAATTCCAGATTTCCTCTTTTGGAGAGTATTCGCCCGGGAGGCTGCCGATTTTTCGTTTGTTCTGCACATCGGCCAGGGTCTTCGGCCCGAAGATGATTTCGCGGTGCCTGGTATTAAGTGGATTTCCTCCAGAATCAAACGCGTCCCACTCCAGGACCACCTGGTACCGGACGGTATTGAAGTCTGCCGGGCTGTTGGGATAGCCGACCCCATCCCAGTACTCCCCGGATGAGGGAGCAGAACCACTGAAGTAGATGTTTCCACTAATGTACCATCCCACCGACAGGGGATCATCCTCGTCCCATAGAATGACTTTTTCCGGGTCTGACCAGGTATTGAAAACAAACTCCGCCGTAACCGGTGTGTGATGCATCACCGTTGGTTTAGTCAGGGCGGGGCCGGGAGTGAAAGCCAGTGCTACCGTGAGCAGCAAAACTGCGATCACGTGAAAAAATATGCCTACTTTCATTGCAAGAGAGCCTCGGGAACCGTTACCGAAGAAGGAATCCCGCTGGTCGCAGTTGAGGATTCGGGCAGACTGAAGAGCGTGGCGGCTAGATTGCTGTTGAACCGCCAGTTTCGGCAGTAGGCGGAGACAATAGTTTGACTGCTTTCCAGATTAATGACCTGGAGGGCGGTAATGCTGTTGAGCCGGTGGCTGATCCAGATAGTCGCGGACAGTTTGGCTTCCTCTGCTTTGGGAATGATATCTACCAGGTATTCTTCGTCCTGAAAGGACGAGTAATCGAGGTAAAAGGTGTCTTCAATCTTGTCAAGCAGGTCGATGAACTGGAGAAATTTTTTCAGGTTCCGAGCGATGGTTTTCCCTTCGCTCGAGCCTGATTTTGCGATATTAAGGAACTGCCCGGTACCTGGAAAATAGAGGTACGTATCCTTCTGGGAGGACTGCCCGGTCGGGGTGATAAATACCAGGTCGCCGATCTCGACACGAACCATGTTTCCCGACACCTTGAGTTCGACGGTTAACTCGGGATTGTCGTCCAGGAAGATGTCGAGAGTGCAGCTGTAATCATTGAGTTTCTTGTCCCGGTCGAGGATGTCTTTATACAACCCCTTGACGAGACTGGGACCGGTGGTAGCCTCCGAGATGGGAATTGGTGAGAGATGCGGGATCGAGGCCAATTCATGCAGCCGGTCGAGCTCCGCCTGCGCTTCGGCCGGGTCAACCTCCTCGTACATGTCGGGCGTGAGCAGGGCCGGATCATAGAATATCACTTGCGCCGGCGGTCCCGAACCAGGTGTCGAAGCGCTCGACTGCCGATTGAGCCACTGGGGGCTCAGGGAGGGAGATTTCCTCCCGTTCTGCGCAATGAAGTCCTGGCAGGCCGCGATACGCCGCAGCGCGTCTGTCGGCCAGCTGGTGTCCGGGTAGTTGTCGATGACTTTTTCAAACTCTTTCTCTGCTTCCTGGTATTGTTTGAGGTTGGAGAACAGGATTTCTCCGATAGCAAACTGGGCGGCGGCCACCCGGTCCTCCGGCGTTTCTTCGGTAGCGTGTTTGATGACCAGCCGGTACGCCTCTATAGCCCGGTAATAGTCGGACTCGCTCTTAGCGGCATCTTCTAATTCTACGGCATTGCCGTATAGTTGACTTGTTAATTTCTCGTCGACCGGAACCGGCTGCTCGGCCGAAACCGATCCCGGGAGGATGCCCGTGCAACAGGTAATGAACAGAGCCAGGATAGTTACCCGCAACCTTGTACTGTAGGAATAGTTCATGGATGAAGTTCTCCTTAAAAATCTGCGCAATGCGGTTTTCTCTCTATAGAGTAATTTTAGAGTAACAAGCGTATGTATGTCAAGGTATGTCAGAAGGGCTATAGAGCTTCGGGTACTCCCAAATCAGGCCGGTGGCTTGGAGAGATCGGGTGCGGGGCCGATCCCGTTGAAAATAGCGATACTGTCGCTTGAAGGGGTGGCGATTTCGATAACCCTTTCCTGTTTGTTTTCGAAGACTATTTTGTAGCGGCCTGGCTGAATGGAAAAAACACTGGTGAACTCGATCCAGCCTTTCCATGAACATTTCACCTTTCTGAGAGAGGCAATCCACAGGTGGTACTCCGCGTAACCCATGAAACTTCCGTCGTTTAAATATACCTCGCACTCACCAATATTTTGCATGCAGTAATGGCCTCCTTGTGTTTCCGGCTCTCTATTGTATATCAGGTGCTCGTAAATTGCCAGGGAAGTGGAATCACCTGTCAATTTTGCCGATACATGTAATGGCTGGTAGGAAGGACCAGGACCTCTCTCGATGATCACAAAAGGATACAGGTGCATGTTGGTAGAGGAGACATTTGTGGTCTATCTCTATGGAACCGATGGTGAAATAGAGCTTTTCCAGTCTTTGACACGCGACCAGGATCTTAACTCCATCGCTCTCCTGGTGCGGGAGATAAAGAACAGGCTGTAATCTCCGTTTACTCTGCCGAATCTACTAAATAGATTCTGCAGTAAAGCCGATACCTTTCGAGGTAATAGCGGGAAACCCGGGATATCAACTCCCATCCGCGGGTGAAAGGAAGGGAACCTCAATGTACGAACTTCATGAAGTGGCCAAACTCGCTGATATAAGTGAGAGAACTCTGCGGAGATACATAAAGAAATATAAGCTGAGGATAGGTCGGGGATCTTTCAATAAATACCGTTTTTCCGACGAAGATGTCAAGAAACTCATCCTTATGAGAACAATGATCAGAGATGGTTACAGCGATCAGGAAATAACTGAATCCATGCAGAAAGGTGAAAGTATTCTTCACCAGGAAACGCTTCCCTCTCCGAAACCAAACATGTTTAAAGAGATGGCTCTCACAATTAAAGAGCAGGACCGCAAAACCGGGAAAGCCCTTGAAACCATGGCCAATGAGTTGAGAACCTATGAATTGCTCATCAGGCAGCAGTTGAAACAGCAGGCTATGTTAATGAGAAAAATGGCTTCCATAGAGAAGAAATTTCAAACCGGTTTCTGGACACGTTTTTTCCGGTTTATCACGGGAAGCCGAACTGAAGAGAAACCACTATGCCATCATTGTGGATCTCCAAATAATAAACTCAATGCGTTTTGTATCGGCTGCGGTACACCTTATCTGGCTCAACCGCAAGGATGTGCCGGATAGCAGTTCCAGTCGAAATCAAGTGGTCCTGGTCAGACCTACCCGCTCTAATCTGTCACTCTTGATATTGGATAGAGTACTACCAAACGGGTTACTGCACATTTTCCAGCCGATAAGCATAAAAAGCAGGATAAAAATGATGATTGGAATTTTGTATTTTTCCCATTTTTTTTGAAATACGGTCTTTTTCTTCTTCGCCATAACGATCCCTTCTCCCCTTATTAGTTTAACTCGAAATCCATTTGAAATCAAGATTCGCCTGATATGATGATTTAGCAAATTTTTATCGTAAAAAGAGATCGTGTTTTTGTCGATAGAAAGCTTAGATATGTTCGTCTAACAGTGTTTTTCTGGTACAATAGAAACCGAATGGTTTGAATGTTTTTTAACCGTTCGGGCAGGTGTTTGAAAGGAGCAAGAACGTGATACACGAAGTAGTCTTTTTCACCGACACCATAATCTGCGAAATATGCGGAACGAGATCACTTTTCGGGTTTTATAAAAGAGGCGAAAAATGGGTTTGTGAAAAGTGTCTCAAAGTGCTTGGCTCGAATGATCTTCCCAGTGTGATCTGATCAGTTTCGATATCCGGTCCGCGTTGCCGAGAACTGTTTTCCCCATAAATCTACTTGCTTCAATAAGAGCGTGAAATGCGCTCTCCCGATTGGCGAGGAGTGTCTGTGCCGCTCCTTCAAGTCGCTTCGGATCGATATTTCTCAAGGCTATTCCCGCTTCAGGAAGGTGAAGCGTTTCAATAAATGAGCTGACCTTCGGATCGTACGGCAGTCCGATAAATGGTCTACCCCTCAGGCAGGCGAGGATGAGCGAGTGAAGTCTCATCCCGATAACCAGAGACATAGAATCCATGGTTTCAATAGCTGCCTCCAGGGTAAGGGCATTATTAGGAACGCTTGCCTGCACTCCCAGTTCCCTGGCTATCTCTTCGGAAATCCCACGGTCATGGTTTCTGTCAAAAGGCATGAGAACGACTCGATCGACGCTTTCCTCAAGCAGCGAGGCAATGGAGCGAATCAGGTCTGTCTTCACTGAATTGAAAAAGTTTCCCGATCGAACTGAAAGACCCAGAATAAAAGGTCTTTGCGGTGACGGCGGAGCCGGCGGCGGTAGCACTTCGGCCAAAGCGAAGGCCAGGTCGCCGCCGGTTTTTACCCGGGCCGGTGGTAAGCCTGGCCTGGCTATCCAATTGATTGAAGAGGAGTCCCGCAGGAAAACGAGATCGGCTGCTGCCAGCTCCCAGGCGGCTTTCCTGGTAGTGGCACTGTTCTTAAATGGTCCGATTCCGATTCCCCAATGGATATCAACTTTGCCCAGTATCCTGGCCATCCTGGCCAGGGTCAGGTAATAGTGTGAAGAAAATCTGCCGGTAACATCCTGGAGGAGTCCTCCTCCTCCGCTTATCACACCATTTGCACGGGCAATGGCGGCCAGCACCTGGAGGGGATTAAAACGGTTAACGGCGTCGAGGTCGAACTTGTAGGCGGTTTTCCTGGGGGCTCCGCTCAGTACCTCAATGTCCAAGCCCGAATCAGCTTTGCGCAAGGCAATAATTTCACCTGCCAGAACGAGGTCATCACCGAGATTGCCCATTCCGAAATAACCAGAGATCAGCACCCGCGGTTTCGTCTTACCCCATCCGAACGTCAAGGCCATCCAGGCAATGGCCAATCCGAAAGGAATACCAATCAGCAAACCATTTACGGATCGTAAGATAGATAGACTAAGTGGCGATTGAACATGGCAGAACGTATTGAAGAGAGAAACCTGTCCGATGGCAGCCAGCATGGCTAACAAGATATATTTTCTCCCCGACCGCCTGGCCAGCAGTGCTGCTCCCAGGATAAAAGCCGGATGTCCCAACAGCATTTCCTTCGTACGAGGCCTGGCGACCATAATGTTTTCCAGCCAATCACGGATATCTCGTTCCAGGTTGCTGGGTTTGAGTAGAGGCACGTTCCCGGATCGGGTGAGATACAGGATGGTTCCGGTTACCACCAGTAAAACGATGAGGAGATGGATAAGAGTCAGTCGTTCGGTGAAAAGCCGGTAAACCCGGCGAAGCGGGTGATCCATGCGGAAGAACAAAACGGCGGCGGTTAAAAATGGCGGGAGTAGATAGGCCAGTTTAACTCCGCGAAAAAGTGTTGCTCCAAACAGCATATCGGGGGTGGTAAGAAGAGAAGCGGTGACCAGTGCCCCGAACAGGGTGAAACCGGTAGCTCCCAGGAAAGCCCGTACCGCCCGGACCAGAATTTCCGGGCGGGTGTGAGGATTATGATCCTGTGCTTCCGTTGGCCAGAATCGGACAACAGCCGCGACCGGAAAAAACAAGGCCGCCCATAGAGCGATAACCTGATTAGGCTGGACATCGCCGTTGAGAAGGAAAGCCGAAAATACCAGAACAACAAGAAATCCGCACAGGGCCAGGGGACGTGGCGCCGCTGCCAACAGCATGGCTACCACGGGGATGAACACTACGGGAAATAGCAATGGTAAGAACATTGATATCGATGGTAGTTCATTCGAAACATGCAGGTTCTGTTCACGAAGCATGGATCTGGTGTTTTTCAGGAAGTCAAGATTTGTCTCCCACAAGTCGGTGTCTGTGTGCGTCCTGAACCGCAGAGCGGGGCAGAGAATAGTGACCCGCCGTTCCCGGGCCGCTCTGGCCAACCTGAACATGATCCTCCGATCGTGATTGTTCGCCACTATTTCCCGGGAAATGATATGCGCTTTCAAGAATCGACCCGGCTTAAGCGACCGTTTAAGCGAATCCCATCCAATGGTCGCGCCAAACTCGACTTCCACCGGCCGTACTCCGCGGGCGCGGACCAGGTTCTTAATGCAATCGGATGACGGTAAAACAGTCCCTGAAATGAGAAGTGGAAGCTCGACCTGGTCCCACTCGGCCGTGTCCAGAATATGTTCTATGATTCCGGTGTTTTCACCGGATCGGACAACGTAATGAGGAATGAGAAAGAATCCCTTCTGTTGCAGGAGGCGGATGGCGGTTCGTGGATATCCTATCCCCAAATGTTTTATCTTCGGCCATGACTTGACCGTGGCCGAGGGCGTTCGCTGAATCGTTAGGTCCATTGCCAGCGAGAGTTCTGTAAGCGTACCGTCTGCAACGGTAGTCTGCCTACAACGTGTGGCGGGGAAACGCAGGGTGAATACCTGTTTTAACTGTGAGGCCAGTTGTTTGTCCGGTGTGGTTAGCCTGGTCGGGAAGTCACTGGTTGCCGGCAGTTGATGTATCCTTCCATCTACCAGGGCGGAAGCCAGAGTGTCTTCGTGAATCAAAAGAGTCGTGAAACCGGAAGATTTTAGATCATCCAGGAGTTGATCGAGAAGATATCCTCGGTATAGGGAGATATCCCTGAGATCCGAATAATCGACGGCCAGCATCACCTGGTTCAGTCCTGATTCCAGGTGAATTCGCGTAGCTAAGATTAGAAAAATGAGCAAGACCAGAAACAGTCCGGCTCCTATGCGGAGCAGGAGAAGTAGACGGGAATTATTGCGAGCCTGCATGAGTCACAAGCCTTTCTGATTAAGGCGCAACCGCCATTACTCCCTGGTGCTGTAAGTATCCATTGGAGACCGGTCCCGACATCATCGGAGTATGGAAATACCGGAGAGTATTTCCATAATGGAAAACTCGCGAAATAAACGGGTCAGAAATCCGTTTAGATTATCAGAAAAATTCCGATGATGACATACCCGCCGATGATCAGGAAGGGGCTCAGGCTTGTGGACCCGGTTCCCATGGTGATCAAGCCTATCAGAAGAACTAGAAACCCAACGATGAAACCGATGATGTTTTTCATCTCGAAGTCACGTTCTTCATCTGTTACTTCTTCAAGATCGTTCGGTTCATCCTCTTCAGCTACCGTTGTTTCAGGCTCTTCGGTCTCTTCGGTTTTTCCCAGTTCTTGTTTTTCTTCTTTTTCTTCGCTCATCTACCGAAGCTCCTTTCAAATTATTCAATTTCTGCCGATTTGTTTTCGAAACTCGTAATTGTCATGACTCCCTCTTCCAGTAAGATGGTTTCGAGCTTTACTTTGAAAGGAAGCGTGCTCATGTCCAGTACGGGATTGATCTTCTTCACCAGTTGTTTGATAACCATGGACGGCATTCTGACCCGGGAGATTTCGAGCTTATTGGGATAGAAATAAATCTTGTTGCCATCATGGATGAAAAAGTAACCACGGGCCCAAAACTCGGATTGTAATATCCACCACTGGGCAGCGCCTTTGAGGGAAATCTGGCCTGGTTTTAACTCGATCTCGGGCCGGCTGATTTTGAGTTTGTTGGCTTTGATCTTGAGAAATTCGTTGAGATCGTCCTGGTGGACCACCAGATTCATATCGATCTGAGCGGCTGATTTCAAGCGCAGTTTCTCTTCGCCCCAGAGAATATTCAAGTCGATAACCGGTTTCTGGAAATCAAAGTAGACCTGATGAATACGCATCCCCTCGATCCTACCTTCGTCCACCGAAATGATTATCCGGTCGAACCGTCCTCCCAACCGGTGGGAAAGACTTTTGCTGATGATCTCTATCTCGATGTTCTTAGCTCCGTCCAGTTCCCGCAGCATCCCGGCAAAGAGTTTGCTCCTGAGAATTTTAAATTCGCTGGAAATAAAATCTTGGAACATTTCAGTTTTATAGGAATCACCTTCAGCCGCGCGGATAGAGGCCGGCCCGATGACAGTGAGTCCCAGGCAGAGAATCAAAAAAATGATAACGGGTTTTGAACTGTGAATTGAACCTGTCACTTCCACGGGCGGGCTCCTCTCTTGGCCGGAGTCTTGTGATCCAGGGCTTCACTGATATAAAAGGTTACCACTTCTCTCACATCATGGAAAGAGCAAAATTGTACATCGATGTCTTTAATAAACGGATCACCGTTCAATTTCGCCTTAAGCTCTTGTATCAGGGATTCCGGCAGGGCTATTGTCACCTGCTCCCATGGGCGGTTTTCAGGATACGGATGTTTTAATTCAGGTTCTGCCGGAGAGAGTGTGTAGCCGGACAAGATTGTGAGAAAACGCTCCCGGGCTTCCCAGGCTACGGACAGGGACAGGACGGCCACCCGCTCAGGTTGTACGAACAACGAGTAGATATCACCCCGCCTTAGTGGAATGTCAGGCGGCGGCAGGCCCGGCCGAAACAGGGTCGGGATAGTCAGGCCTGACCAGGAATTAGCGTGATGGCGCAGGGCCTCGGCGGTAAAAACGGCGCTATCTTCTGGTGTCTTGATCCGGTGCAGTATATCGAGCCTTCTGGTAAGCACTTCCGGGTACAGAATTTCAGCCATCCATCTGGCGGCTTTGTTCTCTCGCGGCGCCAGATAGCTGATGATGTCCGGGGCTTCCTGCATTGGTGAGTCAACTTCCAGTGCCTCGAGCGTGAAACTCAGGACCCCGCCGGGTCTGAAGACCAGGTTCAGTTTGACTACCTCTTCTGGTCCCCGGGGAGCGTGAGCGACCACCGTGCGGTCTTCCCGCCAGGCCAGGGGGGTAACGATGGATTCTTCTTTCAGCCCCAGGACGAGGTCTATATAGTCTCCCAATTGCTCGTGGAGGTGAAAGAACTCCACCACTGTCATGTCAGCCAGGATAACGGTCATATCGGCGCCGGCCTTTTTTATCAACTTACGGACTTCGTTAAAGGCAGCAGTAACATCGCTGACATTGACCCTTCGGCGTACGTCTTGTGGTAGGCGCTGCCGGGCTTTCTCACCGAGAAGACCGGTAAACCCGATTCTAAGTCCTCCGGGAACATCGATAACCGTATATCGTGGCAGAAGTGGACGCCTGGTGACTTTATCGTAGAGGTTGGCGCATACCACCGGGACATCGGTGGCGGAAATCTTCTGTAGGAGCGCTTGAAATCCCTGTTCAATGTCGTTGGAGCCAATGGTGGCGCAGCGATACTGAAGACGGTCGAGAATGGAGAAATCCATCCTGCCTGAATCCTGCCGTGTGGCCGGGGAAAATCCGGAACTGAGATTTCCGCAGTCAACCGCCAGGACGTGGGGTGTTCCCCGGCGATGCCAGGAAAAAATAGAAGCCCGTTTGGCCGTGTTCCAGGTGGCGGGGGGTAAAGCCAGGTGCCGGCCCTTGGTATTAGCGGTTACCAGGAACGTCAGGGGAATATATCGAATATTTACCGGTCCGGGAGTTGGCGCGGACAATGGCGAAGTATTCAGAACCAGGAGTGAGAGCAGCGAAAAAATAACTAATAGTCTGTCTCTCTTATTGCTAAAGGCTGATCTCTGTCGTTTCGTTTTCCAGGACATTTTTAGCTTTCGTGGGAGCTGTGGACGTCCGGTTTCTTCCGGCGTTTTTGGACGTGAACAGGGCTTCGTCAGCCAGCTTGATAAGTTCATCCTTTTCGGTGCCATGGTCCGGGAAAGTAGCTATACCAAGACTAATAGTAACACTGAGCGCCTTATCCAGTTCTGGATCCGTGTAGGCGGCGGCGGCCACCTCTTTCCTGACCCGCTCGGCGAAGATATAAGCGCCTTGTTGATCGGTCTTGGGCAAAATAACGATAAACTCTTCTCCCCCGTACCTGGCCGCCAGGTCGATGTCCTCCCGGATGTTATTCTTGACTATTTTGGCGGTCTCGGCCAGCACCATGTCTCCTATCTGATGCCCGTAGGTATCGTTGAAGTTTTTAAAATGATCGATATCGGTCATGATGATGGAGAATTTCTCGGCGTATCGCTGAGAACGCTTTACCTCTTTCAGCAGGGTTTCCTGGAAGTAGCGGTTGCAGAAAAGTTGTGTGAGCCCATCGACATTGGCCAATTCCCGGATTCGTTCGAAAAGCTTGGCATTGTTGATGGCCATGGCTGCCATGCTCGACAATATATAGAGGAGGCGTGTTTCTTCCTGGCTGACCTGTCCGGAGCGAAGCCGGCCGATATTAATGACGCCCAGCAACTCGTTACCGAAACTCAACGGCGCGCACAATACCGTTCTGATGACATTGTGCTGCGGGATGGAGGCGAGCTTGTAGTCTTTCTTCATCTCGAACGTAGAGAGCAGTTTCCGTTCCTTGGCCACCCAGCCGATGACCCCTTCTCCCACGGGTATGGCAACATCGCTGATGGCGGCTTCTTCACCGTCCCAGCCGTAGAAAACCTTCGGTTTCAAAAAGCCCCGTTCCACCAGCAGTACCTCGGCCCGCTCGGCATCAAGCAGCTTAATAACGGCTTTGTTGATGTTTTCAAGCACACTGTTCAGTTCCAGGGCTCCGGCCATCTCTTTGGAGAGGTTATAGAACATGGTTACGAAGTTGGCGAGTCTGAATATCTTTTTATCCGATTTCTTGACCTGCTCCTTGAGTTGATCCTCTGAGGTAGTTACCTGGGCATGTTTGGCCTGCAGTTTAAGATAGTCTTCCTTGTACTTGGAGTAGGTTCTTTGTTGGGCTTTAAATTTGCGGTCGGACAGAAAACCGATCAGGGTACCAGTAAGCAGGTAGATAGCGATAACCGCCCAGTGTTCTCCGACAAACTCCATGGATTCCAGAGCGGGATTGATGGTTGTAAAGGCTCCCAGGATGAAGCTGGCCAGTCCGCCGAAGACCAGTCCGCCCAATGTCCCCATCAAGGCGCCGGCGGCAGAGATGGGAATCAGGTAGACCAGGCTGAGAAAAAAGAATGTTTTCCCTCTCAGATGAGGGAGCCTCTCGGTCAGCATGACGGTTTTGATGTTTGACTCGATATCTTCCTGGATACCGTCTATATAAGCATCCCCAAGGGGATCGTACCGCATGACGTCCTCGTCATTTAGCTTAATGCTTTCGGTGTCGAAAAAATGACTATTCAGATCAAGGTAAACGAAGTTGACACCGGCGGCTCCGATCAAAAGCACAATGATCAAAATTATTTTAATTGTTGATTTCTCCATAGGGCTCGCCATAGAATATAAGTCCCCCTTCTGCTCAATCCTGCTTTTAATCCCCACCAGGATACTGCTGCTTATATTTTAATGTTCGGCGGCTATTTCATCCGCTTTCAGGTTTATCGCTTGCCGAAGGGCTTCAACCTTATCGGTCCGTTCCCACGGCAGATCTATATCGTCTCGTCCGAAATGGCCATACGCAGCTGTCTGCTGGTAAATGGGCTGCCGAAGCTGAAGGTCTCTCAGAATCGCTCCAGGCCTGAGATCAAAAGTGTCCAGGATGGCCAACTCGATGGCCTCCTCATCAAACTTGGCGGTCCCGAAGGTTTCTACCAGGAGCGAAACGGGATGAGCTATGCCAATGGCGTAGGCCACTTCCAGTTCGCAGCGGTCTGCCAGTCCGGCGGCTACGACGTTCTTGGCGATGTAGCGGGCCATATAGGCGCCGGAACGGTCCACTTTTGTCGGATCTTTGCCTGAAAAAGCACCGCCACCGTGCCGCCCGGCTCCGCCGTACGTGTCGACAATGATCTTCCGTCCGGTAAGCCCGGCGTCACCTTCCGGTCCTCCGATAGCAAACTTGCCGGTCGGGTTGACGAATAACTTGGTTTTCTCGTCCAGGTATTCCTTTGGTACGATCCGGCAGATGACTTCCCGTATGATATCGCTCTTAATGGTGTCGTAAGAGACATCCGGGTGGTGTTGGGCGGAGATAACGACGGCCTCGACCCGGACCGGTTTACCGTCCTCGTACTCCACTGTGACCTGGGATTTTCCATCCGGCCGGAGGTAATCGAGGATACCTTGTTTCCTTACGGCAGTCAGCTGTTTCACCAGTTTGTGAGCCAGCATGATGGGTAGCGGCATGAGTTCCGGGGTTTCCCGACAGGCATAACCAAACATCATGCCCTGGTCTCCGGCACCCTGGCTTTCAATCTCATCTATTTCACCATGTTCCCGTTCTTCCAGTGAATGGTTGACGCCGCAGGCGATGTCGGGCGACTGCTCCTTGATCATTGTCAGGACGGCGCACGTTCTGGCATCGAGACCATGTTCCGGCTTGGTGTATCCGATATCAGCGACGGTCTTCCGGACAATCTTGGAAATGTCGATATAGGTGCTGGTGGTGATCTCGCCGGTAACCATGACCAAACCGGTGGTAGTCATAGTCTCGCAGGCTACCCGGGCCTGAGGGTCATCGGTGTAAATAGCATCGAGTACGGCATCGGAAATCTGATCGCAGAGTTTGTCAGGATGTCCTTCCGTAACAGATTCGGATGTAAATAATGTTTTTTTCCTTGAGTGCATGATGTAAAACCTCGTTCCCTAATTTAGCTTTTACTTAGCGCTGATTACTTAGATAAAATATGGAGAATCTTACCATGACGGAAAAGAGAAAGTCAAATTACCTGACTTTCTACGCTTACTGTTTAATAGAAAACG
>CAZQHK010000057.1:0-19168 GCA_964593455.1 uncultured bacterium
CTATCTAACATAGCTTTTACGAGCCATCAACAGACATTTGGGAGATACAAATCTATGAATCATCTAACCACCTTACTGATGACTACACTTAGCATTCACACTATCAGTAGGTCACCCATCTGTTTAAAGTAAACGTCATAACATTCACTTCGTCAATAAGACATAAATCAGTACGTAATAGGTATGGAATATACTTAATCAAGATATTTTGCCAGTGTGCCTACATCACCAGAACTTTCTGTTCCCCCCTGCGCCCCGAGACTGGTTGACTGAAGACCATCTCGCTTATTTTGTGAACGGTTCCTTTATGTACTTCCTGGGGTGGCAGATACGCTTTGGTTGCCAGGAATCCCCGCTTATGGTAAGCTTTTTCGTTCCATGGCAGTGATGGTCTTCTGTTTCAAGAGAAAATTTCTGCGCTACCCGGAATCAAGAAGCCTCACGTCATTGATTTTAAAAAAAATACTGGTTTAAAGGGAAGAAGTTATGATTTAGCTACATATAGATGCCCCTGTGGAACTACACTTATGCTACAGATTCCCTCTCCCATCAAAGAGTGATAGATTTCAGTGGCCCTCCGTGGCCCTACTTTGATATATTGATAAGTAAATTTAAAAGGAAATAATTCGGGTTATAGGATGACGGTAATGAAAAACTACGAAACCATCGAGTTCTCGATTGATCGTTCAGTTGGCCTGCTATCCCTTAATCGTCCTCTCATTCGCAACGCCATCAATGACGTGATGATCAGGGAATTGACCGATTGTTTCACCCGGGTGAATGACCTGGACGAAGTCAGGGTTGTCATTCTGCGGGGGAACGGAAAAACATTCTGCTCGGGGGCTGATCTCAACTGGATGAAAGATGTGGCCCGTTTCTCGTACCAGGAAAACTTTGATGACAGTTTCAAGCTGTCGGAGTGTTTCTACGCTATCTATACCTGCCGGAAACCTACCATGGCGGTGGTGCACGGTGCAGCTATCGGCGGCGCCAACGGGCTTTTAGCGGCCTGCGATTTCGCGTACTCAGCGGATGACACCATTTTCTCTTTGAGCGAGGTGAAGATCGGGATCGTCCCGGCCTGTATCGGGCCGTACATCATCAAACGGGTGGGTGAATACGGAGCCCGGGAATTGATGCTGACCGGCGAGCGGATTGACGGTCGAACAGCCGAGCGGTTCCGGTTGGTCAATAAATCGCTGTCGCATGAAGAATTGGACCACTACGTGGATTCAAGGATTTCCCTGTTAAAAACCAGCGGTCCCAAGGCTATCGAGCACTGCAAAAAACTGCTCTACGATCTTGCCAACAGGTTGACCCTGGAAGAAGCAAAAGAATACACGGCCAGGATGATTGCCGAGATCAGGGCGTCGGAAGAAGGGCAGGAAGGGATAGCCGCCTTCCTGGAGAAGAGATCGCCGAGGTGGGTTTAGAAAAAAGGCCCTACGAAGCTGGGTGGTATTTTTTCGATAATTAAAAATACTGCCCGTTGGACGGACGAGTGATCCACGTGAAACTGTTTAAGAAGATCCTGATCGCCAATCGAGGCGAGATTGCTGTTCGTATCATTGAATCCGCTCGTGAACTTGGTATCCGCACCGCCGCCGTCTATTCGGAAATAGACCTCGATTCGTACCACGCCGCCCTGGCTGATGAAGCGTACTGTATCGGGGAGTCCGAACTGGGCGACACCTACCTGAACATCGACAAGATTGTCTCCGCCGCCCGGGAAGCGGGTTGCCAGGCCGTTCATCCCGGCTACGGATTTCTGGCGGAAAACCACGAGTTCGTCAAACGCTGCGAGGAAGAAAACCTGGTTTTTATCGGGGCCGGCAGCGATGTTATCCGGTTGATGGGAAACAAGCTGCAAGCCCGCTCCGCCGTAAAGGACATGGGAGTTCCCATCATTCAGGGATCAAGCGGCACCCCGGAAACCCTGCTGGAAGAGTGCCACAATCTCACTTATCCGCTGCTGGTCAAGGCGGCCATGGGCGGTGGCGGTAAGGGGATGCGGATCGTCCGAAACGAGGCGGACCTTGAAGAAGCGCTGGAAGCAACCAGCCGTGAAGCTGAAGCTTATTTCGGCGATGGCACGGTCTACGTGGAGAAATATATCGATCAACCACGGCATATCGAAATCCAGATACTGGGTGACGCTTTCGGGAACGTTATCCACCTGTTCGAGCGGGAGTGCACCATCCAGCGGCGGTACCAGAAAATCATCGAGGAGACGCCGTCACCATCCATCGAAGACGGAGTGAGAATGAAGATGGGGCAGGCCGCGGTCACGATCGGACACACGATCGGGTACGACAATGCCGGCACGGTGGAGTTCTTGATGGACCGGGAACAGAACTTCTATTTTCTGGAGATGAACACCAGGATACAGGTTGAACACCCGGTCACGGAGATGACCACCGGGGTGGATATCGTCAAGCAGCAGCTCTTGATCGCCGCCGGGAACGAGCTGACGCTGAAGCAGGACGATATCAAGCCGCGGGGACACTCCATCGAGTGCCGGATCTATGCCGAGGATCCTCTCAATAACTTCATCCCGTCACCGGGACGGATGACGTTTTTCAAGGAACCAAAAGGTCTCTGGGTGAGAAACGACACCTGTTTCAATTGCCCTACCGAGATCAAGAGTTTCTTCGATCCCCTGATCAGCAAACTCATCGTCTGGGCCGGAGACCGGGAGTCGGCCCGCAAAAAAATGATAAAGGCTTTAAAAGAATATGTCGTTCACGGGATCACCACCAATATTCATTTCCTGCAAAAAGTACTGGAACACGAAGCCTTTATCGCCAACCGGGTATCCACTCACTTCTGTGATGACCATAGAGACGAATTGGTAGAATCGCTTGTTAATGAAAAAAACGAGGTGGCCGAGCATGTCCCCTTGATCGGCTATCTTCTGTACGATCTACATAAAACCGTTCATTCCGCGGGCCGGGGTGAAGAGACTCAGCACGACGTGTGGCGTATAATCGGAAATTGGAGAATATGAACAGAGAACTGATATTCCGAGGAAAAAAATATTCTGTCCACCTTGAAAAGCGTGGAGAAAATGAGTTTTTCTTCGAGCTTGATGGAATCAGGCATCTCGTTCAAGTTACCACTATAGATCGTCATCGTATCGTCTTCTCTGTCGACGGTACCTGTTTCACCACCGATGTGTCGGAAGATGGCCACAACACCGGGTACGTGTCCTGTGAAGGTATTGATTTCACGGTAGAGAATAGTGGTGCGCGAGACCCTGATTATGCTCACGGAACCGCTGAAGAAAACCAGGACCAGGGCGGCATCATTTGCTCGCCGATTCCCGGCAAGGTGATCAAGGTCAATGTCCGGGAAGGCGACGAGATTACCAAAGGCGCCTGCCTGATTATCATCGAATCCATGAAGATGGAGAACAATCTGGTGGCTCCGAGGGATGCCGTAGTGGATTCCGTCAACGTGTCTGTGGGAGATCTGGTGGAAAGCAGCTCACCCCTCATTCTATTAAAAGAAAAACAAGGACTTGAAATCATATAGTCGATCCGCTGAAAGCTGGTGTTTATCATGGACTTTTCACTGACTGAAACACAGAGACTCATCCGTAACAGTGTCCGGGAATTCGCCGAGCAGGAGATCAGACCCGTAGCCCGGGAACTCGATGAAAAAGAAGAATTTTCGGTAGATCTCACCCGCAAGATGGGTGACCTGGGGCTCTTCGGAATGGTTGTTCCGGAAGAATATGGCGGGCAAGGGCTGGACAATATGTCTTACATCATTGCCGTGGAGGAACTGGCCCGGATAGATGGGTCGCAGGCGGCTACCGTAGCGGCTCACAACTCGTTGGGTGTGGGTCCGATCTACTACTTCGGTTCGAAGGAACAAAAAGAAAAATAT
Source organism: uncultured bacterium (assembly GCA_964593455.1). Lineage (GTDB taxonomy): Bacteria > Muiribacteriota > CAYSPT01 > CAYSPT01 > CAYSPT01 > CAZQHK01. The sequence goes on from CAZQHK010000057.1 coordinate 3,892, forward strand.
GTACCTAAACTGTGTACCGGTGAGGCGGTCTGGGCTTTTGGTCTGACCGAGGCCGAGGCCGGTTCCGATGCCGGCGGCACCAGGACCACTGCCAAAGAAGTGGACGGCGGATGGCTTATCAACGGTTCAAAGATATTTATCACCAACGGCTCGTGTTCCATCAGCACCGGGGTAACAGTCCAGGCCGTTTCCGGCGAGAAAGACGGAAAGAAAGAATATTCCTGTATCCTGGTGGAACGGGAAACTCCCGGGTTCACCGCTAAAACCATGCATGAGAAAATGATGTGGCGGGCTACCGACACCTCCGAACTGTATTTCGAAGACTGTCTGGTTCCTCCAGAAAACCTGCTGGGAAAAAGGGGAAACGGGTTTCATTACATGCTGGAAACGTTGGACAGCGGCCGGCTGTCTATTGCCGCTATGGGTCTCGGGTGCGCCCAGGGAGCTTTTGAACTGTCCCTGAAGTACGCCCAAGAACGGGTCCAGTTCAAACGGCCCATTGCATCCTTCGAGGCGGTAGCCTTCAAGTTGGCGGACATGGCTTTGAAGATAGAACTGGCCAGGAACCTGCTCTACAAGGCATGCTGGCTTAAGGACAACAGCAAACCCTTTGGCACGGAAGCGGCCATGTCCAAGCTCTACTGTTCGGAAATAGCCAGGGAAGTGGCTGATGAAGCGGTCCAGATCCACGGCGGCTACGGGTTGATGAAAGAGTACGAGGTGGAAAGGTTCTACCGGGACCAGCGCCTGCTTCAGATTGGGGAAGGGACCTCGGAAATTCACCGCTATGTAATTGCCAGGAAGATTGGCTGTCCGATATCATTCAGCAGATGAAGTGAGTGTGGAAAGAGAGAATTTAATTATGAAATTTTTGAAATTTGAAAAACGCGGCCAGGTCGGTATTTTGAGTGTCCACCGGCCGGATGCTTTGAATGCTTTGACCAGCGGTGTTTTTAAGGAGATGTACCAGTTTTTGAACGAAACCCCTCAGGCGGAGGATATCAGGGTTTTGATCTTAACTGGAGCGGGTGAGAAGGCGTTTGTCGCCGGCGCGGACATAAAAGAGATGAGCTTGCTGAACACCGCCCAGATGTATCAGTACCTGGACCTGGGACAGAAAGTGATGAACCTGTTAGAGCGCATCGATCTGGTGACCATAGCCGCGGTGAACGGGTTTGCCCTGGGCGGCGGGCTTGAACTGGCGCTGGCCTGCGATTTCATCTACGCCTCCACCAAAGCCCGGCTTGGCTTGCCCGAAGTCACGCTGGGGTTGGTTCCCGGATTTGGCGGGATGCAGCGGCTGGCTCGGGCGGTAGGCACCCGTAAAGCTAAAGAGATGGCATTTACCGGCGCTTTCGTTAAAGCTGATGAGGCCCAGGCAATCCGGTTGGTGAACAAGGTGGTGGAACCTGATCAGCTTATAGACGAGAGCCTGAAGACTGCCGCAAAAATTTTGGAGAACGGATTTTTCGCCGTTGGCAACGCCAAGCGTTCAATCAACTGCGGCAGCGATCTCCCTCTTATAGAAGCAGTAGAATTGGGAAAACAGATGTGTACTGTATGCCAGAACACGCAAGACGGCAAAGAAGGCATAGAGGCCTTTATGGAAAAACGAAAACCAAACTTTTCGTAGAAAGACATGTCATTCGCCGATTTATTCAGCGAATCTATACGACTGAGAAATGAAGGTGTAGAAAGGGTGGCAAGCTACAATGGATTTTCTTTTGACCGAAGAACAGAAGATGTTAAAAGACATGGTCGGAAGTTTCGGCAGTGATAAGATCAAACCGGTCGCCCGGGAGCATGATCAGAACTCCACTTTTCCCGAAGAAATAATTAGTGAAGCGGCCGAACTCGGACTCATGGGTATCGCCTATCCTCCCGAGTATGAAGGTTCGGGGATGGATTTTGTGTCCTACTTCCTGGCCATCGAAGGGATCTCCCGTTATTGTGCTGCCACCGGTGTAATCGTATCGGCACATTCCTCGCTGGCCATCGATCCTATCTTCCGATTCGGGACCGAAGAGCAGAGAAATACTTATATGCCGCCCCTGTGCCGCGGTGAGAAGATCGGCTGTTTGTGTTTGACCGAGCCCAACGCGGGATCGGATGCCGGCTCTATCTCCACCTCGGCCAAACTGGTCGGAGATAAATGGATTTTGAACGGAACCAAGCAGTTTGTCACCAACGGCGGCCAGGCAGAGACTGCTGTGGTCATTGCCTCAACCAACCCCGCGGCTGGAACAAAAGGCTTGTCCGCTTTTATTGTGGAGAAAAACATGCCGGGATACACCATCGGTCACGAAGAGAAGAAACTCGGAATAAAAGCCGCATCCACCACCCAGATTATTCTCGAAGACTGCGCCGTGCCTAAAGGGAACCTGTTGGGTGAAGAAGGCCGGGGCTTCAAGGTTGCGCTGGTTACGCTTGACGGCGGCCGGCTTGGTATCGCCGCCCAGGCTCTGGGTATTGCCCGCGGCTCTATCGAAGATTCGATTGCCTACTCCAGGGATCGGGTACAGTTCAACCAGCCGATTGCCCAGTTCCAGGGTATCCAGTGGATGCTGGCCGATATGGCCACCGAGTACCAGGCTGCCTGGCTGCTCACCTACTATGCTTCTCTTATGAAAGACAAAGGACTGCGCTACACCCGGGAGGCGGCCATGGCCAAGCTCAAAGCATCGGAGATCTCCGAGATGTGCGCTACCAACGCCGTTCAGATTCACGGCGGATACGGATACACCAAGGAGTACGATCCGGAACGGTATTTCCGGGACTCCAAGATCACGCAAATTTATGAAGGGACGAGCGAGGTTCAACGGTTGATTATTGCCTCCTGGCTGCTGAAGTGAATTACTACTATATGTATGGCGAGGAATGACTTGATGAGAAAGATGCGGGTAGTAACAGCCACAGCGCTGTTTGACGGACATGACGTGTCCATTAATATATTCAGGCGACTGCTGCAGAAAAAGGGTCTCGAGGTTATTCACCTGGGACATAACCGGTCGGTAACCGAGCTCGTGCTGGCGGCGGTGGAGGAAGATGCCGACGCAGTGCTGGTCAGTTCCTACCAGGGTGGCCACAACGAATATTTCCGGTACATGATCGATCTGTTGAAAGAAAAGGGTGCCGGCAACGTACTTGTTTTTGGCGGCGGCGGCGGTGTCATCCTGCCTTCGGAGATAATAGAGCTCGAGGAGTACGGTGTGGAACAAATTTATCACGCCGACACCGGGAAGAAGATCGGAATTACGGGAATAGCCGACGATATTGTCGCCCGGATACAGCGTAAGGTTGAAGCTTCTTCCATTAATGATGTCAAAGAATCGGACCTGGAACAGTTGACTCCCGGTAACAAGTTCCTGATCGGGAAACTGATTTCCCGGTTGGAAAACGCCGCGGCCGACAATGAGCAGGACAGAAGTCGTGACGCCCTCAGGGAAAAACTTGCGGACGGCGGTGGCTCCATTGTGCTGGGTATAACGGGTACCGGCGGCAGCGGGAAAAGTTCGCTTGTTGACGAGTTGATCAACCGGTTTCTGAAAGTTTCTCCGGACGTGACGGTAGGTGTTCTGGCGGTTGACCCGTCCAAGACCGCCTCAGGCGGTGCGCTTTTAGGCGACCGGATTCGTCTGAACAGTTTCGGTGACGACCGCCTCTATCTGCGCAGTTTTGCTACCCGTGAGAGCTATTCCGAGTTGAGTCTCGTTTTGCCGGATGCCATCCGGTTACTGAAAACCGCCGGTTTCGACGTGATTATCATAGAAACCAGCGGTATCGGACAGGGCGCCAGCAAGGTGACCGAGATCTGTGACCATTCTATCTATGTTATGACCAGCGAGTACGGAGCACCATCCCAATTGGACAAGATCGACATGCTGGATCTGGCGGATTCCATTGTCATCAACAAGTGCGAAAAGATCGGAGCTGAAGACGCGCTCAGGGAAGTGATCCTCCATCGCGTCAAAGACCGTGGGATGATGGTCAACCGCCGTAAACAGCGATCGCTGTTCGAGCTCGATCTACCTATCTACGCGACCAATGCCAGCCAGTTCAATAACCAGGGCGTTAACGCGTTTTTTGCAGATATTTTGAAGTTCGTTTCGAGTAATGGAACGGGATTCACGGTGGATGAAGAGATTATGGAGCTTCTGCCCACTGAAGGACACAAAGACTTCTCGGCTCTTCACAGTCAGCATAACAACTACCTGGCGGAGATAGCGGACACCGTCAAAAACTATCACCGGCAGGTAGAGCAGGAGGCAGCAGCTGCCGAGACTTGTTATTCTCTCAATAAAGCCCGGCAGACGGTCAGGGATGAAGGCGTCGCCGCCGACAATGTGGAAAACGAGTTAACGGAACTCTATCAGCGGTACTGGCGCCGGTTGAGCCGGGACAGCGTGACGTTCCTTGAAAATTGGCCTGGTTTACGTGAGGATTACAAGCAGGAGCAGATGTCCTATACGGTCAGGGGGAAAAAAATAACGGTTGACGCCGCGACGGAGTCTTTATCGGGCACCATGATACCCAAGGTGGCTCTGCCTCAATACCGCTCCTGGGGGGATCTTATCAGGTTTTTCTATAAGGAAAACCTGCCGGGATATTTCCCGTACACCGCCGGAGTGTTTCCGTTCAAGCGTACTTTCGAAGACCCGAAACGCCAGTTTGCCGGAGAAGGTCCCCCCGAAAAAACCAATAAGCGGTTCCATTACCTGTGCCGCAACGACCAGACAAAACGGTTGTCGGTAGCCTTCGATGGTCTGACGCTTTACGGTCAGGACCCGGATATCTCTCCCGACATCTACGGTAAGATCGGTGAGAGCGGTGTCAGTATATGTACTCTTGACGATATGAAAAAATTGTTTGCCGGTTTCGACCTCTCCGATCCGCACACCTCCGTCTCCATGACCATCAACGGTCCCGCGCCCATTATCCTGGCCATGTATTTTATGACCGCTTGCCACCAGCAAGGTGAGAAACGGGGACACGACCTGAGCCAGGAGGAGAAGATCGATCTTTTCCGGTGCCTGCGGGGAACGGTCCAGGCCGATATCCTGAAAGAAGACCAGGGACAGAACACCTGTATCTTCTCTATCGATTTTGCCCTGAAGATGATGGGCAATATCCAGGCGTATTTCTCCCGTCTTGGAATCAAAAACTATTACACCATCAGTATCAGCGGTTACCACATCGCCGAGGCGGGCGCCAACCCGGTCACCCAGCTTGCGTTCACTCTGGCTAACGGGTTTCATTACGTGGAATACTTCAAGAATCTCGGTTTGAAGGTGGACGATTTTGCCCGCAACCTCTCGTTTTTCTTCAGTAACGGGATGGAGCCGGAGTACTCGGTGATCGGCCGTGTGGCCCGCCGTATCTGGGCAGTGGCCATGCGGGATAAATACGGTGCCGCCGAGCGGTCCCAGAAACTGAAGTACCACATACAAACCTCCGGGCGGTCGCTGCACGCACAGGAAATAGCTTTCAACGATATCAGGACCACACTCCAGGCCCTGTTGGCGTTCTATGACAACTGCAACTCGCTTCACACCAACTCGTACGACGAAGCGGTGACCACTCCCACGGAAGAATCCGTCCGTCGGGCCATGGCTATCCAGGTGATCCTGTCCAAGGAGTTCGGTCTGCTTAAAAACGAGAATATCAGCCAGGGATCTTTTATTATCGAAGAACTGACCGACCTGGTGGAAGAAGCCGTGTTGGAAGAATTTTACCGTCTCTCGTTCCGGGGCGGAGTCATCGGGTCCATGGAAAAGCAGTACCAGCGGGCCAAAATCCAGGAAGAATCGCTCTATTACGAAGAGTTGAAACACAGCGGAGAGTACCCGATCGTTGGGGTAAACACGTATCTCGCCGACACGCCTTCCGAAAGCCCCTACGAAGACATGGTGCTCACCAGGTCCACTCCGGAAGAGAAACAGTCACAACTGGACAATTTGGAATCGTTCAAGGAAACGAACAAAGGCAAGTGCGAGGAGGCGCTGAGGGCACTGAAAAAGGTCGTACTGGAAGACGGAAACATCTTCGAAGAACTTCTCAATACGGTTCAATACGCGTCTCTTGGACAGATTAGCGGTCTGCTCTATGAAATAGGTGGAAAGTACAGGAGAAATGTGTAGATTAATTTTGGAGGTATACCAATGAACGTCTATGTGTGCATCAAACAGGTGCCGGATACCGAGGCTACAATTGTTCCCAAAGAGGGTGGCACGATCGACGCGACCAATATAAAATGGATCATGTGTCCGTATGACGAATACGCGGTTGAGGAAGCGGTCTCTTTCAAGGAAAACCATCCCGACTGCACCCTGGTGGCTGTATCCCTGGGACCTGATCGGGTGCAGGAGACTATCAGGCTGGCTCTGGCCCTGGGAGCCGACCGGGGGATACATATCGTCTGTGACGAATATCTCGATCACATCCTGGTGGCGAAAGCGCTGGCCAACGCTATCAAGGACGATGGAGAATACCATCTCGTGTTTGCCGGCAAGCAGGCCACCGATGACGACGGTTACCAGGTCCCGCAGCGGCTTGCCCATTCTCTGAAGGCTGCTGTTGCTACCGGGGTTGTCGCTTTCAAATACGAAGACGGTATTATCCGGGTCACCAAAGATGTGGGTGGTGGGGTTCAGGAAAAACTTGAACTGGCGGCTCCCGCGGTCATTACCGCCGGCAAGGGGTTGAATGAACCACGATATCCCAAGCTTCCCAATATCATGAAAGCCAAGCGGAAAGAAATAAAAAAACTGTCACTGGCGGATGCGGGTATCACCGAAATAGAAAATCATCAGACGGTCATTGAGTTTGTTCCTCCGCCGGAGAAATCGGGCGGCAGAGTTCTTACCGGCGAGAAAGAGGATACGGTTCCCGAACTGGTGCAGGCATTAAATAAAGAAGCGAAGGTCATCTGAACCCGGGAGGATTCATTATGGGAAACACCGGAGTGTACATTGAGCTGGAAGATGGAATTATCAAGAAAACCAACTACGAGGTTTTGACCCTGGCCGGGGGGGGCGGCCGGGAGATAAGTAGCGTTCTGTTTACTGATGAGCCGGAAAAATACGGCCAAGATCTGAAGAAGTACGGCGTTAAAACAATCATCGGGGTGACCGGGACTGAAGGGCTTGGATACAATGCAGAGGTCTATGCCGGCTGTCTGGCCCGGATCGTGAAAGATAACGATTTCTCTGTTCTCCTGGGTACCTGTTCAGCCCGGGGTAGAGACCTGTTCCCCCGGATAGCCGCCAGGTTCGAAGCTCCCCTGGTCAACGATTGTCTGGACCTTGATTTCGCCCAATCAATAGCGGTGAAACCAATGTATGCCGGGAAAGTAATAGCCCGGGTCAAGGTGAAAGGCGACCGGCAATTCTTCACGCTGCGTCCGAACGTGGTTGAAATCAGCGCTACCGATACCGCCGATAACCCGGTCATCACAACGGTTGACGCAGTGGAGACGAGTCCTGTCCTGAAAGTAAAAGACATTGTCAAAAGCGTGGCCCGGACCATCGATCTGACCGAGGCCGACATCATTGTTTCCGGGGGGCGGGGGATAAAAAGCCGGGAGAATTTCGATCTGCTTCAAGACCTGGCACGGGTACTGGGAGCGGCGGTGGGCGCTTCCCGGGCCGCGGTAGACGCCGGGTACGCCACCCAGGATATGCAGGTGGGACAGACGGGCAAAGTGGTGAACCCGAAACTGTACATAGCCTGCGGTATATCGGGTGCGATCCAGCACCTGGCTGGCATGAAAACTTCCCGGATCATCGTGGCCGTCAACAAAGATCCTGATGCTCCTATCTTCCAGAAGGCTGATTACGGTATCGTGGGCGACCTGTTCGAGGTGGTACCGCTTTTGAAACAGGAACTGCTGAAAGTGATGAAAGAACACTGATGGATATCGGTAGTTATGAAGTCTTCATGATAAAGGCGGGGCTGTTCAAGCTGGATGGGGGGGCCATGTTCGGGGTGGTCCCGAAAGTGTTGTGGCAGAAAAAAAAGCCTCCCGATGAACGAAACCGTATACGCATGTGTACCAACCTTCTCCTGGTAAAAGGCGGCGGTAGGACCATCTTGATCGATACCGGAAACGGCCATAAGTTCGATGATAAATTCAAAGACATCTACGCCATCGATTACGCTGATAACGATCTGGATAGGTCGCTGTCCGATCATGACCTTTCGAGATCGGACATTACCGATGTGATCATCACCCACCTCCACTTCGATCATGCCGGCGGGTGCACCGAGTTAAACGAAACCGGCGGTGTGGTTCCGGCCTTCCCCCAGGCAAAATATTATGTCATGAAACGTCATTACGAGTGGGCCATAAACCCCGCGGCAAAAGACCGGGCCAGCTATCTGGAAGAGAATTACAAGCCGCTTCTGGAAGCCGGCCAGCTGGTTTTACTCGATACCGGCGGCGAAATTATACCCGGAGTGGAGTTTATTGTGGCCGACGGTCACACCATCGGAAACCTGAGCATTCTGGTGCACGGTGATGACCGGAAGATATTCTATGCCGGTGAGATGATACCCACGTCGGCCCATGTTCCGGCCCCGTGGTTGATGGGTTATGATCTTCAACCCTTGCTTACTATCGAAGAAAAAAAACACTACCTGCCCCGGGCTGCCGAAGAAGAATGGTTCGTCTATTTTATGCACGATCCCGATATTCCCTGTGGTCTCATCGGACCCGGCAGAAAAGGGTATGAACTTAAGGAAATTGTTGATATGACGAAATGAATGAATGGAGAGGCAAGATCTCATGGACTTGACCGAAGCGATACTCACGCGGCGAAGCATACGGAGATTCAAACCGGACGAGGTGCCCGATGAAGACCTGAAACAGATCATCGCCACGGCTGCCTACGCGCCTAACGCGGAAAACATGCAGCCTTACCGGTTTATCCTGGTCAAGGATCGGGTTGTCATCAAATCTATATACCGGGCGGTATCCGGCAAGATAAAAGAAATTAAATCGTATCCCGAAACAGCTGCGGTAAAAGACCGGTTTAAATCCCATATCCGTTTCTACACTTTCTTCGCCCGGGCGCCGGTAGTGATTGCCGCAGTGGTAAAACCGTTTTCCACCGTCATCACCGAAATATACCGTAAACGAAACCTGGCCTCCGAAAATACCGAAGCGCTCCAGAGTGTCTCGGCCGCCATACAGAATATACTCCTGGCGGCCCACGAAAAGGGATACGGTACGTGTTGGATGACCGGACCCCTGATCGCCAGGAAAGAAATCGAGCGCGTGCTTGGAGTCGGTGACCCGGAAAAGATCGTGGCGCTAATCCCTCTTGGTGTAACCGCTTCACCGACTGAAAAACTGCCCCGTAAACCGTTCGAAGAGATAGCGGAAATTCTGTAAAGCTCTATGACTGAAGAAGGTCTGGATGGCAATATGGTGTGTGAATGTGATACTGCTCTGGAGAGAGAGGATTATGAATATAGCGAGAAGATGGATGGTATTCCTTTGCGTTTCCTATATCCTGCCGGGCGGAGTGTCAGGAATCTCTGCCCAGGCTGGAGTTGGTGAAACGATGTTGGACCGTGCTAATTTTACGAAGACATTGCCATTTTTCTGGAAGATCAACCGGGCTGTTTTGACAGTTACGGGGTAGAACCTGGTGTTTGTATGGTCATCGATCAGGGAATCCTCCTTATCTATAACGGTTGGGATAAAACGACCATCAACAAGGCCGGGTGGGTGTTGTTCGAGAAAGATAACCCGGGTAGGGTGATAAAACGATGCGGTTCTCGATCTGGAGATGATGATCGAGGACTGATTACAGGAAGGGGAAGATGAAACTAGCATGACAGATAATCTGCAAGGCAGGTTGGCTCTCAACAGAAACGCTATAGAAACTATCGATGGATTTCTTGGCCGTGAGAAAAACCTCATTGTCGACGGTTTGCTCACGGTAATCGAGAAGCATGGAGGGGTCGAAGAGATCAACCGTAAAGCACGGGAAGCTACCCGTCTCGATCTTCAATTCAAGAAACTGGAATCCATGAACTCCCCGTACCTGAATGATCTCAAGTGGTTGATTGAGCAGAGAGACCAAAAAGCGTTTATCTCTCTTGAAGACTATAAAAAGAATATCTTGAATGATCGGTTTGGAGAAGTAACATTTGATGATTCGCACGCGGTGACCCTGGAGGTCAGCGCTCTGCAGTTTTTTCCCTGGTTGATAACTGAAGCCAGGCATTCGATCGAGTCCCAAGAGCTCATGCCCGGCCGGTTCATCAGGGTGCGGAATATGAAGGAATCGGCATCGGACGCGGGTGACCTGGCGGCCGTGTCGGCGGCCATGAACATTATGGGAAGCACCTGGGTCGAGACCCTTGATACCCGGGGAACCGATGGCGCGAATGTTCATCTGGGCGGGCCTGAAACCATTACCGGCTATTTCGGAGGGCCAGGACAACCCAATGAATATGCCCTTAAATGGGTGGACGAGTTTCTGTACTATCACACCGCATACGGGGTAAAAGAGGTCCTCAATTTAAATCCCGGCACCGTTCTCCTGGGATACCTGCTGTACAAACTTGGTGTCGATATCAAGTTCAAAATATCCGTTTTCATGGGAAACGATAACCCGTACTCCGTCATGTGGACGTTGATCACGGCCAAGCTTTTTAGTAAAGAAGATGGCAGCACGCCGCTAGTAGGATTCAATTTTTCCAACTCGGTCAATAACGAAACTATCGAGTTATGCGCTCAAATCAGAAATTTCCTGGGGTTCGAGGACAAAGTCCGGTTTGAACACCATATCACCGAGACCTGGAAGTCAATCGTTCGGCAACCTTATGACCGGACCCAGGAACTGCCGTCCGTGGCCAAAGTGGTTACCAACATCAGCGCCAAGCATGAAGGTGCCGGCCCGGAGGTGGACAGTCACCGCGAGCACCCGTCAGACATCCTGGATTATTTCATGTCCAAAGAAGATATCCTGGCAAACAATCTGATGGACAAGATGGAACTTAATTACCTGGATAAACATGGCGCCTTGAACCGTACGGCCCGGGTCCTGATAGAAAGCGGAATAGATGTCATTCCGGCTCAAAACCTTCATATGTAGTTAGCTGTTGAGCGCTGCTTTTATCTGTTCCACCGCCTGGTTGATGACGTCTACCGAGGTGGCGTAGGAGAAGCGGAGGTAACCTTCTCCCCCGGCTCCGAAAGCCGTACCCGGCAGGCAGCAAACGCCGGCTTCGTTGAGGAGAAAATCGGCCATCCCCCGGGATTTTTTCCCGGTTTTGGTGATATTGGCGAACGTGTAGAAGGCACCCTGGGGTGTCAGGCACGAGAACCCGGGGATCTCGTTCAGCCCTGTGACGATGGCATCCCGTCTCTTTCTGAACGCCTCCATCATCAACCGCAGCGGTTCCTGCGAACCCCGGATAGCGGCTATCCCCGCTTTTTGAACAAATCCCGAGGTACAGGACAGGGCATTGATCATCAAAAGTTCCATCTTCTCGATAAACTCAACGGGGCCAACCACGTAGCCCAGACGCCACCCGGTCATGGAATGGGACTTGGAAAAACCATCCAGCAGGATAGAGCGCTCCCGGGCCCGGTCCCTGACCGTCATGGAGTAGAACGGGGCGTCGTAGAGCATCTTGGAGTAGATTTCATCTGAAAGAACGAAGATTTCGTGTTTTCCCGCCAGCGCCGCCACCGCGTCCAGTTCTTCCATGGTCATGACCGATCCGGTGGGATTCTGGGGGCTGTTAAGGATGATCAGCTTTGTTTTTCCGGTAACGCTGCGGGCGATATCGTCGGGTGAGAGACGGAACTCGTTTTTTTCTTTCAAGGTCACCGGAACATCACCGGCTTTGAGGAAGTTTACCACCGAGCCATACGTGGGGAATCCCGGGTCGGGGTAGATGACTTCGTCTCCCGGGTTTACCAGAGCCAGCATGGTGAAGAAGATCCCCGGCTTGGCTCCGGGTAGAATCAGGATCTGCTTCAGGTCGGGTTTGTAACCGCGGGTTTGCTCTATTTCCTGCTGGATTGTCTCTTTCAGTTCGGGAATGCCGCCGGCCTGCACGTAACCGGTAAAGTTCTCGGCGATAGACCGGTAGGCTGTTTCCTTTATATGGTCCGGGGTAGGGAAGTCGGGCTGGCCTATTTCAAAATGAAGGATATCGCGGCCTTTCGCCTCAAGCGCCCGGGCTTTAGCCAGATACTCGAAGGCTCCTTCACCCAATATTCGATACATCCCATCCGCCATCGGTTTTTTCATGGTATCGCTCACAATTCCTTAACCCGGGAAATGCAGTAGGAGCCGACTGCGTTTTCCTGGTTAACCCGGAAAAACTACACAAAAGTAACAGTTCGAATGGTCTGTTTTATGCTGTCAAGGAGTTTTAGCCTGGCGGCGGTTTCCTTGTTGACCAGGAGTTTTCGTTTGGCCGGTCGGGTGATTTTTTCCCGATCCGAAACACCTTCAAAAAGCTGGAGAGCCAGGGACGCGCCGTTTCGGCAGACATCATCCCAGGAAGCGACGTAGCCGATCAGTCCACCACGATTGATGGTGTTCTCCAGGAGGCACATGGTGGGAATCCGGTGAGCGAAGGTTTCGATGCTGGCCCGGCTGGCATTAGCCACCATGGTGTCGGCTTCCAGGATCAGCCAATCCACTTCTTCATCCTGTAATAAATCGAGCACTTTCGGAAACTCCTCTTCGCTCTGAACATCGTGTGCCACCAGCTTGATATTCAGTTTGCTGGTGAGGTTCCTTATTTCGTCGTGCTGGATCTCCGACTGCAGTTCTCCGGCTTTGTACATCAGGCCCAGTTTTTTGATCTCAGGCGAAATACAACCGATTGTATTTTTAAATTGTTCCTTGATATCCACCGCGTAACAGGCGGCGTACAGGTTGTCGTGCTCGTCGAGGTCCAGGAACCCCAGGACGGTGGGATTATACACTCCCAGGCAGACCACGGGTACGTCGAGGCCGCGCAGGAAGCGCTTGATGATGGCACTGACCGGAGAGCCCACTGCGAAAATGAGGTCGACTTTCGCCTGCTGGAAAGATTTGACGGCTTCCCCCACCAGTTCTTCACTGGCCTGACAGTTCTTGTAGATAATCTCCATGTTGCTGTTGGCGGTCCGGATATGGTACCCGTTTTCCTTGAACGTATCTTCGATAATGGTGATGGCCCGGTCGTACTCATCAACGCTGGTCCAGTAACATACCCCCACCTTTTTGCCGGTGATGGAATAGCACTTGGCGGTCTCTTCCTCGCGAAGCACCCGCAACCCACCCATGGCCAGCGCCTGCAATTCGTTTTCTCCCGGGTACTTGAAAACCTCCCCGATGAACCCGACTCGATCTTCGATCCAGCCGGTGAGCATGTCGGAATAGGCCAAACCGCCGGTCAGTATCACCCCGTCCACCTCTCCTTTCAGGTCGGTAGCCCGGGCCCCGATCTCTTCGGCTATCTGATAAGCCATGGCTTCGTACACCAGCCGAAACCGTTCGTTGCCTGTTTTAATCATGTTTTCCACATCGGTGGCGTTGTTGGTGTTGAAATAAGAGACCAGGCCGCCTTTCCCGGCTACCATCTTCTTTAATTGAGTCCGGTCATATTCTCCCGAGAGGCAAAGATCCATGAATCTCATCAGCGGTAGACCGCCGGTACGATCCGGGGTGAACGGTCCTTCCCCCAGGCCGTTGTTCACGTTGATTGCTTTGCCCTGCCTGAGGGCGGCCACGGTGATCCCGCCTCCCAGATGAGCCACGATCAGGTTGAGATCCTGGAGTTTCGTTTTCCTCTCCCGGGCGAAACGCCGGGCGGTAGAGAAGATGTTGAGAGCATGAAAAAGGCTGTTCCGGTCAAACTCGGCACTGCCGGAAACCCTGGCCAGGGGTTCGAAATCGTCCACCGCTGGTGGGTCGACGATATATGCAGGAATGGAAAACTCCCACCCGATCCCGTAGGCGATAACGCATCCCAGGTTGGAGGCGTGCTCTCCCTGGTAACCGATACGGGCGTCCTCTATCATTTTCTCGTCGATACTGTAGACACCACTGGGAATCGGTTTGATCAGACCGCCCCGGGCCACGATGGCGTCGAGTTTCCTCAGATCGACCTGGCGCTGTTCCAGTTCCGCGATGATCTCGTCTTTCCTGAACGTGTACTGGTCCCATATCTGACCGATCTCCTCGAGTTTTTTGATGCTGTGCTTGACGGCTGTCTCGAAGAGGGGGGATTCGTTTTCGAATACACCGATCTTGGTAGACGTGGACCCCGGGTTGATGGTCAGGATGGTGTATCGTTTTTCGTTAGTCATAATTTTTGGCTCTGTCACTGCAAAGTATTGAAATCGAACCTTCTGATCGATGATTTTAGCACCAGAAGCGGCGAAAGCCGGCTATTTCGACCATCCAACATACGTCTCCAACCGAGATAGTTAGGAAGCCAGCGTGTGGAAACCCCGTTAAATCTTGCCATCCAGCCCTTGAGGCGGCTGTGATAACTGTTCACGTTTTGGAGATGGATTGTCTTTGCTCGGACGCGCTCGCCGTGGCTGGTCTTCACCGTTTCATGAAGGAGTGCTTTCCTCTCAGCAAAGGCGCGATATACGTTCAGCCCATCGGTGCAGAGCATGGCATCGGAACCGATGACCGGACCAAGTTTTTCATCAACCACGTCCGTATTGAATGTTGAGAGCACATGATCTGTAGTCTGCCCGTTCCGATCACGCGCCACAAGAACGCAGATCTGCTCGGATGACCGGCCACGTTTTGACGCCTTTCCCCCGCGTTTCCGGGCCGGCCGGGAAAGTTTGCGGCTCCCTTTCTTAGATTCCAGGAAGAAGGTTTCATCAGCCTCCACGATTCCATTGAGGGACTGAGGTTTGTTCTCATTTATCCAGGTGAGGAAGCGGTGGCGCCAGCGAAAAGCGGTATTTCGATGAACGCCGCACTCATCGGCGCTGGCGCGGACAGAGAGACTCTCCTTGAGACAGGCAGAGAATTTGTCCCACTTCTCCTTCAGCCGCAACCGCGCCAACGGAGTCCCGGTAAGCGCATTGAAAGTACGTTTACATTCCCGGCAACGGTAACGTCGAAGTCCGTGGGCCTTGCCCCATTTGCCGATGTTGTAACTACCGCAATCTGGACAACAGGGGTCGTCTTTTAAGCGATCTTCTATCTCCTGAATAGTCTTGGTTTCCTCGTGTATCTTGTCCTCGATAATCCGAAGCAGAGAAGTTTGCTGCTTCGGTGTCAGCGAGGGTAAC
>CAZQHK010000058.1:0-16099 GCA_964593455.1 uncultured bacterium
ATCCAGGTTCGAGTCTAACATAAAAACTGGACCGGTTTTTGGGGGGCAGGTCACCGGTCTCTGAGCGCTCCCGGCCGATAATAACGGTAGTGCAGCCCTCAATCGGGGAGATCATGATGAACACCGCGATGACGGTTAACATCACCAGCAATAGAGATGTTTTTAATGTCAATTTGATCACAACCTTTGTCATGACGTTTCCGGATCTCATGTTCTCCCAACAGTGTTCTAGGTCGAATGTTCATGGAGTTAGTGGTAGGGTCCTATGCGAATTTCCCCCTGGACGTTTGAAAGCGAGGCAAACGTTAAAGGATCGGTTATCTTCCGGCAGGCTGTACCGATGTGTACAACGACACCGGGGTGCATGGTTTTGGATATTTTAACAACTCCACCTTTGTTTTGAGTAACCTGATTTACCAGGTCATCCAGCCGGCTTTCGAGTTTCTCGATGAGTAACTCCAGTTCCTTGCGCTTTGCGCTCCATTCTTTCAGAAGGCGGATCTTCTTCGGAGGCAGTTTTCCCACCTCTTGTTTTTCCAGTATGACATTAATGGAGTTTACCAGTTCGATGAGCGTTTTTTCCGCCTGGGTGAGGTCTGTGTCCACCTGGTGATATTCCTGGATTAACCGAGGATTACTGCCCACGTGCAGTTCGGTCCTGACATCAACATGTGAACCGATCGTTTTCGATTCCACGACCTTTCCGGCTATGATTTTCCCACCCACGATCACCGCTTTATTACCGGTGACTTCCACTTTCTCACCGGCCAGGACCTGGGAGTGCATGATCTCATTTTCAACGATGACATTCTTTCCGGCATCGAGAATGGCATCGTCTACGAACTTGGCGGTGATATCTTCATCGGCCTTCACCAGTCCTCTGCCTTTGCTGATTATTCCTCCCTTGACACTAATGCTGCCCCCGGCCACCAGGACCGCCGATTGAACGCTATCACCAACGAATATGGATCCCTTGGCACTGACCTTGAAATCATCGAGGACACTCCCTTTGATCCTGACATCTCCGATGAAATCGATATTGCCTACCGAGTAATCAACGTCTTGTTTAATCTCGAAAACCTCTACCACCTGGGAAATTTTCCCGACAAACGTCACGTGCCCGTCGATAGTGGCGGTCAGGAGCAGGCCATCCTCCGATACCCTGGTGTTCTGTCCTCCCACCAATTCCAGGTCACGTCCTGTTTCCGCCGGCATGACTCGGCCGAGAACCGTTCTTCCCTCTTTGCCCAGATTGGCCGGAATTTTCTCCGCGATGGGCTCACCTTTGGAAATATTCTGAACGATATTCAGGTCTCTAAAATCGACCTTACCGCCTTCCTCTTCATCCGGGACCTGTCTTCCGCGGATAGGCTGGAAGCGCTGTTTGATCTGCGCGTCATCTCCCCGGGTGGGCTGAATTCCGTGCACGACATCGGTTTTTTCGTTGAAAACACTGTTGCTAAGCATAAACCGTATCGCTTCTTCGTCGATACCCACGACGACCCCGGCCCCTTGAAGAGCTGTCTCCACTTGTTCAAATGAAGGTATTCTAGCGCCCGGAGTGCCGGCCAACGTTATAGAGGCTGTCATCTCGTTTGGAGGAATATCAACCAGGATCTGGATTTCACGGTAGATTTCCGCGTCGTAAACGGCTATTTTGACCGGGACCCCGTGAGCCAGGTCACAGGCACGCGTGACTTCGTCCCAGTCGACATCTTCGATACCTTGCCGTTCGATATGAGTGGAGGCCTTTTCAAGGCTAATCCTTGTGCCCGACCCCATCGGCTCGAAGACGGTGAGATAGATACCGCTTGTATTTATTTCCACCGAGCAGTATCCGTCAGTGCCCAGACCTGAGTCGGTAATTTCATTTTCCTGTTCAGCAATTTGGTCCAACAGGCCGTCATACTTATCTTTGTCGGCCTCAGTTTTGCTTGCTTTACCGACGCAAACGCTGATTTCATAAGGACAGCCTTTGGCGCCAAACAAGCCATGTCTTCCTTTTACCAGAATTTCGTATGATACCTCTTCCGGATTTACCCCGAGCTTAATGGCGCCTCTTTTGATTGCTTCATCAAGAGTTTCCCCTTTGGTTATTACTGTTTTAGAGGTCATCAGCAAGCTCCTTCAAACAACCGATCATAACCATGCCTTTCTCTGAACGCTCCCGGCCGATATCGACGGTGGTGCAATCCTCAATTTACAATAATGTACCGGTTGGAAAAAAGATATAAAAAAAAATAACCGAACAAACCATTCAGACAACAACTATCTCCAAACGATCGACTATGTCGCTGATCTCGGTCTCAGTCGTTGTTCTTCCCAAGCTGAAACGTACGGCTCCCATACCAATTTCAGGTGGTATCGCCATAGCTTCGAGAATTGGAGAAAGTGAGACCGTCCCTTCATGACAGGCCGAGCCGGTTGATACTGCCACTCCATCAAGTTTCGACACTATTTCAGCTCCATTCCGGCCGGTAAAGGAAACATTCAGCGTATTCGGAAGCCTCTCAGTGGGATGCCCGTTAAGGATTACCCGGCTGCCAAAAGAGCCGCACAACCTCTCCCAAAGCATGTCCCGGAGTTTGCGAATTTCCGGTCTTCCTGTCCATCCGGCGGCCAGCTGGCAGGCGGTTCCCAGTCCTATGTCAAGCAGGACGTTCTCCGTTCCGGCCCGGCGGCCTGACTCGTGGCCGCCCCCGTGAACGAAAGGCTCCACGTGAACACCGTGGCGGATATACAGTGCTCCGACTCCTTTGGGGGCATAGACCTTGTGCCCGGCTAGCGACAATAAATCCACCCCGAGTTTATCAACCCTCGTCGATATCTTGCCTACCGACTGGGCTGCGTCAGTATGAAAGAGAATTCCGCGCTCACGCGTGATTCGCCCAATCTCAGCAATCGGCTGAATAGTTCCCACCTCGTTGTTTGCATGCATCACGCTAATCAGGATCGTCTGGTCGGTAATGGCCTGGCGAACATGATCTGGATCGACCATACCTTTTCCGTCCACCGGCAGGTATGTCACGTGCGCTCCCAAAGTTTCCAGGAATTGGCATGGATGGATCACCGAAGGATGCTCCACCCGGGTAGTGATAATGTGATTTCCTCGATCTCGAAGAGCAAAAAAGGTCCCCTTTACAGCATGGTTGTTTGACTCGGTACCGCCGCTCGTGAACACGATCTCGTCTGGTCCGCAACCAAGCAAATTCGCCACTTTAAAGCGGGCGTTTTCAACGGCCTCTTTCGCCTGAACGCCAGCCCAGTGACTACTGGAAGGGTTTCCGAAGTGGCCGGCGAGGAAGGGCCGCATAGCCTCCGCCACTTCAGGCGCGATTGGGGTGCTGGCGTTGAAGTCAAGGTATATTTGTTTCATTGTATTTTTCTCCTCATTTCTTCTTTTCAATGGTTGGAGGTCGCCGGAATTCATGATGTTTGTCCCATTACAGACAAAAGCAGTGCCATCATCATCGTGTCAAGAGAGAATCTTTATTTTTTGAAAATTAAGTGTGTTTGCACCGGGAAAATCATATAAAGTCGGAGATATAGAAGCTTTTTACAAGCCAAGTTTGCAGGTGATGATTTGAAGAGAAAGAAAGTCTAGAGTAAGGCGGGATGAAAAGCTTGATATATATTATGCATTACAATATTATGAGTAACGTTGTTTGAAGAGAAAACATACAATTGTTAAGGAGAGAACAGTTATGCAAAAGAGAATAACGGTTTTCCTGGCCACAGCTGTCCTGGTAGCCGTCACCCTGTGTCAGTTCACCGGTGCGGAGGAGTTGTTCAAGGACCTGGTCGGACCGGTATCGGTAGGAAAGGTCACGACCGTCTCCCCGCTTCAAGTGCCGTTTATCACCTGGGGCGGCGATATGGCGACGTTTTACGCCAACGGTGGTCTGAAGACCAGGCCCGGTACCATATTCCGCCAACAGGGTCTCAACCTATCGATGGTGCCCGGTGACGATTTTATTCAACAGGTCCGCGATTACATGTCCGGCAAAAGTCCTTTTCTCAGGGGGACTTTTCGCATGATCGGTATGGCTTCCGAAATCATCGGCTCCCACCCGAGCACCAAGGGTGTCGTCATTATGCAGATGACGTGGTCGGCCGGCGACCACTGCATTGCTCGCCAGGAGATAAAAACGATCAAAGACCTGAGGGGCAAGACCGTCGTTCTGCAGACCGGCGGTCCCCATGTCGGTCTCCTGGATGATATATTACAGACCGGCCAACTCGGGTGGGACGACATCAAAGTTGTGTGGGCGGCAGACCTGTCCGGCACACCTGACAGTCCGGCGGAGATCTTCAGGAGAAATCCGAGAATCGATGCCTGCTTTGCTATTACCCCCGATATGATCAGCTTGACCGGCGGTCTCCAGAATATCGGCACCGGCGCGGAAGGTACCGTCAGAGGCGCGCGGGTACTGGTTTCCACGGCCGAACTGTCTCGTTCCATTGCCGACGTATACGTGTGCCGGAAAGACTTCTACGACAGTCAACGGGGCCTGGTCACGAAGTTCGTTTCAGGGTACCTGAAGGCTTGCGAAGATGTGCTGTCGCTCAAGAAACAGTACGAGACCAAAGGCTCAACCAGCTACATGAAGCTCCTTCAGCTCACCCAGGACATATACAGTAAGGACATCATTCCAACCCTGGAAGAAGATGCTCATGGGTTGCTGAGCGATTGCACCTTTGTCGGGTACCCGGGCAACGTCACGTTCTTTACCCAGAAAGGGAACCTGCACGGGTTTGAGGCTTTCCAGAAATCCGCCCTCGATCTGGCGACGAGCAGGGGATACGCGAAAACCAGACGTGGACTGTTTCCTTCGGGGCTGGATTACAGTTCGAGTGCGTTCTTGAACTACCTTTCAAAAACGGATATTACCAAGAAAGACCGGTTCAGGGCAGAAGCGGTTATCGAGGAGATCGAGGAGCTCAGCTCGGGCGGAGTCCTCGACGAGAGGACCCTGATCTCGTTCACGATCCAGTTCAGGCCTAACCAGACCACGTTCAGCGCCAATCAGTATGGCGCCGAGTACCAGAGAGTGGTTCAACTGGCCGACAAGTACGGCAATGCCGTGGTGGCTATCAGAGGCCATGCCGATCCTTCAAAAACCCTGGTCGAACTGGTCAGAGCAGGGGTGAAAAAAGGTCTGCTCCGAAGATCCGGGAGCAAGGCAACCGGGTACCGGTACTCGCTGAAAGGAAGGCCTCTCGATTTGACGCGTACCAACGAGATCGTAGAGCTTATCAAATATGGTGAGTTCGATGGGGTCCCGGAACACAATCCGCGGGCCGTTATGCAGGCTGCTCTCAACCTTGCCCGCAAGAGGGCGGAAGCTGTCCGCAAATCCATCATTGAATATGTGAAGGAAAGCGGGGGGTACCTGGACAAAAGCCAAATTCAACCCGTTGGTGTCGGGATAAAGGAACCCTTTATCGCCAAGCCACGCAGCATGGTAGAGGCCGAGCAGAACATGAGGGTCGAGTTCCGGCTCATCAGGGTCACCGCCGAAGTCATGACCGAATCAGACTTCGATTTTTGAGGAGTGGATCAAATGAGACGATTCCGAACCGCCGTTGCGTTTCTCGTGTTCCTCGTGGTGTATTTCCCGGCCCAGGCTGAAGAAGGTCACTTGGGGGATAGTGTATATATAGATAACGTAGTCATCGTACTCGATGCCTCCGGTTCCATGAACGTCTGGATGAACAACAGCTCCCTGTCAAAGATGGACGTTGCCAAATCGGCGCTTCTCGATGTGCTTCAGCATATACCCGATTCGACTAATATCGGGCTGTTGGTGTTCAGCGGGCATGGGGTCGATGACGAATGGGTCTATCCGCTCGGCCCGCGTGATGACGCGAAACTGACCCGGGCCATCAAATCTCCTCAGCCCGCCGGCGGGACCCCGCTTGGAGAATACATCAAGAAAGGGACCAACCGGCTTCTCGATGCACGAAATAGTCAGCATGGCTATGGTTCGTACAGGCTCTTGATTGTCACTGATGGTGAGGCCACCGACAAGCACCTGGTGGAGATCTACACTCCGGAGGTGATAGCCCGGGGAATTACCGTGGATGTCATCGGAGTAAACATGGCCGGTGATCACACCTTAGCTACTAAAGTCCACTCTTACCGCAGGGCGAATGATCCGGCCGCTCTGAGGCAGGCCATTGCCGAAGTCTTTGCCGAGGTTTCTGACTCCGATGCCGGTGGTGTCGCCGAGGAAGAAGCTTTCGAGATCATCAAATCCATCCCGGGCGAGATAGCCATGTCGATGCTGGAAACCCTTTCCGCCAGCGGCAATTATCCCATCGGTAAGAACAAGGATTTTAGCAAATATATCAAAAGAAACGGAAAGTGGTACCAACCGAGACGACCGACTCCGGCCAAAGCCAGCAATGTCAGTGGACACAAGAAAAACACGACTAAAAAATCTGACTTTGAGAATTTTAAAATCATGATAATGATCGCGATTTTTTTTATTATCATGTGGGCCCGAACCCGGGCTCGAAACCGGAACAGGTAACAGTAAGAAACGTGAAGTCCGTGGTTGATCAAGTCCATAAAACTGTGGAAGTGAGGTGAATCAGACTGTCTGAGAGATCAGTTAAAGGATGCCTGGTGGCAGCGTGCTTGTGGATCGTGATTTCCGCCGCCCTGGCGGTGTCCTTCAAGTATCTCGTGTATCCTAAGATCAAGGGAAAACTGGTAGGTGAAACGAGCTCCGAAAGCCAGTATAGACAGGAGATCAAGATTGCCGCCGACTCGTTCTCCGGTTACTGTTTCCTTCGCTCGGACGCCCTTCAGAAACTGTTCAAACCGGCGGGGATCAAGATCACCGTTGTGGACGACCAGGCCAACTACGAAGAGCGGACTCGCGTACTGATGTCGAATAAAGTGCAGATGGCCGTTTATCCGCTCGACGCCTTGATTAAAACCGGTACCATGATCGGTGATTTCCCGGGTACGGTAGTGATGGTCATCGACGAAACAAAAGGCGCCGACGCCATCGTATCATACAAAAGCGCGGTGGCCAGCCTGGAAGATCTCAACGATTCCAAGGCACGGTTCGTGTTTACGCCTGACTCACCCAGCGAGTTTTTGGCCCGGATCGTTATTGCCCACTTCAACCTGCCGGACCTGCCGAAAAAATGGTGGATAGAAGCGGCCGGTGCCGAGGACGTCTACGACCAGTTCCGCAAAGCGGACGAAACCAAGCTGAGAGCGTACGCCCTGTGGGAGCCATATGTGACCAAAGCGCTGGAGAAAGAGGGGGCTCACGTGCTGCTTGACAGCTCCAAGCTCCAGGGATACATCGTGGATGTGTTGGTGGTCCAGCGTGAGTTTCTCAAGAACAACACGGACCTGGTCAAGACGGTCGTGCAAAATTACATGAAGGTGGCGTACCGGTACTCACAGAATGAAGATGATATGGTCAAGCTCATCGTGGACGACGCGAAAAAGACCGGTTCGGAACGTCTTAACAAGAAGCAGGCCAAGAAGATCATTCAGGGAATACAGTGGAAAAATACCCTGGAGAACTTTGCTCACTTCGGACTCCTATCCACGCAGGACTCCCACGGTCTCCAGCACATAGAAGATATCATCCTGAATATCGCCAACGTGCTGAATAATACAGGGGCCATGGATACCAATCCGCTCATCGGGAAGGCAAATATCCTGTACTACGACACCACCCTCAAGGAAATACAGGCCGATAATTTCCATCCCGCCAGGAAGCTGGACATTATCAAAGGGGTCGGACCCGCCTTGCCTGATCTCAACCGGGTGAGGGGGAAAACCGAGCTGGCCCGGTTAAGCGATGAGCAGTGGAACAGCCTGGTGGCCGTGGGCCGGATGAACGTCAAACCCATCAGCTTCGGCCGGGGCACGGCCCGGCTCAACATCCACAGCCAGCGCGAGCTGGCCCGCCTGGCCCAACACCTCAAAGCCTGGCCGCAGTACTACCTGCTGGTCATCGGGCACGCGCGGGCTGAAGGCGATGTCGAGGCGAATACCGTCCTGTCCAACCAGCGGGCGCGGATGGCGGCCGACTCCCTGGTCGGGCAGGGGATCGGCAGCACCAGGATCAGAGCCAAAGCCGCCAGACCGTCAGGACGTGGAGGGGCCGCCCAGTCGGTTTCTTTCATTGTGGGACAACTGCCGTACTAGCCCCGGCGCCATTGACGGTGCATGATACAATCCGGAAGAGATACGAAAAGGACAGGGACATGTTGCAGGATCAAGCCGAGTTTAGAAAAAGATTGCTTCTCCACCTGCTTTCGAAGCCCGGTACCCTTTTTCCCTTCGTGACCGGTGTCACCGTGCTTCTGGGAACCTGGGCCGTTGGACCACTTGCTGCCGGTATACCGGTGTTTGCAGCCCTGTGTTGTATCCTTGGATCAGCTGGAACTTTTCTGACCAACCTGGTATTGGGAAACGAGAAAGCCGCAAAAAAAGTACTGGAAGAGATCCGGGACGAAGCACGTCAAACCCGGGAAAAGGAGCTCGATGAGCTGGAGAAAAACCTCATCAGGGACGGCGATCCCAGAACAGAACAGTATCTCCACGATCTAAGGACGCTTACCGCCCGGTTGATCGAGGAGAACTCTTCTTTAATGCATTCGAACGTCGATGTCTACACCGCGCTGGAAGTGGTGGCCAAGGTGGAAGAACTGTTCAACCTGAGCGTTCAGGCCATTGCCAAAACACTTAAGTTATGGGACACTGCTGATGCGATCAGTTCACAGGAAGCCAGAATACCGATTCTTGAGGAACGGGAACGGCTTATTCAGGACGTGAAGAAGAGTATTGAAAAACTCGGCACCATCCTGGTGGACGTACAGAAGATCGACATAGACCAAGGGGAAAATTTCAATCTCGCACAGCTAAGACAGGATCTGGACAGGTCCATACACATTGCCCGTGAAGCCCGGTTGAAGGTTAACGAATGGGAAAAACGGTTTGAAGCACGGGGAACGAGTATCGAAAACGATGAAGTTGACACGGAGCCTCATAGCATGGTCGAACCTGAACGAGAGTAAGCTGTAAGGAAAACAGAAGGAGTTCGCGGAAAGGAGAATACGTTATGTTTCGAGCTATCGGCAGATGGTTCAAAGCGGTCATGTATCTCGTCACGGGCCGGCTCGACGCTGCCCGGCGGGTCCTGGACACCGACCCCCACGTGGTGCGGGCCAAGTACGATGAAATCGTGCGCGACAAGGTCTCACGTATCCAACAGTACAAGAAGGCTGTGTCCGCGTTGATCGCTCAGCAGGAGAAAAAGACGGGTAAGGTCAAGAACCTCACCAAGGAGGTGGAAAAACTGGAGCGCCTCAAAGCCGGCGCTCTGGCCATGGCCAAGGAGCGGGTCAAAACGCTTCAGGATCAGGGCACGTCCAAGGAAGAGGTCCAGAGCGACGAGGATTACCTGAAGTGCAACAGCGCCTTCAACGATTTCTCGTCCACCGTCAACGAGAAGCAGGTCAGGATAGACGAACTGGAAGCGGACATCAATGGGTATGGCGGCCGGATCAAGGAGCACAAGATCCAGCTTCAGGAGCTCCTGAGAGACCTGGAAAACATCCGCTCGGAAGCGGCTGATGCCGTGGCCGACATGATCACCGCCAGCCAGGAGAAGGAAATAGCCGACACTATTGCCGGTATAGCCGAAGATGGAACGGCAGAGGAACTCCAGAGGATGCGGGAGCTGCGGCAGGAGGTCAAGGCGGAAGCCAGAATTTCAAAAGAGCTGGCTGGCTCCGAAGCCAAGGCCCAGGAAGCGGAGTTTCTCGAGTACGCCCGCACAACCACCTCCAGCTCCGAGTTCGACGCACTGATCGGCCTGGAAGACAAACCGGCCGAGACCGCTGATCCGGCGGAACCGGAGACGGAACCGCGGCTTCCGGAAGAATAGGTAGCCGGCAGTATCGTAATTTGGGTGATGAATCATGGTTGACGCCGGCTCAACCGGAGACGGCATCTGTGCAAAAAGGTAAAAAAGGAAGAGGAGAAGATGAGCATGAAATTCGTGAAAGGTTTGATTGTGGTTGCTGTTGTTCTGGCAATTTGTGCGGCTGTGCCGGAAGTCCGGGCAGAGGCTCTGCCCACCTTTTCACTGGCCTGGAGTGAGTACCCATCCTGGAGTGCTTTCGGTGTCGCTCACGAGGTCAAGTTGATCAACGGTAAAAAAGGTAAGCTCGGTCCCATCGAGAAGAAGTGGGGCGTGGACATCGTGTTGAAAGAGGCCGAGTACGATCCCTGTCTCATGATGTACGGGGCGGGTCAGGTCGATGCCGTCTGTATCACCAACATGGACGTCCTGCCTCCCAGCCTGGGAATTCAGTCGGTGGCTATCCTGCCTACCTCCACCAGTTATGGCGCCGACGCCTGTATCGTGACCAGTGGCATTACCGCCGCCCGGCAGCTTCGCGGACGGAAGGTCTACGGGCTGGCCAAAACGGTGTCGGAGTATTGTTTCGTCCGTAACCTGGAGATACAGGGCGAATCGGAAAAAGACCACGTTTTCACCAATATGGATCCGGGCGCTGCCGCAATGGCCATGCAGCAGCGGCAGAAGGGGTACGATGCTGTCGTGGTGTGGAATCCGTTTGTCCTCTCGACGCTCAACAAACGCAAAGACACGCACGTTCTGTTCGATTCCACCACTATTCCCGGTGAGATCATCGACATGGTGGTAGCGTCTCAGAAAAGCCTGGACAAACCGGGAGGCAAAGCGTTTGCCTGCGCGGTCATCGACGCATTTTACACTCTCAATCGCCGCATGGCCGACCCGGCCACCAGGGACGACACCCTTATCGCCCTGGGCGAAAAGTTTTCCCACCTGGACCTGCAGTCTATGCGCAAGGTAGTGCAGCAGACCAAGTTCTACAGCGGCCCTGAAATGGCCCTCTCCCTCTTCGCGCAGTGTAATAGTTTTCCGGGAGATGAGGTAAAGGGTGACCAGGTACTGAAGGACATCATGGTCACGGTGGTGGATTTCTGCGTGGCCCATGAAATAGTCGGGGAGAAGCCGGTCATCGGTTACGGTTCGAAATCGGCCGCCCCGGCGGCGGCCCTGCGGTTTGATCCGGGCTATATCCTTGAGGTAATGAAAAGTAAGTAAGAGGGACACAGATCGTGGGGATGATCAGACAACCAATCAAGAAAAAATGGCATTTCATCCTGGGTGCTCTGTCCATCCTCCTCATGGTGGTCTCGTACACCGTTATCTCCCATTGGCAGCACGAGAAGAACCCGAACGACACCACCATTCCCACCTGGAGTCAGATCAAAGGTGGTGTGGAGACGGCTTTCCAGGTAAACCGCCGCTCCGGTGAGCGCTGGATTCTGGTAGACTCCATCGCCACCCTTGAACGGCTTTTGCTGGGCCTGTTCTTCGGTGTCGCGGGCGCCCTGGTGTTCGGGCTCCTCATGGGGTGCCTGGCGGTCATGGAGTCGTTCTTCATCCCTCCGCTGACCATCCTGGCTCTGATACCTCCCACGGCCGCTTTGGCGGTGTACTTTGTCCTGGTAGGAACAGATATAGAGATGTATGTCACCATGATAGCGCTGGGTATCGGCGCCACTATGGCCAGGACGATCTACCTGGCCGTCAAGGATGTCCCCCACGACCTGTTGTACAAGGCCTATACACTCGGTGCTTCCGAGTGCGAAGTGGTGTGGAACGTCATCTTCAGGCACATCCTGCCGAAGTTTCTCGACACCATACGCCTTCACATCCCCCCGGCCATGATTTTCCTGATCGCCGCGGAGATGGTGTGCGGCGATGTCGGATTCGGGTATCGGATCAGGCTTCAGTCGCGGCTTTTGAACATGAGCGTGGTGTACCCCTACCTGGCCTTGCTGGCGGCCTACGGATTCACCATGGATTTCGGTCTCAGGAAGCTCCAGCAGTTCGCCTGTCCCTGGCATGTCCCGGAAGGGAGGCGGTGACCGATGGAGGAACGTTTCGTCCTGGAGTGCAGGGGTGTCAGGCACTGGTTCGGTGACCGGCGGCGTAATACGCGGAAGAACGTCCTGTACGATATCAACCTGAAGATCATTCCCGGTGAAATCGTGTCCCTGGTGGGACCGAGCGGATGCGGGAAGAGTACGCTGCTTCGAGCTATCGTCGGAACACATCCTCCCCGGGAAGGTAACGTGCTGATCTATCCCAAGGAACGGCCCGACCGGGAAGAGGTGGTGAGCAGCCCCAGCCGGAAGATAGGTATCGTCTACCAGCGCTACTCGTTGTTCCCGTTTCTGACCGCCCTGAAGAACGTGGCCATCGGCCCGTTGCTCGATCAGACCAGTATTCCTTTCCGCTTGTTCAAGCCCTTTTCCTGGCGGAAGATCCGCAAGGAACATTTACAGGAAGCTAAAGAGCTGCTTGAAAAGATCGGGCTGGGCGACGCCATTAATCAGTACCCCAGCCAGATGTCCGGCGGCATGTGTCAGCGGGTGGCTATCGCCCAGGCGCTGATCATGAAGCCGGAGGTACTGTTGTTGGATGAGCCGTTCGGAGCGCTTGACGAAGCGACCAGGGAGGAGCTTCAGAAAATGCTGCTCACATTGTACCTGGAGAATCTCGAAGCCCGGCGGGACGGTAAACGTTGTCCTTACACGGTCCTGATCGTCACTCACGAGCTTAACGAGGCGATCTATGTTGGGGATCGGGTAGTAGGCTTGTCGCAGTACTGGAACTGGAAGGAAAAAGACCACCAGGAGTTTCCCGGCGCCACCATCATCTACGACCGGGTGGCTCCTGTCTACGGGCCGGACCAGGAAAGGAATTTCGGGGAGTTTTTCAAGCAACGAAATGAGATCAGGAAAGTGGTGTTCGAACCGACGTTCTGCCAGGACGCCGAGCAGTTCAAGACCTTCTGGCAGCAGGTGAAAGACGGAAAAGGAGAAGGCGTACTCAATGCCTAAAGCCCCCAGTTACCAGTTCCGGCGGTCGGCGGCCATCGCCATCAACTCCGGACAGGCAAAAACCATCGTTCTCAGCGGCAACACCCGGGGCTTGTTTTATCTGCCCGGGGACGGAGAATACGTCCCCCTGGTGGATTTTCTGGTCACCAAGTGGAATGTCGCCGGTGCTGCCATAGTGGTGGTCTACGAGCCTCACGGACAACTAAAAATCCTTGAAAATCCTACTTCCGGCTCAAGATCTACCGGCAATCGGGATAAACTCAGAGATGCCTGGCTCAAATGGAAAACAGGGCTGTCCGGTTATGATCTCAAGATAAAGGAGATGCTGTCCGCGTCCCGGGTGAGAATGCAGGCCGCGGCCCTGGGCGACTCTTTCGACTCGACCCTGTCCAAAGCCGGTCGTGAGCCCCTGGTGGCCATGGAGTTTCTCAGGCAGCTCTGCCTGTGCTCCCGAACCTCGGTGGACGGGAAACCGCTGCTGGATGAAAATCTCATCATCATCGTGGAAGAAGCGGATATGCTGCTTCCGGAAGGAGAACTCGCGAGACTCTCCGGAGTCGACCGGCGTATGACCGGCCTGTGCGCCGAATGGTTCTCTGATCCGCTATTCATGAACGGACGCGACGCCGTAGTTCTTCTGACTGAGTCCCGAAGCTCGATCAATCACCGGATCACGCGTCTGCCCCAGGTCATGTCAATCGACGTGCCGTCTCCGGATGAAGAGGCCCGCTCACATTTCATTTACTGGTTCAATCAGCGCCAGCCCGAGGACCGGAAGATCCATCTCTGGTCGAGTCAGCTCAACCTGGCCAGGCTTACCGGCGGGCTGTCCATCCACGCTCTCAGACAACTGCTGGTAAGGTCCTGCCACCTGGATAAAAAGGTGACTCCCCGGGACGTGATCGATCATGTCCAGGATTTCATTCGCACCCAGCTCGGCGAGGATGTGGTGGAATTTAAAAGACCCGAACACACGTTGAAGAACGTGGTTGGTTTCAGTAATCTCAAAAACTTTCTCAAAGAAGAATTCATTCCCCGCCTACGTTCCACCGGCCCCGATGCCCTGCCGGGTGCCGCTGTCAGCGGACCCATCGGCGGCGGCAAGAGCTTTATCTTCGAAGCGGTGGCGGCCGAAGCGGACATGGTGGTCCTGGTTCTCAAAAATATACGGAGCCAGTGGTTTGGCCAGACCGATGTGATATTCGAAAAGCTGAGGAGAGTCATCGACTCACTGGCCAGAGTACTGATCTTCGTCGACGAGGCGGACACTCAGTTTGGGGGAGTGGGGCCGGGGACCCACCCAACGGAACGGCGGCTGACAGGTAAGATCCAGGCCATGATGGCGGACCCCAGGTTGAGAGGGAAGGTCAAATGGCTCCTGATGACTGCCCGGATTCATCACCTGTCTCCCGACATACGCCGCCCCGGGCGGGTCGGTGATCTCATCATACCGGTCCTGGACCCCGAGGGCGACGATCGCAAGGCGTTTATCTCCTGGATGGTGAAACCCGTCCTGCAGGACCTGTTGAGTGAAGACGAGATGGCGCGGATCGCTGTACCCACCGAGGGCTATTCCGCTGCCAGCTTCGCCTCGGTGAGATCGGAGCTCATCGCCAGGCTCGGCAAGAATTCGCTGGGATTCGAGCAGGTACTGGAGGTGATCGAGGACCGCGTTCCTCCCGCTATCACCGACACCAGGCGCTTGCAAACCCTGCACGCCCTGGTGAACTGTACCAGGAAAAGTCTTATCCCGGACAGCTATCTGCCGGATCCGGGTGATTTTCAGGCCGTGAAGAAAAAGTGGTTTATTGAAATCAGTGAGCTGACGGCAAAAGGAGTCACGTGAGATGCCCGATGCGAAGGCGCCCGTTGAAATCGCTTCTCACCACGAGGGGAAGACTTACGCATACAACGAGGACCACGACGAAAACCGGCCGAGTCAGATGTGGTTCCAGGAGTCCGATGAGGGGCTGATTCTCTTCATCGTGTTCTACACGCAGGCCTGCCGGTATTCCCGGTGCCTGGGGTGCAACCTGCCTTCCACGGCTTCACGGTCCCACGTCAACTACCGGGCGCTGATAAACCAGGTCGACTACGTTTTTTCTGATCCCGAGGTAATTGAACGAAGGATGGACATCAGGAAGGTCATCGTCAGCAACAACGGGTCAGTCCTGGACCAGGATACCTTTTCTTCCACTGCCTTGATATACCTGGTGGCCAAGCTGAACCTCAACATGTCTCATCTTTACGTCCTCAGCCTTGAGACCAGGGTGGAGTACATCGACGTCCCGGAGCTGGAGTTCCTGGCCAGGGCCCTGGCGGAAGGGGACGTGCAGACGCAAATGGAGCTGGCCGTAGGCATGGAAGCCTTCGATGACCGGATCCGCAACGAGGTCTTTTACAAAGGGCTCGAGCTCGAAGCCTTCGAGGATACGGTGGCCATGATCGCCCCCTATGGATTCAAACTAAAATGCTACTTCATGCTGAAGCCCGTGCCGGGAATGAGTGACGATGAAGGGATACAGGATATCCAGAGAGCCATCGAATACTTGTGTGGTGTTTCCAGGAAGCATGGAGTGACGATAAGCATGCACCTGAATCCCACCTTCGTAGCCTACGGTACGCAGCTCGAGAAGAGTTTTCAGAAGGGTGAGTACACTCCGCCTAGGTTGATTGACGTGGCCCGGGCCGCAGTGTACGCCGAGAATCGGAATGTCCCGGTCTTTCTCGGTCTTTTCGACGAAGGACTGGCAGTTAAAGGCGGCTCTTTTTTACGTGCGGGAGAGGAAAAGCTGGTGAAAACGCTCGAACGGTTCAACCGTACCCAGGATTTCGAAATTCTCAAAAACCTGCTTTGCCCGCAGTGATCCTTCGCAGATTTTCAAAATGGTCTTTGAACAGCACACTATAAAATCTGAGTTGCATAGTGACTTTGGCAACCTTGATTTAGTTTTTCAGGCGCAATATAATCGTGTTAACCAATACGGATTTCTGACCCGGGATTTATTGTGCCTGTCCCGCAGACCGAACAAGTACCCTGCTTGCAACAGAATTGCGTCAGTTGGGATTCAAAGATGTTCGGCCGTTGAAACTGCGAATTGAACAGGAGTTTCAGAGATAATCGATAGCCGACTTTGATATCCTTTTATTCATCGG
>CAZQHK010000059.1:0-14908 GCA_964593455.1 uncultured bacterium
AAGTTTTCGTTGATCCCAGAGAATCAATCTTCTTAGATGAAGCCAAGCTCGTTTTAAAAGCCTTTAGGTCACCCGAAGCATTGGACAGTATCGTTCGGCAATTTAATATCCAAACTATACTCGTCAAAATTCCAGAAACTCGATTCATCCAGGGTTACGGTTTTCTTGATCTTATTGAAGCGTTTTTTCCCAAGGAAGATTGGGCTTTAGTTTTTTTTGATGAAATTTCTATTGTAGTATTGAAACGAATTCCTGCTCATCAAAAAACAATCGAACAATTTGAATATAAATATCTGAAACCAAATCTACCTCATTTTCTCCTTTTTCAGGAACACAAAGATCACTCGGTTTTTAAAGAAGAACTCGACCGCTGTTTTAAGTTAATGCCCGAAAACTTTTATGGTTTATTAGCAAACTCAACCTATGCTCGCTTGTATAACGATCAATCCAAAATAGAGGAAATAAAACCAATTTTATCCAAATTATCAAAACGTTTCCCCGAAAACCAACATCTCAAGAGGGAGTTAAAATTACTTCAATGATCAAAACACCAACAACTCTTATCCTGTGTATGTCTAACTATCCAATTAGTAGTACGTGCCCAAAGCATGGCTCGACTTTCAATATGTCATCTTCATGAAAATGCTGAAGAATTTAATCACCTGGAGTATAATGGGAAAGTATTCAACACATAGGTTGAGAGGTTTATACTGTGAGATGGAATAACTTCATAGCTATTTTTATCAGTGCCGGCCTTCTTTTGGGAGGATGCGGGGCACAGCAGACCACTTTTGTAACAATTGGCACCGGAGGGGTGACCGGCGTATATTACCCGACAGGCGGCGCTATCAGCAGAATGGTGAATAATAAAAGAGAAACGTATGGTATCAAGGCCACAGTCGAGTCAACAGGAGGTTCTGTTTATAACATCAATGCCGTATTGAACGGAGACCTTGACTTCGGTGTCGCTCAGTCCGACAGACAGTATCAGGCCTGTTTTGGATATGCCGAATGGGCCAAAGAAGGGAAGCAAAAAGATTTACGGTCGGTGTTTTCCATCCATCCGGAGTCAATAACATTGATTGCCGCCGATGGCAAAGGGATCAAGAATATCAAGGATTTAAAAGGGAAACGGGTAAATCTTGGCAATCCCGGATCCGGGCAGTTGCAAAATTCCAGGGATGTCTTGACCGCGATAGGACTCTCGGAAAAAGATATCATTCCGGAGTATGTAAAAGCCGTAGAGGCTCCCGGCCTCCTGCAGGATGAAAGAATCGAGTCGCTCTTTTACACTGTCGGCCACCCGAACGGTAATATTAAAGAGGCGACATCAGGAAGGATCAAAGTGTTTATCGTCCCGGTCAAAGGTCCGGGGATTGATACGATGCTGGAAAAATTCCCCTATTATGCCAGGACGGTTATTCCGCAGGAATTCTATCCGAATGCGCTCAACATCGAAGATGTGGAAACGGTTGGAGTGAAAGCAACATTTGTCACGGCCAAACAGGTTGATGAGAATATTGTATATGCAATAACCAGAGAAGTTTTCGAAAATATTAAGGAGTTCAAAACTCTCCACCCGGCTTTCCGGGGGTTGACACGAGAAAAAATGCTGGAAGGACTTTCCGCGCCTGTTCATAAGGGTGCCTTGCGATACTATGAAGAAGCCGGGTTAGTAAAGTTCCTTGATCCCAGACTTATCGTCAAATAAAATGGCTGATTTACTGGTGAGTAAAGAAGGCTCCGGATCACGAAAAAAAATCGATCGCATCATTGTGACCGTGATTGCAATTTCCTGGGCTTTGTGGCAGCTCGCTTTACCCCGCTTACTGATTCTTGACAGCCTGAAAATCAGAGCAATCCATCTTGCTTTCGCAGTCACTCTCGTTTTTTTGACGAATCCTTTCCGCGCACATAAAGAGAAGATGAAGTCGCTCCACGAACCAGATCACATACCTCTCATCGATTACATCCTGGCTGGACTGGCCGGGCTGGCCGTGCTGTACATCATGTTTGATTGGACGGGAATCTCGATGAGATTGGGCCGGCCTTTGATGAGAGATGTGATATTCAGTGTCGCCCTGATTATTCTTTTGTTGGAAGCGTCAAGGAGGGTTATCGGTCCGGCTCTGGCTAGTATCGCTATCTTGTTTTCCCTCTATGCTTTCTTCGGGGCTTACATGCCTTCGATTTTCGCTTTAAAGGGAATTTCTTTAACAAAATATGTGAGCCAACTGGCGCTTTCCACAGAAGGGATTTATGGCATCCCTCTTGATGTATCAGCCTCGACGGTATTTTTGTTCGTTTTATTGGGAGCGATGCTTCACCAGGTCGGCGCGGGACAGTTTTTCAACGATCTGGCGCTGTCGTTACTAGGGAAATTCAAAGGGGGACCGGCGAAGGCAGCGGTGGTATCAAGCGGGTTTACCGGGCTTTTCTCCGGATCCAGCATAGCCAATGTTGTTACCACCGGAACATTTACGATCCCTCTGATGAAAAAGGTTGGCTATCCGGGCAAGATCGCCGCCGCGACTGAAGTTGCCGCCAGCACAAATGGACAGCTCATGCCGCCGATCATGGGGGCGGCGGCCTTTATTATCGCCGAATACCTGGCTCTTCCCTATATTGATGTCGTTAAAGCGGCGGTAATCCCGGCGGTCGTTTCGTATTTCGCCTTGTTCTATATTACCCATTTGGAGGCTTCAAAGCTGGGAATGAAGGGGTTGCCCGAAGAAGAAATCCCTAAATTTAAAACCGTCATGAAAAATGGCTTCTATTTCCTTATACCGTTGGTGGTGCTGATCTACGACTTGATGGTGTTGCGGCATACGCCTAAAATGGGTGCTTACAAGGCGGTTCTGACGCTGGTGGCGATTGTTTTTGCCCGGGAAATGTTTCGGGCGCTAAAAAACAGGTCTAATTTTACCGGGGCGATCGTTAAAAGTATTCGCCTTATCGGTGAAGGGCTTTTGGCCGGATCGAAAGACATGCTGGCTGTTGCCCTGGCCACCGCTACCGCGGGAATCGTGGTCGGTATAGTGACGATGGGCATCGGCAGTATGATCGTCCAGATAGTAGAGATCCTGTCCGCCGGGAATATCTTCTTGCTTCTCCTGCTCACCGCGGTTGCCAGTTTAATTCTGGGAATGGGACTTCCGACCACGGCGACGTACATTGTTATGGCGTCTATTACCGTCCCGGTGATCATCCAATTGAGTGCCCTGAACGGTATCAGTGCGATCCCGGCGATTTCGGCCCATCTGTTCTGTTTCTACTTTGGAATTCTGGCCGATGACACTCCACCGGTAGGTCTGGCCGCATATGCGGCCGCCGCCATTGCCAAATCCGACCCGGTTCAGACGGGAATACAGGGTTTTTTATATGATTTAAGGACCGCTGTTATCCCTTTTATGTTTGTCTTTAATCCTGAACTGGTTTTACACGGTGTTGATAATGTCTGGCAGGGATTCCTTATTTTTGGAATGGCTGTACTGGGAGCTTTTGCTTTTACCAATGCGGTTCAGGGATGGTTTATCGTGAAAAATAAATGGTATGAAGTCCCTCTTTTTCTTATAGCAGCGCTCATATTCTTTTACCCGGCCTTACTAACGAAAACCTTTCACCTGGATTATAGTCTGAGATATGTAATGAGTTTAGCCGCTGTTGCTCTGTATGCCCTGGCCTATCTGATTCAAAAAATAAGATTAACTTGAAAGATTGGCCCATCGACTTGCTTCCCGGTAAATAGTTTTGTGAGGCCGCAGCTTGACAATAATGTGTATATTCGGCATATTGCTAATAGTGCGGATAATTCGGATAGTTGGAGGGAAACTGCCTGCTTATCGAACTCCGGGCGGGCATCGTCGGATTCTTCGAAAGGAACTTCTGGCCTTTCTGAAAAAGTACAATATGCCAATACACGAGGATCTCGAGGAGAGGAAAAAAATTAAAATCCTGGTGGTTGATGATGATGAAAACGTTACCAGGCTGGTTGAACGTAGTCTGCGAAAATCGGAGGAGCATTACCAGGTATCATCAGTCCGGGATGGAATTGAAGCTATGCTGAAAATAGGAAGGGAGATACCGGATCTCCTCATACTGGATATATTTATGCCAGGGATGAATGGCTTGGAGGTCTGTAAAAAACTTAACGAAAATCCTGTTTTTAGTGGAATAAAGATTATCGCTATCTCCGGCCAAAACATTGAACAAACAAGAGAAAGAATTCTGACCTGCGGAGCAGATGTGTTTCTTCCTAAACCTTTTACTCCAGAATGTTTGCATGAAAAGGTGAGAGATGTTCTCTATTCAATGAGAGAAAGGGGATAACGTAAGGTGAAAACAGAGGTTGCCATAAAAGATATCTCTCAACACCAGGATGTGGAAGAGACATTAATTTCAGCTCAGGAATACGTCAGAAACATTATTGACAGTTCGCTGGATATGATCATTTCCGTAGATAGCAAACGAAGAATTGTAGAGTTTAACAGGGCCGCGCAGAAGAAGTTCGGCTACTGTAAGGAAGAGGTCTTTGGTAAAAATGGTATCGAATTGGTTGAATATCTTCTCTCCCTTGATCCTTCATTGGGAGTTGTTCTGTGCAGCGGTTATACGGATCGGAAGTTGCAGTTCATGGTAGTTTCGGAGAAAAAATATAAATTCATTCGAAAACCTTACTCGATCGACGACTTGTGTATGGCTATTCGTGAAGTTATTGAATCGAAAATCATTACAAAGAAACACCGTCATGAAATATATTGATCCATTATTCCGGCCACCTGCCGAAGCAAATAACCTGATATTTCAGGTAGCGTATGGCTGTCCTCATAACTGCTGTCGTTTTTGTGCGATGTACAAAACAGTGCGATATTCACAACGTGATCCTGATGAAGTATTTGCGGAATTCGCAAAAACTGCCCAAAAATATTCTAAAACCCGCAGAATTTTTCTGGCCGACGGAGATGTGATGTTTCTGGAATTTGATTACTTAAAATCCATACTCCAAGAACTCAATAAACTTTTCCCTCGGTTAACCCGGGTAAATGTTTATGCCAACGGTAGCTCAATTCTGAAAACCCCCCTCTCCCAACTTACTGAATTACGCGAATTAAAACTTCATACCGTATATCTTGGCCTGGAATCAGGAGACGAAGAAGTTCTGAAAAAAGTTAATAAAAGAGAAACTGCCCAGGAAATGACCGATGCGGTGCGAATTTCGCAAAAAGCCGGCCTGCGTTGTTCGGTTATGGTTCTTCTCGGGCTCGCCGGAAAAGAAGGATCTGAACAGCATGCTGTCAAAACAGCCAAAATCATCAATCAAATGCAACCCAGATTACTCTCAGCTCTGCGGTTCATTGAAGTTGCTGACGGACTGATATTTGATGATTATAATCCTGTAACCGAATACGAAGCTGTTTGCGAACTTCGCAATATCATTGCCGGACTTGAGCTGGACGGCACGGTTTTCCGGGCCAATCACACCTCAAATCCCATTCCTTTGGAAGGCCGTTTTCCGAAAGACAAGGCAAGCCTGGTTCAATTCTTGGATCAACAAATAAACTCCGGAATGCTGGATAAAAAAGGCCTGGGAAGAGTGCCGATGTGGTTGTAATTAAGCCGCTTTAAGTTCCGCGGAGACAGCCTCTAGTTCTCCTTAACAAATACCCGCCACCATTGCATCTACAGCAATCGCCAGTGAAACACATACATTGCTGCAAGACAATGGAAAGAGTTCCTCTGGTTACTGGGGCAATGCTCAAGCTGGAATGTGTACTAAAGCCGGATAAACTTTCGATAGACTTATGATAATAATAATCACTATTATAATTATGGAAAGTAGTATAGAATGGAAGTCTCCGGAGCAATCATACAAAGCCTCATGCTGAACGGGTGAAGCTAATGGACAGGTACTTGAGAGTTTTCCTGGTGATGACGTTTCTGCTGGCAATGCTTCAGCCGTATCCGTCTGCCCTGGCACAGCCCGCGGATAAGGTCCCCGAGTTCGATCTGCAGGAGACTATCCGGTATTTCGAGGATCTGTACCGGGCTGAAAGCAGTCGGGCGCGGATACGGTTCACGGTGAAACGGCCGCGGAACACCAGGACTCTGATGATGCAGGCTTGGAGCAAAGGCCAGGACAAGTCGCTTATCGTTATCGAGAAACCGGCCCGGGAGGCGGGGATCACTACCCTGCGGGTGGAAGAAAACCTTTGGAATTACCTGCCCCGTATCTCCCGGACCATACGGATTCCTCCCTCTATGCTTCGGGGGGCCTGGATGGGGAGCGATTTCACCAACGACGACCTGGTCAAGGAGTCGTCCTACCAAAACGATTTTACCTACTCTCTCAAGGGTCGCTCCGTTGATCCGCCGGGATGGCGCATCGAGTTTAAAGCCAAACCGGAGATGGTGGGGCTCTGGGAGCGGATTGAACTGGTGGTTAGCGAAGACGGGAAGATTCCGCTGCTGGAGGAGTTTTATGACCGAAAAAACCGCCTTTCACGGGTCATGGTATTCGACCAGATAGTGGAGTTCGATGGGCGGCGGATGCCTTCCCGGCTGACAGTCACTCCCACTCGCGAGACCGGCAAATGGACAGAAGTTAAGTACCTGGACATCGATTTCAACATCGACGTCCCGGAAAACACCTTCAGCCTGTCACGGCTGGAACGTAAACGGCGGTGAACATCCCGTGCAGTTCAGCACGACAAAAATAGCCTGGCGTAATCTGGGCCGCAACCGGAAAAGGACGGCCATGGCCCTGGCGGCCATCTTCCTTGGTATCGTGGGAGTCCTTCTCTACTACGGAATTATGAACGGGTTCATGGACATTCTCTTCGACCTGGTGACCGGCCCCCTGGTGGGACATGTCCAGATCCACGTACCCGGGTGGCGAGACGAGCGGGCTATCGATCTTTTCATCGAGGATGCCGCTCATGTGTTGGCCGCCATCCGCCGGTACGAGACAGTACACCAGGCGGCGCCTCGGAACTTCGCACCGGTGCTGGCGGCGGTGAAGGAGGACGCCTTCACCGCGGTGGTGGTAGGGATCGACGAAGCAGCGGAATCCGGTCACTCCGGCCTGCTCGGTAGCGCCGGCAGCGGGCAGATAGGCAATCACCGGATCCTGGTGGGACAAGGACTGGCTGCCCGGCTGGGCATCGAAGTGGGACATGAGATGGCCATCATCGGACAGGCCGCCGACGGGTCCATCGCCAACGACCTGTACACCGTGGCCGGTATCATCAGCAGTAACGTGGAAATCGTAAACAGAAACGGCATGGTCATGAGCCTGACCGACTCGCAGGAACTGCTCATGATGCCCGGGAGTGTCCACGAGATCGTCATCCGGCTCCGGCGTTCGGATGACGTGCCGGTCCTGCTGGAACAGATGGCCGCCGATCCGCTGTTGGCGGACATGGAGGCGGTTTCCTGGGACCAGGTGATGCCGGATATCGCCACCGCTCTGGAGTTTAGCTACATCTTCAGCCTGATCATCCTGGTATTGATGCTGGTGGCGGCGGCGGCGGGTATCGCCAACACCATGATGATGGCGACCTTCGAGCGGACCCACGAGTTCGGGATGTTGATGGCTCTGGGGTGCTCGCCGAAAAAAATTGTCAGTCTGATTTTATGTGAAGCGGCTATCCTGGGGATGGTGGGCGCGGTGGTCGGCGCCGTGCTTGGACTCGGATTAGTCTGTTATGCAGGGACCACCGGCATCGACTTCGCCGCCATGGGCGGTGAAGCAGCCCGGGATATCTCTTCCCAGGGAATGATCATTCCCATGATTGTATACCCGCGGTTGAACCCGAGCGACATCATTATCTGCACGCTGGCGGTACTGCTCACGTCTATTCTGGCCACCATCTGGCCGGCGATCCACGCCGTGAGCCTGGAACCGGTGGAGGCGATGCGCTCGTGAGCAACTCAATCTCCACCCGATTTGCCAATCGCAGTCTGAGCCGGAACCTGCGCCGGACGTTCCTCTCACTGGTGGGAGTGGGCATAGGCTGTGCTCTGGCCTTGATAATCACCGCCTGGATCAAAGGCGAACAGGGGATGTTTCTCCGAACCATGGCAGAAACCGGGACCGGCCATCTCCGGGTGGCCCCGGCGGGGTGGAACGAGACCCGTGACATCGATTTGCGCCTGCCCGGCTGGGAGCAGGTCCTGGCTCTCGTCCAGGAGGATGCGGGCATCCGGGCGGCGGCGCCCCGGGCCCGGGCGGAAGCCATACTGGCTTTCGGAACCCGGGTGGCCGGAGTGGAGATGCTGGGAGTGGAGCCGCGCCTGGAGCTGCCCCTCAACCGGTTGGTCCAGGGGGTAACGCAGGGACGATACCTGCAGCCTGGAGACCGGGGAGTGACCGTTGTCGGCAAGGGTATCTGTGAGCGGCTGGAAGTGGAACTGGACGATGAACTGCTGGTCAGCGCCGCCGGCCTCAACGGCTCCATCCAGAGTGCCATGCTCACTATCGTCGGGGTGGTGGAAACCGGCAGCCGTGAGATCGATGCCACCATCTGTCATGTTGTTCTGTCCGATCTGGAATCGATTACCGGTTTTCCGGGAGCCGGCGAGATAACAATGACGGTCCACGATCTCGATCACATCGAGGACATCGCCGCCAGGCTCGGCCCCCGGGTGAGGGATAGCGGCGATATGCTTACCTGGAAGGAGATCATGCCATCGCTCCAGGCGGGAGTGCAAACCGATATGACCTTCGGCCGGATCATAATCGGAATCATCATATTTATCGTGCTGCTGGGTGTGGCCAGCGCTCAACTGACGGCGGTGCTGGAACGACGGCGCGAGTTCGCGGTGCTGGCCGCCCTGGGGATGCGGGGAAGCCAGATTATAAAACTGCTGATTATGGAAGCTGTTGTCCTGGGGATGGCCGGGGCAGTGTTAGGATTGGCCATCGGTATGCCGGTAGTCTACTATCTGGCTACGGAAGGATTCGATATGAGCGCGCTTTACCAGGAAGGGAAGGTGACCGTGTCCGGTATCCTGGTGGATCCGGTGCTGTACGCAGACATGGGCTGGTGGCTGGTGACTTACGCCTTCGGTCTGGCCCTGGCTGCCACCATCATAGCCTCCCTTTATCCCGCCTGGTTCGCCGTCAGAATAGAACCGACATCAGCATTAGCCCAGAGAATGTAGGAACAGAATTGCTACTACATTCTCTGGGCTTGAAAGTGGTGCAGTAATTATGGAATCAAACGTCCTCGTTTCAGCGCAAGAGATAACCAAGATCTACCACGCCGGGAAGGTCGATTTCCCGGCCATCAGGGGCCTGTCGCTTGAGGTCAAGCAGGGAGATTTCCTGGCCCTGGTGGGTCCATCGGGAAGCGGAAAAACCACGCTGCTCAACTTGATTGGAGCTTTAGACAAGGTGAACGATGGTACCATGACCGTCCTGGACCGGGACATCGGTGCTTTGAGTTCGAAGGAGCGGGCGCTCCTGCGTCTGCAGTCACTGGGATTCGTATTCCAGGCCTACAATCTGGTGCAGGTCCTCACCGCCCTGGAAAACGTGGAGTTCGTCCTGGAGTTGCAGGGAGTGGGGGCCAAACGCCATGAGCAGGCCATGGCCATCCTGGAGGAGTTGGGTTTGGGAGAGCTGGCCCATCGTCGTCCCAACGAACTTTCCGGTGGACAGCAGCAGCGGGTGGCGGTGGCCAGGGCGGTGGTTTCCCATCCGAAGCTTGTACTGGCGGATGAGCCTACCGCCAACCTGGACACCGACAATGCCGTGGCCCTGATGGAGATGATGCGCCGCCTGCACGACGAGCAGGAGATGACCTTCATTTTTTCCACTCATGATCCCCGGGTGGTGACCCACGCCACCAGGGTGGTGACGCTGCAAGACGGTAAAGTGGTTGGCGATGAGAGTAAATTGGATGAAGTGTAATGTGATCCCCCGGTCAAGTCGAGGGAGAGCAATGACAATTATAGTTATTCTTCTCGTCTCGTTTTATTCTCTTCCTGTATATTCTCTGGAGCTTTGGTCCGAAGCCACCGGCGAGCACATCCTGGAGCTGAACTCCTCCCTGAAAGGAAGCTGGCTTGGCAACCGGTATCAGCCGTCGGCCCTGGTTATGGGAGGACTTCCTATTGGAGAACGGGACAGTGTTTTGACTTATTGGCGGTTCCGCCTGGATTTCACCGGTCGGTACGTGGAGCGTATCAACTATGAGATCGCTTATGAGCACCGGATCCGGGATGTCATGAACGGCTCCGGGCAAGCCGCCGGGGCGGGGGTGCTGCCGTCGGAAGCTTCTGCCCCGTATCGCATATCGCAGCTTGATCAACCGGTCAGCGTCCGGGGCACAACCTTTTCCCACCGGCATGAACTGGATCGGGCCCTGGTAGCGTTTCATCACTCCCGGGGAGAACTGATTGTGGGCCGGCAGGCAGTGGGTTTGGGGCGGGGTGTGTTATTCAGCTCGGTGGATATATTTTCACCTTTTTCCCCGTTGGAAGTGGACCGGGAATGGCGGCGGGGAATCGACGCCGTCAACGCCGAATACAACCTCTCCGACACCTGGTCCCTGGGAGTGGTAGCAGCCTTCGGAGACACCTCGAACGACTCCGCTTATATAGCCCGGCTCCGCGGCTACCAGGGCCGGTTCGACGGGGAGCTGATTCTGGGACGGCGGGCCCGTGATTACCTCTATGGCCTGTCGGTGTCCGCGACGATAATGGGAGCGGAGATTCATGGCGAACTGGCCGCTTTCGACACCCCTGGCGACGAAGCGTATGAAGGAGGGCTCTTCGGCAGCGACCACTACGTCGGCAAGATTGTCCTGGGGGGCTCATACACATTCGACGTCGGCAGCGGCCTGTATACGCTCCTTGAGTACCACTTCTCGGGTTTCGGGACGCGCCGGATTGAGACGGCCGCCCAGCGGTTGCTGAATCCCTCGTACCTGGCCCGGTATCTTCGGGGCGACACCCAGATTACCGGCCAGGAAGCCCTGGCCCTGCAGATCTCGTACGACGTGGATCCCGGTCTGACGGCGGGACTGCTCCTTCTTACCAGTCCCAACGACGGCTCGGGGATCATCTCTCCTTCCCTGACCTTGAACTACGCCGAGGATGTCACCATCGTGGGAACTGTCTATCTTCCCTTCGGGAATGAACCGGCGGCGGGAGTGGTCAGGAGCGAGTACGGGGCCTCACCACGAAGCTGCTTCCTGCAGGTCCGGTTTTATCACTAACGGGATCGCTATTTTCTCTGCTCGCCACCGCACCGAAGATCTTTTTGCCTGCCTGTAATACGGGCTGGACAAAAAGGGACTTAACCTGTAGAGTTAAACGAGAACTGAACTTTTTATCGTGTTTGGGAGAAAGGGGATGAAAACCGGTGGCAAACAAAGATAAAGGCAAAAAACAAGAAAAAAAGAAAGCAACACTGACCCTGAAAGAGCGTAGAAAACAAAAAAAGGAAAAAAAACATAATAAGTAGATCCGCTAACTGGCAAGAATGACAAAAAATCCCAGTCAGATTCGCGAAAAAGCTGATGGATTCAACAGTATGTAATTTCCAGAGACTGCGGGATTACCCTATAAAAAGTTGACACAACATTTAGTTCTGAATTATTATAAGAGAAAATATAATTATGATAAGTTGTATGTAACCTAAAACCCAAAAGTGTGAGCGGAAATCGATTCGATGTTGAATGGCCATGTACGAAAAGCGAAGGCATATCGTGTTGGGTTTTACGTGCGGTTATGTGCCTTCTCTCCGTGCGGGAAAATCAAGCGTTTGCCGGGACAGAAACAGGGCAGGCTACTTTGAAGGTCGGGCAGGTTAGAACCCTCTTCAAAAACCAGCGTCTTTTCATTGTTCTGCTCGTATTATGTATTCTTCTAATGACGGCTCTGAACGTCTACGTCAGACGCAGGAGACGCCGGAAATTCTTGTCCGATGTCCTGACGGTATCCGATCACCTTCTCGGTTATCGGATCAAGTCCAACCTGGAGAAAGCCACGGTGGTCATTCCGGGAAGACCGATACAGCTTGGTAAACCGGT
The DNA here is from genome assembly GCA_964593455.1 of uncultured bacterium. Lineage (GTDB taxonomy): Bacteria > Muiribacteriota > CAYSPT01 > CAYSPT01 > CAYSPT01 > CAZQHK01. The sequence continues at coordinate 12,039 of CAZQHK010000059.1, forward strand.
GGGGGAAGAAGATCCCGCGGAATCGTTCTCTCCCGATGATATCCAGTCGGATCCAAACGTCGGCGAACACATCCCAATGTGTGCCTACGAATTGCGGGAGCGAGGAACCATCAAACGACGGATCAGGTTTCAGGTCACCACCAACAGCCTTGGATTCCGGAGTCCGGAATTCAGCGAGTATCCAGCTCGTAACACGTACCGGATCATTTGTATCGGTGACTCGATAACCTTCGGGTGGGGATTGCCGGAGGCTGAAAGCTACCCTCGGATACTGGAAAAACGGCTCAAAGAACTCGATCCAAACAAGAGGTACGAAATCATCAACGCCGGCGTGCCCGGATACAAGTTTAACCAGATGGCTGTTTCCTTCATGTCGAAACTTGCTTTGCTTAGGCCATCCCTAGTGGTCATTCTGACCGGTGTTCCCGATAAAAAAGCCATGACCAGGTGCCCTTTTCCAACAACTGATCGATATCTGGGCGACGTCATAAAGACAGCGAAAACCTTTGATATAGAAGTAATTCTTATTTCCCCCCCGAAGAGCAGTTTCGAACCTAATCCCCACTTCGAAGACTTTCGCGATTTCCTGATGGACATGGCCAGAACGTTTAATCTCGGCTTCGTTGATATCTATACTCTCTTCAAACTGGTCGGTCATCAGCGGGGCTTGAAGTTGGAAATAGATGGCTCGGTCCAGCGTCTGGTATCTTATGATAAGAAAGGAAAAGAGCTGCTCCTGGAGGTGACGGTGCCTGCCGGGATTGATCCAGCCACTTCGATACATTCCGGTATCTACCGTTTCTTAGACAATACGGATAGATCGGAAACTTTGTTCTTCGATGCCGGCCATCCCACGTCCGAGGGCCACCGGTTGATAGGTGAATATCTTGCCCGTTGCGTGACAAAAATGTAGTTCAGGTTCAATTTTACGGTTCAGAAAGTACATCACCGGTATGTCTACCATTTTCCCGTAGAATATTGCCAACCATAACAACTTGTATCGGAGGATTCAGGGGCGTTATAATGAGATTTCACTGCTATGATATCAAAAAGATCCGGATAATTGGTTTACTTGTTTGTGCAATATTATCCTTATCGTGCACTAAAATACCTGTGAAGCAAGTGCGGAGAACAAGGTTATGTCTAAACAATTGTTAATTTTCACCTGGGCGTACACCAGAAAGATCTGCCTCTTATCCGGTCCGGCTTCCCCGTGACCATTTCACGGGGGCGGGAGTTCAAGGATATATCCAGCTCCATCGATTACGTGTCTCCGATCATCAGCGCCGAGACACGCACCGCGCTGGCCCGGGTCGTCATGCCGAATCCTGATGGCCGGTGGCAGCCGGGTTCTTTCGTTACCGCCCGGGTTGAAATAAGCACGGAGCAGGTTAGAGTGGTGGTGCCAAACGGGGCTGCTTCCCGGGCAGGAGTATGTGAGTCGCGGAGCTTTCGATCTCAAGGCGGAGCTGGTCACCAGCAGTCTCGGCTCCCATGCCGGTCACGGCCATTAAGCGCGAACGCGGTACGGAGAGGACCAGGCAATGCTCAACACAATAATCGACAGCTCCCTGAAATCCCGGATTCTGGTGCTCCTGGCGGTTCTGGCGGTGCTCGTTTTCGGGGTGTTCCAGTACCTTCGGCTGCCGGTAGACGCCTTTCCCGACATCTATTTCGCCCGGCAACTGGTGAATGAGCGGCTTTCCAGTGCCATGAATGAACTTCCCGAGATGCACGAGCCACCGGTATTGGGACCCATCTCCACCGGGCTTGGTCAGATTTTTATCTATTACCTTACCCTGGACGAGGGTACTGACACCGGTGGAAAACCTCCCAACACCTACCTGCGGGAGATCAACGACTGGGTGGTCAAGTTCCAGCTTCAGACCGTACCCGGGGTGACGGCCATTCTTTCCATCGGTGGCCATGTTTTGCAGTACCAGCTGCGGGTCGATCCCTTTGCTCTTCAAAAGTACGGACTGAGCCTGGACGATCTGGTGGAGGCGGTGCGCGAAAACAACCGTAACGCCGGCGGGCAATTCCTGCTTTTGGGGTCCGAGGAGCACCTGGTGCGGGGTATAGGCTTGCTGCAGAATCTGGACGGTGAAGAAAGCCCTCATCCAGGGGGCGTTGCTGGTGATTTTGGTCCTCCTGGTTTTTCTTGGCAATATCCGGACGGCTTTTATCGTGGCTTTGGCGTTGCCACTGTCCGCGCTCATCTCCGTCATCTGTATGAAGCTCTACGGTATCAGCGCCAACCTGATGTCCCTGGGCGGAATCGCCATCGGTATCGGTATGCTGGGTGACGGAGCCATCGTGATGGTGGAAAATATCTTCCGTCATCTCAACAATCCTTTCAGCGAATTTCAAGACAAAATATCGGTAGTTCGTTCGGCTGCCCGCGAGGTGGCCCGTCCTATCGCCTTCAGCATCAGTATTATCATCCTGGTCTTCTTGCCTATTTTTACCCTCCAGGGGGTTGAAGGCAAGATGTTTTCACCCATGGCTTTTACCATATCTTTCGCCCTGCTGGGTTCCCTGGCCATGGCCTTGGTAGTGGCTCCCGTTCTATCGTATCTCCTGCTGCGTTACAAGAAGACGGAGGAGAACGTTATCATAAGCGGGTTGAAACGGATTTACAGTCCGCTGGTTTCCGGGGCTGTGAGGTACCGGCGCACCGTGGCCGCCGTCGCTGTGCTGGCTTTCGCCGGAAGCCTGTTCCTGCTGCCCCTTATCGGCACGGAGTTCATACCGACGCTGGAAGAAGGGTCCATCCTGATCGGCGTGACCATGGCTCCCTCCATTTCCCTGGAAAAAGGGACCGCTACCATCCTGAAGATGGAGAAGCGGATAACGCGCTACGGCGAGGT
>CAZQHK010000060.1:0-13476 GCA_964593455.1 uncultured bacterium
TACCGCAGATGGCACGAACGACCTGATGAATACGGCTCAGACCAGCGCTCCCAGCAGCTCAGGAGCCGCCGTTACCGGTGACTGGGGTGAGACAGCTCCTGCAACACTTCACCATTTTGTTATTACTGCAAGTAATATGTCCCCGTTAACGGCTACGCCTATTACACTTACGGTAAGGGCTGAAGACGCTTCGAACAACCCGATTCCCAATTTCTCATCATCGCAGGTTATTGCGATTACAACAACTGGTGCGACACCGGGAGGTATAAGTTTCCCGAACAAACCGGCCAGCCTGATCGTTCCGGCGGTCGTAACTTCTGGACCAGCTGAAATCACAGCCTCAACCGCGTTTGATGGAAGTGGAAACTACGTGTTCGATGTTTCTCATAATCTTGAAGAAAATGTTACCTATTCGGCCACCGACCAAGACACGTCTTCGGCCACCGACCAAGACACGTCGGCTTTTGGTTCGTCACCACCAATACAGTGGACTGCACCCACACCGTGATTGAGGCAGACCAATGAAAACGAATATCAAAATCGGCCAGGGACAGACACAGCATCTGACATCGGAAACGTTACGAGGAGGAGCTGCGGTAAAAGTGGACAAGGGATTTAACGCGGGCGCGATGCGATACGCGGGCGTGTTGTTTTTGATGATAGCTCTTCTTGGTACAGCCGGCCTGGTTATCCAGGGCTGCGGCGGAGGTGATGCAGTAAACGTCATGCTCACTGAAACAGGCCAGGGAACAGGGATTTTCCTGGGCCAGATAACTACAGATGGCGGCACCGTGAACGATACTGACAGTGTCTTGCAGGCGCAGAACCAGGAACAGGTTCAGTTGCCAGTACGGCGGTCAATCGCTGGCGGTGGCCACGGCAATATGGAGTTAATCGTGAATAATTTGTTTTTAGAAAGAAATTTTGTTGCGGTCAATGGAGTGGCTGCGATGGAAGGTAGAAGTTGGAATTTACTTGGAATTTACATTGTACACATATATATGGAAAGGCATGTGTGAGTAAAAAGTTTAGAACGTTACATGGTGAAGGTTTTGATTTAAGTGTAGGAGATTTTGAACCCGGGCGGCGGCTGGTTAGTCCCGCCCTCAAACAAGAAGATGTAGAAAAGAGGAGGAGTAAGCATGAAAAGGGATTTTTACTCACTTGTTAGGTACGCGGGTTTGCTCGCGGTTATGGTGGCTCTTCTGGGCGCAGCCGGCCTGGTAATCCAGGGTTGCGGCGGCGGTGGCGGCGGCGCTTCACTTCCCGGCGCGGTGACGGAAACCGGTACGCTGTCCGGTAAGATAACGCTCCCCAACGGAGTCGATCCCTCAGGAGCGCTGGTGGTAGCCACTAAGATGAACAATGACGGTACTCAACCTGCCTCGGCGTTAAAACCTAAAGCGGGGGCACAGCTATCTCCGAAAGCCGATGGTGACGGCACCTACATCACCATTACCGACGAAACCGGTGGTTACACTTTTGCGGATATCGAAAAAGGCAGCTATTTTGTCATGGCGACCAAGGGGGCCTACCGGGCCTCCCACACGGCCACGGTGGAACCGAAAGCGGCCACCGTGGTGGACTTGTCGCTGACGCCTACCGGGAGTATCAGGGGGCAGGTATTGCTCTCCGGTACCGATGCCTCAGGCGGCGATTTTTCGGGCACTCTGGCTCTCATCAAAGGCACGAGCTACATCGCCGCTACTAATGCGAATGGATATTTCACCATATCCCAAATTCCGGTGTCCACCGGTTACCGGTTGATGTTTACCCGGCCGGGATACGAGGTGAAAGAATACAGTCCCGGAGTGTCTGTTACGGCGGGACAGGTAACCGCGCTTAATGCTGTTACCATGGTAGTTGATTCCGGGCAAATGGGAGGCCTGGCGGGTTCCGCCACGCGTCCGGTGGAGGCTGGTGAAACCGAGACTCACGAAGGAATCATGGTAGCGTTGCTGGGAACGCAGTATATCGCGATCACCAACTACGATGGGGATTTTGAGATACACGGTATCCCTGCCGGGACCTACAGCGTTGCTTTCGGCGACCTGGGGGCGGGCGTGGATGAGCATCACTTGACCGTCGACAATGTTCAGATTATCTCCGGGCAGGTAACCGATCTGGATCCGGTAATCCTGAGCCCCACGGGTATCGCGGGCACCGTTACTATCCAGGGCGGCGATCCGGCGGTGGGCGCCATGGTCCAGGTTCAGGGACTCGGCAGCGAGGGGTTTGCCATTGCCGGTACCGACGGGTCTTACGAGATCCTCAATATCGAACCAGATACCTATATGGTGGCGGCTATTTTAAATGGCTACAACACCGCGGTCCAGGAAGGCGTACTGGTCAAGCAAGGTGAGATTACATCGCTCAATTTTCCCACCCTGGTGCCGTCCGGTACGCAAGCCGGGGCCGGGATACTCAGCGGTACGGTGACGGTAGAAGGTCCGCCGGCCAATGGCGGTACAACACCGCGCGTTGTTACTTCTATCCCACTCAAGCATACGGCCGTGCAGCTACTCGGTACGAATAATATCGCGATTACCGATAACCAGGGGCACTTTACCATGAAAGGTGTTCCGGAGGGTACCTACGATATGTTCATCGAGGGCGATTTCGACGGCCTCGACGAGGAAAAAACCATCGAAGGAGTCGAGATCATAGCCGGTGAGACCACTGTCCAGGATACCGTGTTAATTGACAGTGAACCACCTGAGGTGTGGGGTCCCCGGGGTATCCATAACATCGCCGAGGTGGAGCTTGATGGCGGCGGAACGGCCATGCGGGTCTTTTTCGATGAGGGAGAAGACGTTTCCTTGCCGATAACCTACAAAGTCTATTACGCTCCCGCCGAAAGCTGGGACTACGAAAACTGGGAGAACAACCAGATCGAGTCCGTGTTGGATAAAGATATCGGAACCCCTCTGAACGGCGATGGTCCGCACTTCATCGATATCGAGGGACTTACCCCTGGCACCAAGTACGCATTCGGTGTACGGGTCGAAGATGTCTGGGGCAACGAGGACATGGAATTTCACCACATCTTGGCCACTCCTTCCGGAGGTCAGGACATCTTCCATCCAAAATGGTTTGACAGGAACCGGAAGGGAATCCAGGCGGCCTACCCGGTACAGGATGTTATCGGTGCGGTGGCTGTCGAGTTTGAAAACGCGACCGACGAGTTCGATGATTCGATACCCAGTACCCCGCCGGTGATTTACATGGTCTACTTTGCTACGGTGGACAGTTGGGATGGAGAAGATTGGAGCAACAATAATGTGCTGGAGTTCGGCGACGGTGATCTTTCAGCCGGCTCGTTTTACCAGAACCAGGCGGTAATTGAAGATCTGGTTCCTGGAGCGGCTTACGCTTTCGGGGTGCGGGTCCGTGATTCGGCTGAATTGCCTAACGAAGACGGAAACGAAGAGATGCGGGTCACCCTACCCGGGGGTGCCGAGGCCGGGGATCCGCATCACCTGATGTTCGGCCTGGCCCCGGAAGAAGTCGTGATGGGCCAGCCCTGGCCGGGATTCGGCGTGACAGTGGTTGACGCCGACGGTATCGTGGTAGCAGATGCTACCAATATTATCTCTCTGGACCTCGATTCGGCATCGAACCTGCAGGGACTGGACGGAACGCTTGATAAAGCTGCCGGTAGCGGTACTACCACCGCCGATACCGTTCCGGGCACCGCGGTTTTCCTGGATATATCATATTCTACCAATCCTAACGAATTGCCGGAAACCATTGTTATCGAAGCCACCGCCGACGGGCTCATCGGGGCCACCGCCGAGGTATCGGTACTTATGCCGCCGCCGAGCCAGGACGTGGTTATCAACGAGATAGTCTTCGATCCGCAGAACGTTTGGGCTGAGTTTAGCGGTGCCGGCGGTGACAACATCAAGTACAACGATCATCCCACCAGCTCTACGCCGGACGAGTTCGACGCCTACATCGAGCTGAAGAATGTCAGCGGCGACCCGGTAGACTTCACCGGCTGGATAGTGGGTATCGCCGATGATCCCACGTCTCAGCCGACGTTTTCCTCAATATCCTCGAGCTTCGTGTACGTGAGCGGTGGCTCTTTCACCGGCCTGCCTGATAGCGGATACCTGGTGGCCGGCGGTATTTTCTGGGACACGGTATCCGAGTCGGTCCTTTCCGGATGTAATATAACCGTATTTAGCGGTAATCCAGCTACCGGAGGACAGCTCATGGATTCAGTGAGCTTCGGTGATTTCGATGACGGAGATACGAGCGACAACGCTCCGGGTCTTTTTTCAACCGGTAAGTCGACGGAAGCTGTCCTGCTGACGCTTGACGGTCAGCGTTCGGGTAGTGACGGGACTGATTACACACGGCGCTTCGCCACCCCGGGTAAACTGAACGCCTTAATCGATATTTCGCCACCGCTCTGGGCTGGCGATCCGGGAATACTCTCAGCTGCTACGGGTGAAGTATCCGGAACGATCTACATCACTTTCGACGAGGAGTATGATACTGCGTCAGATGAGACCGGGCTCACGGTGTATTACGCCGAGACGGGATCGTTTAACACCAGCGACTGGCGGCAGAACGAGATGATAGAAGACATAGATTCCGGGGTGTCGCCTGATGGCGAAGCCGGCGGTTTTGACTTCACCATCACCGGTTTGACGCCGGGTGTAGAATACACTATCGGTATTCGGGCTCATGACAGCGCTGCTCCGCAGTCAAACGAGGACACCAACACCGTCACGCTGACCGCCACCGCTGCCGCTGAAGAAACGGTGACTGCCGAGGTCTGGACCTTCCTGGAAGAAGAAACCGGGATCTATGAGCCGACCGAGGACGTGTGGCCCGGCGAAGTTCTCATCGTGGTGGTAGTAGATGAAGATAACCAGGCCAACACCGACCCGGACCAGATGGACACCGTTACCGTCTCGCTGGAGGGGCTCCTGGATATTGAGGAGATGACGCTGCAGGAGGCCGAGTTCAACTTCGACGAGACCACGGGGATAGCCACAGGAGAGCCGCAGCCGGCCACGGATAGCGGTGTCTTCTTGGGATCCATTCTGGTGAGCGGTACGGATCATTCGAATGAAGACAACGATGAACTGGAGGAACTGCCGGGCACGCAGATCGACATATCCTACAGTGATCCGGCCAACGCGGAAGGGAGCCAGGAGTCAATAGATTATAACGACTGTTTGGTGCAAAGCCCGGTGGTGATCACCGAGATCATGTGGCCGGGCAGCCACCGCTCCGCCAGCGACCAGTGGATCGAGATCCAGGTCCTGAGCGACATGGAAATGGACCTGGGTGGCTGGCAGGTGGAAAACCTGGGCACTCTGAATGGAAGTGGTACCTACACCATTCCCACCGACACCGTGGTTCCTCCCGGTGGGTATCTGGTCATCAGCAAGTACGATTTGCAGGGCAGCGTTATCCTGGATGACCTGGACAGTGAGCAGGACGTGGTGCTGTTGACCTACTCGGGGTTGGATCTGGACAAGAACGGCGAGCAGTTGGTGCTGACGAGCTCCGACGGCAACATCATGGACAAAGCCAATAACAGCCCGTGGTTTGCCGGTGACGGTACCACCATGTATTCCATGGAGCGCCAGCAGGTGTGGAATTCCGAGTGGGAGGAATGGGATTACACCGGTCCCGGGACGGAAGACAATATCTGGCACACCTGTACCGCCGCTATCAACCTGGACGGCGTCTGGTCCGACGGCCAGGATAATCATCTGGTACGTTCGGGAGCTACCCCGGGGGACGATAACAGCCCGGCTATTGCGCCGACGGCCACGAAACTGCTCGGGTTAACGGAGCCCCCGACGGAGGTTGAATCGGAAGCTACCTGGGACCCGCTTGTTTTCGGGATAGCCACCGATGACGATTACATTGTGCTCGGGGCTACGGGTCAGGTAACCGCCGACGCTACCGGATCGGGGTCGCTTTCCTCTGCCGGCGGTAACAACCCGGCCGGTATCTTCTCCGGCCGGTGCTGGTTCTTCGACGTGAGTTACACCACCTCCCAGACGGAGACCATCACGGCGTCGGTGTCCTACAGCACGTTCGACCCCATTACCGTTCAGGTGGAGGTCGAGGCTACAGCGCAGGCGCCGGATGGTCCGAGCATCGTGAGCATCGTGGCTGACGATCCCGACGACGGGGACGCGGTGTTGAGCAGCGGCGACACGCTGACCGTCACCTTCAGCGAGGCGACCAATGAGCCGGCTGCTTCCTCCGTAGCTCAGATCAACACGATCTTCAACTTCGGTTCGAACTCTCTAGGTGAGGTTTTCGTCGGTAGTTGGTCAGACGCCAGCACGTTGCTGATTACAATATCCGATCCAACTAACGGCGCCCTTGATATCGGTGACCCGGTAACCATCCGGGCCGAAGGCAACCTGAAGAACGCTGCCGGCACCAGCGCCGCCAGCACAGATATTGGGATAGTGTCCGGCGATTGGGGACAGGTTGATATTTATGACCTTCCCGTTCCTGACTTCAGTTTCGAGGAACAGGATACCGCTTCAGCCTTCGCCGGGGACGGCGCCAGTTCGTTCTGGACCTTTACGTCAACCAGTGCCGTGTGGGGTGCCGCTCCGACTTCCGGAGCGTGCGACGGGACACAGACTCTCAAGTACACGTCGGTGACCTCCTCCGAGACAGGCCGGGTGGTGACATCCGATTTTATTACCGGAGTCAGTGGGACTTATTATGGCGCTGAAATGTGTTTGTATAGCAGTTCAGCTACCTTCGCTACGGTTCACGCTAAGCTGGGTATCGAGTGGTATGACGCCTCGGGCACGCTTATCTCCGAGTCGGTCCAGGCTTCGGTCGATAAGAAAACCCTGACGGCTCAGAATGCCTGGGAGACGCATTCTTATTATGATGATAAGCCACAGGGTGCTGACAAAGCCAGGGTGAAAATCTACCTGTTTCACAGCGGCAGTTCCGGTATAGTGTACATCGATAAGGTAAAATTTTATGATGACTAAGGATAATCAGGAGTTGAAGTTAGGACAGAGGATAGAGTAAGCGAAAAAAGCGGGGCAGGAAAAACCTGCCCCGCTTTTTTAATGGGGTCAGGTCTTGAATTTGGGTGTTTCCTAAAAAAACGTTTTGAATACAGGATCATAGATCTATTTGAAGTGAAATGAAATCTATACATGAATAAAAATTGGTTAATTAAAGCCAATTCCATAGATCAGTCTTCTATTTTAACATTACCAAATTCAAGACCTGACCCCAACTTTCCACGCTACTTGCTTGAGGGCGGGAGTAGAAGCTCTCGCTACGACACTTGAGGCACTATCGTTTACAGGAAAGGACCGGCCTACAAAGGGAAAAATCTCAATTCTCCTGCTTGATTGAAGAAAAATAGCATGGGTACAAGTGGACAATGGCGGGTTGACAAGATGTTGATTCGGTCGTATTATTCAGCGTAGAATTGAATGAGAATATGTGTTTTGGTAATTCTAAAATAATTGAGTTGTGCTGGATTAAGATGACAAAGTTAGTCGCCGGAGGATAACTATGACAACGGTTGAACCGGAACTCTTTCTGGATGACGTGGGTAAACTGGTAGCTTCCCGGGAGGGAAAGAACATCTGGGAGGTCAGGAATCTCTCCGCCCATCCGCTCTTCAAAGACCGTAATATGCCGGACCTGATCTACGTAGTTGATTTTCCAGGCCGCGGGGTAGGGCAGGAGTTCTTGCTCAGCCGCCACGTGGCCGGACCGCAGAAATTTCTGATGATCAGGGAGATCTCGCACACCATGGTCCGCCTGTTTGTCAACGAATTCACAGGGAGAGTGGCACAGTTCGTAGTACTGTGGGGCGGACGTCCGCTCGACCTGCTTGACGCGGATCCTCCCATTTACAGTGGTGGTCTCGTTGATACCACCTACTTGAAACTCACCCGGGTGGAAGATAAAAGTGCCGCGCGCGGCTGGAAAGTCGTGCAAAGCTCGATGGTAGGCCAGTGGTGGGAAGACGATACCTGGCTTCTCCAGGACGAATGTATCGCTTCCGGGGAGACCGTGCGCTACTGTGTCGAAGAGGGATTTAAACATCATCGACCAAAGAAGCTGTTCATGTTTCCTGTCTGCGCCAGCGCCGTGGGTATAGAGGGTGTCAACGAGGCTTGTCAAAAGCACGGTGTAAAGTTTATCCCGGTCTTGAACGAAGCCATCATGCAAGTGGCGGAAAAAGGAATTTCGCTACCGTATACGGATCTTGGACTTCACCCGAAGACTATAGTCACCCGGGAGTTTTATCAAGCGCTTAAGCGGCGCTACCAGGGTACATCGATCTGCTGGTTGGGTGATGTGGGAGATTCCATGTACAAAACGACCGATTACCTTATCGAAACGTTCCATGATATGGTGACGGTGGGAATGAATATTGAACGGGAAAATTTCGACGACTGGCTGCCGCTTATCCGTACCGACAAGTTCCTGAATGAACTGGTACACCGGGTACCCGGCATATTCAACAAGGTTGCGCCCCTGATAAAAGGGAAACGCGCCAGAAAAGAATAATAAGTTGGCAGGTGAGATTTATGAGCGTTATAGCCAGAAGCGAGCTAATAAAACTTTTGGAGAGTGGTACCATTAAAATAGAACCATTCGAGGATACCCAGGTGGGACCCGGTTCGATAGATATCCATGTGGGCAACCGTTTTATCGTCTACAAGGATGTTCACGAATTGGTACATGTTACCGACAACGCCGATTTTAAAAAGATCACCAAGGAGATTCACGTCGACGATTACTTTCTGCTATTACCGCACGAATCGGTGTTGGCGGTAACCCGGGAAAAGATCACGCTCCCCAATAATATCTGCGGCCGCCTGGAAGGCCGAAGTCGTTTCGCGCGGTTGGGGCTTTTTGTCCATATCGCCGCCAGTTTCATGCATCCGGGAATCAGCAACCATCAGATTCTCGAAATGTACAACGCCAGCCCGCTGCCTCTGGCCATTCATCCGGGCACGAAAATATGCCAATTCATTTTCGAGCGCACCGAGGGCACCGGTCAGTATGAAGGGCAGTTCAAAGACCAGTAACGGTTATCCCGGGTTTACTTGTTCCGTACCCAGAACCGGTACATGTTGATGAAAGTATCGGGATACTCAAGCTCTAACTCGTGCCAATCCTCCAATGACATAGTGGCCGGGTCGCAGAGAATTCCATCGTTATCTTCCTGTAAAACTCGTTTATCATCCAGTTCAAATCCTAAAAACTCCAGTTCGAGGTTTTCTATAATTGTGCTGATTTCAGGTATGGTGAACAGGTGTTCCTGTACATGGAAAATGAGGTCCCGGGTAGTCGATAGGGAGTAAAAATCACCACATGTCGTTAGTTTCTTGAGCGGTGAATTAACGGGAAGATCGAAGATCGCTTGGCGGCACGCACGAATACCGTCAGGCGTGGAGAGAAAATTATTCTCTTCTATAAACGTCCGGGCGGCGGCAATGTGTAAACGTGCCAACTGGCTGTACAACCCGATCTTCATGAATCCACCCGGTTTGAGAAGATTTTTAAGTATTTTCCATCCGTGAACAGGATCTTCCATGTGGTGCAGGACACCGACGCATTCTATGATATCGAAGTTCCCTTTATCAGGAGTCAAGTTGAGAATATCAGACTGGATAAAAGAGATATTGGATACATCCAGTTCATGTGCTTTCCTGGCGGCGTAGGCCAGACTGGTCCGGCTGATATCGATGGCCACGACGGTGGACTGGTCGAACCGGGTGGTGGTGTAGATGGCGTGCCTACCGGTCCCGCAGCCGGCGATCAGGATATCGGGAGCGTTTGATAGGGAAAGATTAGATTCAGATAGTGCGGGGAACAGTTTTGTAATAACCTCTTTCGCCGGTCTCGGTGTGGTTTTATACAGGCTGGTCCATCGCGGGTAAGGATTTTCTTCATACTGAGATTGCACAGTTTTTGAGACTGTGTTATCGGCTACTCCCACCGAGGATAGAGCGGTGAGAAATTTTCGTTCGGTTTCAGGTTCCCGTATATGGTTGGTGATCAGTTCATCGAGCTCCGGAGATGACAGGTTAGAAGTCAAGGCGAGCAACTCGTCATTTCGGTCTAGCATGCCAAGCGGTATGAAACATCCCAGGAGGATCACATACCGGGAGAACGAATCACATGATTTGTCGATACGGTCCAGTGTTTCTCCTTTTAGTTTATCGAGAGCCTGTTTTTCAAAATCGGTCATCGAGTACACGTATTCGTTCAGGAAGCAATGGGTGGCCAGTGAACAGAGAAACGAGTTCCATGGTTCTGCATCCGGTATATTCATCGTGTCCCGGACTGCCAGGAGCAGGCACTGCCTGCGGATACCGGTCAGCAAATGTTCGAATTCCCTATCTAAAATGAGTGTTTTTTTCAGCAGGCTCAGTAAAAGAGGGTCGGACACAAACCGCAGCAAATCCGGGTTATGGAAAAGAACTGCTCTCACATCGGGGCTGGGGGATTCCAATTGCGCAATTAGGCTGGTGAAATCGTGTGAACAGTTGAGAATACTAACACTTGCCTGGGCCAGGTCCTGATGGTCTATTCCCCGGCGGTTCAGACAGGAGATAAGTGCCTCGCGAATCGACTGATCGTCGCTGGAAAATATCAGATACCGGCTGGTTTGAGCAAAATTATTGATAGCATCTTCTGTTTCAGGAGACAGGTGCATAGCGATGAGGAAATGACGGCATGCTTCTAGCAGTTTTCCCCGGTGACGGAGAAGGGATCCCAGGTTATTGTGAGCTTCCATATACGAAGGATTAAGTGAAATGGCGCTTTGGTAATGATTTAAAGCCTGCTCATGGTCCTCCTTCATTCGGAAGATGTTGCCAAGATTGAAGTGGGCACCGGCATCGCCGGGCAAAAGTTTCAGAACTTCGTGGAATTGGAGTACGGCATCTTCAAACCGGTGTAATTCCTGAAAAACCAAACCCAGGTTATTACGGGCTTCCACGTACCGTGGATTCAGGGATAAGGCCGTTTGGTAATATTTTACTGCTTGCTCGAAGTCTTTCTGAGATTGGAAAATATTACCCAGGTTGTAATGCGCAAAATGATTGTCCGGTTTCAGGCGCAACGCTTCATAAAATTGACTGATGGCTTCCTCGATACGATTCAATTGCTGTAAGGCTACTCCGAGGTTGGTGTAATAGTGAGCTGCTTCCGGATTCTTGGCGATGGCGCTGCTTATGAGAGTCACCGCTGCTTCTGGTTGTTTTAGTTGGGTGGCTGTTACACCCAGGAGATGGAGAGCATCGGGGTGACTGGGATTGATGGCCAGGACCTTCTGATACAGACCGGCCGCCTGCTTGATATTCCCCGCCTGATGTAGGCGGACCGCGTCATTGAATATGTTTTTGAGATTGTTGTTCATGGCGGGATAATTATACACGATAAGGAGGGGGCTACAAATATTATCGTTTTTGAACCCAGAACTGGTACATATTTGAAAATATAGAAGGATGTTCGCTTTCTAATAAGTGCCAATTTGAAAGTTTTTTTCCTTCCTGATCATCGGGGAATTGGTCCCGGTACTGTTTCACAAGGACCGCGTTAGTCGACTCAAAGCCAATAAACTCAAGATTCAATAATTCCAAGATATCTGCAATCTGCGGAATGGTGAACAGGTGTTCCTGGACATGAAAGATAAGGTTGCGGGTAGTCGACATGGTGTAAAAATCGTTGCTGCAACAGAGAGTCTTCTTGCATGGGCTGGTGTCGGGCATAAAAAATACCTCCCGGCGATAGGTGCGGATTTCATCAGCAGTGCCACTCCGATAGGTTTTGTTAAGAATTAAAGACCGGGTTTTGGTTATATCTTTTCGTGCCAGCTTGCTGTATAAGCCGATTTTCATGAAACCTTTCTCTCTCAAGAGATCGGTGAGAACCCGCCATCCCTGGAGCGGGTCCTCCATGTGGTGAAGCACTCCAATACACTCAATGTGATCGAACATCATGTCCAGACAAGGAAGATTCAGGATGTCTACATGCTTGAAATCAATGTTTGAAACACCCCTCTCCCGGGCTTTTCGCATAGCGTAGGCGAGGCTTGATAAGCTGATATCGACGGCTGTGATATTCGACTGGGCAAACCGTATCGCTGTTCTTATAGCATGTCTGCCGGTGCCGCAACCTGCTACCAGGATATGGGGAGCACGTGTGTCGCGAAAACAGGCGGCTGATAAATGAGGGAACAAGTTGGTAACAACGGTTGCAAATGGTTTTGTTTTATTGGTTTTCATGGTCAGCCATCGAGGATAGGGACTCTCCTCGTATTGCTGTCTGACTGCTTGTGAAATCTGATTGTCGAACGTTCCCAGGGTAGGTATGAGGTCCCGTAACTCTTTCTCCTGTTGTACGTGTCGGAGGTGGAGTGTAATAAGGTCATTGAAATTACTGTCGGAACATTCCTGAGCCGCGCGGAGAAGTTGATCGCTGCAGTCTAGAGAATGAAGGGGGAGATAGCATCCGATGAGTGTAAGCAGGAGTGAATTGGGCAGACCGGATTTTTTAAGATCTTTCCGCAGTTTATCCGCCAAGCGTTCGACAGCTCTTGTTTCGGCCTCACTGACATAATACACATGCTCATTGAGAAAGGTTTGGAAGGCCAGAGCGTGGAGAAAGGAAACTTGAATTAAGTCATCGATGATTTCATGATCGACGAAGCTTGTGAGCAAGAGATTCCTGAGATTAACCAGCAGGCGTTCGCAAACAGGATTTGGCACGAGTGCTTTTCTCAGTAACGTGATAAGGAGCGGATCTTTCATAAAGTTCCGGACTTCCGGGAGAAGCAGTGGAGTGATCTCAACATCAGCCTCGCCCATGCCCTTATCGAGTAGAGCAAGAAGCCCGTTGAAATCGTGAGAAAGATCAAGAATGCTGATAGTCGCCCAGGCCAGATCCTGGTAATCGAGCCCGTCATGATTAAAACAGGCTATGAGATCATCACGGATACCGTCGTCTACACGGTTAAATGTAACATACCGGAGTGCCTGGACCAGGTTTTCAAAAAGCTCATCTGACTTGGGAGAAAGATGTATGGCCTGGCGAAAGAACAATGCCGCTTCAGCCGGTTTGTCTTGTTTAAGGAAAACCGTTCCCAAATTATTGTATGCGGCTACATGGCTTTTGTCACAAGCTATGGCGGCTTTGTAATGATACACGGCTTCGTCGATGGCCTGCATATCGTTGAAAAGATTCCCCAGTTTGAAATGGTTTTCGGCCACTCCCGGTTTCAGGCGCAGCGCTTCCTTGAAACAGGCCGCTCCTTCGGTAAACCGGCTCAGTTTTTGCAACGCCAGTCCGAGATTGGCATGGTAATGTGCCGCCGCCGGATTGACATTAATAGCAGATGAAATCAGCGTAACGGCCTCTTCAGGTTGTCCGAGCTGGCTGGCGGTAACACCGAGCAGGTGCAGAGCATCGGCGTGCCTGGGATTGGTTTTT
>CAZQHK010000061.1:0-12928 GCA_964593455.1 uncultured bacterium
TGGAACCTGTAACACTAACTTTGGAAGTGGTACAATGATTGGGGGCAGGTCATTTACAATAACGATTGTTGCCGGTCTATTAAAGCTTGGAACAAAGCAAGCTATTGATTATTATATTATGTCCGCTTTTTTCTTTATCTTATTCGTTGTAGGTTTAATCGTTATTCGAAAATTAATTGCTATAAGAGTCGCGGAGATTAATCTAAGTCTCGAAATGAGTCTTAAAAGACAATATTTTATTGAAAAGTATCCGCAGATAGATCCGTTTGTGGGTAAGTACTTCAAAATATTAACAAAAGATAGCATCACCTTCTGTAAATACCAGAGTTCTGATTTTCAAAGTATTTTATTCTATGCATTGTTAAATTGTCTTGTATTAGCAGCTGGCATTTATTGCCTTGTATTTAACCTTAATTCTATTGCAGCTGCAATTATTTTTGAATTAGTGGGATTAGTTATATATTTCTTTGCTATAAACTATTTCATCGAGCAGCTGAGGAAGGCTGATAAAGGATTAGAATTGCAACGCTAAATTAAGCTTAAGGAGCTGAGAAATTAGCTTATGTATATCAACAATATTTCGTTGAAAAAGATTATCGAAGATCATTATGGGGATATTATTGGTGATAAAAACAAACAAATTAATGGGATAAATGATGTTTACCATACTAAAGCAAATCAAATTACATTTGCTGATAACAAAAAATACTTTGATAAAGCATTAGAATCTTTAGCAGCAGCAGTTATTATAAGTAAAGAATTGTACTCTACACATTATAATACAATTATAAATAAGCCGCAAAAATCATTTATAGTTGTAGATCACCCCATATTGCTCTTTAATGAACTGCTTAATCAGTATTCTAACAGAATTTCCTTTAAATCTCTTTGTGAAAGCGAGCTTAATGAACTTACTGAACAGGGTTTAGATATAGGAAATAATGTCAAAATTGGCATTAATGGATATATTGGTGAAGATGTAAAAATAGGTAATGATATTTCTATCTGGCCAATGGTATTCATTGGAGATAATGTCACGATAGGCGATAACGTCGAGATTTTCCCTAATGTTTCTATAATTGCAAATACAATTATTGGTAATAATGTTATTATCAATAGTGGCGCTGTTATTGGTAGTAGAGGGTTTTGTTACGGGAAAGTTGGCGAGACTTACGTTGCACAAGCTATGAGAGGGAAAATTGTTATTGAAGATGATGTTGAAATAGGTGCGAATGTAACTATTGATATGTCAAGTACCGATGAAACCAGAATTGCCGCACAGACAAAAATCGATAATTTAGTTCACATTGCTCATGATGTGACAATTGGAAATAATACTTTGATTCTTGGTATGGTAGGCATTGCAGGACAGTCTACTATTGGAAATAATGTTATTTTAAGAGGACAAAGCGGTATAGTCGCTCCAGCAACAATCCATGATAATATTGAAGTTGCTCCAAAAGCAGGTGTGCATGAAGATATTATTGACCAGGGGCGCTATATAAATTTCCCTATAGAAAAAGAATTCTACTTCAAAAAGTATGAGTCCAATAAAAAACGGCTAGCTTCTTTGTTTGCTACAGTTAGTCTTATTAAAAAAGTGGTATTGGAATCAAATAATGGAGATTTTTCTATTGCAAAAAAATTAAAATCCATTATCAGCGATCAATTAGAAATTGAATATAAAAAAGTTGATTTTAGAAAAGAGCTTGTAGATGATTTAGGGGCAGATTCGCTGGACATGGTTGAGTTGATAATGGCAGTTGAAGAAGAATTTGATATCCAAATTCCTGATGAAGATGCAAAAAAAATAATAACTGGTGGAGATTTATTGCGATTTGTTACATCTTCATTTAAATGAATCTTTGTATAGACTATATCAATAGTGCAATCATCTTTTTATACTACCCCCTGAAAATTTGAGTCCACCAATAAGAGATGATTTTAATGTCATAATTTAGCCCATTATTACTGAGTTTTGAACAATAACAACTCAAATAGCCGATAAACACTGCATTCTCACTCGCCATTTCTTGGCCGGTAAATCAGAGAATGATACCAAAGGATGTCTCTATGGATGATAGACCTTAAATCAGGCTATTGGGAGGGTGAAAATAGAAGTCAATAATGGTTGTTAGAGCTTAAACTACCTGTATTTACTAGCTAAACACTCCACTCAAAGACTGCCTGGAAAACCTCAAGCAGAGTTTTCGATATTGATGCGTTCAGGGACCCGAACTTGACTCGAACAAACCACAAGGAAACTTGTTTTACTCAGGAGTGTCTGGCGTTTCTTCAGCGTTTTCTTTAGCGGCCGGAACCGGCACAGTATCCGCGATTTTGAAGACGGTGGCGGTCATGTCGTCGAACTGTTTTCTTTTGCCGGCGAACTTGTCGACATCATCGAATACCGCGGTTATTATCTCGTCCGCGGAGAGATGGCGCGACTTGAGAATCATCTCGTTCATCCGGTCCATACCGTACATCTCGTCTTTCGAATTGTGGGCCTCGTTGATCCCGTCGGTAAAGAGGAAAAGCACGTCTCCGGGTTTCAGGTCTTCTTCCACCCGTTTGAACTTCATCTTTTTCATGACCCCTACCGGCACGCCGCGGACAAAGAATTCCAGACACTTCTCCTCACCTTCACGGGCTACGATGATGGGGTTGTGACCGGCATTGAAGAATGACACTTTCATCTCTTCCAGGTCGATGGTCAGGTACATGCAAGTGGCAAAAGAGCTCTCCTTGATGATCTGTTCCCGGCTCACTATGATGTTGACCTGCTCCATGAGCTGGGGACTGTCGCCGCTGGTGGCGATGACCGTTTTCATGGCACTGCGGATCATGTTGGCCAGCAGGGCCGCGGCCACGCCTTTGCCGGTGATGTCGGCTATGGCGGCACTCAGTTTTTTCTCGCCCTGTTCGAAGAAGGTGTAGAAGTCACCGGCCAGACCCCTGGCCGGCCTGGAGCGTCCGGCAATGTCGAGTCCTTCCACCTTCGGGTACTCGGCCGGCAGAAGCCGTGCCTGGATTCGTTTGGCAAGCTCGATGTCCTTTTCGAGCGTTGCTTTCTCCCGCCGGTACATCAAGAACGCTTTGAAGGTCAGGACCCGATGGTAGACGGAGATAACTATAAACGCGAGCGCGATGGTTATCACCGGCGACACCACGCCAAGGATCAGACCGCTTTTCGTGAACAGCAAGAAGCTCACCGCGAGATGAGCGCCTATCAGTAACAGGGCCACAGCCATTCCCGCCCAGTATCCTAAAAATGGAAGGATTCCCGCCAGTATAAACGTCAAACCCAGCGCCACCAGGGAGGTGTATGCGATCGGTAGTTCCGTGATGAAATCTCCGTTGGTGCAAGCGTTGACCACGTTGGCATAGGTTTCTCCCATGGGATAGGTTTCCATGAACGGCATGACCCCGATATCGGCGGTGCCGCTGGCGGTCAGGACGACGATACACGTACTGCCGGCAACCGTGTTCTCAAGTTCTTTGATGATGGATGTTTTTTCCTGCTCCATCTGGTCATAGGCGCTGATCACGGAATCCATCAGATCGAGCCTGGCGGTCACCCGTTTCATCAGGTCGGGGTTATCCTTAAACCGGGGGCTGGTTTCGACCTGCTGCTCGAGGCGGTCGATCATTCCCTTTATCTGCGGGAGAACGCTGTCCGCTACCTGGCCCAGGAGTTCCGGTGTAAACGGTTTTCCCACCAGTTCGTCAAACTGTCCGCCCAGGTACCGGTCGGCGGCCTTGCGGAGAAGTTCCCACTGCCATTGCTCCATATCCTGGATGGTTAAAAAGCTCTGCGCCGAGAGATGTTTGAACGTGTTCCACGCGCCGGCGTAGTTGATAAAATACTGCCCGTCCTTTTCGAGAGGAATGTTAAGGTCTTTCCCCGTCGGCAGCGGGACCCGGATAGTCTGGTTATCCAGGCTGACGGTATCGGGATCGACCCCCAGTTGGTCCAGGGCCAGCAGGAAAGAAGCGTGGATGAACACCCGGTCCCCGTCCGCGAGGAACGGGGGCAGACGCCGGAACGTGCCGTCCTGGTCGGGGTTGGCGTTGGAGAATCCGGCCCCCCTGGCGGAATCGGCCAGAACCGGTACCAACGGAATCAGCCCGCCTGATGTCCCGACCATGTCCGGACTGCCTAGTTTTGCCGATTGCATACCAAACCACTGAAACATCTTGAACCGGCTGTACTCCCAGGGTACGAGCTGGTTGACCACATCCTGAAAACGATACGGCTCGTTGGTCGGAAGAGCGCTCATCGTCACGGCGGAGATATCCTCGATCTCCGCTGTCTCTCCGGCTGCCCGGATCTGGTTTCGCACCTCTTCGGTAATAATCACGGCCCGTAACCGGGGAATACGTTGTTCAACCTGTTCCGGGTCCGCCGACAGTTCGGCGGCGATCATGTCCGCTTTCAGATCGAGGTTCTGTTTCAGCCTGTCTTCGATTTTTTTGTCCAGCGGATCCCGGTCCGCCGGCCTGGTGCGTGGGTCCCGCAGATGAAACACCAGGAAAACGTTCCCCGGTTTCTTGAGCGATTCGGCCAGGACCGCGTCCGGGTCTTCCGTAATGCCGTCAAACAACCGGCCCAACGTCTGGAACCGCTCATCGATAGCGCCTCCTTCAGCCAGAAGCGTGGGGGCGATATCGCCTTTTCCGTAACCCTGAGCAAAGAGAGTCAGGGCCGCGTCGACCGTTTCGGTCAACGACCGGCGGACGGTCTCCACTTCCTGCTGGACCGATTCCCTGGTATTGCCGGATTTCACCGTCATCTGCGACGGATCGACAAACTCGATATCAAGCAGCACCCGGTCCGCTTGAAAGCGGGTCAGACCGTTAACCACTCGCGCAATCCTGGTCCGGGGCCATGGCCAGCGGCCGTATTTACGCAGGCTCTCATTGTCGATATCGATCATCACGATATCGTCTCGGACGGTAATCTGAGGACGCAGCCTGAACCTGAAATCAACGGTTTTGAGTTCTATATCACGGGAGAGACGGGTAGCGGAAAAAGCCGCAATCAGCAGAAACGAAGCCAGCGCCAGGGCGAATGTATACAACCAGGCCTTACCGGTCCTGATTACTCCCCCTATCTCCTTGCTTAAATCGGGCTCGGTGTCCTTTAGCTTTATCTTCTTCTTGGGACCTTTACCGCCTTTAGCGCCCGGTTTCGGTTTCTTTTCTTCTTTCCCCATTATCTCTCCTCATGAAAGGCTATGCTGCTCACGTTTTTATAACGCCATATGGTAATTCTAGATTATAGGAAAACTGAATAGCTGAGTCAACGAATCCCTCTTTATCAATAACCACTTTTCCAAAGTTGCCAATGAGGGGCGCTCGAATGCCTCTCCAAAACCTGAAATATCCGTTTCCTTTGAAAAAAAGTTCTTGTGCCTTGCAGGGAACACTCTAATCTGGTAATGTGGGGAGCGAAAAGGAGGAACATCGTCTTGTTTACGCATACAGATTATGACGGCAAGATCGTCGTTACAATCGAGGGCAACCTCGACGAAGAGTCCTCACCCGGTTTAAGAGAATACATGACCCCCCTGATCGACGGCGGCAGCAAGTACTTTGTTCTCGATATGTCGAAAGTATTTTACGCTGCCAGTTGCGGTCTGGGGGTGCTTTGCGAGCTGCGGGACAGGCTGGAAGACGTGGATGGATGGATCAGGTTCGCCAACGCGAGTGAAGATCTCATCGAGGTATTCAGGTTTGTTATGCTGGACGAACTGTTCCCGTCATTCGACAACATAGCAGAAGCGTTAAACGAAGCATAAATCCATTACTTCAGTCTTGATAGAATCCTACCAGCTGTTTGCTCCTGGATGGGTGGCGGAGATTTCTTAGCGCCCCGGCTTCAATTTGCCGTATCCTTTCCCGAGTCACGCCGAACAGTTTACCTATCTCTTCTAACGTGTGGGGCCTGCCTCCCTTGAGCCCGAACCGATATTCGATGACCTTCGCTTCCTTGACTTCCAGCGAATCGAGGACCCGCTCGATACTGAGTCTGAGCATCGATTGGAACGCCAGGTCCAGAGGTGACGGTAATTCCTTGTCTTCGATAAAATCAATCAGCAGGCTCTCATTATCGCCGACAGGCGTGTCCAGAGAAATAACATCCACGGCTTTTTCCAGCGCTAGTTTGACCCTTGCTTCCGGGATTTGAGCCAGGCTGGCCAGTTCCTGCGGCGTCGGGTTGCGGCCTGACTTTTGGCGCAACCGGATAGACAGGCGTCTCATCCGGTTGATTGTCTCGACCAGGTGCACCGGGAGCCTGATTGTTCTGGCCTGATCGGCGATGGCCCGGGTGACCGCCTGCCTGATCCACCAGATGGCATACGTGGAAAACTTGAACCCTTTATGCGCGTTGAATTTTTTGACCGCGCGAAGCAGCCCCTTGTTCCCTTCCTGGATCAAGTCGAGAAATGACAGGCCGCGGTTGATGTATCGTTTGGCGACACTCACCACCAGCCGGAGATTGGCGTTGATAAACTGCTGTCTCGCCTCATCGTTACCCTGCTCCACCAGCATGGCCAGACGCCGTTCCGCTACCGGAGAAAGTAACGAAATCTCTCCGATCGCCCGAAGATACAAGGTCAGTGAATCATCAAAGGAATCTGGGGGGCGGCGCTGCACATCGTCTGCCATCCGGCTTTTTTTACACGGTCGTACTCGAACCGCCATACTATTCAACACCTCGCCCAACGATCTCCGCCGGCCCTGAGGACCAGAAGAAACCGGTTTTCCTTCCATTAAACGCAGCTAAGAAGCAGAAGATTCCTGTGTATGATCATGAAATATGCAGGCAAGTGAAATATCATGGTTATTTGTGATAGTATTAAATCAATGGCTACGATAATACAACTGTCTTCAGGCAACAGCAGCGCCGATAACCTCATCCCGATGGAGATCGAGCGGTCACTCTATATCGGGCGAGGGCTGGAGAACGATATGGTTATCCCGTCTTCGCGTATCTCCCGAAGACACGCCAAGATACATAGGGATGGTTCACAGTACATCATTTTTGATCTTAAAAGCGGTAACGGGACTTTCGTTAACGAGGCGAAAATCCAGGAACAGGTCTTGCAACACAACGATATAATCACCGTGGGCGCCATCAAGCTCCGGTTCACCGACGAAGCGGAAGACGAACTGGACCAGGACACCTGGATAGCCAACAAGTTTGGCACCTTCCTGCACCGTTTTCTAAAACGCGAGAAATCCATGTCGGCTTTCTTGAAGTCCATCCAGACAGTGAGAAAAGGTGTGGAAGCTATCGAGAGAAGACTCTCTCCCGATCACCAGCCCCAGCAGGACACCAGCCATCTCAAAAAAGAACTCCAGGTATTTATCGAGGAACTGAGAAAGATCTGTGAGATAGCGGACAAACTGAACACCCTGCAACGGTCCCAGAACATCGTCATAGAGATAGCCAACCTCATCTCCCCGATCCTGGACGTGGACCGGCTGCTCCGTATATCGCTGGACGTGATGATTAAGGTGCTGGACGCCGAACGAGGGTATATTCTTATCGACGAAAACGGTAAACTGGTGCCCCGGGTGGCCCGCAAAGCTCGGGCCGATATCGGCGACATGGAACTCGATTCCATCAGTTGGAGCCTGGTCAATGACGCCGCCGAATCGGGTCGCACCATCCTCATCGTCGACACCAGCCAGGGAGAGGGTGTCGACAGCCGGTTTTCCATCATCGCTCACAATATCAAGTCCATCCTTTGCGCTCCGTTCACCGGCAAAGAGCAGTTGAAAGGCGTCGTCTACCTGGACCGCCGCCAAGGCCTGGCCGCGTTCAAGGACAACGATAAACAGATGATCCGCACGATCGCCAACCAGATGGCTATTACCATCGAGAATGCCCAATTCTACGCCGATTTTCTTGAAGCCAACCGGGCCATGCAGCAGAAGATGTCGGAGATGACCGCGCTGCACAAGGTGAGCGAGACCATCAACGACTTCGCCAACCTGGACAGCGTCCTGCAACGGGTCCTTGACATCGCCATTGATGTCATCGGCGCCGAACGGGGCTCGCTGATGCTCTTCGACCCGTCTCTCGAGAAACTGGTAGTGGAAGTGGCCCGGGGCATCCCGGGCGAGATGAAAAAACGGGTCATGCTGGATATCGGCGAAGGTATTGCCGGGAAGGTATTTGAAACCGGCCGGGAGATCATCACCTCCGAGGGCAGCGGTGACTCGCGGTTCAAAATGATGTTTGCCGACGAAGAACAGATCCGGTCTTTAGCCTGCGTGCCACTCAGGATGCAGGACAAGAATATCGGCGTCATCAACATGATCAACCGGAAGGAAGGGACCGAGTTCGACCAGTCTTCCATCGAGCTTCTGAAAACCATCGCCCGGCATGCCGCCTCGGTTATCGAAAACGCCCGGCTGTACAAACTGGCTACCGTGGACGGGCTCACACAGCTTTATGTACGCCGTTATTTCGAAGTCAGGCTGGTGGAGGAGCTGCACCGGTCGCGCCGCTACAACAACGTGGTCTCCCTGGCCATGCTCGATATCGACCATTTCAAAAACGTCAACGACACCTACGGCCATCAGGTGGGCGATTTCGTCCTCAAAGAAGTGGCCCGGATAGTAAAGTCAGAGATCAGGGTGATCGATCTTCCCGCCCGGTACGGCGGTGAGGAGTTTGTGATCATCCTGCCCGAGACCGGTGTGGACGGTTCGTTCACTTTCGCGGAGCGCTTGCGAAAACATATCGAGGATACTGTCTTCAAGACCGGTGAGAACGATCTCACGGTGAACGTCAGCCTGGGCTGCGCCACCTTCCCGAGCGACCAGGCCGGCGATATGGAAGAACTCATCAAGCAGGCGGACACCGCCCTCTACCACGCCAAAGAAAACGGCCGGAACAAAGTTTCTCTCTACCGGGACATCAAGCAGGAGAGCTGATTTTCAACACTTTCGCGCCCCTGATTTTTCTGTTTTTAAGTTCTACGAGCGCCCGGTTCGCCTCTTTTAGCGGGAACTCCTGCACCTCGGGTTTTATGGGGATCTCTGCCGCCAATTTTAAAAAATCGGTCACGTCCCGCCGGGTCACGTTGGCCACGCTCTTGATCTCTTTCTCCATCCAGAGATGCTCCGGGTAATCGAGTTTCAGGAGATACTCTTTATCCACGGCTTCCTTGCGGATGGCGTTGATTACCAGCCGCCCGCCGGGTAGCAGTTTCTGTAAAGCTTCCACCACCGGTTTCCAGACCGGTGTCGTATCGATCACGGTATGAAGTTTCTCGGGAGAGCGATCTTCCGTACATCCGGCCCAAACCGCGCCCAGTTCCCGGGCAAACTCACGCTCCTCGCGGCTGCGGGCAAACACGTACACACCGGTATCGGGAAACCGGTGCCGGACCATCTTCAAGACCAGGTGTCCGGAAGCGCCAAACCCGGTTAAACCAAGCTTCTGCCCGTTTACCAGGCCTGTCAGGTGAAGTGAACGGTACCCGATAGCGCCGGCGCAGAGAAGCGGCGCCGCTTCTGAATCGGTGAAAACAGCGGGGATAGGATAGGCGAAGCGCTCCGGGACCGTCATGTACTCGGCATAGCCGCCGGGAGCGTCCCGTCCCGTAGCTTTAAAGCGAGAGCACAGGTTTTCGCGGCCTTCACGGCAAAATCCGCACTCATCGCACGAAGAGTAAATCCAACCGACACCGAGGCGGTCGCCGACCCGGTGACGGCTGCTTCCCGCACCGGTTTTAACCACTCGCCCCACCACCTGGTGACCTAGGATCATGGGCAATACCGGCGGCGGCGTGCGGCCCTCTATCTCGTCAAGCTCGGTGTGACACACACCGCACGTCAGGACCTGAAGCAAGACCTCTCGTTCTCCCGGTTCGGGTACGGGCACATCACAAAGCTCAAGCGGCATCTCGTTTTTAAGCAGGCTGCACACTTCAGGCAGCACCATGGCTTTCATACCAATGCAAGTCCCCTCAGAATTCGTGCTCTAAACAAGAGTGCTAGTAAAATATGCGGGTTAAGGCCGATTATTCATCGTCTCGAAAGGTATATCAAACTGTTCGCGCCGTTTATCACCGCCGACGGCCTTTACCCGGCCCGTCATGGTATCGATGACGTAGGCGGTCCCGTACCCTTCACCACCGACCGCCAACTGGTAACGGCCGACTATTTCATTGGCAACCGGCTTTTCAACCACCGGTTCTTCTTTCGGTTCGAGGTTATCGGCCCCCATCAAAACGATGATCCCGAAAGCCACGGCCATCCCCATAAGAAAAACTTTCGTTTTCGCCCACTTCATGCGATCACCTCCCCATCTTCAGTTCTGTCATCTCACAAATTCTTTGCCCGGTTAATCCGTAAACTGCAGCAGAATGTCTACCGCAGTTTACAGGTTTATTATACACATCAACGGGAAGCGGGCGCAAAAGCGCTTGACCATGAGCTTACTTTTGCTACCCGGTCCCGGTATGGTATCGGCCGCCGGGATGGTTACCGGGTCGGGATAATCGTAGCTCTCGAAACCCGGGTGCACGAACCACCACCACCGCCACATCCATATATGGTTACCAGGACCCCAACAGCCACCAGAAGTATATAGAATTAATTCGCTATGCTTTAGGAAAAAGTTCCTTGACCAATACCTCACCCATAAGATACGATTACCTTACCCATAAGATACGATTTAAATGTAAATATGCTATTGAATGGGAAAGTTAAATGCACAAATCAATGAGAACTACTTTACTTGCTTCAACGCTTAAGCGGGGAAACCACCGTCTTTCCGGAGTACTAACTTTCAACCTCCTGGGCTTGTTGCTGCTCTTTTTGTCCAGCCACATGATTTTCGCCCAAGAACTCGACCAGACAAACGTGAAGACGAGCGAAGAGTCCTTCGACATGTGGGATGCGATAAATGCTATACGAGCCCGGGTAGTCCAGCGGCAGGGCGAGGCGCCACCCGTGGAAGCGCCCGTTGTTGAAGCGACAGAGGAAGAGACACCGGCCGTAGAAGAGGAGGTTGCGGCTGAAACTACTGCCAGAAAATCAACCATACGGGAGAGGGTCAAAACAATCTGGAGAAGATTCAGGGGCCAGCCAGAACCCTCCGTCCCGGTACCCGCTAAAAGGAGACCGATTCCGCTCCCCAGGGTCAGACGGGCCAGGACCGGTGAAATCCGCCCGGACCCATCCGGTCTGGTAGAACTCAAACTGATCGATTTTATCGCCCTGGTTCGGGAGAAAAACAACCGGATAATCTACCAGCGTTATGAATGGCAGATCTCCTCGGAAGCGGTTAAACGGGAGCGCTCTATCTTCGAGCCTGAGCTGGCGGCCTCCTTCCAGGTGGAAAAAAATGATGTTCCAAACACCACCCAGGAGTCCATGAGCCTGGGATTCATAAGCAATTTCAGGGAACAAAACAAGCGTTACAACACCAGCTTGACCTGGCTTGAGCCTTCGGGCGGCCGC
Organism: uncultured bacterium; assembly: GCA_964593455.1. Classification (GTDB taxonomy): domain Bacteria; phylum Muiribacteriota; class CAYSPT01; order CAYSPT01; family CAYSPT01; genus CAZQHK01. Next base: position 11,488 of record CAZQHK010000061.1, read on the forward strand.
ATCGGTCTCGAGTATCGGCTGAGCGATCTCAGGAACAACCTGCAGGCCCAGGTCATCGACCGTGAATGGAAAGACTTTCTCGGTGTAACGTACACCCACCCGTTATTGAAGAACAGAGGCGTGGGGATAACGAAAGCCAAAATCAACATCGCCATCAAGGACCGGGAGATGAAGTTCCAGGCCTACCGCCAGGAGATGATGAAGATAGTGGCAGTATCGGCCTCTGCCTACTACGAGCTTTACATGGCCCAGGACAAAGTAAAGATGCGGCAGGAATCCGTCCGGATAGCAGAGAAGGTATTGAACACCAATCATGAGTGGGTCAAAGCCGGTCGAATGCCTAAAACAGAGATACTGGAGGCGGAAGCCGGTCTCGACATACGTAAATCACTGCAAAGCCAGGCCAAACAGGACCTGGTAGTAGCCATGAACACCGTGCGCAGCCTTCTTCTTGCATCAGTCACTGAAGCCACAACCACGTTTGTTGCCTCCGATAAGCTCACGATTGACGAGGAAAACCTCGATTTTGACGAGAGTCTCCGGTTGGCTTTTAAACTCAGGCCGGAGTACCTGTCGAGCATCAGGAAGACGGAGCAGGAGAACATCCGCCTGGCTTTTGCCAATAACCAGCGGCGGCCGCAGCTTGACCTGAAAGCCAGCTACGGATTTAACGGACTCGATGTCGATGCCCGCGACACGGCGTACAACATCTATGATGTCGCGGACAATTTCGTGGCTTCCACCATCGGAATTGAATACCGTATGCCGCTAGGTAAACGCAAGAGCACAAGCGAGTTTCAGGCGGCCCGGCACCGCAAGGAGCAGGCCCTGCTGGAACTCAAGGCCGCGGAAGTGCTGCTGGTCAACAACGTGGATACGGAGTTCAAGAACGTTCAAAGTGCCAGAGAGCAGCTGCTGCATTACGGGAAAGCGGTAGATACCAAGGAACGGCTGCTCGAGGTGGAGTTCAGGCGATTTAACGCAGGCAACAGCAACAGCAGGCTCCTCCTGAGGCGGGAAAACGATCTCAACCAGGCACGGGAAGAGAATTTAAAAGCCCTGGTTAACTACAAGCGGGCCATCGTCAAGCTCGAAATGGCGGAAGGCGCTCTGCTGCAAAAGTTCAACAGCGAAGTGATGGAGACGGAAGAATGAATTTTCGCTGCCCGGCCCTGCTGATTGGCATCGCGGCACTCGCTCTTTCCATCTGCCAAGAATCGCCGGGTTTCGGGCAGGAACGGCTGGCCGTCACGGGCATAACACAGTCCATCAGCGATGTGCTGTTAAGCGTGTCGGTGGCGGGCAGAATAGCGAAGATCAACTATAAAGAGGGGGACCGGGTCGAACAAGGAATTTCCATTCTCAACCTGGACAAAGAAGACGCGGTGACCTGCCCCCAATCATTGTACCACTTCCAAAGTTAGTGTTACAGGTTCCAAAA
>CAZQHK010000062.1:0-11537 GCA_964593455.1 uncultured bacterium
GCCGTTTTAAAATCTACATCAACAAACACCGGTTTCAAACCCGCCAGAACAACCATTGCCGAATCTACCCAAAAGCTGTATGCCGGAAGTATCACTTCATCGCCCGGCTCGAAACCCAATGCTTTGAGCGCAAAAAATATTCCAGCCCGGCAGGAGGAGAAAGAAAGGGCTTTTTCAACCCCGATATATTGAGCAAAAACCTTTTCAAAAAGGGGGATTTTACTATTGTCAGCAGCTTTTTTACAATTAATAAGCTGGAAGAGAGTCGAGACAATTTCGCGGGTCTTAATATCAATCCAGGACCTGGGAATAACTTTTATCATTGTTAGACTAAACCTGTTATTTTGGGGGTTTTAAACGCATATTTTTTTTTAGCAATTTCCATCCACAGCGCAAAAAAATCTTCATATTGAGAAACGATTTCATGTTCAGTAAAGTCTTCAATAAATATCGCGGCCGTAAATAATACTCTCGGCATACTCTCCTGAAAGCTTTCTGCAGTTGGTCTCTAGTCATTCCCTCGGGAACATAGCTGACATCCACCACATTGAACTTGGTCCAATCATCAACCATAAACCCTTCTTTTTTGGCCTGTTCATAGAACTCAGTCCCGGGAAAAGGCGCCGCGATATTAAATCCGGCCACGTTGGTTTTTATCTCCCTGGCAAATTCTGCGGTTCGCTTGATAGATTCTTCAGTCTCACCGGGCAGGCCGATAATGAAACTATTCACCATGGGCATTTTGGCTTCATTGAATATCTTGATAGCTTTCCTGAAATCATCCAGTGTTTCGCCTTTTTTCATCGTCTTCAACATCCCGGGATCTCCAGATTCAATCCCCATAGTGACATGTACACAGCCACTTCGCTTCATCAAGTCCACTATTTCCTGGTTAATTCTTCTGCCCCGGACATTGCAGCGCCAGATAATTGGACGATCCATCTTGATTATCGCCTCGCAAAGTTCAGCCAGCCACTTAAGATTTATGTTCAGCGTCGAATCGCCAAATCCAACGTCCCGGACATGATATTTGGCAGGAGAGCCAGTTCTCCAACAATGTTCTCAGGAGAACGTTTGCGTAACTTCTTTCCCATAATCAAGGGTGCTGCGCAAAAAGTACACTGAAAAGGGCAGCCTCGGCTGGCAAAAAATTTAACGTAATTTTTCCTGGTGGAAACCTGGGCAAAATACTTTTCCATGGGAAGAGATTCCCAATCGGCATAGGGGAGTGCATCCAGGTCCATTATTGGCTCTCGCCGCTCAGCAATGACTACCTCATCGCCTTCTCGATAAGCAATTCCTTTAATGTTTTCGAGAGAGTTACCGTTTTCAAGCGCTCTTATAATCTCTAAACAGGTATACTCGCCTTCGCCAATGACGACTATGTCAACATCAGAATAATTTTTCAGTGTCGATACCGGTTCTGCAGTGACATGAGGTCCACCCAGTACAAATGTAGCCTCCGGAAGGAATTGCCGGATTGCCGGGAGAAAAGAAATGATAACCGCCAGATTACATGTCATGGCCGAAAATCCAATAATATCCGGCTTAAGCTTTTTTATATACTCCAATATTTCTCTTCTCAACAATTGATGTGCCTGGGCATCAAAAAGAGTTACCTCGCAACCTTGACTCTTCAAATAACTCGAAATAGTGGCCAATCCATAAGGTTGCATTATTTGGTCGAAGTCATTACGATCCTCGGGATTGATAGGGAGTTTAATCAATAATGTTTTCATTGAAAACTCACAAAGTGTTCGGTTGAGTATTGTTTGCCTTCGACTGTTTCCACGTTCTCCGGCCCCATAAGTAAAAAGGAGGCATTTTGCATGGAGTCATCCTCCCCTTTCTGGTTATTTACACCTATGCATACCTGAAATTGCTTATTGATTATAAGTGGTGAGAATCAAAACAGTCAATAATTATTCGAGTAACAGACGGCAGTGTCGAACCAGTTAACCATTCTTGGTAACCACCTTGCTTTTACTGAAATGCCGGGGCTTGACATTCTTTGACTAATTAACCTTCAACTGTTATTTCAAAGTCTTTAACTAAACGGTATTTTTTAGGAATTGTAATGTTAATGGCAAAAGTCGAGTTTAACTTGAGCTGCCCAAAGGTAGGGGTACACTCAAATGAACTGTTCGGTTTCCCATTCAATGTTTGCTATAATATCTGCGGCAGGGACGTGTGAAGACGTGACTATGGAAGAACGAGTCCTGAGTGTCATATACGGCGCTATTGATGAAATAAACGAACCGCTGCCCAAAGCGCAGCAGTGCGAAAAAGGACTTGATTCCACCCTGTTCGGTCAGGAAGGCCCATTGGACTCGCTGGGGATTACCATCCTGATCGTTACACTCGAACAGAGAATCGAACAGGAATTCGATACCTATGTCTCGCTGACCGATGAGAATATCATGTCGTTCGAGCACAGTCCTTTTCTCACGGTCAGCACCCTGGTGAAACATATTTCGTCGTTGTTGGAGAACAGGTAAATGACCAAAACACAGTACACAACTCTCCTCATATCGGATTTCACCATGGATATTTTCAGCGGTTACCTGCAAAACAACACCAGCCTGCCTGAAATCATTGCTATTAAGGCGCCCTTCGGACAGGTCATCCCGGTTATGTCGGACACCTCCATGGAATGCTGGAACAAACTGTATGACTGCGCCGTGGTCTGGACCAGGCCGGAGAGTGTCGTAAAATCCTTCACCCGTCTCCTCGCTTACCAAACAGTTCCATTGCCAGACATTCTTGCTGAAGTAGACGAGTATGCCCAGGCTTTGAAAATGCTCCGGGACAGGGTTTCCACTGTCTTTGTTCCCACCTGGGTATACGCGACGTACCATCGGGGATACGGTATGCTCGACATGAAAACCGGCACCGGTATCGCAAATACCGTGATGAGGATGAACCTGAAACTTACAGACGCGCTCGATGATACCGGCACCATGTACCTGCTCAACACGCAGAAATGGATCGAGACCACCGGTAAACTCGCCTTCAATCCCAAGCTCTGGTACATGGGAAAAATACCGTTTGCCAACAACGTTTTCAAAATGGCGACACACGATATAAAAGCGGCCCTGCGGGGTCTCATGGGCAAGTCTAAGAAACTAATCATTGTGGATCTCGATGATACCTTGTGGGGCGGCATTGTGGGTGACCTCGGCTGGGAGAACATACGGCTCGGCGGCCATGATCCTGTTGGAGAAGCCTTCACCGACTTTCAAAAAGCTTTGAAGGCACTGAAAAACCGGGGAATCCTGCTGGGGATTGTCAGCAAGAATAAAGAAGCCGTCGCTCTGGAGACAATCAAACACCACCCGGAAATGGTTCTCGGACTGGATGATTTTGTCGGTTGGAAAATCAACTGGGACAACAAGGCACAGAACATCGTCGATCTGGCCAATGATCTCAACCTCGGACTCCAGTCGGTGGTGTTTATCGACGACGACCGGGTGGAGCGGGCCTGGGTACGAGAGAGTCTTTCCAAAGTATTTGTCCCCGATTGGCCCGAGGACAGGATGCTGTACGCAAAAACACTTAATGAACTGGATTGTTTCGATACGCCGGCGGTAAGTAAAGAAGATCGTGAGCGCTCGGAGATGTACCGCACCGAGAAACAGCGCCGGGACGTAAAATCACACATCGGGTCGCTGGAAGACTGGTTGAAAAAGCTTGAAATTTCAGTAACAGTTGAACCCATCAACGATTCCAACCTACCTCGCGCCACACAGTTGTTCAACAAGACCAACCAGATGAACCTGGCCACCCGGCGAATGACGGAAACCGAACTAAAACAGTGGGCACTGGAAAAAAACCATGCGGTATGGACATTCCGGGTGGCCGATAAGTTCGGAGACTCCGGCTTAACGGGAATAGCCAGCCTGGAGACTCACGACCAAACCGGCCGGATAGTTGATTTTATCTTGAGCTGCCGAGTGTTTGGCCGTAAGATTGAAGAAGCCATGGTATACGCGATCACGGAGGCGGCCCGGACCGCCGGCCTCAAGAGCGTGACCGCGACCTACCTACCGACACCCAAAAATAAACCGTGTCTCGAATTCTGGAAAAAGTCCGGGTTCCGGCCCATCGGCGATGACACCTTCGCCTGGAGCCTGCAACAGCCATACCGCCTGCCGGAGCAGATACAGCTTGAAGGTGATATCAATGGCTGATACCGTAATTCCGCCCGGTCTTAAGGAGGGGGCAACGTACGACCTCTTCCTGAAAGTATCTCCCGAAATGGTGGAGAGGTTCGCTCTCTTGACCGGTGACTGCAGTTCTTTGCACACAAACCAGGCTTTCGGCCGCCGCTCCATGTACCGGGATAACGTGGTACATGGACTGATTCCCGTCGCCTTCATTTCCCTGCTGGATATATGTTTCAAACACCGGGGACGCTGCAAATTTATAAAACTTTCCGCTCAATTCATCAAACCGGTTTTCGTGAACGATGAGTTATGTCTGACCGTCACGGTGGCGACGGTTAAAACCAACGAAGGGCTCGTCGAGTGCGAGTACAGGATCATCAACCGGGCCTCTACGGCCACGGTGACAACCGGACGTTTCAGTCTCAACTATACAGAAGTTTCAATGGAAGAACCCGCTCAAAAACATGATTGCCCATCATCGGCCAAAACCGGTATGTTGACGGAGTGTCTACCGGAGCGGGACCTTCGGTTCGAGCAGATATCCAGAGGACTCGAACACTCCTTCGATTTTTCCGTTACCGGCGATTGTGTCCAGACCTTCTTTCGAATCACTTCCATGGGACTACAAGGCAATCATGGGGTTGATTGCGCCCAATGGATGGCCCATGTCAATGTGACCGGCGTTCTGGCGGCCTGCCTGTTTTCCACCTTCACCGGCATGTGTATTCCCGGCAAACACGCGATGCTGCTCGATTTTCGCGCCACCATTAAAAACCCCATCAAACTGAACAAACCATACACGCTCCGGGGAGCAGTAGCATTCAAGTCCGATTCAACCGGCACGCTAGTGGAAACCCTTACTGTGCTTGAAACGGATAATCCGGCGGAACCCTGTGTTTCAGGAAAGATCAACACCCGGGTGAACGAGTCTCCCATAACCATGCCGTCAATTGATGATTTGAAAAAACAGGTGACGGACAGGCGGCTAAATGGTAAAGTGGCACTCATTACCGGCGCCAGCCGCGGAATCGGAGAAACCACCGCTAAGCTCTTGTCACTATTTGGCGCGAAAGTAGTAGTCAACTATTTTCGTGGAGAAGAAGACGCAAAACGGATCGTAGCCGAGATTACCAGTGCCGGGGGAGAGGCCGTGGCCATACAGGCGGACGTGTCTGACCGGCAGCAGGTTAAACAGATGGTGGAAGCAGCGTGCAAACATTTTAAAACCGTCGACATCCTGGTCAATAACGCCGTCAGGGACGCACGCCCAATCCCGTTAATGGAGCTCACCTGGAACGATTTTCAAAGAGATATCGATGTCACCGTCAAAGGGGCTTTTAACTGCTGTCAGGAAATTATTCCCTTGATGCAGGCAGGCTACGGAGGGAAAATAATTAATATCTCCACCGTTTTCACCGAAAGCCCGCCGCCTCACCAGGCCAAGTACGTAGTTTCCAAAAGCGCTTTAAACGGCCTCACTCGATGCCTGGCGGTGGAACTGGCACCCTTCGATATCCAGGTCAACATGGTGGTGCCCGGTATGGTCAAAACCGATCTGTCACAACACGTTCCAAGAGCAGTCTTATCCGGGATGGGAAAAGCAGCTTCCACGAAACACATCGTCACGCCGGCTGATGTAGCCATAGCCGTAGTGCTCCTGGCTTCGTCCTCAAATTCGAACACCGGGCAGAAGATCCCGGTTATTGGAAGTCCGTTTCATTGAATGTTGTACCACAGTTTTCACAACTGAAGGCCCCATCTCGTTTCGAGAGTTTATCCAGGCAGGATGTGCACCGGTATGAAATTATCTTTGCCGGAACACCGGCTATGATGGAGTAGGCTGGAAAACTTCTGGTCACTACCGATCCCGCCCCAACGATGACGTAATCACCCAATTCAACTTCCGGCAGAATCGTAACGTTAGTTGCCAACCACGTATTCCGGCCAAGAACAACCGGTTTGTTTTCGGTGGCCCGGGTATAGTCCTTGAAGTCATGGTTGGATGTGAGTATTCTGATCCCCGGAGCCCAAAGCACTCCTTCTTTCAACTTTATACCGTTGATGGCTTGCAGGTAACATCCAGGTGAAACGGCAAAACTATTGAAGGTCAGATAGGTATATTCACCTTTTTCTAGAGTGATCCGACCGGGATTGATGACCCTAGACGTGAAATGAACCATCCACGGACAGTCACCATTATACCTGAAGATTCTTTGAACGATGAAATTCAACATGATCGTGGAGAGGCCGATCCGGTGATATTTCCGTTCCTGGTGCCAGCGTTTCACGAACGGCAAGAAGTAGAAAAGTCTCACTAATTTGTTCATCATGGTATTTATCCTATCATGAATCCCAGAACGATCAACACAATACAGATCAGGGTGAATGGCCGGAACAAAAACTCCTTGAGATATCGACCAAAAATATGTTCATGCATCATCTGCATCACGGCCACGGCGGATACGGAGATAAAGGTTCCGTAAACAACTCCTACTGCACCGAAGATCTTGTACCCAACAACGGAAAGTCCAAAATTGAGCAGCATAGCGGCAAAGCTGTAAATAGTTATCCACTTCGTTTTCCCTTTTGCCATGAGCAGGGACCCATAGGAGTTGTTTCGCCACAAAAGGATCAACAAATAGGCTTTAAAGATAACGGTAGCTTCAATATAGCTGCTGGAGAACAGCAGTTCGATGATAAAAGGGGCCGTAAACATCAAGACGATGATCAGGGGATACGTGAAATAGGATATTTTTACGGTACCCTGTATCCAGAGATCCCGCATCTCGTCGTCCCGGTTATCCGCGGCCATCTGGACCAGGCGGGGATAGAGAGCCTGGCAAACCACCTGGCTGATCAAGGTGATAAAGGGCATTTCGATGGCTCCTATGGCATAGACGGAATATGCCACCGGCCCGCCGAAGAACGACACGATCATTTTATCGATATTCAACGTGATTCTTCCAATAAAGGTGGCCAGATACAGAGGGAATCCATAGCTGATGTATTTGATCCACAGTTCCCGTTTGATAGGGTTTTCAGCAAACAAGGTCTTGATGTTGATCTTTGAGAATAGCAGCAGCATAAAAACCTTTATGGCAAAAGCTGCCATAATCAAAATAGAAAGTTTGAGAACAAAAGCGGTAGTGGTATCAACCAGGAGCATGCCACACAGGAGAAGAAGAAAGATTACCGCAAAGGACACCTGACAAACCATGAATTTATTGGTAGTCCGGGCATTGATGAACTGATAGCGCAGAAGTGTCCCGGCAGTTATCAGAATAAAGAAGGCAGGATACAGGTATTGAATCTTCAGGAAAAGCTCGTTTTTCATCAAGACGGCAATGATCTTGCCGCCGCCAAGGCTAACCGCAGCTAAGACTCCCAACGCCAGCATTACCATTAATACAATCACGTTGATAAAGTGCGTCTGCCATTTTTCTTTTTCACGGGCACTGTAGTAGCGGAAACCTTCCGGAAGCCCTAAGGCTATGAAAGGAATGAGGAACTGAATCGCCAGCATAACCTGCTTCCAGGTCCCAAAATCACTCTTCGACAGAGTTCTTGTGTAGATAACATCTACTAAAAGGACAGACACATACAAAGCAACCTGGGAGATCAGGAGATAGAACGAAGCCCCTCTGAGCCGGCGGCTGTCAAGCAACCCCTTTATTGCCTCTTTGAGTTTAGCTATGTTCATAAATTGTCCCATTTAACCTGGTGGATATGATGTCTGGAATTACCTGAACCTCGACTCTATGGTCTCTACTTCCTTGGCCATTCGCTGCGGCCAGGTGAGAAAATGTGTCTCAGCGTAGGCAGCGGCGGCTTTGCCCAAACGCTCTCGATTAGCTTTGTCTTCCAGCAATCCGGCCAGCACATCCGGCAAAGAATCGATATTATCCGGTTTCACCAGCACGCCGGTGACACCGTCCTGAACAACCTTGTTGGTATCCCCGACATCCACCGCCACCACGCACTTGCCCGCGCTCATAGCTTCGAGAAGCGGGTTACCTACATTGGAGAGATCGTTGAGCGACATAAAAACGTCTGTTTCAACTACATAATTGGGAAGGTTCTCCCGTTTCACCGCCCCGGCGAAGACAACCCGGTGCTTAACCCCCAACTCCTCGGCTAGCTTCTCCCAGGTTTCCCGCATTGCTCCGCCGCCCACTACCAGGTAATAGGTGTCAGGCAATCTGTCCAATATGGCCGGCATGGCCCGTATGCCCCGGTCGATACGTTTCCATCCGGCCAGGCGGCACATGGTGAGTAGGACGTGGGCAGCATCGGGGAGATCGAACATTTTCCGCACGTCGGTAGTTTCCGAACCAGCACGAAAACGGTCTTTTTCGACACCGTTCATCCAGAAGACGGTCCGATCCGGTAATACCCCAAGGTTCGCAAGCACCTGGTCACCGTGGGTGCCGTCGTCCGCCATGATAACAAGATCAATCGGCAGCTTACAGGCCAGGAAATGTTCCGAATAGACCACCAGTAACCGGAACAGGGAAACTCGGACGGGAACCACCGTTCCCTGGAATCTCGACACGCAGGGCAGCCCGAACAGGCGGGCGACCAGGTAAGCAGCGGGGACTCCATGTACCTCGTACCCGTAACAGAGATCGGGTTTGAAACGCCGGACAATAATCACTCCCATGATAAATGAAGACAGGATAAAGACAAGCCACCCAATCTTGCTTGCCAGAAACGAAAGGTAACGGTTAGCGCACGAGAAATACAACGGCCAGGACACGGTCCGAACGACCTTTAATCCCGGAATTTCAGCAGTTGGTGGTGATCCAGAACCGGCAGTTTCCGAAGCGTTTTCACCCCCAGTTATAAACACAACCTCCCAGCCTGCGTCACTATACCCTTTCAAGGTGGCGTGGAGACTGGGCGCGCCCTTGCCCTTTCCCATACCCCAGCGGCCGAGAGCGGAAAAAATGAGGATTTTTTTATTCACCGGGCGAGGTTTTCTTCTTCCTTCTAAATATCTGCACAAACTTGGAATACAGATAGACGAGTACTCTCCTCAAACCATAGTGATACTTGGTTTTGACATACAACCATCTGATGATCTTGCCCAGAAACTTACCCCCGAACCGGACCCCCATGATCTCTACCGCGGCTTCTTTCAAGCGATCGTAATCCTTGCCCTTCACCTTGGGAACACCGGGACTGAATTCCACCCACATCTCCGGATCTTCACTGATAATGAGATCCTTTTCCTTGCAGTACTTGTAAAGGTCGTTACCCGGAATAGGGGTGAAGAAGGCTACCGTGGAAAAGTCGGCCTTGATCTCCCTGGCCAGGCTGATAGTGGCCTGGACGTCTTCCTCTTCCTCTTCGGGAAGCCCAACCATGAACGATGCCTGCAGCAATACCCCGTTATCCTGGATTATCCGGGCAGCCTGAAGATTGATGTCCCGCGTCGTACCTTTCCTGAGAAATTTCAAAACTTTGTCGGAGCCCGACTCGAACCCGATACCGATCAATTTGAGACCGGCGTCCGCCAGCAGGGGAATGAGGTCCCGGTTCTTGACGATCATGTCGGAGCGGGACTGGATCCAGAACGGTTGGCCAAACTTTTTATACTCCCGGCAAAATTCTTTGACCCAGGCCGGTTCCTGGGTGAAGGTGTAGTCATAGAATTTCGCGCACCGAAATCGGTATTTTTCATAGAGCGCTTCCAGTTCCCGCATCACGTTGCCGACCGAGCGGAACCTGACTCCTTTACCGAAATGGTGGCGCGAATGGGGGGCGCAGAATGAGCAGTTGTACAGGCAGCCGCGGGAACAGAGCATGGTCACCATGGGCGGCTTAAACACTCCTTCGTAATTAGGCAGCTTTATAATCGTTTCATAAGGGTAAATTTCCCTGTCAATCAGCGGAAGAGCGTCGAGGTCGGGACGTTCACCCCATGAGAACCGGGAAAACTCTTCTCCGGCCGCCAGGGCTTTCAAGAGTTTCACAAAACTGACTTCTCCTTCGCCGGCTATAATGTAATCGTAGTCCTGGTTTTCCCGAACCCATTCCGGTTCGATAGAAACGTGTACGCCGCCCACAATGATGGTTACATCCGGTTTCACGGATTTTATCGTCCGGGCCAGCTCGGCCACCATGTCTATGTCGCAGGATCGTATAGTTAAACCAACCACATCAGGCGACAGTGTACCTAATTGCTCTTTAAATTCCGACAGGTCTTTCATCTGCCTGATATCGAGCAGGTGGATATCGTTGAACCCGACTTCCTTCGAGCAGGCCGACAGACCGCACAGCCCGGCCTGGATGATACTGGTCCAATGAGATTGGCCGAATGTTCCCCAGCTGCGTTTACCGAACCCTGGATCCACAAAACAAATTTTCATACGCTATCCCCTCTTCGATTATAATCTACCACATTTCAGGAACGGGCCATGACCGAGTAGAGATTTTCCATGATTTTCGCATTCTCCACCCAGTTGTACCGTTCTTCCACGAACGCTCTCCCTTCGCGGCTCATCCTGGCATGCAGTTTGTCATCCAGGAGTAGTTCGGTAATCCTGTCACCGAGATCTTCCCAGCTTCCTTTCTCCACCAGGAACCCGCTTCGCCGGTGACCCACGGTTTCGTTGAGACCTCCTACCGCGAAGGAAACGACCGGAACTTCCATAGCCTGGGCTTCGAGCGCCACCACGCCGAAGGCTTCCGAGAGAGACGGTAAGGCCAGGACCCGCAGACTGCCGAGCAGACGAGGCATCTCACTGTGGGGAACGGCCGGTTGAAACCGGATATGGTCTTCCAGGCCGGATAAGCGGACGGATTCTTTCAGTTCCCGCTCGATTTCCTTCTCGCCGGCTCCATGCGGAGATCCAACGATGAGAAATTTTGTCTTTGGACATTTATCGAGAACCAGGGGAACGGCTTTCAAGAGATAGTCGATACCCGACAGCCTCCGCAAGTTTTTCACACATCCCACCAGTGGAGCGGTTTCCCCGGTTTTATCAGGGCAGGCTGCAGGAGAGAATTTGGCCAGATCGATCCCAAATGGCGTAACGGTCACATTTAGGCCGGGGATAACTTTTTTTGTTTCCTCCGCCAGGAACCGGCCGGTGGCCAACACCAGATCCGCCCGTCGCAAAGCATACCGGGCGATCCAGGTAAACACGGGACTTCGTTTGTGCAGCAGCAACACATCGGAACCCAGCACCGAAAGAATATGCGGATGCCAGCCGGTGAGCGACCCGATAAACCCGAAACTGGTGGCCAGTTGGGAATGGAGAATATGCGGTCTGATTTTTTTCCTGACAAGATACAAAACCTGGGGTAGCGCTGTTGCCAGAAGCCACGAGCGAGGATAATTGCCAGAACTATGTTTATCCGGGGAAA
>CAZQHK010000063.1:0-6195 GCA_964593455.1 uncultured bacterium
GATCCAGGTTCGAGTCTAACATAAAAACTGGACCGGTTTTTGGGGGGCAGGTCACGACGGCAATCGTGAAATCTACGTGATAAACGCCGATGGAAGCGGCACGCCGGTCAACATTACAAATCATCCGGCCCAGGATTACCGGCCGGCCTGGTCACCGATACTGGGAGATCCTTTCTAGGAGGCTTGGATTTGAATAAAAATCTGGTACCTATGTGCCGCTTGGTGTGCCTGCTGATCTTGCCCGGCCTGCTCGGAGGCTGCGGCGATGGCGGGAAGGAGCAAGTATTTAATCCCGAACGGCCCTCGGCACGGGCGGTGGAGACCTTGAACGTGGTAGAGCACCAGAAGGCGGGGGAAGACGGTTGGGATAAGACTGAGCACGGAAGTATGATGGTCTCCCGCGACCAGGTCCGGACCGGAGTCGATTCGAAGGCTATTCTATTGTTTATAGATGACAACCGCACCACGTTGGGCCCCGAGAGCCTGATGGTTATCAAGAAAATAACCGGTAAAAAAACAGAGCATGCGGTGGATCTGTTTGACACCGTGGTCAAGGTGACTGTAGGGCTGGCTCTCTTCGAGGTCAAGGAGGGAGAAGGGTCCCGATCATTTGTGGTAGAAACACCGTATGCGGTCATCGTTCACCGGGGTACCACCTTCCTGGTTGACGTGGCCGAGGACGGGAGCGCGCGGGTGGTGGTTAAAGACGGACATGTAGAAGTCAGAGCGCTTGACCGCCAGGTGACCGTGGGACCGTCGCAAACCACTATTGTACGGAAGGATTCTCCACCAACTGAGCCGGAGATTGTGAACCTGGTCAGGGAGCCGGGTTTCAGCCTGAACCGGAGGCAACTGCCCACCCTGGAACGGAGATCGGGATTCTAATCCATGCGTAAAAGACTGATAATTTCCCTTGTTTTCGCCCTGGGAACAATCATTCTTGTTCAGTTCGCTATTCCGGGACATATCGGCATCCTGGAATGGTATTGCGGGGATTTCCTTTTTTTCTTGAGGGGCCCAGATTCGTCCGCGGACGGCAATGTGGCGGTGGTCACCATCGATGATCGAACACTCCGCGAGAATCCATACGGAGTCTGGCCCTGGCAACGCGCCCATTACGCGGACATCATCACCAGGCTTTCAAAATGGGAGCCGGCATCCATCGTGCTTACCATGGTGTTCGACCAACCGGGAGGCTCCGATGGAGACCGGGAACTGGCCCACGCCATCAAAGAATCGAGGAACGTTTTACTGACCGGATATCTTTCCCGGCAGGATGAGCGGATCAGTCAGAAGCTTGTTCCTGTTTATCCTCTAGCGATATTCAGACAACACGCCGCCGGTGACGGGTTTGGCAATGCCGTTATCGACGGTGACGGGGTCGTCCGAAAAATACCGCTGGCGGTGAACGAGGGACATAACGATAAACGCTGGCTCTCTTTGGCCCTGGTAACTGTTCTTCACTATCTCGGCTTGGGTCCGGAATCCGCCCGGGAAGAGGCATCAAGTCTTAGAATTGACTGTGGCGGATTCAAAGCGGACACTGTCATCCCCCTGGAGAGACAGGACAGTGATAGCGAAACAAGTATGCGGCTCAACTTCAGGGGAAGTCATGAGCAGTTCCTGTCGGTATCATATCTCGACCTTTATAACGGATCGTTCGATGGCCGGTTACTCCAAAACAAGATCGTTCTGGTGGGGGAGACGCTGCCCGGAAAGCAAAGAACCTTCAAGACTCCCCTGAGCCACAATAATGAACTTACCAGTGTGGAACTAATGGCCAACGGGATATCCACCATTCTCGACAAGCGTTTCCTGTCACCACCATCTCCGGGGGCGGTCTTTATCTACATCGTGATGTTCGCACTCGTGAGCTCGCTGGTGTTCTTCAGTGTCAGGCCCGGGATATCATTGGTTATATTGCTCATCATTATTATCGCTGCCTGGTCTGGTAGTTTTATTGCTTTCATGCGGGGAGTTCTCCTGCCGGTGGCCGCTCCCCTGGCGGCCAGCCTGGTGCTTTACCTGTCGGGAGTCATCTACCACTACACCGGCGAGCGGCGGCGGCGGATGCTCACCGCCCGGGCCTTCAAGCACTATGTCAGCCCCAATGTCGTGGGGCAGATTTTGACCTCGAAAGGTCGGCTGAGCCTGGGTGGAAAAAAGAGGACCCTGACCATTCTTTTTTCCGATATCGCCGGTTTTACCACGGTCTCCGAATCAGTGTCCGCCGAAACGCTGGTTGAGTGGCTAAACGAGTACCTGAGCGAGATGTCATCCATCATCCTGGAAGAAGACGGGACCATCGATAAGTACATCGGCGACGCCATTGTTGCTTTCTGGAACGCCCCCCTCGATCAGCCGGACCACGCCGTACGGGTCTGCCGGGCGGCCCTGAAGATGCAAAAACGCTTGGAAACACTGAACGCCGAGTGGGAAGCACAGGGCCGTCCCCGGTTGGATACCAGGATCGGAGTGAACACCGGCGAGGTAATCGTCGGTAACATCGGCTCCAGCGAGCGTTTCGACTACACGGTCATCGGGGACAACGTAAACCTCGCCTCCCGCCTGGAAGGAATTAACAAATACTATGGGACTTCCATAATAATCAGTTTTGCCACCTTCAACCTGGCCATGGAACACATTGAGATACGCGAGCTTGACTTCATCAAAGTGAAAGGCAAGAAAGAGCCGGTAAGCATAATGGAGTTGGTCGGCGAAGCCGGAAAGGTTGATAAAGAAAAAGACGCTCTAATCAGAATGTTTGAAGAGGCCCTGAGCTCCTACCGTATGGGGAAATGGGATAAAGCGGACCACGAGTTTTCAGCAATACTGGAAGAATACCCGGACGATAAACCATCCAGATTATTCCTGGAGCGCAGCCGGGCATTAAAGGAAAATCTACCTTCTGAATGGGATGGAGTCTATCTATTTGACAAAAAATAATACCTGATCAATTGTCTACAGCTGATCGAGTACTTCGAGATCGTTGATCTTGCCTTGAACCATTTCGTCAATTTTTTGTCTGATATTTGTTTCCTGATTTTGAATATTTTGTTTCGCATTCTCCAGCAGGTTCCGGTGTATCCTGTCTTTGTAATCTTTCAGGATACCGACGATCTTTTTGGGGTGCATCATCAACTCTCTCAGTTTCCGGGGGACGGGTACCGATTCAACCATGCTTTGCGTCTTTTCTTTTCCCAACCACCAGGCCATCCCTGAAATAGCCAGCCCGATAATTGCTCCAATCAGCCACCCCATGGGTCCGGTAATGATCAGCGCTACGCCACTGCCACCGCAAATACTGGCTGATACCGTCGACACGATGATGGCACTGATCGCGGCGGCGGCCTTCGTTACAAACGGACCATAAAATTCATTGGGATCGGTAGATAGTTTTTCCCCGAGACGAACAGCTTTTATCTTCATCGCTTCAGAGTGATGGATTCCTTTATCATTAAACCAGCACGAAATAATATCTGTTATCTGGTGCACGATTTTGGCGTTAAGCTCGGAAGACCGTTTCTTCACAAACTCCTTTATCTCATCGTGGGATACGCCTATCTCCCGCTCGAGCTTCCGCTTCAGGTCGCAGATAGTACCGCCTTCATCCCTGAATTTCTCCAGGATTGGCTGAATGTAATTTGTGAACAACTGGTCGGCTATCTCCTCTGATAGATCGTTCACGAAATCACTGTTGATAACGGTAACCGTGTCCAGAATTTCCTGGATTTCTCTATCTTTCTCTTCTTGAAGTTCACGAATTATCTGTCTATGCCGCTGCTGCAACATCGGCAACAAGGCAATCCCTTCGCCGATCGCTCCCTGAGGATTGGCCGACTGTATCACGTGTTTTTCTTTAAGAAGCAGCAGTTTGGACACTAACTCCGGAACGAAAGGCCAGTCGCAACTCCCACCGGTGAGTATGACCCATCTAATGTCCTCCAGCCTGACCCGGCCGTCTTTGACCCCCTGCCCCATTACTTGTTCAAACCAGGCCGGTAAATCTACTTCTTCTCCGGCTAGAAGTTGGGAAGCGGTGCTGGTGTGGTTGTTCCCTGATCCGGTGGGTTGAAGTTCATGCAAAAACCCGGAACTCAGGCAATAATGGCGGGCTTTTTCTTCGAAAACCTCCCAGGTGATATCGTTAAGACTTCCATATGGGGGATGGTTAAACTGAAAGGTTTCACTTCGATCACGACTCATCGTTACCGAGAAGCGCTCTTTCAGTTCCCGGCATTCAAACCGCCGGAAATAAAAATCACGATTATCGGCCTTGAGTTTGTCTACTGAACCGGGATTCTCCTCGATAAACCATTGATAAAAAAGGTCATCGAACAATCTGCCACCCAACAGCGGATCGCCCCAGGCAAACTGAACATCCAGGCGTAACATGTAAGCTACATCACAGGTTCCACCACCGAAATCGATCACCAATAACCCGCTGTGGACATCTTTCGGCGATATATCCTTACGCATCAAGTGATGGATCAACGCTCCCACGGGTTCCAGCACCGGCTTCACGGTACCGAATCCGGCCGCTGAAGCAATATCCTTGACAGCCGCTTCATATTCCGGCGAATCTGTGGCCGGAACTCCAACGAGCACGTTCATTTCATCGGAGCTGCCGGCCGATGGCAGATTACCTTTCTTCTTCAAATAAGAAGCGATATTTTTCAAAAAAGCACGAGCATCTTTATTGGCCTGTTCCGATACGGCTATCTCCGGCTTGAACTGCGTGTTAAAGCGCCAGCGTCGCCGTTCATCCGGTTTAGCCCAGGCCCACTCTTCAACAGCCGTTTTTCCGATGGCCTTAACTTTTTCATCGTTATCTTCCCACAAGATCGCTGTGGGAATCACCGGTTGTTTATCGATACAGATGGGATTCGGAGTCAGTATCTTTTCAGGCGGAACAACACAGAGATAGGAACTACTGGTCCCGAAATCGATTCCTAGAAAATGTTTTCCCTCGACCACCATTCCTAGCCTCGTTCCCTGGTGAGTTTTCCCTTGAGCACTACCAGGCCGTCGCGGATCACCGAAGACTCCAGAATACGCACCTGATCTCCAGGTTCTATTAGCCCCACCACATCGTATTGCTCCAGCATAGTTTCCGAAAACTCCTGCTCTTCAAGAACATGTATTTCATAACCGGCATTCTTGAATTCCTGGATTACTTCTTTGGCCATAGACGCCCTCTGTCCAGGTTCCTCGATCCCGGTTAGCTTTTCCAGGGCCCGGATCAACTCGCCTGGCATCCCACTCGACTGAAGCAAAGTAGTATTGTCTTGAGACCCGGTTGTTATGCCAATCGCCAGCAGTATCATCAGATCCGTATGATGACTCAACCAGGCCAGAATGGCCGAGCGGACGCTCTTCTCCAACTGAGTGTGTTGTACCTTCGATACAGGAACCACACACTGCACTATGAATATCCCGATAAGATACAAGACGATTCTCTTTACTCCATTCAGGGCACCGCCACCGGAAAAGTTGTTTGCCAGCTTCTGCCACACGATAATAAATGGATTTGCCTGTCCGAAGAAAAGCGAGACCAACTCTACGCCGGTGCCAATGCCAAGCACTGCCTGCAAGGCACGTAACAACATCATGTGCCGGCCAACAAAGCCAACAAATAATACTCCGAGCAAAGCTCCCAATGGCCCGCCTATCAACAGTCCCGTTTGTTTAAACTCCTGCCCCAGCAGCAAACGAACGGCGGGTGTAAACATGAATAGTCCCAGTAAAGCACCCAGGCAGGCAGATAATGCCCACGCTCGCGGTTGGATTATCAGGTTGGGTTCCGGAGGTTCTACTATCAACGGACGAGCCAGTTTTCTGACCTCAAAATTCAGCAATTTACGATCGATAATACTGGTCCCGACGGCCTCTTCAACCGGTTTAATAAAACGCTCGGAAAGGAGCTCGTCAAGTAACTCTGTCCGGCAGATGGTGGCCGTTGTTTTCAAGGTGTCTCCCAGGGATTTTGATTTATCAGAGGTAACTTGATTCAGCGTTTGTCCGGTGGCCCGGTCTGCCAACTTCTCAATTTTATCCCGAAGCTGTTCCCGCACGTTCTTGAGAGCTGTCTCGCTTGTATGGATATTCAACAAGGAAACAGAGCTTACCGACGCCGTCTTCGTCCGCGAAAAGAGCTGAATAATAACTGCGGTTTACTGAATGACACGGATTCAA
>CAZQHK010000063.1:6295-11453 GCA_964593455.1 uncultured bacterium
CGTCCGCGAAAAGAGCTGAATAATAACTGCGGTTTACTGAATGACACGGATTCAACCTCGTCATGCACTGAAATCGGCAGCGTCATTTTAATGATTTTCTCAATGTTCTTGACATCATTTCGCTGAGCAGGAGAGGCCAGCGAAATCGCATGTCCGGTGCGTCCGGCCCGTCCGGTCCGCCCAATTCGATGGACGTAATTTTCAGCATCATCGGGCAAATCGAAATTAATTACCACTTCGATTCCGATAACGTCAATCCCACGAGCGGCTACATCAGTCGCTACCAATATGCGATATCGTCCCCGTTTAAATCCTTCTAAAGCTTCCTTGCGCTCGCGGAGTGAACGGTCGGAATGAATCTCAGCAGCACGATGACCATCATTCCGCAGAATTCGCGCCATCTTTTTGGTGCCGATTTTAGTACGGCAGAAAAGTAATATTGACCCCCGGTATTTGTCGAGCAATTTCCCGAGAAGTTCTTTCTTCTTATTCGGCCGCACAATGAATAATTCATGCGTAACTCCTTCGGCTGCGGTACCCGAAGGGGCTACCTCAACTTGCACGGGAAATTTCATATACGCGGCAGTTATCTTGATGATAGATGGGGGCATGGTGGCTGAAAAAAGCAAGGTCTGCCGGTCTTTGGGCGTAGACCGCAGAATCCTCTCGATCTGCGGCTGAAATCCCATGTCCAGCATTCGGTCGGCTTCATCGAGTACTAAAATACCAACTTTATCAAGCCGGACTTTGCGCTGTTGAATAAGGTCAATTAGCCGGCCCGGCGTCGCAACAATGATTCGCGGGTTCCGGGCCAATGCCCTCACTTGTTTATTGATCGGGCTCCCGCCGATCAATACCACGGTTTTTATACCAAAGGGATGAGCGATCTGAACCATGTGCTCGTTAACCTGCAGCGCTAGTTCACGGGTGGGCACGAGCACTAAAGCCTGCTCGTCATTTTGGGCAAGATGCTGAACAATTGGAATAACGAAGGCCAGAGTCTTACCTGTACCGGTCTGTGCAATTCCGATGAGATCTTTATGTTCCAAGGCCAGCGGAATTGTTTTATGTTGTATTGGATAAGCCGATGTAAATTTAAGACGTTTGATTATCTCCATGATCCGTGGGACAATTCCCAGGTTATAAAAGCTTAATTCTGTTTGTTGCATACTGTTCTCTCTTTCAAATTAGTGTTACTGTATTTCGTTCTGTCGAACTTATAGATTTTCAAAATATATGTGTTAGATATACTATTAACCTGTCTTTCACTTATCAGCGGTTTACTACTACGCGAAGGATGGTGGTCCCGGGGTGCAACCTATCAGCACCGAAACCCAGGACAGTTTACTTAGTGAGATTTCACCTGCCGAGGACATATATTATACCATATTACCTCAAATAAAGAAAGATATTTAATGGCAGAGAGGGAGCGCACAGCTTCCTCAACCTAATTATCAGTGAATGTGCTTATGCTTTTTTACCACGTCAGCGATATTGTTGCAGTGATCGGCGATACGTTCCAGATTGGAAATGATGTCCAGAAAAATAATACCGGCGGTTGGATGGCAGATTTTTTTATTGAGACGCTCGATATGGGCCTGTCGAAGGCTCTCTTCCATCTCGTCGATCCGCGCCTCGGAGCTGTACACATCATCAGCCAGGTCTTTGTCGTTCTGATCGAGCGCTTCAGCCGCGGCAGCCAGGATATCGGTCACCGCCCGGTAGATCGTTCGAAGATCGTCCAGGGCGTATTCGCTGAAGATAAGGCCGTCTTCCTGTTTCCTGATAACCAGTTCCGCAATATTCTCAACGTGATCGCCCACCCGTTCCAAATCCTTGGCTACATATAACAGGTTTGACACCCATTCAGACTGCACACGAGAGAGGTCCTTTTCGGCAATGAGTACCAGGTAATGGGTGATTTCGTGTTCCAGATTATCCACCGCCTGCTCATTTTCGAAGACTGCCGCCAAAGATTCTTCGTCATCTTTGAACAGTGCGGTAAAGGTATCTTTGAGCATGGTTCGGCCCAGGTTGGCCATGCGGTGAAGCTCTTTGATGGTGGCGCTTATAGCCATAAAAGGAGTGTGCAGGAGACGTTTATCAAGCCAGCGGGGGTCCTGTGATACCGGTTCGTCACCCGGAATAACCTTCCGGGTGAGACGGGTGAATACCTTGATAAACGGGAGAAATATAATAGTATTGACCACGTTGAACAGGGTATGTGAGTTAGCAATGTGCCGCTCGATGGTAGCCGGATCGTTGGCGACGCCGGGTGTGACGACATCAACCAACCGGCAGAACAGTTTGAGCATGATGAAAACGTATACCACTCCGATGATGTTAAACAGCGCGTGTGACAGGGCTGCCCGTTTGGCCGACACATTGGTCCCGATACACGCCAACAGCGCGGTAATAGTGGTCCCTATATTCTCCCCCAGGATAAAGGGCACCGCGATTTCGAAGCCGATAAGGCCCGATCCGGCCATTCCCATGGTCAGACCTATGGTGGCACTGGAGGACTGCAGCAGCATGGTCATAACCGCTCCGGCGATAACCGCCAGGCTTGGGTTGTTGCGAAACATCATGAATACATCCTTGACCGCGCCGCTTTCCTTGAGGGGAGTCAAGGCGCCCTTCATGATACTCAATCCCAGGAACAACAGGCCGAACCCGAGCAGCACCTGCCCGGTCTCCCGCCACTTGCGGTCTTTGGAAAACAACGACATGAAAAACCCTACCCCAGCGGCTGGAAGGGCGTAGGCGGAAATCTTGAAGGCGATAAGCTGGGCGGTGATAGTGGTACCTATATTGGCCCCCAGGATAACACCGATGGCCTGGGCCAGGGTCATAAAACCCGAGTTGACGAAACCGATCACCATGACGGTAGTGGCAGAGGAACTCTGGATAATTGCCGTTACACCGGCTCCGACCATCACGGCCGATACCGGGTTCGAGGTAATGGTTTCCAGGAACTGTTTGAGCCGTTTGCCCGCCAGTTTCTGAAGACCGTGCGACATTATCTGCATGCCGAACAGAAATATGCCAAGCCCGCCTACGGAGCTAAAGGCAATGGATTTAAACACGGCGCCGGATAAGGAACTCCACACCAGCAGCGCCAGCAGCACCACCAGCCCGCCGCAGCGGAAACCGGTCTTTATTTTCTTGATGCGGGCGCGCTTGCTGCGTTCCTCTTCGTTAACCGTTTCACCGGTAATTCCATCTACATCATCAATAGCAATCAAGGTACTGTCCCCTGATTACCAACCTTATCATAATTTCCTTTTAGAAACAGGCTTATAATCATTTTTCTTTTTTTGTTCCTTCTGCCGACATTCACCACAAATTCCGTAAGACACCTTATGTTCGTCACCAGGTGTGTGCCACATTTCCTTTTTACATATAGAACAATAGCGTCTCATGGTGATTCACCCAAGACAAGCCGCAACGGCTTCTTCTCTGGTGCAATAGACATCGATCTGGGTATCGATCTGGGCGGCTTTCAGAACGGTTTTTACTCCGCCCAGGGCACAGTACAGACAAAGTTTTCCTCCTTTATAATCCAATTGCCGGGAGGTGGAAATAATTAAATCGAGGCTTGAGCTGACCAGGTAACATACCCTGCTCAGATCGATAACCATTGTCGGGTGGCCCTGGCGGTAAATCCTGGTCAACGCGTCATGGAACAAGCAGGTACTGATATCGTCGACGAAACCGGAGGGTTTGACGATGATAATACCATATATTGAAGTTAGTCCCGTGGAGTCTGTTACCCTGATGAACAGTGGGTTTCTTTTACCTGGAGCACCACACTTCCCGCGGTTTCGGGATGGCATAGTGGTCAGGTTTGCAGTCAAGTGGTATTTGTAGGAATATCTTTTTGTCATTGATTTATCACGCTGCCAATAACTTGTCCATTGTCTTGGGAACATCCTCGATCATCGAAGGCAGCACGTGGCAGTATATATCCAGCGTCGTGCTGACCGAGCTGTGCCCCAGGATCATCTGTACCACCTTCGGGTTAATTTCTTCTTTCAAGAGCAATGTCGCCGCGCTGTGGCGCAAGTCATGGAACCGTATCCGCGGCAGCCCGGCTCTCTCCAGCACACGTCTGAATGAACGGTTAACCAGGTTTGACTTATGTACCGGGGTACCGAGTTTCGTCGTAAACACAAGTCCATCAGGAGTTTCAGAGATAAACCTACGCAACAGGCAGATAACCCAATAAAATAGCCACTTTTCAACATTTAAAACCGTATGCCCCTAAATTTTTCCATCTTCAGTATGCTCAAATCACAGAAATAAGTTCACTTTTCTTTACTTTCCCTGTTGATATGTAAGACCTAATTACTTATAATGAAAACATGGCACACTTCCATGTAAAGCGCAAGAACGGAAGACCCTATCTATATGTGCGAGAGATCGCCAGGGTCAAGGGTAAACCGAAGGTTATTTCTCAAGTCTATATCGGATCACCGGAAAAAGTCCGGGAGTTAGCCAGTGGTAAATCAGGAGGTAAAAAGACGCTCAAGGTCGAGGAGTTCGGAGCCTTGTGGCTGGGCAACCAGATCGATCAGGATATAGATGTGGCAGGCATTGTCGACGATGTGATTCCTCGCGGAGCCCGGGAGACCGGCCCCACCGTAGGAGAATACTTTTGGTACTCAATTTTGAATCGCATGGTTGCCCCCAGGAGCAAGGCGGCGCTTTTCGATTGGTATAAGGGAACTGCTATCCAGCACATCCGTCCGGTCGCGATCAGGGAGCTTTCCAGTAAGCGTTTTTGGGAGAAGTGGGACCGGGTCACAGAAGAGGACTTGCAAGAGATTTCTCAGCGTTTCTTCGGGCGGGTATGGGAGGTCGAATCTCCCGAAGCCGACTGCGCTTTGTGCGACACCAGCAATTACTATACGTACATGAACAGCAAGACTGAGTCAGAACTGGCTCAGCGTGGCAAGAACAAGGATGGAAAGCATCATCTGAGGCAAATCGGGCTGGCACTGCTGGTGTCCCGCGGAAGCAGGTTGCCGCTCTTCTACCGGGCCTATCCGGGCAACCGCCACGATAGTCGGGAGTTCGAGGAACTCATGGATGAGATGTTCGGTGTTCTCTGCGGTCTCAACAAGACCAAGGAACGGCTGACGGTAGTTATCGACAA
>CAZQHK010000064.1:0-11115 GCA_964593455.1 uncultured bacterium
TGCGGGATGAACATCTCTTTTCGCTCTCTCTATTTGCCGAAGATCTGACCATGGATGAAATTCCGGGAATCCAATCGGTGCTCTTAGGAAAAAGAATTACCGGGGAGGCTGAACTTTCAGGAAATCTTAAAAAACTCGATCGTATCTCATGCCGGAGCAGTATTTCTCTGGCTGATACCTCTGAAATTAATTTTTCAGGCATGCTCGATTTACAGACCGATACAATTCTCCCGGGAAACCTGATTTCCTTCCGGGACCTCCCGTTTTCAGCACTGGTAAATGAGAATCAGGCAAAATTCGGAACAGTACTGGCCAAAAGCAAATGGAATGGGCGGGGATGTTTACATGGTTCGTTTTCAGCCCCGGCATATGAAGGCGAAATCAACTGCGGGCCATTACGATACAGTGCCGTTGACGTGAATAGTATACGAGCTTGGGTCATCAATTCAGAAGATCACTGGTCAATAAAAAAACTGGAGATCTATCTGGCCCAGATTGGCAACATCATGTTCAATGGAGAGTTTTCAGAGAAGCAAGCCAGCGGTTTTATTACAGGTGATAAACTCAATGTACCTTTTCTTCCAGGATTATCGGCCGGAGCAAAATTCGAAGCAGTTGTCTCCGGTGCTCCTGAAGCAGTAATTCTCGATGGAAAGGTTCAGTTCAGTAATATTATCTGGCAGAATATCAACCTGGGTTCGCTGGATATGGCTTTGAGTGTCGATGGACCGGAAGTTTTATTGACAATTCAGGATCAGGAAATTGTTACAATTCTTCCTGACAGTATTGGTTATTTTTCAGGAGAAACAGTACAGGGTACTCTCAGGGGAACCATCGGGATGGATTTGAATCGGGAGGAAAGAGGTAATGTTCGAGCTGTTCTGGAATGTATTGCCTGCAATCTGGCTGGTGTAAAAGTCGATAATGCCGTTATCCAATGTCAGAGCACCGATGCCGGGTGGCATCTGGATATGGTTAGGGCAACTCTCGGGTTGGGGACCGTGGAAATATCCGGATATGTTCTTGAAACCGGTGAACTTGATATCAAGCTTGACTGCAAATCAGTGGCTGCCTCATCTCTTGGTACTCTCATCTCAACTGAGTACGAGATAGAAGGGAATATCGACGCGACCATAATGATTACGGGCACTTTAGCCGATCCGGAGGTATCTCTGGCCATGGAGATGGATTCTATGGAAACTGTTGGCCTCTGGAAGGCGGACAAGGTCGTCATTTTAGCCTTCTTGAAAGATAGAAGGGTGCAAATAGAACAGGCGATCATTCGCTTTGACGGTCGCGTCCTTCGGCTATCGGGTTCTTATCCTTTAACTGCCTCCGATGGAATCATTGATCTTCGACTGCTCATGGAAACAGGGTCTCTTGAGTTTATTTCCAGCCTTTTCCCTCACCTGGAAAACGTAGAGGGAACCGGTGGTATCGATTTATCGCTGAAGGGTGCCGTCAATAATCCCATTTTCAATGGGAACATTGAGTTGAAAGCCCTTTCCATGAAAGGGAAAGGATGGCCACTTCCACTTAAAGGTGGTGATCTGAATGTAGTGATAATCGACAACAAGGTCGATGTTAAAGGCGCTCTCTCAAAAGCCAGTCCTTTTCCCTTGACGCTTAAAGGTGAACTGGATCTTCAAGAATTATTCTCCCCTAAAATAAAACTCGAGTTTACCATGCAAGAATCCAACATTACATTATCCGATTTTATTCCCCGGGGAATGAAGTTGCCGATGACTCTCGTTGGTAGAACAAGCGCGCATCTTATTTTCAACGGAAAACCGGGAGATTGGACTCTCAGTGGTGATGTCCTGGTTTCCGAATCGAGGGTAGGAATATCTTTAGGTTCAGAACTCAAGTTGTTGGAATTGCCATGGCCATGGCTGGGTGTGGATATAGATATCGTAATCGGCGACCGGGTTTCTTTTCAGGGTAATCTCTTTACTCTCGATGTTGTAGGTAATCTCAATCTTGAAGGACTGGATGGGATTCTTCTTCTCAATGGTCGCTTTGATGTCAGACGAGGAGAAATAACGTATCTCAACAATACATTTGAAGTTTTGAACGGCGATATCCGCCTGGCGAGCATACTTGAACAGAAAAATAATATTTCCATGCCAGCTTTTGAAAAGTTCCAGTTGCCATCGGTAAGCCTGATGACCCGTTCATCAGGAAACAATTTCCGTTATACGGGAAGTCCTCACATTCTCCGGGTTCAAAACTATGAAGAAAGCAAGCAAAACAGGCGTCTTAACTGTGAAATAG
This sequence comes from uncultured bacterium, assembly GCA_964593455.1. Lineage (GTDB taxonomy): Bacteria > Muiribacteriota > CAYSPT01 > CAYSPT01 > CAYSPT01 > CAZQHK01. Next base: position 2,275 of record CAZQHK010000064.1, read on the forward strand.
ATCTCCAGGCACAAACCAGGCTGAAAGGAGTTACCGTGACCATGCAGGTTTCCGGTCAGGCCGGGGAATTCAATACACGTTTCTATTCTTCGCCGCAAATGCCGGAAGAAAAGATTCTCACACTCCTGACTTCAGAAACTCATCGCGGCGACGATGAAGGAGAGAACTGGACAAGATCTGAACCGGGAATCATTAAATTTGTAGAAACCGGACTTAAAAGCTCTCTATGGTCAGAATTTGGAAACTCGATCGCCGAGAGTCTCGATCTAAACCAGTTTAATATAAATACATCTTCTGAAGACAATGGTTTGTTGGGCGATCCTTCTATTCAACTGGGGAAATACCTGGCCGATGATCTGTATATGACCTATGAGCACTCCTTTACCTTGACCGGCGGCCGGTCATTGGGGCTCGAATACCGTTTGGAGAACCGCCTTACCCTGGATGGTGCTATTCATGCGTTACCCACAGAAGATGATCTGCGTATAGGAGTCAAATTCAAAAGACTTTTTTAGAGGAAGTAATCCCACCGGGCCAGTGTTTTCCATTCAGGTGTTCTGATCTGTATTGATCCTTATAGTTAATCTGAACAGATACGCCGTCTCCCAATTGACATGGCTTACGAATTGCCGTATTCTGAAAGTGGGTGTAGGCTGGAGGCTCAGAGAGCTATGTCTCAAAAAGATTATTTGATCAAAGCGCGTGAAGATGTTGCCTGGCGTGCTATCGAAGGACAGGCGGTTATCGTTGATGGACGCTTTGATAAAGTGCATACGCTCAATCCCGTTGCAACCACCGTATGGAAAAAGATTCAAGATGAAATTAACTTCGATCGGTTGGTGTTGGAGCTGGGTGAAAAGTATGAGGCCGCGAAATCTGTTTTAATGAAGGATGTTCGTGAACTGGTGGACCGATTTCAGGAAGAACAACTTCTCACCGGTTCTTTTCACGATACTCCATAGTTGTTGCATGCTATGGGTTTCTATGCGATTTGGAGGTTTAAGCGACGTTCATGCCGTGCTTGACCGAAACGATTACTGAACCGTTGCTCAACAGTGATCCGGCAATGAATTTCCTGGATTACTGGCAGCGTGAGAAAAGACCGGTAAGTGCTCTATTTGAGGTAACGTCCCGGTGTAACCTCCGGTGCCGCCACTGTTACCGGCGAGGTCTTTTCTCCGGGGAGGAAATGAGTCTGTCCGAAGTGACGGATATGCTCGATCAACTCGCCGCGTCAAACGTTATTTTTATTGGTTTGACGGGTGGAGAACCGTTTCTCAGGGAAGACATACTGGACATCGTTGCCGCTGCCAAGAAGCGCCGGTTTTTTGTAACCCTGCTCACCAATGGTACGTTAATCGACCTATCTTCCGCCCGGGAGCTGGAAAAGCTCGGGATAGAACGGGTGGAAGTGAGTTTCTACGGGCCGACAACTGAGGTACATGAAACTATGACCGGTATCCCCGGATCATTCGAATCGTTTCTCACCGGAATCAGGAACCTGGCGAAAACGAGTCTGAAAGTAGTTCTCAAGAGCACGATAACGACCTTGAATGTATCTTTTCTGGATGATATGAAGAAATTTGCAAAAGAGCTGTCACTCCCTTTGCGATGTGATCCGAAAGTATTGCCGTCACTCGACGGCGGACGGGATCCTCTCGGGGTACGGCTTGATCCCGAGGAATACCCGGATAGTCTTTGGTCCGAACTGTGGGGAACAGCTAACAGTTCTGCCCACTCTGTGCAGGAAAACAAGAAGAAACCTGTTCAGCATCACCCGGTCAGACCGGACGAAAATGTGCAAATATGTAAAGCCGGGATGGTATCCTGTGCGGTGAGACCATCTGGCCTGGTGTCTCCGTGCATCGTACTTCCTCTTACCGTCGGGGACCTTCGGCAGGAGACATTTGAAGACATCTGGCGCGGGGCCAGAATGGATGAATACCGGCAACTCACCTTCGGCACCTACCCGCAATGCCGGACCTGTGATTTGTTTTTTCAGTGCTTTCGTTGTCCCGCTTTTGCCCTGCTGGAAGAAGGAGATATCCTTAAGATGCCTGAGTTCCTGTGCCGGTCTGCTTCCTGCTCGCAAACTTTTTTGCAGCAAAACGGTCGCAGTTGAATGAGAATCAAAGGTGTGTTTCAAGGAGGAGAAAATCACCATGAGTGAGAATCACCAGACCAAAGGGACTCCTGAACTCGATAATAACGGCATTCTAACTTCCAGGCTTCGTTACGAGAAACCGTCAATGATTACCGAAATTCTCCCCCCACAGTTGAGTGTGGGCCAATGCTCACTGGACCCCGACATTTATGCATGCTCTCTAACCACGAATTACGCGGACAACTCGGCCTGGGAAACAGGGTTTCCGGGTTTCTGCCATTTTTAAGATTGGAGTCGTTCCGGAAATCCGGCCGGCTGTCAGTGGTCATGACCACAACCTGCATGTCGCCCCTGGTCAAAAAAGGGGATATGTGTGAGGTTCGATGTCTTTCATTGCCTCTTGGTGAGGGAGACCTTTTCTTATTTCTGCGTGGACAGACGTTTATTCTCCATCGGTTCAGGGGCCGGCGTTTAGGGAAAACCTTCCTTCATCAGGGTGATCTTGACATCCTGCCCGACGATTCACATTGTAATGACATCGTGATCGGCCGGGTAGTGACTATTTCCCGGGGTAACTGTGTGTTGGAGTTGGATCATTACTGGTTTAAAGTCCTCTCCCGTATATCGGTACGGATCACCCGTCTGGAAAGTGTCCTCATGAAGGCCGTTGCCTCTTTCAAAACCGGTGTTTTAAAACGAGTTTTGATACTCGTTCACCGCATGTGGAACACGATTATCTGGTTGCTTTACTGGCAATTATGTGGCGGCGCGATGAAGAAATGAGATGAAAAATGTGAACAAGAGACCGTCTCTTATCCTTGATTGCGGCGGTTGGCCGGTAGAGTTCAGGTTTCCCCGGAGCACTTCCGGCTTTCGGGAAAAAATAGGTAAACGCTATTCGTTCCTGTTGACCGAGGTATCCCCGCAAGCTGTACTTGAGGTATCGATGACGGAAAATAAGTTGAATGGTCATGAAACCGATACCATCGTTCTGGACACTCGTTCCCCTGCCTTCGAGTTTTCAAGTCCGGCTTATCATCTCGTGTATGATATCGTTAAAAAACAGGGACAGGTTGTGTTTAAACCCTCCCGTCCGGGCACTGAGTTATCCCTTCTGAACACGGTACTCGAGGTGTTTATCGGGGTGAAACACGTGCTTAGTGGGACCGGCATCCTGATCCACGCGGCAGCGGTAAAATCTGAGCAGTCCGGATGGATATTCCCGGGCCGTTCCGGTGCGGGCAAGACCACGCTGGCCAAGAGTTTCCCCGATGAAGCGCTGGTCAACGACGAGACAGTGCTGATCCGGTTAAACGATAATGGAGGGGTATCAGCCTGGAATGTTCCGCTCATGGTGCCCCTACGGGGGAAAGTAAAAACGTTTGACCTGGCCGGCATCGTGTTCCTGGAACGGCACGAATCACCGCTTCCCGGTGAAGCACAAGCGCAAGCTCTTTCCCCCGCCCGGATAGCGGCACGATTGATTCCCCACACGCTTCCACCTTCGATGATGTTCTGCCACGGTTCCAGGGACGCCTGGTTGGAACAGGTCTTAACCGTCTGTATAAACCTCGCCTCGAGCCGGCCGGGCTTTCTTTTGCCGTGGTACAGTGAATTTCCGGCCGCCGCCAGATCATTTATCGAGCAGATGGCTTGAGGAACGTCTACTTCCGGTCCTTTTTATTTGTGCGCCTTGTATCTGAGGCCATTTCAATCACCTTGCTAAGAAGATTCGAGAATTGGTCGAGTTTATTTGACAGTGATACGTTCTCATTTTTCAAAAAAACCAAAAGAAATTAGTCTAATTTAAAGAATTTAATAGAAATAACGACAAAATTACAGTTATTTTCATGTAACCGTCTATTTCCTGGATCAACTCTGAGCTATAACTTACCGATACACTGGATGAGGGCTCCGTCTATCCTTATATGAACAGGGATTGTTGTGTTATGTTCCCAGGAAGGGACAAAAATTGTGGTTATGATAGATATCTTCCGCCTGCTTCAAAAGCCGTTTGACGGTTTGAGAAGCAGGCTTTTCGTTATGGTTGAAACGGGGACTCTCAACCGATGAGGATCAACCATAACATCAGCGGGATGAACGCTCATCGCCTGGCCATGATGGTCGACCAGCGTATGAACAGCTCGCTGGAGAAGATCTCAACCGGTCTGCGGGTAAACCGGGCGGCCGATGACGCGACCTCGCTGGCGATATCTGAAAAGTTCAAGGCCAGAATCGGTGGATACAGGGTGGGAATCGAGAACGCCCAGGTTGGTATCTCCATCATTCAAACCGCGGACCAGGCGTTGCAAAGTGTCCATGAACTACTGAGACGGTCGCGGGAGATGGCCGTCCGGTGTGCAAACGATGACATGACCTATAAAGATCGGGAACAGTTCGAACTCGAGCTCGTCCAGATAAAAGACGAGATCAACCGTATTGTCGGTACCACTGAATACAATACCAAAAGCCTGTTCCTGGAACGTGTCTATGAAAAAAGCACGGCTACCTCCGCTTTGAATGTTAACAACCCGCTCAAATCATCACAAACTTTGATCGATATCGGTACTCAGACCGACCGTCATCCTATCTACTCCCCGGATGGGACAAAGATCGCTTTTGATTCGCAGGATGCCGGCGTGGGCGACTACGAAATCTGGGTGTACGATGTTGAATCGCAGGCTCTGACGAAAATTACCGATGACGCAAATCAACAGTTTACTCCCGTCTGGACTCCTGACGGAGAGAGCTTGATATATTCATACGGGGAAGATGTTGGATTGATTAGGGATTTTGCCATCAGAAAGACGAACGTCGACACCGGTATTACGGTAAACGTTACGGCGTTTGGCGCTTTTGACCAGGTCCTGGTGAGCGGCCCGGAGCCGCAGCCGACCATGTCCGCCGACGGAAGCACGATTCTCTTCCGGGGAATGAACCCGGACCCGGCCATGAGTTTCGGCAACCTCATCGAAGTTGTGTTTCCCCCGCCGCCTCCGGCAATATACGCGCGTTATTGGGAAGATGGACCGGATGGCACCTTTGATCTTGCGCATGCCGACGCAACGTATTCGATCGCCGACTTCAGCACCAGTTATTGGGCGGTTTCCGCCGTGAAGACAGAGCAGACACCAAGCGATAACAGCGTCTACCGGTTGACCGGTGAATACGACACTATCACGAATCTTTCATACGATCCGTTGCTACCCGACAGGAATGCTCCTCCACTTATTCCGGTGGATAACTGGCCGTTTCATAATTCTCCCATAACCGATATTACCATATCGCCCGACGGCGATCGGGCCGTGTTTGCCCTGCAAAATACCGATACCGGTAACTACCATCTCTACAGCGCCCTGGTGACCGACGACCACGACGCGTTTGTCGCTTCGCTCCAGAAGCTTGCCACTTCGACCTCCCAGCTGAAAAGCCCAAGTTGGAGCCAGGATAATTACATCCTGTATTCTGCCAGTGACGGTGATTACGAGCTTTACATGATGAAGGTAAACAGCCTGGGAATTCAGGTAGAAGCTACGGTCCGGCTGACCAATAACGCTATTGACGACCTGGAAGGCAAGTTTCATCCGGATGGAGAAAAGATCATCTACCGTAGTGCGGATACGGACGTCGGCGATATTATCGAAGCGAGCCTTAACATCGACCGGATGCAGTCGCTACGGTTGGGCCGGGCACCTTCCGCCATCGATATTGAAGTTCTGGTAAACGGTACAGCCTTACAGGAAGATCCTTATGACGGTTTCAGCATTAACGAAAACTACTTGTTCTTCTATGGAGACTCGGCTCCCACCGACGGCGACATTGTGGAGGTAAAGTATCATCCCAAGGAAGTAGAAATGATACTCCAGGTCGGGTATAACGACGAAGAACGAATACAGGTTAGCCTGCCTACAGCGGTAACCACTGACCGGCTTGGTATCAACGATATCTCGGTTCTGCACATCGACTCGGCTGCCGAGGCTGTCGGCCTAATTGACACGGCCATCGACGCCGTTTCCACGGAACGGGGCGAGCTTGGTGCGCAGCAGAGCAGGCTGGAGAGGACGTCGCAGGAACTGAGTTCGCGCCGGGAGTATCTGCAAGCGTCGGAAACTCGAATAAGAGAAACCGACATGGCTGATGAATCGATGTCTCTCGTACGAGCACAGATTTTAAGCGCCAGCAGCACACGGATAATGATCCAGGCCAACTCCCTGCCTGAGATGATTCTACAATTATTGACATGATAGGATGTGATGAACGTGCAGTTACTTGAAGAGTATTACGGATACGGAATAGACAACTATCAGTTCGGAGGAATATCCGGGGAACACTTTATCGATAATATACAGATAATAATGACTTTAGAGGACTGATTTTTCCTTTCCTTCCCGCTTCCTTTTCAGGGGCTCGTAAGAGCTCCTGTCTTTTTTTGTCCGAAAACTGCAGTAGCCATTCTCCTGCGGTGTTATCTTGTCTTCCCCGGGACCCTGTTGTATAATTCTGCCGGGGAATGGTGTGCGGGCTTCTCCATGTCAGCCCCGGTAAACGTTCCGGTTAAGAGGATAATTTTTTTTATGGAAATCGAAGTTCAACCTATTTCGGATAACCGATTAGCGGTCCTCGTCCGCCTTGAAGGCGAGTTCATGCTGCCCGATACAATAGTATTTAAAAATTATCTGGAAAACCTCTTGCTTGAAGGTCGAATCCACCTGGTCCTCGATCTTACCGATCTTTCCTACATTGTTTCCAGCGGCCTTGGAATAATTATCATGATACTAAAAAAAGCCCGTGCACAGGGAGGAGACTTGAAATTTATCAAACTTCGAGACGGGTTGGTAAAAAATCTGTTCCAGATGACCCGTTTTGATGAACTTATCGATATGTGTGATGATCTAAACCAGGCTCTTGACCGGTTTAATTAACCTCAACATTTCATAACCCTACTTTTCTCAAGCCTAAATCCACCCCTCTCCCCTGCCGATATAATAAGATGACAGAGATGGGCCAGACTGTGTGAAATCGGCCCGCACAATTTATAACTCGGAAAATGAAGTTGACTTCGTCACGAGGCGACGAAAACTACTGTTTTTTCGGGTTAAGGAGGGAGTGTTGAAGATGGAACTTCGCTGTCTGAATTGTGATTCCCCCATTCAGGTTCCCAAGGAAAAAGGGACACGCGCCTTCAAAAGAAAACCGGGAGTTACAGAACTACAATGTTTAAATTGCAAGAAACGATTTAGATACTTCATCCGATAGACCGGACGGGAACATGAGCGGCGTGCTATGAAACGTTTTACCATAGGACACAATAAATATCTGTGGCTGGTGTCAACACTTTTCCTGGCTCGAATAACTTTCAGGGTCGTGGGCGAGGAAGGCTGGATACTGGAGGCGGCACTGCTGGCCGCTTTGACGCTGATGCTTGCTCTTCTCGCTCTCGACCAGTTTCTGAAGATGGTCACCGTTGACAGCCGTAAAGTTGTGATTCACTCCCTGCTCAAAATCCGGGAACTTAAGTTACAGGATGTGAGCGAGATACGTCTGCTAGATGAGCGGGCAGGTTTATCGTCCGGTATCGTACTGGTTGGGACTGCTCGTCAAACCCTGGTAATTGATCCTGTGTTCAAAGACTATTTTGCCCTGGCCCAGGTTTTGATAAATATGTCGATCACCAGTTCTCTGGTTCTTCCCAAGATAACATCCCGGCTTCTGTCGGAAGCGAATCTCAGCGAATCTTACCGTAAGCAGGCGGACTTGTTTGCTCGTCGCACGTTTGCTTTCGGCCTCAGGGTAGCTGGTAAAAATTACGCCACCCAACCAGCAACGTAACGTATCCCGGTAAATGTTTTCTACAAAACAATTTACTCCTGCTGTTCCGGTTTCAACCATCCCTGAAGCAGCAATTCCACGGCTCCGTTTGCAAACTGTAGGTTGACCGGTTGAAGATCGAAGATAAGCGGCTCGAAACGGAAAACCGGGTTGAATTCCCCGGTCAGGCTGCGATGGATAAAACGGGGAATGGAAAACCGGCCGATAGAAACCTTCCGGGCCCGGAAGCGAACCGAACGGTCCTCCGGGTTAAGATAGATACCGCCCCGGGCACGCAGGTTGAGATTAAACAAGAGAACCCGCAGCCGCCCTTTTGCGAAAACTTCTTCACCCTCCAGGGTGAGCACGGGCAGCGTCGCCCCGTTACGTAAACACTCGTTTACTATAAACGCAGCCAGGGCTTTAAAATCCGCTTTCAGGTAAACCTGTACCTGTACCGGCTTCCGGGGGCTGAGTTTTCCGTTTTTAAGAGAGTTTATGTCCAGTTCCGGTTGTCTTAAAGAAATCAAGCACTTTGAAAAACGAAGTTTCTTGACCAGACGGCGCTTGTTGAGAAATATATCGATCCGGTCGAACCGGCAGTTTTCTGGTTCTCCGGTACTAACGGGCTTACCAATCTCCGGGTTCACCAAAATCACCGTATCAATCAGTGGTGGCAGGAAAAAATTGTGTTCGAAACCGCTCTTCAAACGGATCAGTTCGGGATTGCGGGTATCCGGAAACAAGGTGGTTAAAAGCCTGTTCAGGCCGGAGAGCCGAAGAGCCATCGCCTGTCTGATTAGAGGTTCCAGTCGGTTGATATCGCCTGGTGTGCGATTTTTACCGGGAACAATTCCGTTCCCGGCCGTATTGTCGGGAAAAACAAAGAGAGCCGGCAGCAGCATCGAAGCGGCCAGCGCGATAAATTT
>CAZQHK010000065.1:0-11113 GCA_964593455.1 uncultured bacterium
GTAGATGTCCCTTGTGCTTTCACAAATCCCGTTAAGCGATCTAAAAATGAAATATATATTGAAATACCCAGTAAGGAATAGAGGAGAGTGTTTACCATGCTCATCGATCTGCACACCCATACCCTGCTCAGTGACGGAAGTCTTATCGTGGCCGAACAATTACGGCGAGCCGAGATACAAGGATACGATTATATCGGTATCACGGATCATTGCGATTTCTCCAACATAGAACAGATTGTTTCTCAGACGATTAAAGGCTGCCAGGCTTTCAATAATCATTCAAACAACCTGAAAGCTTTACCCGGTGTAGAGATAACACATGTACATCCAAAAGATATCCCGGTATTGATAAACAAAGCACGGGAACTCGGAGCCATACTGGTCGGCGTTCATGGCGAAACAATTGTCGAACCGGTCTATCCCGGAACTAACAGGGCAGCCATCGAGGCAGAGGTTGATTTTTTAGCTCATCCCGGAATTATTTCGGAAGACGACATTAAACGCGCCGCCGGCAACGGCGTTTTTTTGGAGATAACATCACGCAAAGGTCACTGTCTCGGTAACGGGAGACTGGTGGCTCTGGCAAGAAAATACCGGGCACAACTAATTATCAACAGCGATACTCATGCACCGTCTGATCTGTATTCCCCGGAAAGATACAGGAAAACAGCTTTCGGTGCCGGGCTTTCACCGGGAGAATTCGATTCATTGTTAGCCCGAATAATTCACAAATAATCTGCTACGGCTCGTAAATGACCACACCTACTGTGTTGCGCTTGAAAAATGTACTCATCGTACCGACCGGTACGACTCCGTGCATTTTCCTGCACGCGCCTTGTATTTGCGGCCATTTACTTCACCTCGCGACGAAGATTCGTGAATTATTCGGGTTAGATGAAGTTGAACGTTTCGCAAAAAATCTATTAGGGCTTTGATCTAACCCGAAACTACAGTTTAATACCGCAGCGGGTTAACAGAGACAGCATCAAAAAATAACAACTGACCGTGGCGGACACCGATATACCCAGGCTGATATAAAAATTAATCTCCCGCCTTAATAGAACGGTCATCAGAACAAAGAGGACCAGGGACGGTATGACCATCCAGAGGATACCGTATGATAACGAGGCGGCTTTACCGACATCCTTCGTCTCGATATAGAGCCAAACCAGGGCCAGCACAGATACAATGGGGACAGAAGCCAGAACAGCCCCCAAAAAAGTGTTGCGCTTGGCAAGCTCCGAAACAGCCACCACCAGGAAGGTAGTTAATACTATTTTGATTACGTAATGAACCATCTGGCATCCTCATGTTCCTATTACAAACTATAAACCTACTATATCGGTAGGTAATAATCAAGATATCCATAACGGCGTTTCGGTGCTCATCAAGGGGAAGCCGGCGGAAAAAGGATTATTACCAGTTCTGGCACGTTAGTTTAGTTTTGGAATTACCCGAGTGCTGCTCTGGAGCATGTGGCGCCGAATACGGGTCTGGTAGACCGGCAGGAAGTAACGGAAATAGCGCCGATTCGGACAGGGTGTCCGTCCGTCCCAATCCAGGGCATTGTCTTCGATAGAACCGTCCACCAGATGCCCGGCACTGGTGTCCAGATCGTCATCGTCATAGAGGATGAGCTGGTGGAGATCCTGCCAGTCAGCCACCTGTTCCAGGATCTCCCCGGCATCGTTCCTGACCGTGCAGGCAAAAGTGAAATCGCCGCCGCTGCTGATATTGTCGGAACTGAAACGGCCGGAAATCAAAACCCGGGTACGTTCCGGTACCGGACGGAAGGAGAGTGTTATCGGGTTGACGGGAAACGGCGGCTCTCCGTCGGTCCAGAGATTGGTGTCCAGAGTGGCCGTATCCAGATTGCAGATCCAGGGACGGACGCTCCGGTCGATGTCCCCCGGGTACCAATCGCCGTTATTTAAAAAACTGAACAAAGCAGTCTGTTGGGTTTTCCAACCGCCGTTTTCCGGATCATAGAATACGATTTCCCGCGAGTAACAGGTTCCCGGAAGACCGGCGGGCACGATGTTCCTTTCAGACACGATGTCCACCCTTCGTCTCACTATCTCGAGTTCGATGATTGGATTGGGTTGGATGTTATCCCTGATGAGAATCTCTGCCATTTTGACATTGTTAAGCGTATTGCCGCTGGAGTCGCTGAAAGAAGTGAATACCGCCGGCGCCTGCCAGCCGGGATGATTGGTCGCGTACTCCGAACTGAACCGGTCCGTCCATTCATAGACGGGACAACCGTTGAGATCCGTCATTCCCTCGACCGGCCGCTGGGAAACAGGATAGAGTGACATGGGATCGATCGTATAGAGCGCAACACTTGTACCCATACCTTCAGAAGGAAGGAAAAACGGGTCACCGGAGAACTCATCCGTAACTTGAATGGAAGTCCCGGTGAACCGGCTGTCGAATTGTTCCTCGTCGGACTCGGCGACTTCCAGGGTAGGCAGCTCGTGCCTTTGAGTGGTCTTCACCGGCGTCGTTTCACCTTCCGGAACACCTTCTATCACGGCACACGCCTCAAAGCTCATCCGGGCATACCGTTCCTGGGTATGCAGATTGGAGTAGCGGCCGCGGGTCCATTCCGCCGACCGGCGTCTGACGGCCGCCGAATTGCTCTCTGTAATACCGCCGTGGCTGGCCAACCCCTGGTTGGCAAACCCGCCTTCCGCACTTCCCGGGTAGGAACCGAATGGGTTGTTGTCTTCAATGTATACCTCCATATAGTCAGGATTGTCCTCCGGAGGCGGGTAGCGGTGGTCCACTTCAGCAGCTACCTGCCGCAGCCGCCCGCCGGTAGCAGCGAAAATACGGTAGATTCCTCCCGAGGAAACCGGGTTGCCGGGGATGGAAACCATCACCGCCGGCGGGGTGGTATCCCTGACCATGACCTCCTCGACGGCCTGGATATCAATTTTACCGGCATACGATAACACCTGTTGAACCCGGGGACCGTACGGAGGATTAGTGTCAACACTGACATAGGCTTGATATGAGTATAACCGGGTAGCCCGCATAGTCACCCGGTAGCGGTACGGATCGCTGGGAGTGGCAAAAATAGTTGCCTCATTGAAAGCCGAATACGTGTCGTTAGCGCCGGTTTTAAGTTGAAGATCGGCCAGCCTTTCTGCCATGGGCCGCCTCTGCGCCGGCGGCAACGCACCGTCATCAGGACTTTCCCTGGTAAGCGACACCGTCGGGATAGCGGGCTCACCGGCCAGGGGCCCCGGAGGAGAAAGCGGGTAGAGAAGTTCCACCGAAAACTGAAGTCTTATCCCTCCCTGCCACTCGAGACCAATCACCTTGGCCGGGTCCAGTCCCTCCGGCACCGGTGGCCGGTCTTGAAGCATCAGGTTGATTCGGTTCTGGTCGGAAGGAACACCCTCGGCCTCACGGAGTTCCCAGAGTACCCTCCGGTCCTCGTTTATCACCCAGCTCCCACCGGCAAACAGTGGTTCCGGTGGGAGGCTCTCCCCTGGCAGTGGTTCGATTCCCAAGCAAACGATCCGGCCAGGCTGCTCAGGAAGTAGTGCCCCGTCCGTTTTGACGTGAAAACGGTACCGGGCTATATTGGTCCCGTCCACAGCCACTCCCCATTCCGCGGGTTGATCAGCCGGAGGCACGTAAACTCCTGGATGGGTATACCGGTCACCGGCCAGGCTGCCCTTTGGCAAGACATCGTAGTTGAACCAGCGGTACCTTGCTTCCAGCCTGAGTTCGTACTCCCCACCGTCCAGGCAGAGCCCCAGGTAAGGCCACTTCTGCCAACCATAATCAACGGCACTATTAAGAGAGTTATCGTAAATGACCCGAGGCCCGTCAGGCCGCCCGTCGCCGTTACGATCACCGGTTACATCTATCCCGTGCCTATCCCGATACTGGTAAATCGACCACCGGTAACGTAACGTAGTGAAATCGAGAGTAGAGGGGAAACCACCTTTCCAGTCCGCCACCGCGCCGCCACTTCCCACCTTGCGGTTGTAGTAATCGAGTGTTCCCCTGATTACGCCATCGTCGTCGTTATCAACCGGAAGTTCCAGGCAGTGGCTGAGACTCTCATTTTCCAATCCTATCCCTTCGGACCCTTCTCCTGATTTGATATTCAAAGCCCGGTCCGCATAGCGTTCGTTTTCGACGTTCAGGTCGGGGACGGCAAAATTTTCCACCCCGAAGAGATACAGTTCGCCTTCCCGGTATCCATTCCACACGACCACCTCGAAGGGACGGATTTCGCCGGTTAGGGGGTCGGCATAAAAGGGTCCGGCAATGTCCAACCGGGCCGGCTGATATCCGTTCACCTTCGGAGGCGCCGCGTAGTTTACAGAAGTGATCTCGGTACGGACAGGTCCGTTACCGGAACCGACCAGATAGTATGATCCCACCCATTCCCACGTTTCCGGATGAAAATCCGGGTGCGCGCCAGCTGGCACTCCTACCGCCATCAACGGACGAGTGTACTCATTGTGCCCGACTCCCAGGCTACCCACCACAGACTCCGAGCGACTCAGATAACCAAACCGGTAGATGACCTTGCTGACTTCCTGGCGAAATATTGCGGTGCCGGAAAATACCCCTGGCTCCACCTGGTTCCACGTTATACTCTCGATATCACCTCCGTTAAAGGAATAATCCGTTTTAAAGGATTCGGGTACCGGCGGTTTGTTCCGGGGAACAGCATAGTACAGGTTTCCATACCCGTCGCTACCGATAGAATCAGTCTCCCTGGGTACGGGAATCTCCTCCGGAAAACCATGATCCTGTATACGCTCGTCCCGGCGGAACTTGTAGACCCGTCCGTTTTGCTTGTCGAGAGCAAACACAATGCCGCCATCCTGCCACCACTGGTCCGAGACAACTACTTCATCGATAGTGATAACTCCGGCGTTCATTCCGGACTCAATCATCCATTCCCGGATCAACCGGGCACCTAAAAGGTATACCCACTCGGTCTGGTGGTCACGGGATGAAACCGCCAGGAATTCCGTACTCAGATCCTCCGGATAACCGATAACCGTTCCCTCCGGCATACTGCCCGATCCGCCGTTTTTAACAATAATCCCGTTCGTCATCCCAACCTGGCGTTTATAGAGATAGTCATTTCCCGACATTGACATGACCACATCCGCCAGCCACGGTGTTGACGTGTACTCGGAACTGTTGTTCCCACCGGTACATCCGTCATGGCAGCCGTTGACGTGGGTACGGCTGATGTGTAAATCCCGCGTTTCTGCTTTCAGGGAACCTGTTCCCAACAACTCATCCTGCCTGGAGAAGTTCATCTCACGGTCATCGAGAATATCCTGCCAATCCATGAGATAGTACTGGTTCCTCCGGTTATAATGAGTCTCACCGAAGATGTAGTACGATGTGTCGGAATCCCCTACTCCATCCTCCATGTTTGTCCGGAGCTGCTTGCCAATTTTCTTGCTTGTAATCGACCGCACGAAACTGTGATAGGCGGATGGATTGGGGACCCAATACCAATCCGAGGAACAATCCGGAGCGGACGAATCGATTGGGCTGTAACCGAATGGGACATACCCGGTGAGCATTGAGGCTGGTACCGCCGGGATCCTGGCCCCCGTGCCCAGACGCCATCGTTCGCTGTTAAGCGGATGCTCCGTGGGTGAGAAATGTCCATAGTGATTTTTCTCCGTCAGATCGTGCCACTCATGGGTCATTCGCCGATGCCCTCGATGAGGCGACGCCGTGTTGATACGGACCCGGATATTGCCGTTTAGTCGGATAAAATCGGCATCTCTCACAACCTGGAAGAAGTAGACCATCCGGGCCGGATCGACCTTGAGGCCGCGGATGGATGTATCCGGGTCTCCGGTGGGGTCAAAAAGGCATTCGGGCACTCCTAAACCCCGCGTGCCGGCGGTCAGGTTGTTCATGGCCCATACACCACCGGCAGCCCCAGCGTTGATCAGTACATAGACTTCACCATTCTCACCAAACGGGGCGGAAACTTCTTCCTGGGCTTGAAGCGGAATGCACTGCAGTAAAAAAAGAATAATAGCAGGCAGACAACGACGCCACGTAATCAAGCACACAAGCTGGGACATGCAGTTTGCTCAGTTTCTTCCCGTGCCGAGGCCGTAAAATTCCTTTAAAAACTCAAGTCCGCCCGCCATGGCAATCTCTCGCTGGCCAAGCGACGTTTCATTTTGGTGACGATCATTGATAAAGAGCTGCCTGATCTCTTTTCTCACAGTATGATAATTGTTTTTCATCGAGCCGATAAATGCAGCCAACGGATTACCTTTCGGGAAGGACTCCAGGCTATCACGGTTAAGCAAAGAGCAGGTTATTACCTGGAATTCGGGAGGGATAACCAGCACAAACCGCTCATTCATGATAAATACTCCGTACTCGAGCTCCGACAGCAGGATGGAAAACCGGTTCTCACCGTTACCCATGAAACCGAACTTCACATGCCGTTCTATGGCATCGCAGATATCGTTGTTAAGAACAGAAATGAGTTCATTTTTCAGATTTTCATTATCATGATAGAAAATTTTGATGCATTCCCTGATATATCGTTTCACCCGATATTCAAGGTTATAGGCTGTACAGGTATAGTGTTGCTGCTTGTCAAAGGACCCAAACAGGTCCTTGTTCTCTTCAAACTCTGCTCGCGTCATATAGTTTCCTCGCAATTGCTTGGTGATAATCTGCTTGCGAACTATTTCGTCCCTGATATAATCAAGGGTACCGCTATCAGGCTTTTGCTCGAGTTTTATTCCCTTCATTTCAACAGACTGCAGAAAGTCCAGATACTGGCGGTACGTGACCGAATCGGGAAAATTAAACAATCGGGACAGAAACTCCCGGTTCTCACGGTTGAACCGTTCCGTCCAGTACTGACGAGTAATCCGATCCCGCCGGCGTTCGATTAGATCCGCGGTGATCGGACTTCGCCCCAACGGATCAGGATCATCCCGCATTTCATGTACAACAGCACCCGAAGATCGAGGTTCACGATACAATGATTTAGCATAAACGGTTTGAGCGGTATTCAACATTTTGAGTACCAGCAGCAGAATAACGGGTAAAGCGACAAATTCTCTCATGTGCAACACCTCCCATTAAGCTAACTGCTGCTTTATGAAAGCAAATCACAGACCAACTTTGTAAACCAGCCTGTTTAAAGGAGTTTTCATAAGCACACGAGATAGATTGTTCAAATTAATGACAGTATAAAATCAATATTTTTGTTTAGTTTCCGGACACAGCCTCGTGTATTTCATTGGTGAGACCGGAAAGATTGCTGTAGACGGATAAGCAATCCCCAAGCAAGATAGCATAGAAAGTGAACGTGTAGAAAGTGAGGTGGGGATTGGGAAGATGATTACATCGAAGATACTATTTATCCGGTTCGTCCAGGTTGTAGGTTTTCATCTTTTCGTACAGGGTGGTCCGGCTGATATCGAGAATCCTGGCGGCCTTTGATTTATTCCTTCCGGTGACGGTAAGAATTTGGCGGATGTATACTTTTTCGTGCTCCTTGAGAGTGGGATACTGTTTCGTCTGTTCGGCTTTCAGTGCCCCTTCCCTGGTCTGAAGTTTAACCGGCAGGTCCTCAACCCATATATGGTCTGTAATGACCAGAACCATGGCTCTTTGGATGACATTCCTGAGTTCCCGGATATTTCCCGGCCACGAGTGATTCTGGAGAATACCGAGCGCGGCTACCGAAACCTCCTTTACATTTTTCCCCATCTCTTCATTGAAATCACTGATGAACTGATTGATGATGAGGTGCAAGTCCTCGATCCGCTTTATGAGCGGCAGCAAGACGAAGTGTCCCACGTTGAGCCGGTAGAAAAGATCTTCGCGGAACTCCTTTCGCGCTACCATAGTCTCCAGGTTCTTGTTGGTGGCGGCGATGATCCTCACGTCGACCTTGCGTGGCCGGACATCTCCCAGGCGCTCTATCTCTCCGTTTTCAAGAGCCCGGAGCATCTTAGACTGGAGCAAGAGCGGCATGTCGCCGATCTCGTCAAGAAACAGTGTTCCCCCGTTGGCGGCCTCGAATTTGCCCAGCTTATCCCGGGTTGCACCCGTGAAAGCTCCTTTACAATAACCAAAAAGCTCCGATTCAATGAGATTTTCCGGAATGGCGGCGCAGTTGACGGTAATGAATTTCTTCCCGACCCGTTTGCTATGCATGTGAATTGCCTCTGCAAATAATTCTTTTCCGGTTCCCGTATCCCCGGTAATGAGAACAGGTACGTTGGTGGGCGCTATTTTCCGCGCCGTTACGAACATCTCTTCGTACGCGAGCATCGACGAGACAATTTTTCCAAACCGGTAGATCATGAGTTGGAACTCCCGCTGTTGACAGAGACTTGCTTCAATTGCTGAATTGCTTTGTCGACTGTCGGAAAGATTTTTATGATCTGTCCCAAACCAACCATATTGAACAATAATTTGATATTATCTTCGGGAGATGCCAGGACGACCTCACCAGAGGCGTTTTTCGTTTCTCTACGTATATGTATCAGGATTCCAAGCGCGTAGCTGTTGAGAAAGAGAATACTTTGCAGGTCGATAACAAAGAATCGTGCGCCGGCGTGACGTAATTCTCCCAACTTTTGTTTCAACCTGAAGGCATCATCCGTTTCCATTCGGCCGGCGACGGTAACAACCATTACAGTATCCCTCTCGGAAACCACTATCTCCATGCCGGCAACTCCATCTTTTTTTTGTGACCTTATTACCGAGAACTCACCCGGTCATTAAGCTGGTTAATAATACCATAACAAGCTATACCGATGAAAACGCTTTCGAATGATTTCAATATACTGCGCAGTTTTGCTAAAGTCAAAAGTGATGGTAGTATAGAAACCGGGTGATAACGTGACCGTATCCCGCCACATTCTGCATGTTGACATGGATGCTTTTTTCGCTGCCGTCGAACAACTCGACCGGCCGGAATTCGCCGGAAAACCGGTTATCGTGGGAGGAGCGCCGGAGGGCCGAGGGGTGGTAAGTGCAGCCTCTTACGAAGCACGTACGTTCGGTGTTCACAGCGCTATGCCGATGAAACAGGCTCTTCGTCTCTGTCCGAAAGCAGTGCTTCTACCGGTACGAATGGAACGGTACGTGGAAGTATCACGAGAGGTTCATGCCGTATTTGAAGAATTCACTCCCATGGTGGAACCGGTTTCCATAGATGAAGCCTTCCTGGACGTTACCGGAAGCCGACTTCTCTTCGGCAACTCCATGAAAATAGGCCGGGAATTGAAACAAACAATAACGGCCAGGACGGGACTGCCCTGTTCGGTTGGTGTCGCTCCTAACAAGTTCCTGGCCAAACTGGGGTCTGACCTCGAAAAACCCGACGGATTCGTAGTGATAACGGAAGAAAACAAACAAGACGTTCTCGACCCTCTTTCAGTGGGGAAGATATGGGGAATCGGTAAGGTTACCGAACGATCACTTCAGGCCAAAGGAATCTATACCATAGCTCACTTGAGACACAGGACCGAGCATGAAATCGAGGAGATCGTCGGCAACTCAGCTTCGTTGCTGCTCAAGTTGGCCCACGGGATAGACGAGCGCCCACTGGAAATCACCAGACAGGCAAAGAGCATTTCCAGTGAAACGACGTTCGCCAACGATATCAGTGACGAGGACATATTACTGGCGGTACTGGTTAAACAGGTGGAAGAAGTAGCGCACCGTCTTCGGAGCATCGGCTTGAAAGCCCGGACGGCTACCATAAAATTGCGTTACGGCAATTTCCGCACTGTAACCAGGAGCAAGACTTTCCGGCAGCCGTCCTGTGCTACCGGGACCCTGTGGAAAGCCGCCAGGGCCATTTTCAAGAAGTGGCAGTTCGAAGCCCAGGGGCCGCTTCGTCTTATTGGATTTTCCGCATCCGGTTTCGAACTGCATGAGACTGACCAACAACTGCTTTTTCAAAACCATGATGAGGAAAAACAGGATCGACTTGATGTAGCGCTAGACTCAATACGAAAGCGTTTTGGAAAAGATGCCCTCCGGCGGGGATTGCCGGCAGGCTTTACTGATGATCCTCAGCAACGGGATTAAAGGCCAGAAACCGATAGTACTCAACCTGGCCCTGAACGTTCTTAAGTTCGACTGAAAACGGTCCTTCCAGCCGGCACCGATCCTTCACCTGCTCAAAAACAGGTTTCAGCAGCAGAATCTCGTTACGATCAGCGGCTCCCTGGATTCTGGCAGCATTGTTCATGCTGCCGCCAAAACAGGTAAAATCGGCATTGGGTCCGATGATCCCGACGTTTACCTCGCCGAAATTGACCCCGATAGACACTCCGAACATTTTAGCGTGCTCCGACTCCCGTATCAGACTGAAACACTTCTCGTCACGGTTGAGTAGATTCATGGTGGATTCAATGATCCGGGCAGCGGCGGTCAGAGCGTTTAAGCAATTCTGAAGCGGGGGGAAGTTATAGAACGGCGGACCGAAGTGCCCGATAGCGCAGTCTCCTACCAGCTTATCGAAACATCCTTCGTTTGCCCATATCGCGGATATGGCTTCCGAAGCCCAGATATCAATCAATTGGGTAATAATCCGCGGTTCTTTCAAAACCTGCTCGCTGAAAAACGTGAACGAAGAAATATCAGCATACATTATCGCTACCGGGGCAATTCTCGGCATCAGGTCGGTCTCCATGTAATCGGTTTTCTCCAAGAGTTTGATTCGTTGCGATACCGAAAAGAAATGGGAGAGCCTTCGCCAATCTTTGTTGAAATCCACCAGACGCTGTTGGATGAATGAGACAAAAATATCGAGGATATCTTTCTCGTTACGGTCAAACCGGGAGGTTTCGGAGGAAATAATCACTTTACCTATCCGTTTTTGTTCCATCACTCCGGTCACCAGGAACTCTTCCAGGAAAGAAGTGATACGAAACCTGTCAAGAATAGGCCGGCTTTCTCCTCTTATCAATGATGTCCTGTGGTGAAATATAAACTGATGCAACTCTTCATTATAATATTGGTATGGATCATAGAATCCTTCCGACTCGGAGTAGATCAGGTATTTCAATGCCGATAAATCCAGTTCGTCCTCATCATGGTAAAGAATTATTAA
>CAZQHK010000066.1:0-11077 GCA_964593455.1 uncultured bacterium
CCCATATCTGGCGTTTTCCGTCATGCTGGCCGCAGGACTGGACGGAATCCGCCAGCAATACGAATTGGAAACTCCTGTTACCGAAAACATCTATACCATGCTCAAAGGACATGAACGGCACATTCCTGGGATGACCATGTTACCAGGGAGCCTGGAAGAAGCCCTTAACGAGATGCAGGAAAGCAGCCTCCTCAAGCACTGCCTCGGGGAACATGTATTCACCCGTTTTGTTGAACTCAAACGCCTGGAGTGGCACGAATTCATACAGACCGTGACTCCTTATGAGATGGAACACTATCTGACCCTTTGAGCTGAAGGTTCTTATCATGTATATAGCACTTCCAGCCGATGATAATTATTGGGGTTGGGACAATGAGGAGTGGAGTGCTATTGAATGTCTGACAATCTTGCAAAAGCAGAGAAACTCTACTATGAAGCAGTAGAGTCGCTTACCCGGGCAAAACCCGAAGAGGCCTTGGTTAAGCTTAATGAAGCGGCTTCTTTAAGCCCGAATGATCCACTTATTTTCGAGGCGCTCGGTGTAACCTACAAGATCCTTGACGATCCGGCTAAAGCTCTTGAAGCATTCAAGACCGTCCTTCTTCTCAATCCGGAATTGCTCTCTGCCTACCGCCAGATGGTTCAAATTTATCTCCGTATGGAAGAAGAAGACCAGGCTCTAGAGCTGCTCATCAAATGGGAAAAAGTCGCAAGAAAGATGATGGAAGTCGATGATCAAGACCTGGACGCCATCCGCTCATTGGCCGAGTGCCTCTTCACAATGGACGAGATTGACGAAGCGGTGACTCTCTTTAACAGGATTATCGAAAACATACCGGAAGACCTGGATTCATACCTGGGATTGGCCGACATTTATTTTGAAACTGGCGCCTATGAAGAGATCGAACCCCTTTGTAAGCAGGCCCTGGAGCGGTTTCCCGACAATGCCAGTCTGCGCCTTACTCTCGGGCTGAGCTACAACTACCGTAATCTCATCGCCAAAGCGATCCAGGAACTCACTATTGCCCATGACCTCAATCCCGACTTGAAAGAACTTCCCGGGCTGATCGAGAAATTGTCGGAACTTAAAATAACCCTGGGTAAAACAGTTGAAGAGATCATAGCCGAGAGCTCTATTTCGGACTTCAGGGCCGGTTTTATTTCCTGGTACGACGACGAAGAAGGAATCGGTTTCATCCGGACTGATGAGGATGAAGAAGATTTTCTGCTGCATTTCAGCGCCCTTACGGACCCCGATTATATTCCTAGAAAAGGAGAAAAAGTGCGATTCGGCTCAGTCGACTATCCACAGGGAAAACTGGCGGTCCAGGTTTCAAAATTCGACCAGGAATCTACCATGAAGGGAAAGAAATTAGCTAAAATCAGCGCCCTCGACCGCGATAAGGGTTTTGGAATAATCGAGTATGAAGGTGAAAATCTGCTGTTCTTTATTTCCCATGTAAGGGAAGAAGATAAAGATTTTATCGAAGCCGGTGATACGGTTATTTTCAGTATTTCAGAAACCACCGATCTCGATGACAAACTAATAAAAAGGGCGACGGAAATCAGTAAAGTCAGCATATAACCCGAAAAAGATTCCCTCTTCACTACACAAATTTTGATATTTCTGAAATCGATTTTCTGATTCTCGGTTTATCATTTATGGCAGGATACCCCAATGATAAAACTACATCAATTTTTTTGTTGCGAGGGATGGAGAGTACCTTTTTAGCCTCTTTTTCGTTGAACCAGCCGATCCAGCAAGTTCCCAACCCCAGTTCCGCCGCCTGCAGGACAAAATGCTCCACAGCGCAGCCGACATCCAGCAGATAGAAGTTGGTATTCCGGATCAGCCCGCCGAGTGCCGCAAAAAACCGACTCTTCTCGGAAATGACTACCACCAGTACGGGAGCCTGTTCGGCAAAAGAGTTCATGCGGTACGGACCGGAGAAAATCCGGTTGCATAAACGGCTTTTGATCTCGGGATCATCTACCACCATGAATGTCCACGGCTGGGAGTTGCAGGCCGAGGGAGCCAACCGGGCGGCTTCCAGGCAAACTTCTATTTTTTCCCTCTCAACAACTTTATCCAGGTACTTGCGCACGCTGATCCTTTTTTTGACGAGATCAAGAAAAAACAATTTCATCACCGTCACCCATCCGGTCCAATCCTCGAAATCAGTGGGCCTCTCTCCGGGAAAAGCTACCACGTTCAGGATGATGAAGCAAGAGATTTCAGCAGGAGTATTTTAGCCAGGCTTGGCCTGGCTATTGACATATAGTCAAAAAACGGGTACCACGTTTATGATGACAAACATAGAGATTGTTTTCTATTGCGACCCTTCCGGTCTCGCTTCCCGGCACCTGTTCCTGAAAGAATTGGTACGCAGAAAACAGGAGGAGCCACTCAAGGATTCTATGCTTTATTTAACCCCTTCCGAACAGGCTGCCAGGACGCTGGGGGTCACCGTAGCCGACAGCCTGGAGACCGCTTTTTCATTCAGGACATTCACCCTCAGGCAGCTTAAAAACCTGCTATCCAGGGCAAACCTGTCTCTTCCACGCCCCGCCAGCCGCCTGGTGCGAACCATCGTAGCCGCGGAAGCTGTCAGAGAGTGCAGGAAACGGGGTAAGCTCAGCTCTCTTTATCGTGATATGCCCGCTCACGGCCTAACCCGGTACCTGGTCAGGCTTTTTTCTGAAATCTACGCCAGTGGAATTGCATCTAATCCCAAAGGAGAAAAGGCGAGTAATTGCATTTCCAGCCGGCTTTCTTCAGACCTGTACCAGCTTTTTAAAGCCTTTAGTTCAAACCTTGAACACCGTGGTTTCATCGATCCCGAAGCGCTTTTCGCTCTGCTGGCGGATGATCTCGAACAAGGACGAGTCACACATCAGGTTGTCCGGGACGCAAATCTGCTGGTA
The DNA here is from genome assembly GCA_964593455.1 of uncultured bacterium. Taxonomy (GTDB): domain Bacteria; phylum Muiribacteriota; class CAYSPT01; order CAYSPT01; family CAYSPT01; genus CAZQHK01. The sequence continues at coordinate 2,926 of CAZQHK010000066.1, forward strand.
GTAGAAAACCCGGCCGAGTTGACCGAACCGTTGAAACGGTTCCTGGGGGCGCTGGCTAAAACTGTCGGCACCACATGGATATCGCTGCCCGTCAGTCATCCTCCCGGCGCAGAGAAGGATATTCATTCTATTGACCTGCATTTTCACCGGCTCGCCGAAGAAATCGTCCACCGGTACGTGCAACCCCACCAGGTATCTTGGCAGCAACTTGAAATCCCGGAACGAGTTGATCGCCGCCGGTATGAAATCGCACTCAAGGCAACGTCGAGTTGTGCGGCACCGACATTTCCGGAAACATCATTCAAAACTCAGGAAACTGTCTGCTCGAACACCCGGGTGAAACAGTTCGAAAGCTGCCAGGAAGAAACCGAGTACATTATAGAGACAGCCAAAAAAGTTCTCCACTCCAACCCGGACCTCTACCCTGACGACCTGTTGATCGTGGCGCCACCGGGAACTGATCATATTGAACAGCTGAGAGTAGCCGCGGAAAAACATGGTGTCCCCGTTAGCCTACCGGAAACCAAGCCGGTGATCGAAACCAGGCCGGCTGAAGCGCTCCTGAGACTCATGAGGATGCGCCTCTCGGCATATCGGCGGGACGATGTTTTGAGTTTTCTTCGTTACCTTCCCGAGGAGAGCCTTAACAGAATTGGCGCTTTCCACCTTGAGGTACGGATGGCTGGAATAACAGGGGGAGGCTCGGTGAACCAGGAGGCCTGGAAGAGGGAATGGATGGAACCGCTCAGACGGCATCGCGATCTTCTTGAAACCAGTTTAAAGGAACTCGGTTATACAGGAGATGAACACACCGACCACGATTCCGTGCAGGCGGAGCGGACCAGGCTCGAAAACCGGATGTATTCTATCGATGAAGGGCGGGACCTCCTGGTAAAGGTTTTTTCACAGGTCAACCGACTCAAGCCCAGGATGAGACCGTCCCATTTTGCCCGGACACTGCTGGATATAGCTCATTTTGAATCCAGGAATTCCCAGGCCGATATTACCCGTCAGCGAATTCGTTCACTTCCCCTGGAACTGGTTTTTCGGGAACGTCTATCGGAACAGGCTCTGCGGGCTCTGCTGGGAAAAATCGCCGAAAGTTTCGAGGATTTCGGTGATCACCAGGTCGAACTCTCGGCGCTCTATACCGCCCTGTATGAAAGCTGCCTGGAGCATCGGTTGCCCGCCAGAGCGCAGCCGGGCTCCATACCGGCGATCCGACTGGGTAACCACTACGGAACCCGGGCGGAATTCATTTTTGTCTGCGGGTTGAGTAGTTCCAGCTTTCCTTCACGCCGGCGGTTCCCATTTCTCTCGTCCATGACAGAACCTGGACAGGAACACTTCGAGATCGATGCCCAAAATCTCTGGAACGAAGCACGGGCAACCATGCTGTGGGCTCTGTGCTCCGCCGGTTCGGGAGTATTGCTTACCTGCGCGGCCTCGCGGGAAACCCGGGATCTTCCTTCGCTGCTGCTGGAAAACCTGGCAGCACAGTTGCCGCCTGTTACCGGGGATAATGCATGGCCCACCGTAACCCGCGGTAAAAACTATCTCATCAACCTGGGAAGAACCCTGGCCAAAGAACCGGTTCCGACACCGGGCCAAACCGCCATTCTGCCGGCAGAACTGCCTCAAGAATTGCATCAGGTAATAGCAGGAAAGGTCAGTCTCAAACAGGTCAGACGTCTCTCCCAATTCAGCGTGTTTGATGGAATGGTATCAGCCGCGGACCGTTTACTGAACGCCGATTACGGACCCACTCACGCTTTCTCCGCCTCTCAATTAGAAAGCCTGGCCCGATGCCCTTTCCATTTTTTCGCATCCCGGATGCTTAGACTGGAGCCGGAAGAAGAGGTGGACGATGAAATAACGCCCCTGACACGAGGATCTATCGTCCACGAAATCCTTAGCCGTTTCTACACCCGGCGATTGGAAGCGGCCGGTTTGCTTCCGGACCCGAAGAGAGGAACAGTGTTCGATGAGGGATTCTGGCAGAAATCTCTATCGGTAAAAGTCACCTATAAAAATTTATACGAAGCTCAATCCCAGCTGGAAAAAATCGCCGGTGACGTTCTCAGACAGCGGGCCCTGCTGCAACCCGGACCCTTCTGGCAACGCGAGCTCGACAATCTGCTCGAGGGGCTTGAACGGGAGTCGGTTTCCGGACGACCTGCTTCCGGTCGGCGGCCCGGAATCCTCCAGTGTTTTCTCGAAGATGAGTGCCGGCAGCCGGAAGAGACCATACCCGTGTTCTTCGAGCAAACGTTTCATATCGATATAGAGCCTCCATCCGGTGAAAACGCTGTAGCGATAAAGGGCAGGATCGACCGGGTAGATGTCGTGGAGGATGGCAGCTTCCTGATTATCGACTACAAAACCGGTGACCCGCCTGATCCTAACGATATTACCAAAGGACTTCTTTTCCAAATCCCTCTCTATGTCCTGGGGGCTGAGGATATTCTGAGAAAAAGCAGCGGCGGCTCTTCTTACACCCCCGTGGGTGCCGGTTACGTGCGCTTGAAACCGGTTAAACCGGAGAACAACGGGAGAATGCATTTCCTGTCGGTGTACCATGAAGAGAACAAGAAGATACGGTTACATCACCAGGTCCGTGAACGCCGAAAAGGAATGGTCACCCGGAAAGAGTTCGATGAATTTATTTCTCTCGGAAAACGATTTGCCGGGCAGGCCGCCGCCAAGATCCGTTCCGGAGAATTTCATATTACCCTGCAAGAAAGCAGCGGCAGTGAAATCCTGCCTAACTTCTGCATCAAACACTGCCCGTTTCGTACCATCTGCCGGGTGGATACAACCCGGCGCCGCCTGGTACTGGAGAACCTGATAGATAACCGGGGAGAGGTCCCGGTCAATCCAAACCTGGAAATCTATATATCTCAAGAGAGAGGCTGCCGGTGAACTTACCTGTGAAACCAAGGGCCTTCAAACCCACGAAAGAACAGGAAGCCTGCCTTCGGCTCGACAGCAATCTGGCGGTAGTGGCGGGAGCCGGCAGCGGTAAGACCCGGGTACTCGTCGACCGTTACATAAAGATTCTCGAACATTTCAAAGAGGACAACGCGGAGCGGGGTGTGGACAATATCCTGGCCCTGACTTTCACAGAAAAAGCCGCTCTGGAAATGAAGGAACGTGTCAGGGCCGAGGTGATGTCAAGGCCGGATACGGACACTCCCTACTGGATTCGAGTCATGGAAGACCTGAGCGACGCTCATATCGGGACGATACACAGTTTTTGCTCACGCTTGCTGCGCTCGTATCCCGTGGAAGCGGGACTCGATTTTGAGTTCCGTCTCATGGACGAAGCAGATTCGGGGTTGTTCCTGGAAGACGGTATCCATGCCCTGCTCTCCCGGCTGGTGTTCTCCCCCGGGGGAAAAGAATCTGAACACCAGGCACACGCCGCGCTGACCATCCTGCTTCAACGGTGGAGTCTCTCCACGGTTGAAAAAGAACTCATCAGACTTTGCCGAAAGCGGAGACAGCTCAAGAGTTGGCTGGAGCGGGTCGTGAACCTGAGACCGGACGACCTGTTCACACGCTGGAAGCAGTGCCTGACCGAGCAGCAGTTTCTCGAACTTGATATATTTTTTGCACAGCCCCGCGTACGGCACACCATGGAAACGATTATTTCCATCGAACCGGTCACTCCCGGTGATTCCCTGTCAGATCTGCTGGCCGAAATAAAACCCCATCTGTCCACGCTCAGGAAACCAGGAAAATATGACTACTCCATGATTACCGCCCTGTACAACCTGAAAACCTCCCTTTTGACCGGAGGAGGAAAAGCCTGCAAATTGGGAAAAAAAGGCCAAAAGAAAAACTGGGATATGGATGAGCTGACAGCCGTGAGAGAGGCGGCCTCGGAGCTGGCCGTTCTTTATGCCCGATTTCCGGTCTTCACCTTGAAACTTACGGAACGTGACCGGGAAGCCGCCCCCTTCACTCTGGCCCTGGCCCAGGTGGTCTCTTCCACCATCAACCGGCTGGCCGAAGAGCGACGCCAAACAGCCACACTCGATTTTGATGATCTGATCGAGGCGGCTTTAAAACTGCTTCAGTACGAGCCGATTCGAAATCGCCTGGCTAATCGCTACCGTTTCATCATGATCGACGAGTTCCAGGACACGAACGAGCTGCAATGGAGCCTGCTATCAGCCCTGGCACGAACCACAGAAGGGAAACTCTACTCAGACCGCATATTCATTGTGGGGGATGAAAAGCAGTCTATCTACGGTTTCCGTGGCGCCGATGTGACCGTTTTCGAGAATGTCAGAAAGGAGTTCGCCGGCACCGCCTGGCAGATGGCTTCCTCGACACAAGACGAGACGGAACGGCCGGAAATAATCCGCGAGCTGAGCATCAATTTTCGCACCCTGCCAAATCCACTGGATTTTGTAAACGCTCTCTTTCGTACCATTTTCCCCCCGGACCGGAAAAAATGCCCGCAACGGGATGTTCCTTTTCAAAGACTGCAATGCCACCGGCGGATGACCGAGCAGGCAGCCGGGTCGGTGGAGATTCTGCTTCCTGTAAAAAACAAGGAAGGGTGGGCCGTCAAGGAGCAGGCCCGTTTGATCGCTCGGCGAATAAAGGTGGCGGTGGAAAGCCCCGGCGATGGACCGTGGGCGCTGACAGTCAGCGAAAAAGGTGAACCCCGACCGGCCCGTTACGATGACGTGGCTGTTTTGCTCAGGCGCAGATCGTTTCTTCCCGACCTGGAAGAAGCGCTTCGCCATGAGGCTGTTCCATTCACTGTTTACGCAGGTATCGGGTATTACCAACGGCAGGAGATTATGGACGTACTCAACGCGCTCCGTTTCATCGCCGACCCGACCGATGATACAGCGCTGGTTGGAATCCTCAGGTCACCTCTGTTCCTGTTATCCGACCCGACCCTCTACGAGCTGGCCGGTGTGGCTAAAGAGGCCGGCGGTTACTGGCCGGGACTCAAGATATTCGCCGACGGCAGCACCACTAAAAGGTACAAAAGCAGGCGGGCTTTGAATATGATTGAGCACTGGATCGAGCTTGCCAACCATATTTCCGTCTCCGAGCTCATAGAAACTATCGCCGGCGACTCCGGTTTTTGGACCGATCTCGGTCTGGATACCCGGGGGGGATACCCGGTTGGCAATATTGAAAAACTTGTCAGGCTGGCTGACAAATGGACTCGTCAGAAACATGTTCCCCTGAACGAGTTCGTTCGGCACCTCGACCGGCTGGTCAAACACCAGCCCCGTGAGGGAGAAGCCGATCCACCGAAAAGCAACGCGAACGCGGTCCAGATTATGACCATTCATGCCGCCAAGGGACTCGAGTTCCCCCTCGTGTTCGTGCCCGAACTCGACTTCAGGATCCAGACGAGCTCATCAGACCGAGTTTACACGTTACCCGGATTTGGACTCGGTCTTAAGGTCGAAGATCCGGAACAGGAGTTTGCCGAAATCGATACGGCAGTCCGGGCTATGATGAAAGACAGTATGAGAAAGAACGGTTTGTTCGAGGCAAAACGATTGTTTTACGTAGCTCTCACCCGGGCGAAAGATCATCTCATCCTGGCCGCTGAAACACAACCGGCCGGTAAAAACAAACACTGGTCCGAACCACCCGAAAAAAACGAGGTGCGCACCTGGCTTGACTGGCTTTATCCCCATTTGCCGGACGAGGAAAAACTCAGAGATAGTCTTTCTCCGCTTTACTTCACTATGCACGACGGCAAGAACGTAATACCGGTAACCATTATCGGATCCCTGTCTCAGATTCCTGCTCCGGTGCCACTGTCCCCCAGCACCGATCGGCCACCGGAACCTTCACCGGAAGCCTACCGGTTCGAACACCTGCGCCGGGTCCATAAACAAACAAAACGGGTCGTCCTGGCCCCCACGGACCTGGTCAAATTCGAAGAATGTCCCATGAAATTCGTGGCGGTAAAAGGTTTGGGATTCGATCTCGGGTCTCTGGAATGCATCGGTGCCGGTGATGCCTCTCAATCACACGGAGATCAGGAGAGTGGTTCTGATGGCGGTAAACAAAAACTCGATCCCCTGACCCGGGGAAATCTCGCTCACGGTTTACTTGAGTACATCGATGAGACCTACCGAAACAACACATCTCTGGAAACCCTGGTGGAAGATGTTCTGTCGAAGGGAGAAATAGAATCATACAGCCACTATCCCCGCCGCCTCAAGCGCGCTTACCTACTAAAAACAGGGAAAGAATTCATGGCTTCCCGGCTTTACGAAGAACTCAAAAAAACAACTCCCGGTGAGAACAAGTCGGAGGTCCCGTTTACCCTGGCCATAGGCAAAGCGTTGGTACATGGCCGCATCGACCGGCTGTTTAGCCGCGGAAACCGGTGGCAGGTGCTCGACTACAAGACCGATTCTCTCGACATTGATAACCTGGAAACGTCAACTTCCGGCCGAATCTTCCACCATCGCCCCCAGATGCTCCTCTACAGCCTGGCGGTTCAACGCGGTCTCAAACTTCCTTCCGAATCGGTGGCAGCCAGCCTCTTTTTCACCACAATTATGGAAGAGAGAGAGGTTCCCCTCGAGCAGGGGGAGAAGTGTATTATTAGCCAAACGGAAGACGCCTGCCGGGCCCTGGAGGAAACCTGGCGGTCGGAGGCGAATGTTTATTCTGACACGGATCTCATTTTCGAACGGAAACCGGCGGCCGAACGTTTACTCTTTCACCTTAAGGACCGGCTCGAGGGTCTGTTTCCACAGCGGTTTTCCCTGGTGCCGGTAGAGCGCTGCGGTAATTGCCCGTTAGTCCATCTCTGCCGACGGACTATTTAAGCGGCAGGATTTCTTCGGGGACTTCGCTTCCTGCCAGCCACTGGTAAATGTTGACCAGAAACCGCTCGTTGTCAAACACAGCGCCATGATATTCCGGAAAAAAGGGATAGGCCGCTATAATGACCGCCCGTCCGGAACCCATCGGCCCGGCCATGGCGTAAATGCGGTCCTCGGTCCCTATCATCTGATGAAGGAGCACCGACCACCCCTCTAACTGAGCCATAGCGGGTTGCTTGTAAAAAGAAATGTAGTTATGAGCCCAGACTTCAACGGTTTTGACTCCGTTGAGCACCGGATGCGCCTCGGGGTAAGCTTCGGCCTTGATCCGTTCCCACGTACCGGCATCCTTGATGGGAAGATATGAAAATAAAACCTGGCTGGAGGCGTTCTCTAACGGGTACGAGAGATACACCAGCACGCCGTTGCCTTCCTTCACCCAACTGGCAACCACATTGCCCAGCTCGGTCTCGAAATCCCGGGGGCCCAACTTGAGATCAACCACCTGGAAATCAGAATCTCCCTTAGCCAGTTCCCACACCTTCAGTTTGGTGTCGGTGTTTACCGGCAGCACCTTGACCTTGGACAGTTTATCCTTGATTTCCGGAGCCACCGCCCGGACACGGGGAGGAACCGCTACCAATAGCAGAAGAAGAAAAACATGGAGAGCCCGTTTCACCGTTTTGACTCCTCACCACCATACAAGATACCGGCCACGCCGTCCCGTTCAACGTTACTTGATATTATAACAGAAAAACCGTCGCAGACAGATGGCAATTCGAGTCCATTTGGGGGAAACACCGAGACGAGTTATTGAATGGGGAGATATTTGATACCTTATTGGAAGCAAAGATATTAACAACGCAGTGGATGAGAGAATACAACCGGATACGACCACACAGCTCTCTGGATTACCGTCCACCAGCACCAGAAGTGTATGAACCTATGTTTTTGGAACCTGTAACACTAACTTTGGAAGTGGTACAATGATTGGGGGCAGGTCATTTGCAATAGCAATTATTTTCCTGTATTATCCAGGTAGAACATTTGATTAATTGTCATCGTTTTTTGTATGGTAAAGTAAAGGTCTAAGCAGAAACGTGTGGATTACAATGAAACAGAAACTGGGCTGTAGTGGGGGGAATCATTTAAAAAGGGAGGAATTTTCGTGAAAAAGAGAACATTTGCAATTGGCCTGGTGCTTGTAATGGCGCTGGCGCTGCCGGTCCTGGCTGAAGCAAAAGCTAATGCAGGAGGCGATCCGGGAGAAGAAGATTATGGCGGAGATGTTAATGCAGGAGGCGATCCGGGAGAAGAAGATTATGGTG
>CAZQHK010000067.1:0-10300 GCA_964593455.1 uncultured bacterium
TCAGAGTAATGAGAAAAGCTTGACATATTAATTGAGATTATGCTAGAATAACACCTGTGCAGTGAGAATTGTCTGCGTAGAAACATGCTATTTTTATTTCACATGTTTGAATTATGTTTGGATGAGGAGGCGTAAACGTTGACGGAAGTCACCGTTAACCCCAACGAGGATTTTGATAAGGCCTTACGAAGGTTCAGGCAAAAGTGTGCTCGGCAGGGGATCAAGCGAGAGATCCGAAAAAGAGAACATTATGAGAAACCGAGTGTCACCAGAAAGCGCAAGCAACAGGCTGCAGTAAGGAAGGAGCGCCGTCGGTCAAGAGGCTATTATTGATAAAGCCAAACTAAGATCAGGCGCTATCGGACGGGGTAGGCGAATGAGACACGAGGCTCTGCGGCTTTCGGTCTCTCTTTTTATCACATCGGCTTTCATGGCCATACTGCTTGGATGTGTAATAGTTGGGCCGAGCCGGGCTCTTTATGAACCCAATACTGATAGTATTGTTGTGGTTCCCGTTCATGGAACGATTGAACTTGGCCTCTCGAGCTTTCTGAAACGTGTAGTGGGAGAAGCAGAACAGGCGGGGTACAAGGGGATTATTCTCGACATGGATACGCCTGGCGGACGGGTAGATGCCGCCGTTATTTCCAAACACGTTCTCTTCGCGGCAAATATACCTGTGGCAACGTTTGTATCCCGGGAAGCAATTTCTGCCGGGGCAATGATCTCTTTGGCCACTGAAAAAATTTTTATGGCACCCAGTGCCACTATTGGCGATATCGAACCGATTCCCCGAAAGGAAAAAATTTTAACATACATGCGGGCACAACTCAGGGAAATCGCAGAAAAGCGTGGACGTGACCCTTTCCTGGTCGAAGCCATGGTAGATCGGGATCTTGATGTGGTTTGGATTTCGCATGAAGGTACCAGGAAGGCTATGCTGGCGGATAGTTTCGAGAAAATGAAAAAGGATGGCCAGGACATAAAACTGTTAAAAAAAATTGCTCCGGCCGGCACCCTGTTGACGCTCACCACTGGAGAAGCGCTTGAACTGGATATCGCAGAAGCCAGGTACGACACCCTGGAATCTTACGTGAAAGACCGGTTCGGCAAAAGCACAACGATCAGGGTCGAGTCACCGAACTGGGCCGAAGGGCTGGTCAGATTCCTCACGAATCCCACGGTTAGCGCTATTCTATTCACCCTTGGTTTCTGGGGGCTTATCGCCGAAATTACCAGCCCTGGAATCGGGTTCATGGGCGGTGGCGGTGTGGTGTGCCTGTCTTTGTATTTCTGGGCACAGTATCTCACCGGCCTGGCCGGCTTGGAAGTATTCTTTCTTCTGATATTTGGAATTGTGCTGATGGCCGTGGAGATTTTTGTCATACCGGGGTTTGGTGTAGCCGGCCTTACGGGCGCCGCCGCGCTTGGCGGCGGGGTACTCTGGTCGTTTGCCAGGTTATGTCAATACAATTATTCTCAGATGACGTTCCACATCGTGGGTTCTATGGTAGTACTATCGGTACTGGTTTTTTTTACTATCAAGTACCTACCCCGTTCACGGGTGTGGAGCCAGTTGACATTGGCCGAGGAAGTGGCCACGGAAGCAGGATATCTGGCCGTACCCGAAGAGTTGTCCGATTTGGTGGGAACCGAAGGAGTGGCTTTGACCGATCTCAGACCTTCCGGATTGGCTCGGCTCAACGGACGGAGAACAGATGTTGTCACGGAAGGAAATTACCTGAATAAAGGAGATGCCTTACTCGTTCACCAGGTGGCTGGAGTACGGGTGGTTGTACGCAAGAAACAAGAACAAGTCTAACGGAGGTGAGGATCATGGATCCCTGGGCGATACTTTTTTTATTACTGGTAGGTGGATTGTTGCTGTTGCTGGTGGAATTTCTCCTGGTCCCGGGATTCGGTTTGGCCGGCGTAGTCGGCCTGTCAGCCATCGTATTCAGTATCGGATACGCTATTTTTGCCGCTTTTATTGCTCAAAGTATAGCGGTAAACACGGCAATGACTTTTATTTTCTCGTCGATTATCGTCAGTGCGGGATTGGTGGTCATGGCCATCAAGTACCTTCCTAAAACAGCTCTCGGCCGGCGGTTGATTCTTGAATCGAGTTTCAAGAGCGAAGCCGGTTATGTCGGTTCCAATGAGAATCTGGAGCAAATGGCCGGCGCCACCGGCAAAACCATCACGCTCTTGAGACCGGCAGGTATGGCTGAAATCAAAGGGTACCGAGTGGACGTGGTCAGCGAAGGTGAGTTCATCCCGAGCGATACAGAGATCAAGGTTATTAAAGTTGAAGGCAATCGAGTTGTGGTAGTCCGCATGGAAGAGAAAGAACACGATCAGATGGGAAATAGCGTATCTGATTCATCGGACAATGAAGGAGAGAAGGTGGCCTGATGGATGGCATAGGAGAGTTTGCGGGAATAATCGTTGTTGGAGTTATTTTTGGGTTAGCAGTGCTGCTTTATATCGTACCGATCCCCCTTTATATAGCTGCTGTAGCTTCACGGGTAACTATCAGTCTCGGCAACCTGGTGGGAATGCGTATGAGACGTGTACCGCCTTCGGGGATCGTGCTTTCGTTGATCCAGGCGGTCAAAGGCGGAATCCCGGTGAGCGCAGGGGACCTTGAAACACACTATCTCTCAGGCGGAAATGTCATGAAAGTGGTAAGTGCTCTTATTGCCGCCAGTCGGGCCGGTTTTCCTCTCAATTTCAAGAAGGCGGCGGCTATTGACCTGGCCGGCCGGGACGTGCTGAAAGCCGTTCAGATGTGCGTAAATCCCAAGGTTATCACCACCGGTGAGGTGGCGGCCATGGCCAAAGACGGTATTCAAATCAAAGCGGTGGCCAGGGTGACGGTGCGGGCTAATATCGAGAAACTGGTGGGCGGTGCCGGGGAAGGAACGGTTCTGGCCCGGGTCGGCGAAGGTATATGTACGGCTATCGGTTCCGCTGATAAACATGGATTGATCCTGGAGAATCCGGACCAAATTTCCAAACACGTGTTGGAAAAAGGGCTTGATGCCGGTACCGCTTTCGAGATACTGTCCATCGATATCATGGATGTGGACGTGGGAAGAAATGTCGGCGCCGAGCTCCAGATAGACCAGGCAGAGGCTGACAAAGATGTGGCCCAGGCCAAAGCCGAGCAGCGTCGTGCCATGGCAGTGGCCAGGGAGCAGGAGATGAAAGCGCTTGAGCAGGAGATGAAAGCAAAGGTCGTGGCTGCCCAGGCAGAGGTGCCACTGGCCATCTCCGAATCGCTTCGCTCCGGCAAAATGGGGCTGATGGATTACTATCAGTTAAAGAACATCATTGCTGACACAGGCATGCGTGCTTCGATCTCCAAAATGGGTGGCGGCAGCAGTGTCTCTTTGATGTAGCAGTTTCATGCCTGCCCGTTCGGGGCACTTCTGAAACAGGTGGAATGGTATGAATGATTTCAGTGTAATCGTTGTTATATTTGTCATAGTTGTTATCGCCAATATCATGAAGAAAGCCGGCGGCTCACTGGTGGGTAAAGTATCCGACTCTATCGATCAATTCCAGACACAGCTGAATTCCTGGGAACCGAGAACCGCCGGAACACAGGGACTCAGCCGACCGGCTGAGTCCTACCGGAAACGCCATCGGGTTAAAAAAAGAAAATCCGCGATGAAGAAACATGATGATGATACCCGTAATGTTCAAAAACTGGCCCGGGAAGACAATCTGTATGCCTTGTACGACGGTAAGCTCCAGCGGGCCGAACGGGAATTACTCGGCCGCTACCCGACCGAGAAGCAGGTTCGTGATCTCGAACAGAAGCTTGACTGGCTTATGGGGCGGGCACTTTCGGGGAGCAAAGAAGAGCGCTACTATAAGAACCTGCTCACCCGAGTGCGGGGAAAAAGGGGAAAAATAGAGCATCATCAACAGCACCATCTCCAGGGACTGACATTTCTCAACAAGCCCCTTGACCGGAAGAAACTGGTCGAAGGAATTGTTATGGGGGAGATACTTAAACGCAAACATTTTGATGTCAACAACTGAAATATCAGGGTAGAATTCCGCCTGATTCCGTCGAACCGTGAATAATCGATGGGCAGGCGGTCGGCTTATTATCGCAAGTCTGTAAGGATATACGGCCCCAACTGGGAAATGAAAAACACCATATCACTATGAAGGAGGATTTATCATGGAAGGAATACAGAATTATTTATACTTGGCACCGATTATCGGCGGTGTGATCGGGTTAATCGGCGCTGTCTTATTCGCCATACGGGTGGTAAAAAGTCCAATCGGGAATGAGAAAATGGAAGAGATCGCCTCGGCTATTTCAGAGGGAGCAATGGCATTTATTTCCCGGGAATACCGGATTATCGCCATTTTTGTGGTAGTCATGGCAGTGATATTAGGGAAATTTATTTCTCCCGGGTCGGCTCTCTGTTTTGTGGCCGGCGCTATCTGTTCCGGGTTGGCGGGATTTGTGGGAATGAAGATCGCCACCAAGGCCAACAGCCGGACCTCGCAGGCGGCCCGTAAAGGTGTCGGACCGGCATTGAAAGTAGCTTTTTCGGGCGGGGCAGTCATGGGTTTGACCGTTGTGGGCCTGGGCCTGGTGGGCCTGGGCGGTCTCTACATGATATTCAAAGGACGTCCGGATGCGGAAACGGTTGACATTATCAAGGGATTTGCCCTGGGTGCATCGTCAATAGCACTCTTTGCTCGGGTAGGCGGCGGTATTTACACCAAGGCGGCGGATGTGGGAGCTGACCTGGTCGGCAAGGTTGAAGCCGGTATTCCAGAAGACGATCCCCGCAACCCGGCCGTAATCGCTGACAATGTCGGTGACAACGTGGGCGATGTCGCCGGTATGGGGGCCGATCTCTTCGAATCATTTGTGGGATCCATTGTGGCCGCCATGGCGCTGGGCGTAGTAAAAGCGAGTTCCTCCGCCGGTATTATGCTGCCCATGGTCCTGGCAGCCATCGGCGTAATAGCCACGATTATTGGAACCTTGTTCGTTCGCACCGAGGAAACCGGGAAAGTGCAGAAAGCGCTGATGATGGGACTTATCGTGAGCAGTGTGATCGTCATTATCGGGGCTTTCTTCGCTACTCGTTTCATGATCGGTTCGACCTTCGGTATTGCCGCTATAAACGTATTCTGGGCCATCGTAGCCGGTCTTTTGGCCGGCGTGGTCATCGGGGTGGTCACCCTGTACTATACCGCTGACAATTACAAACCGGTGCAGGATCTGGCAGAATCGGCCCAGACGGGGCCGGCTACCGTCGTGATTGCCGGTCTGTCCCTGGGGATGATCAGCACCATCGTACCCGTGTTGGCGATTTGTGTCGCCATCTTCATCTCTTACCATTTGGCGGGACTCTACGGGATCGCCATCGCCGCGGTAGGGATGCTTTCTACGGCAGGTATGACTATCTCGGTGGACGCTTACGGGCCCATCGCGGACAATGCCGGCGGCATATCCGAGATGGCCCAACTGCCGCCCGAGGTCCGGGGAGTTACCGACAAGCTCGACTCGGTGGGCAACACCACTGCCGCTATCGGTAAAGGGTTTGCCATCGGGAGCGCCGCTCTTACCGCCCTGGCACTTTTCAGCGCCTACACCGCCGCCTGTGAACAGGCAGCCGGAGGAGTAGTTTTTTCCATCGATATCACCGAACCCAAAGTTATCATAGGCCTGTTTATCGGGGCCCTGCTCCCGTATGTCTTCGGTGCTCTGACCATGAGCTCAGTGGGACGGACCGCCTTTCGTATGATCGAGGAGGTTCGCCGCCAGTTCAAAGAAGTTAAAGGTATTATGGAAGGCACCACGAAACCCGACTACGCTTCTTGCGTCTCTATCAGCACTGATGCCGCCTTGTGGCAGATGATAGTACCGGCTTCCATGGCCGTGGTCGTGCCTATTCTGGTAGGGATCTTCATGGGGCCCAAGGCTTTGGGCGGATTACTGGCCGGTGCCCTGATCAGCGGATTTTTAATGGCGGTTTTCATGGCTAATGCCGGCGGGGCCTGGGACAATGCCAAGAAATACATCGAGGCAGGCAACCTGGGTGGAAAAGGAACTCCGGTCCACGCCGCCGCAGTGGTGGGAGACACGGTGGGCGATCCTCTTAAAGACACATCGGGTCCGTCCATGAATATCCTGATCAAACTTATGAGTATCGTGTCCCTGGTGTTTGTACCGCTATTTTTCTAGAATCCGGGTCAAGGCAGGTATCTTCTCTACCGGTGTGCTTAAACGATATCTCATACCTTGATTGCTGCTTCTGTGTATGAAGGAGAAGGCTGGTCTTTTACAACAGAGAGATGTGAAACCCCATGAGGTACGATGACTCGATCAAACAGGAGATCCGGGAACGAATCGATATCGTTGAATTGATCTCCGAGTACCTGTCGCTGAAACGATCCGGAACGCGGTTTCTGGCTCTCTGTCCGTTTCACGACGAAAAGACCCCTTCCTTTTCGATTAACCAGGATTTGAAAATCTTCAAATGTTTCGGTTGCGGCAAGGGCGGAGACGTGTTTACCTTTCTCATGAGTATGGAAAATCTCAGTTTTCCGGAGACAATCCGCCGCCTGGCCGAACGGGCGAACGTACCGCTGGAGTTGGACCAGCAGGCTGTCGGTGACCGGGACCTGCTCTACCGGGTAAACAAAATGGCGTCGGTGTACTACCATCAGATTCTCATGGATAAGACAGGCGGCGCCCCGGCTCGGAACTACCTCACCAAACGCGGGCTCAACAAGAAAGTGTGGGAGTCTTTCAAACTCGGTTATGCTCCGGCCGGGTGGGACCATCTGCTAAAACTGGCCCGCGCTAAAAAGGTACCGGAGCAGATTCTGCAGAGCTCCGGCCTGGTGGTGAGAAATAAAAACACCGGAAATATATACGATCGGTTCCGGGAACGGTTGATGTTCCCTATCAGAGATACCGGCGGCCGGGTAGTGGCCTTCGGTGGACGAATATTAGGGGAAGGCGAACCAAAATATCTCAACTCGTCCGAAACGGATATATTTCGAAAGAGCAGTACCCTGTACGGATATGATAAAGCCCGCATGGTCATCAGGGAAACGGGTCGGGCGGCGGTGGTGGAAGGTTACACCGATGTTATCGCCTGTCACGAGCAGGGCATATCGTACGCGGTGGCTTCCATGGGTACGGCTTTGTCGGCTACACAAGTAAAACAGCTTCAAAATCTGGCCGAGGAAGTAGTACTTGTTTTCGATGGAGATTCAGCGGGTCGGGCAGCGGCCGAACGTGCCCAGGACCTGGTCGGGCGGGGAACTCTTCAGGGAGTCAAAGTCCTGGTTTTGCCCGACGGAGAAGATCCTGACAGTTTTCTTAAAAAGCACGGGAAAGCCGCTCTGGAAGAGTTTTTTAATACCAGTGTGCCGCTGTTGGAATACCTGCTTGATCGGAAGATCGCCGGCCGCGATATATCCACTCCTGAAGGAAAGTCTCAGGTAATCAGGGTCATTGCGCCGATATTGTCTAGAGAAGGGGATCCCGTTATCAGGGAAGAGTATGTAAAACAGCTGGCGGACCGGTTTCAGATGAAAGATCCGACTCTTTTCCCGGAGAAAGCGTTCAGGGCTTCCCTGCAGCGGCATCTCGAGCGGGGTGGGGTCGCGGCCGGAAATGAAGATCTGGTCACATCCCTCACTCGTTCTGACAGTTTATATGTGAAGGCGGAAAAATTCGTGCTCAACATCGTATTGAATCATCCTGAATTGATGGAAAAAGCCTTTCCTGCACTGGATTTAGAACATTTTTCAGAGCCTGAATGTAAAAAGCTGGTTTCCCATATACTGGGAAAAGTGAAGAAAAAACAACCGTTTGAATGGAAAACATTGCTTGACAGTAGAGATCAGAGTGTTGTAGATCAATTGACTTATCTACTGTTACTTAAAAAAGTTATCTTGGCGCCGGAAAAAGTGCTCGAGAATTCTATGTCGGTACTTTTGCTCAGACGGTTGAAAATAAATCGTCGGCAACTCGTTAAGAAAATTGAACAACTGGGAGAAATTGATGAAAAACTCGAACAGGGGTTGGAAGGTAAAGAATTGGAACAATACCTGGAACTCCGTAAACAGCTATCCGAGTTTGATAAAAAGACACGGAAGATCGAAGAAGACATTGATTATGATTATCTGAACAAGTAACGGATATAACGTACCAGGGTGAACGAAGCGAATTTTGTCGAATGAACGGGAGTAAAAAGAGTGGCGGTAAGGGTCAACAAAAAAAAATCCGGCCGTAAGCGGCCGCCCAAAAAACAGGTCACGGTGGAAATCACCAAAGAACAAATGGCGGCATTGCGTAGCGATTGTCTAACCGAAGGCCGCAAAAATGGAGTTCTCAGCTACCGCTGGATCAACGATCATCTACCCCAGGGACTGGTATCGGAACAGATTGACGAACTTCTGACATCGGTTATGGAGGCCGGTATCGAAGTCCAGGATGAGCAGCGCCGCCGTCATAGCCTTCTCAAAGCCGCCCGCCAGAAACGCCGGAAAGACGAACATGTTGGCCAGGAAACCGACCGCGAGGCCCTGGAAGACTCCGTCAAGATGTATCTCAAAGCCATCGGTGAAGTGTCGCTTCTCGATCCGAAGGAAGAGCGCCGCCTGGCTGTCCTGGTGGAACAGGGAAACGAGGAAGCCAAGCAGAAACTGATCAATGCCAACCTGCGACTGGTGGTAAGTGTGGCCAAAAAGTACACCAAGCGTGGCCTCTTGTTTCTCGACCTGATACAGGAAGGAAACCAGGGCCTGATCCGGGCCGTCAAAAAGTTTAAGTACCGCAAAGGGTTCAAGTTTTCCACCTATGCCATCTGGTGGATCAGGCAGGCTATCACCCGCGCTATCGCCGACCAGGCCAGGACCATCCGAGTACCCGTACACATGGTGGAAACCATCAACAAGCTGAGGAAACTTTCCCGGCGCCTGACCCAGGATTTCGGCCGTGATCCCTCGCATGATGAAATTGCCAAGGCGGCCCAACTTCCGGTTTTTAAAGTAAAAGAAATTCTGAAAACCGCCATGGATCCTATATCGCTCGAGACCCCCATCGGCGAGGAGGACAGTCTGCTGGGCGATTTCGTGGAGGACAAGGAAGCCCAGTCTCCTATGGACTCGGCCTTCCAGGCCATGCTCAAGTCTCAGATCAAGCGGGTACTCAGCTCTCTCACGGAACGTGAAGCGAAGGTCCTCAAGTACCGGTTCGGCCTGGAGGACGGTTGCCCCCACACCCTGGAAGAGGTTGGCAAGATCTTCGGGGTCACCCGGGAGCGGATCAGGCAGATCGAAGCCAAGGCGCTCAGAAAACTCAGACATCCTTCCCGGAGCAAGCAGCTGCGGGAATACTACCTGGATTAGAGTCTAGCCGCCAAAAAGGCCTCGTTATATTTCCTTACGAGAGAAATTGTCTCCGCTTGCGTGTCTAAAACCCGAACTTTTTTAAAGATTGGCTCCCGTGCAAAAACTAAGTTTAAGCCAGCACCAAACCTCGGCTGGACCGGCCAGCCGCTCAAGAAGCCAGGCTCATTTCCCCCTTGAAACGTGTCGACGATGCCCGCTGTTGGCGATGTGCCGTGTCAGGAAAATGAAGAAGTTTTACAGTCTTCTCTACAATGACAGACAGGCTGTTCTGGCCCGGCGGCGTCAGCAGTTGAGTGAAGACGATTACCGGCAGAAATGCCGGTTGCGACCGGCGGTTGAAGGTACCATAAGCCAGTTCAAGCGAAGCATGTTTAACAGGAGTTTCAGAGATAAACCTACGCAACAGGCAGATAACCCAATAAAATAGCCACTTTTCAACATTTAAAACCGTATGCCCCTAAATTTTTCCATCTTCAGTATGCTCAAATCACAGAAATAATATCACTTTTCTTTACTTTTCCTGTTGACGTGTAAGACCTAATTGATTACAGTGAAAACATGGCACACTTCCATGTAAAGCGCAAGAACGGAAGACCCTATCTATACGTGCGAGAGATCGCCAGGGTCAAGGGTAAACCGAAGGTTATTTCTCAGGTCTATATCGGATCGCCGGAAAAAGTTCGGGAGTTGGCCAGTGGTAAATCAGGAGGTAAGAAAACGCTCAAGGTCGAGGAGTTCGGGGCCTTGTGGCTGGCCAACCAGATCGATCAGGATATAGATGTGGCAGGTATTGTTGACGATGTGATTCCTCGCGGAGCCCGGGAGACCGGGCCTACCGTAGGAGAATACTTTTGGTACTCAATTTTGAATCGCATGGTTGCCCCCAGGA
>CAZQHK010000068.1:0-9049 GCA_964593455.1 uncultured bacterium
TCTACGCTTATCAGGCCGGTTATGATCCGTATGCGGGCGCCGGTTTCTTCCAGGCTTTGTACCAGAAACAAGGCGGTAAGGCGAGTGAAATCCTTGGTATTCTGTCAGGTTCTCCACTCTTCAGCACACATCCCAGGCTTCGGGAACGGATGAAAAGAATCAGGGCGGTAGGCAGCTACCTTGATGGAAATATCCTGTTCGACGACCTGGGTCCCGAAGTGCAGTACGTACTGGCGGAGATAGTAACCGAGAATGTACGTAAAAAGGCGAACCTCAACTACGCCCGGAAACACTACAAACCCTATCAGAGTATCCTGGAAAAGATCAGAAAACTCAAGGAAAAGTCACGACAACAGGATCCGGAGTGAAATTCTGTTCACCTCTTATAACCGGCTCAACTTTTGAGATGCTCAAGAGATTGGAGAGGACATTTGGCGATAGCGATGTCTTCTCCACCGCCGGCAGTGCCGCCGTGTTCATGAAAATCAGAGCCGCCGGTAGGAATCAGGCCCAGTTCATCAGCTAATTCACTCATTAAACGCTGAAAACCATCGATGCTGGTGATATCGTCTCTCAGGCCATGCCCGGTGGTTTTGTATGGATACCAGACCTCCAGGCCGTCAATTCCCCTCCCGGCCATTCTCCTGATGAGATCGTACACGTTTTTGACGCCGTAGATAATCCCCGGATGGGCCAGCACCACTGCTCCGCCGGCCCCATGGATAACTTCCAGCACTCGTTGAACGGGTTGGGCCGGCCGCCTGATGTAACCGGCCTGATGACGGCCGAGATACAATTCGAAAGCCTCGCGGATATTTTCCGCCAACCCTTTATTTACCAGCGCCGACGCGACATGCGGCCGGCCGGGTGTGCCGTCAGCCGCTTCCTGCAGGACTTCTTCCAGGGTGATTTCAACACCGGCCTTTTTCAGTGCCGCCAGGATCATCGGGATTCGATTCTCGCGCATCTGCCTGACTTCACTGCATATTTTGATAATATCAGCGCTGGCAGGATCAAATCCGTATCCCAGTAATTCGAATTCTTCATCATCGAGATAACATTTGATTTCAATTCCGGATATGAATTCCAATCCCCGTTCCTTGGCCGCCGCCGCCGCTTCCAGGACTCCCCGTACATCTTCATGATCGGTAACGGAAAATCCTGCCAGGCCGGCCTGTGCAACCAGGGCCGCGAGCTGGCCGGGAGAAAACCGTCCGTCTGAATAGGTGGAATGCATATGGAGGTCGGCAAATTGGGACACGCACGGTTTCGTATCCATATCCGACTCCATTCATTATCGACATGCAGTTACTTTATATGGCAGGGCTACTGAAGTTTACATCAGACGACCATAAAGCTCAAGCTACAAATTATATCATGAGTTTGACGATAGATTTGACCTGGACTTCCAGTTTATCATACAATTCGCGCGGAACTGGCCACAAAAGATGTAGTGCATATATCCTGGCACCAGGTGTGGAATGAAAGGAGTCCATCAATGTACAAAAACACCAGAAAAAGCCCTGTCAAACGAATTGGAATACTTACTGCCGGCGGAGATTGCCCGGGACTCAATGCCGTTATCAGAGCGGTAGTCAAGCGGGCAACAAGTCTCTATGGGATTAAGGTTACCGGTTTTCTGGACGGTTACTGGGGTTTGATGGAAGACAAAACCGTTTCTCTTGATTTCGACAGGGTCTCAGGGATCTTAACTCAAGGCGGCACCATCCTGGGAACATCCAACAAAGCCGATCCCTTTCGTTATCCAACGGGAAAAAAGGATAAGGAAGGCAATAAAATCATGGCCGACCGCTCCGACCAGGCGGTCACGGTTTTCAAGAAACACAAGCTCGACGCGTTGATCTGCATCGGCGGCGACGGGACCCTGATCATGGCCAGGAAACTGCTCGACAAAGGAATTCCAACCATCGGCGTGCCCAAGACCATCGACAATGACGTCATGGAAACCGACTATACGTTCGGGTTCGATTCGGCAGTCTCCATAGCCACCGAGGCAATCGATCGCATTCACACGACCGCCCAATCACACCACCGGGCCATGGTGGTGGAAACCATGGGACGGTATGTGGGCTGGCTGGCGCTTTTCTCCGGAGTAGCCAGTGGCGGTGATATTATTTTGATTCCGGAACTTCCTTACAAGATCGAAAAAATCCGTGAGTTCATCAAGTGGAGAAAGAGCACCGGACGACGATTCCATATCATCGTGGTATCGGAAGGGACAAAACCCTACCAGGGCGAACTGGTCATCAAACGCCAGGTACACGACAGCACCGATTCCATCAGACTGGGAGGAATCGGCAACGTGGTAGCGGCTCAACTCGAAGAGCAGGTAGGTTGTGAAACCAGGGTCACCTCGTTGGGCCATCTGCAGCGGGGCGGTACGCCGACCGCGTTCGACCGGATACTGGCTACCCAGTATGGAGGAATAGCTCTCGACCTGGCCGCGGAAGAGAAATTCGGATACCTGCCGGCCTACCAAAAAGGGAAGATTGTTCCTGTCACTATGGAAGCCGCCACCCGCGATATCAAACGAGTCCCTCTGGACCATCCGTTGATCGATATAGCTCAGAGCACAGGTACCTGTTTCGGCGTGTAAAGCTCCGGTTGAAGATTAGTGAATTATTCGGGTATAGAAAGATCGAACAGTTCCTTCTCGGTCTCCCAATCGTAGCTTTCCGGCCGCAACCGGATAGTGTACCGGGTCATGGTGAGACTCTGTTTTTCTTTAAGACCGGCACTCTCGCCGGACCGTTTGTCTGTGACCTGAAGAGTCCCCTTCCCTACCGCTATCTGTAATTTGTTTTCCCGTACCTTGACCAGAAAGGAGCCGTCCCGTGTTGATAGACTCACCCGTTCGGTCTCAACACCGAACGTGCTGTCTGAGCGGCTTGATGGAACGAATAAAATCATCACGCCTCTGGTTATTTTAATCATCACGTGGATCGTGCCAGGTTCGTTCCCCCCCGACTTTCCAGGAAGCATGACTTCGGTCTCCGGTTCCAAACGGACCTTTGTACCGCCGAAGATCCCTACCAGCGCGCGTCCGTTTTTCCCGGTCCTGAGCCCGGCCCCGGGAGACAGGGTGTCTCCGGTTTTTATTGACATCTCCGTCCCGGGTTCCTTGAGCAGGAATAATTCTCCGGTGGACTTTAAAATCATAGATTCAAGGTCATTTCCGCCCAACCGGCCGCAACCGGTCAAAAGATAGAACACACCGGTGAGCAGAAGCACGCGTACGAAGGAAACGCCGCGACCAAATTTTGCTCTTCTAAGCCTCGTTTTATGTCACTCCATTCATGTAAAGAACTGAAAAAACGCGCCCGGCCGACAGTTCTGACAAACTATTCTTTGACAGCCTTGACGCCATGTATCTTCTCTTGCCTGGCGGCGGCTTCGACAGCCTGTTTCAAACGTATAACAAACATTGTCGACATGACCATGATAGCCAGCACCGGGCCGATGAACACCACAGCCATGTACCTGTTGATATATACAGCTTGGCCGGTGGCGGCCAGGTACACACCGTATTGAGCACCGGCCCACATAGCATTGAGCGGGACACAACACCAGAACATGTACTCCTCTATCCGGCGGGTAATAGACTGCCTGTTTTTCTCAGACAGGGAAAGAAACTCTTTTTTATTGGGAATATTCATCAATCCGGGCCGACGTTTCACCAGCTGCGATAAACCATACAGCATGATACACTCTCATACGGATTCTTCTCCTTTAAAGACCTGCTAGCCCGCATATTTCACCAGTGTGCCTACATCACGTGAAATATGCGAGCTGATAGATCAATTATACAATAAAAAAGAGTGACCACTGTATCATACTGCCGGGTAAAATATGCGGACCTAGTTGCCTTCCTGTAACAGGAGACTCCATTGAAGCCGGTTCAAATCATCAGGCTTTCCCCTGAACAGAAGATCGATCAACTCACAGAGCAACGGTCTAATCTCATCCAGCTCGGCGCCGCGTAGATTCAGGGAAGAGAATACCGTGTCATCCCCGATAGCAAGAACGAAGCCCTCTCCTATTTCACTCACGGCTATTACCGGAAGATCCTGTACGGTGAGAAGTATTTTTCCGCCATTAACAATAGTCGGTGACGGTAAAGGTGTTTTTCCGGTCAACGGCCCGAATCCGCCGGGGGAACGAAAATTTAGTCCAAACAAACCAGCCAACCGGTTGATCGTCCCGTCTCCATCGCTACCATCAACCAGCACCAGCCGACCGCCACGTTTGACATAGTTCTCTATCAATGTAAGCTCTGTTCTCCGGTACGACCTGGTCGGCGCCACCACCAGAAAAACCCGGCTGCCTTCGAGATCGGCTGCCGTTACCGGTCCAGGCCAGACAAAACGCACAGGATTGCCGGTGCGAGAAATGGCCAGGAAGAACCGGTCATAGCTATCGGGCCCCATGATATCCGTGTGAGGTCCGACCATCATGGTCTGGCGCGAATCGTGGCATGCGTCCACCAGTAAAGCCGGAGAGGCCGATCTTCGCAGCGAAAAAACATCACCGGACGCAGCCTCCGCGAGCATCAGACCGAGACAGGACCCCATAGCCGCCGCCGGCAGTAGGATCGCCGCTGTCCGGACCCGCCATACCCTCCCGGACATCGTACCTCCCTTGAGAAGCGTCAAATGTCCCAGGGTCAACGCCAACGCCAGCGGCAGAAGATAGTTAAAAGAAGGACCTTTGCCAAACCATGAAAACAGCCCGTCGATGAATGTCTCCCGTCCGAGAGTGTTGATCATGTAATTATTGAAAGAAGTGGAATCGGTAAACGCCAGCACCTTACCGAGTCCATGCCGGGTGACTGCCGCCAAGACACGGCTCCCGAACCCGGTGTCCGCACCGGGAGAGAGGTTTCCGAAAAAGTTTCTACGATGAGGATTCCATTTGTCGGAAAAACCCGCCGGAGGAGAAACGATCAACGGAACCGCCGGCGAGGACACGCGCAGACTTGAAGAGGTAGCCCACATGAAAGCCGACATCGGTGCGGTGACCGGATGGAGACGGTAATCGGCCATTACCGTCAGCGGCCAGGAACCGGTGATACCGTATATTGAATCACGGTTAAAATGAATACCGAAACGTTCTGAGAGAGATGAAAGGTTATCATTCATGAGAAATGAATTAGTATGTTCCCCGATCATAAACAGGCATCCGCCGCGGTGCACAAACCGTTCGACTGCTTCGATTTCCTTATCTGAATAAGCCTTCGTGGGACACTTAATGATCAGCACGGCGTGGACCGGGAGGTTCAGATAAATTTCATCGAGACTATCGGCACATTGAATGACCTTAACCCGAGATGGTAACCGTCTCGACATCGGGTAGCCACCTTCGGCCGGCATCAGTATCCTGATATCGAACGCCCTGGCCATCCGTTCAAGAAAAAGCCGGTAGTTGTTCTCCGGATCGAAGGACGACTCAGAAGAGTGCTCAACGTAGGTGGGCTCCCAGGCGGAGTGTGTTTCATCGATATAAATCTCGAACGGAACAAAGGTCTGCCAGCCCGGGCACCACCAGGCCGCCGCCCAGAGTACCAGCGCGCCGGTCAGGCTTATCAAGGTCCAGGCGCGGTTTCTGACCCATTTCGGCGGCCGGGATATATCCGGAGACGATATTTCCTGCCCGGTATCGATTCCGAGTCCGAGCTCACCCGGTTTTGCACCGGGAACCCAGGTAAGCAGCCTTCCCCAGACCAACGTCACGGGAGCCAGCCACACCAGGAGATCCATTCCTCCCCCACCCCACCAGTAAAGAGATGTAAAAAGGCCGGAGGCCACCGGGAACCGGCCGCTAAACGAAAGAACAGCCAGGCCGACCATCCTGACGGCCAGGATCAGGGCGGCGGCCAAAAATCCGATTACGGTAGCCTTTAGAACCCGTGATTTTTTTCGGTTGCTAGCTACTTCCAACAACAAGGCACAAAAAGGCAGCACGAAAAAAGGCAGCACCACGAGACCACTTTTAACCTGATCAACTATGAAGGAAGATGAGAGAACGGTCACCGTATCACCAGCCACCACCGCCTTGTATCCCATCCAACAAAGTAACCTGCCGGTCAGACGCGAAAAGGTGCTCATAAAAAGCACAGGACGAAGTCTTAGCTGCCAGGCCACCGCCTCAGCCATCGCCAAGCCGAGCCCCCCATACATACTTATCCGGGCCAGAGAAACAATCCAACCGAAGCCCGCCGCGCGACCGGCAAGCCAGACTACGATGGATACCGCTATTAGTATGAGCGTACCGTTCAGAGACGGAGCGATCTTGATAAGAACTGCCAGCGAGAAAAGCGAACCAACGAACTGCCACCAGGAAACACCCTCACCTGAACAGTACCATCCGTTCCTGCCGTCCCTGAGACTAATTCCAGCCAGGGCCATCACGATCGAGCACACAACCAGCCAAGGGACACTGTTCATCAGTACGGCAGTCTCCGGTTGAAAAGGACGGATAAGATAAATCCCCCACCAGGCTGCGGCGGCACACCACATGGCCAGAGATAGAAATAAAGCAGATAAGCTTATCGGGATTCACCTCCCGCCAGGTATTGCAGAAGGTTTCTCCAAAAAACGACCTTGTCGGCATCAAATATACCCCGGGAATCTTCCAGATGCCCGTCGAGCATTAGCTCTTCATCACCGATTACCAGGAGTTCACCCTGCCCGACGGATTTTCTTACTCCCACCGGATATCCCTCCAGAGAGAGAAACGGCTCTCCACCGGCTACCATAACGGGAACATCCAGAAGAAAACGGTTGACCCGGTGGAATAATCCCATTCCGGGTGAAAATCGGGCCCGGTAAGGTGGAGAGGCAAACCGGCCGGTCAAACCGTCGAGCCGTTTGACCGGAAACCGAAACCAGAGGGGCGACGGATCAACCCGGCAGCCAACCCGAGTCAACCAGCTGGAATCCCCCAGAGTGCCGTCTCTTCCGCCCACCACTAATACCCGTCCTCCCGTCTCCATAAAACTGCGTATCTCTAACTCTTCAAGAGCATCCAGTTCGGTCATGGATGGAGTAAGAATCAGGCCCGAGCATCCGGAGAGAGCCTCATCTCCCCATCCTTTGCCGTTAAGAAGCCGAGGTTCCAACCCAAGACGAACCATCTGCAGGCAAACCGAATCGACGTATTGACCCTCGATCTTGTTATCCGTCCGAAAGAAAAGATCAAATTTCGGAATATGGGCCAAATCCAGAGCAATTACCGGACGGTCAGTCGATTCCGGAAACACCGGAGGCCCGGCCCGGTCTCCCCCCGCCCCAATGAAAAGGGCAAGACCCACTGGAATCACCAGGGCAACTAATCGAATCTCCGGCCTGAAACGAGCAGTCAGTACGAGTAACAGAACCGAGGTAGTGACTAAAACCAGGACCAGGCTCCACGTGGTCAAAAGGTTGCCGGCTGATGAACGGCACAGCCAACTGAAAAGCGACCAGGCAAACGCCTTATTGCAAAATAAATTAGTGTTCTGAAAATACGAGGAATCTCCGAGAAGAACAGCTTTTCCTAGGCCAAACAAAACACTACCGGCCAAAACCTGGAATCCTACTGTCTCTCCCCGGTCCCGGAGCCGATTACCAAGACGTCCGATTCCGCCCACCCGCCTGCCGTCGTCGGAGAACGTCCCCGATCTGGTCCATATGAGAGGAGTCATAGCTGTACCATTCAGGCTGGCTCCCGTGCTCACTGAAATCTCGTTTATACCCGAGACCGCCGGATGATTCGCAAATACCAGGTGCCGATCCGTTCCCGAGGGAATATACACCGCATCAAATGATAGCTGCATTGCCAACGGTTCAAATATCGGGTTAAGGTATGACATTACCCCGTCCAGATCAGTGTGCTCACCAATTCCCAGAAGACTGCCGCCGGCCTCGATAAAACGGTGAACGGCTGCCAGTTCTCGCGGTAAATACGGTTTAGACGGACAAATCGAGACCAGTACATCGCCTTCCTGAAGTGTTTCTGAAGTTAACTCACCCTCCAGGATTTGCACAGTAAACCCCCATTTTTCGAGGATAGAGACCAGTCGGCCATGACCAAAATTACCACGGAGAAATTCAGACTCATCAAGACCAACAGTAACAGGTTCCGTACTTCCATGCCCATTATCGATCAGCACACAACCGGACGCAGCCGGAACCGGCGGTTGCCGGAGGAGAATAATAACAAAAAGAAATAAGGATATCGACACCAAGCCCGCAGCCACGCCGGCACCACTATGGCCGAATACATTTTCCACTCCGGTTTTCAGCCGATCTTCAATGGAGACTTCCCGCACTTTGAGATGCATCGCCTCCCCTATCAAATACCCGACTGCAAAAAGAACGGCAATTAGTGTTGGAGATGTATAAACTCCGGCCAGTTTAACCATGAGCGCGGGTAGAACTATCAGCACTCCTTCCAGACAGGACCGGCCGGCATTACCGGGAAGAAACGACAGGACGGAACCTGCAAAGAACAACGTCAATAAGGGGAGTTGGTTCGGTCGCGAGACCTGGCCAATCGCCAGACAGGCAAGGGGGACCAGGGCTGCCAGGGTACCCGGTCGAAAACAGTCTTTCGACTTACAATCGGGAATAAAAATAATGAGCGCCGCAACACCCAACAAACCGTAGGAAAGGCAGGCGGCAATAGACGGATTCAGAGGTATCCCCGTCCACCGGGAAAATACCCCTTCGGCCAGGAGAGATGCTGCTAGAACCGCGCCTTTCCAGGTCGACCTCACCGGTGAAGCATCAACGATTGTCGCCGCATTTGCGGGGGTCGCGGGTTTCAGGTAACTCTATCTCGCATTTGCGGGGATCGCGAGTCTCGGGCAGTTTTATCTCGCATTTGCGAGGGTCGCGGGTCTCGGGTAACTCGATATCGCATTTGCGAGGGTCGCGAGTTTCAGGCAATTTTATCTCGCATTTGCGGGGGTCGCGGGTTTCGGGTAATTCTATCTCGCATTTGCGGGGGTCGCGAGTTTCAGGCAGTTTTATCTCGCATTTGCGGGGGT
>CAZQHK010000069.1:0-8999 GCA_964593455.1 uncultured bacterium
GGCAAAACGGTGATCAGCCTGGACAAGGACAATCGGGGCCCGGAATCATTCACCTTCGAAGAGGACGGTGTGGCCATGGTCACGCCATATCTTTCGACCTACGGCCCGGCCTCCCTCACGGTGACCATCAAGAAGGCGGACGGGACTGAGGTTCAGTGGATGCACTGGGAACGCCAGCACGGCAACGATCCCGGCACCCTGGTGGTCGATGGACAGAACGAATCGGGCTCGATGTACCAGCCTGACGCCAGTGACTGGTCTCCCACCGATCCTCCGGGTACCTACAAGTACGAGGCGAAAAAAGGTGATGTCATCACCCTGCAGCTTAAAGGCCGCTTCGGGCGCGCCAATCCGTCCCTGGAAATGAAGGTTAAAGGCGGCGGTGCCGGTGATGATGACACCGGTGACGGCGACGACGGCGACGATGGTGATGACGGTGACGACACCGCTCCTCCTCCCAGCGGCGGTGTGCTGTCGGTCAAGGGTAAGAAGATACAGTTCAACGGTAAAAAGGTGACCCTGGTAGCGTACGGGATGTACGGTCTGCTGGCCGACAACCAGTTCCCCTGGAAGAAGTTCCTGCAAAAGCTTAAAAAGGCAAAAGTCAACATGGTCAGACCGTGGATTTGTTACCAGTGGGCTGCCGATGGGATGCCGTTTGCCAAACGCGGCGGTAAGTACGACCTGGAAAAATTCAACGAAAAGTACTTCAAGAAGATGAAAAACTTCGTGGCCACGGCGGACAAGCTCGGTATTGTCGTTCAGCTCTGCATCTTCGATTCATGCGGAGTGGAAAACGGCTCCAGATACTGGGGCCGCAGCCCCTACAACAGCCGCAACAACGTCAACGGCCTGGCGGGTTCGGGCCCGGCGGTGTTCAAGACCAAAGGAAAAATCGCCCGTATCAACCGCGCGCTTATCGAAAAGGTGGTAGACACCGTGGGAGACTACGGCAATGTCATCTACGAAATCATGAACGAGCCGGAAGGGTTCGGCGGCGAAAGCGGTCTGGGACCGGCGGGCTGGCACAGTTGGGTAGCCGGTATCCTGAAAGCAAAGCTTAAGGGCAAGAAAGGCTCGAAGGTAGTCTCCACCAACGGCCAGGCGGCGGGTGATTCCAACATCGACATCGTCGCCTATCACGTCAACAGCCCCGGGTCCATCGGGGGACGGGGCGGCGGCAAGCCGGTCATCTGGTCCACCGACGGGGCGGATACCATGACCACGAAGAATGTCGGGAAAGTCATGAAATATGCCAACAAGGCCATACAGGTGGGCGGGCACTTCGAGCATGTCGACAAGACGCTCTGGGACCCCACCTGGAAATCCGGCAACTATGACGCCAAGCTCAGCAATGTGAACCAGGGAATGATCAATGCTTTGGGGAAAATATCGTCTGGTCCATTAAAATAAGAGGAGAGGTCTTAATCAAACTATTTCGGTCACAAGGCATCACCCTGGTCGAACTGCTCGTTGCCTCGGTTATTCTGGTGATGATCATTACTCCTATCTGTATGCTCTTCTCCACCAGCAGCCGGACCATTGCCAACGCCCGCAGCCTGACCATCGCCACCAGCCTGGCCAACAGTTACCTGTCGGCGATGAAAAAGGTGGCTGTTCCAGGAGAGTTTGACTCAGTTACGGACACGGATGCCCCGTCTCCGTATACTCCCACAGAGCTGGGAGTGCAGGAATCCCCCGCCGGTTTTACCAGGTCCGTCCGCATGATGAAGCTTGACAACCCCGGTGACGGGAAGGATTTCTTCCGGGCCTGCGTTACCGTGAAGTGGGAGGGAACCGACAAACAGAAAATCCGCAACTACTCCCTGGACACCATCGTAGCCGGAGGCGGCGTAGTCGGAGGCGGATCATGAACAACCGGAGGTCCGTATCGAACCGGGGGTTCGTTTTGCCGCTGGTGCTGCTGGTTATCGTCATCATCTCTCTACTGGCCATCACCAGGTTGTACATCAGCAGCCAGCACATGGTCATGGTGTCTCACCTGGCGGACAAAGAAAGGGCCTACTATCTGTCGATTGCCGCCCTGGAAGCGGGTAAGGATGTTCTGGATCAGGTGTTTATCTTTCTCAACGACAGCAACCCCGAAACCTACCCCAAGCGGGAAAAAGCTCCTGAAGAAATTGCTCCCGTGGTCCGGGAACTGCTCGATGATGAAGGTTTTCCCCGGAAATCCGGCGCGCAGTTTAACCTCCAGTCTCCGCTGGTAGATGAGTTTCTGGAGTCTATGGAGGACGATGATATACAGTCCCTCGATCTGTCTGTCACGCTCTATGAAGCACGTCCGTTCCATATAGAGGGCAGTCAAACCGACCAGGGATTCCAGACGTTCATGCGTATCGATCCGCGGGAAGCTACCTACACCATCTCGGTTACATCAAAGGCAGTGTATCGTGAAACCCCTTCTACTACGTGCCTGTTCACCGAGATGAAACTGGTCAACATCACGCCGCCCGTGATAGGCAAGTTCGCCGTCATTTTGAACCGCCCGGGAACCCTCCAGGTCAATGCCATCAAGGATTCCCGCAGTGTCGATACCATGCTGGGCGCACCCTTTATCATCAAGAGCGGCTCGAGTTGCGGCTTCGACGAGACTATGACCGATGATGATGCCAGGGACCTGATCGACGCCCAGGGCTGGATCTACCTGGGGGGAGACCAGGCGTGGGAACTGAACCTGTCCAAGGGCGGCGGGCGTCCAGACTACCAGGACCCACTGCTCAAAACGTACATGTGTTTCAACAGGATACCCTCGCAGCATGATCTGTCACCTGAAAACCAGAGGTACAGCGAGGAGGAGGGAGAAGAGTTCAGCTATTATGCCTTCCAGACCGGGCTGTACCAGGAGCTGCAGCAGGATGCCACCGGCAAACCGTTGTCGCTGCTGGACGAGCGGGAAGCAGCCTTCTCATCGATATTGAATCTCGCCGGAAGCGAGGAGGAGACCACACCGACCATGGTGCTGGGTAAAGCGGTCAGGAAGTGGGCGTGTATACAGGGACTATACAACAACGATACCGATAAAAAAGCGGTGTTCCCGTACCTGGATGAAACCACGTTTTACTCCAATGACTGGCCGGGGGAATGGAGCCCCGATAATATCGAGTATATCCGGAACAACTTCGGGAGCGACGGATATAATGGTGAAAACGGCTACGAGCGCTTCATGTCATTTGTAGCGTCGCAACCTTACAATCACGGTAACCAGGAACTGACCGACTACGAAGCCTCGGAGATCGAAACTGCCCTGGTGCACGAGCCGGAGTCGTTCCCACCGGGCACCGACCAGCCTCCGGTACTGAAACGGATCAAGGTGGATCAGAATGATCAGCCCCTTCACACCATGGCCTGGGGGAGCATTTACACCCTGCTGGACACCGATGAAAACATCGTATTCAAAGGGGCCAGCCCCGGAGAAATCGACTTTGCCCGTTATCTCGCACCAAAATGCTCCTACACCTTTACCAACTCGAATGCCCTTTTCAGCTTCATGCAGCGGCGTACGGAATCAACTATGACACTGAGGATAAGCGGGGTGGTAAAGGTGTCGTCGGATCTCACGGTCAGGGGTCAGATTCAGGTCCTCCATGGCGGCGGCGGCACGATTCTGGTGGAAGGCAACATCGAGATCAGGGGCGGGATAACCGCTCCTTCCGAGGATCTTCTGGTCCTGGTGTCCACCTCGGGCAATATCCTGGTTGATACGCCGCAACGGTTGGACTGCGCCCTGGTGGCCCTGAACGGGACGGTCCGTCTGCCGGAGAATTTTCACATCAATGGCTTGCTGGCGGCTGACAGGGTTATCGTTCCGCGGGGAAACAACCGTTCAAAACGTGAGCTGGTTTACAACCGTCAGCTCGATCCTACCAACATGGAAACCTACCGCCGGAATTATCGGTTAATGGTTAAGGAAGAGTGGAACCAGATAGTCAAGTAAGATTGAGAAACACCATCCTGATGGTTAACCATCTTGATGGTTGAGGAGGAGTGGAACCCGATTGTCAGGTAGGACAGGAAAAAAACAGCGCCGTACGGGTATACCCTCTGGGCCGAGAAACGCAGGCGGCTACACGCTGGTGGAAATGCTGGTGGTAGCTGCCATAATCGTTACCGTCATGGCAATGGTGGTGTTTTTCATGATGAGTGCCAAACGCAGCGGCCAGCGTGATGAGTGCCAGGAGGAGTACTGGCGGCAGTTGGCACTGCTGCAAGCGGTGCTTAAAAAAGATCTTAGAAACGCGGTGGTCCTTGAGGGAGAGGAAGGCAATTACAGTATCAAGACCGCCTCCATGGATACGGATGGACGGCTGAAACTGCGTGAAGTCACGTATGTTGTCAAAGACAGTGAAGGTACGGTGGAGCGAATAGATGAGACGGGAGCCAAACGATATGAGTTCAAAGAATATCTCGAAGACCGGCAGTTCGTCTTCAAGCTCGAACAACATTAGCCCGGTCGTTTTCATTCACTCACTCGCAACAATTGTTCTGATCTTCTTTCTGCTGGCCGTGCCGGTGGTGGCGGATGTCTCTTTTGAAATCGGTGTGGAGGGCAACACCGTGGAGGAAAACGCTGAAACGCCCAACCTCGAGCAGGCTGACACCGGGGAGGTATCCTGGTCGGAGCAGACGGCACCGATGGAACTGGACTCCGTGCCGGTTGAGGTGAAAGACCTGGAAGCGCCGACGCTTACCGATTTCATGAACGGATACATGCATCTTCTTCGCAGCCCCCATAACATCGGGCGGGGAATCGATGTCCCGCCTGATACCGTTGAGCAGGCGCTTGCCCCTCCACAGGCGGGCATCGGCGGGACGCCCACGGCCACTGAAACATATGTCGCCAAGCGCGATGGTCCCGTTGCTCTGCAGGTTTTCTTGAGTACCTATAACCCGGCCAAGTATGCGGTCCGTGTCTACCGCCCCGACGGCAGCGAAGTTTTGTTTAACGGAAAACCGTTTTTGATCTGGGAGCGGCCGGATGACAAGTCATACAATCCCCTGTATTTCAAGGGCAGGGAAGTTCCCAATTCCATGGTACTGGTCGGCCGCGGTGATTATTCGCCGGCCAGGGGTCTCAGGTATGTGGACCGGATAAGACGCGGTTTCAAGGTGGTATTGGAAACGTATGGCGAGGTGGAGAGCGGAAGTTATCTCAAGGTGGACAGTCCCGCTTTTTAGTATGCAGATCAAAAAGCGATACACGGAGGCAAGATGACCGGGTGATGTACCAGAGTTCAAAATGGTCAGCCGCTCGCGGCTTCACATTCATCGAAACGCTGGTGGTAGCCGCCGTGCTGCTGGTGGCCGTCGCGGCCGCGATGTTTGCCTGGTCGCATTTCTCCCGGCGGGCTGCCAGGGAAGAGTTGCAGGTCAGGTTTAACCGGGAATCGGACAGCCTGGTTTCACATCTCAAAAAGGATATTCGAAGCTCCAGCAGCATGGCCGCCATTCTCGGCGGACTGGCTCTTGAAGTGAATGCCATCGATTCTACCGGAGTGCCTGTTCCTACTACCGTTACCTACCGCCGTGAAGGAAACTGCCTGGTTCGAAGCTCCGGCGACGAAAAACGTGACATGATAGATTTTGCTTCGGCGGTGTCGGCCGGTTTCACAATTGATTTCAAATTGGAACCGGTTTCGAGTTCCGCGCTGCACCTGGGTATTCGTGTGAAGACCGAAAGCGGTAAGACTATCTTCGAGCGGGAAGAGCAGCTTTCTCCGGACCGGATCAATAACGAACCGTAGCGCTATTGGAACACTGAATGGCTGTAAAACTGGTTCCCCTGTTGTGCTTTATCGGCCTGGGATACGTTCTGAAAGGCCGCCTGTTGGATGATGACGACGGCTGAAAATTCCTGTCGCTGGTTTTCTATATAACACTGCCGGCTCTGCTGGTGGTTTCCATCCCCCGCGGGTCAAGCTG
This sequence comes from uncultured bacterium, assembly GCA_964593455.1. Classification (GTDB taxonomy): domain Bacteria; phylum Muiribacteriota; class CAYSPT01; order CAYSPT01; family CAYSPT01; genus CAZQHK01. The sequence goes on from CAZQHK010000069.1 coordinate 5,941, forward strand.
GCCTGGTTCCATGATCATCAACACCGCTTTTATACATTTATAGGAAATCCCTTCTGAGAAGAATTTACCGATTTGACTCACCGGGCGTATTCCCTCCACGAAAGTTGACAGAATGTCTCCTTATGAGACGCACAAGACGCTCATCCGTCCCATTCTGCGACAAATAATACCGTATTGTATGCCTGCTCGCAACGCGGAGGGATGAGCCTGGGGTTGTTGTTGCCGTTTTCGGAGGGTAAAATGTAGGAAATCGGCCTGTTTGACCGCATCTATTCACCTATGTGCAATGGAGGAGATCAAAATGGAATGGTTTCAAGCGGCGATCTTCACAGCCGGTGGTGGGCGGCTATCAGGGATATCTTGGATCAGTCGGGTTCCGTTCTCCCTGAGATAGGCTTTTAACGAAAAGTACGAGCGGTGCCTGGAGTATTACCTCACCATCGACTTTAAAAAGGTCAAGAGCAAAAACGCTATCCGGCACCTGAACCAGAAGTTCCTGGAGATAATCAACTTCAAGGTCATGAACGGGAATGTCGAGAACGAATTGCTCATCGAAGAGGCCAGGAAAGCTCTCAGCGGAATTGAGGACTGACCGGCTGTTCTTCCGCAGTTCCTCCCTTAAAATAGCAGGCCATCAACGCTGTTGGAGTTCGTTTCTACTATATCCGGCTTTAGTGATCGGTACACTGCAAAACTTTTTTGGGGCATCCTGAATAAAAACTTGACAAAAAATTTATACCGACTATAATTGAATACAAAGTAAATCCAGAAAAAATTCTTTAAGCCACAGGAGGTTTCTTCGATGTCAAAATTTATAAAAGCACTTCTCGTTTTCATGGCTGTATTCTACTTTACTGCTTGTCTGCTTCCGTATGCCGAAGCGTTGACCGTTGCCAAATCAGGTCGCGGCGACTGTGACGGCGGCGAATGCCCCCTTCCTCCTCCCGATGATGATGACGGCGACTGTGATGACGGCGGCGAATGCCCCCTTCCTCCGGTTGATGACGACGAAGGTGACCGCTGCGGTAACGGTGGCGGCTGCCCCATGCCTCCCCCCGATGATGACGGCGGCGATTGCGATGGAGACGGCTGCGACGACGGAAGTTGCCTGATCGGCTGATTAAAATGACAAAACGTATCGTTTTGGCTTTCATCGTTCTTCTCTTGGCCGGGTCCTTTGCAAGCGGTGCCAACGGCGTCCTTCCGGTAGAGAAAGATTCCGCCCTGGACGAATCTGTTCTGGGCGAACTGCCTGCGGACAAGCGTCCGCAGGTGGGACAGCCCCTGGAAGACTTTACCCTGGCCGACCTCGGGGGAACGGAGCAGTCCCTGGGCAAATATATAGGTGAAAAGGGAGTGCTGCTGGTGTACTGGGCAGCATGGTGCTCTTCCTGCCAGGAGGAGTTGCCCGTCCTGAACGGTTACTACGATTCCGATGGTCCGTTTCAGATCCTGGCGGCCAACTTCCGGGAGCCTGTTGCCACTATCGAGGCTTTCAAGCAGGAGCATGGTCTGGCGTTTCCGCTCGTACCCGATCCGAAAGGCGAACTCAGGCGCAAGTACGGCCTCACATTAATTCCCGCCCTGTTTTTTGTCGACCGAAACGGCATCCTGCGTCATTTCGCTACCGGAGAAATCAGCCTGGAAACCCTGGAGCACTGGCTGCAGGTGATCTCTGATACTGAACCGGAGACGGTTAACAAAGAAGTCATTCTCAACCAGATCATCAACCAGGGGAAAACAAAACTCAAGCGTTTGATCAACGACAGGAAGTAAACGGCAGCACCGATCAGCTGTCGCCAGCCAGGGCTATTTCATCAGGGTTCTCTCCCCCGGGGGGGTCCAGCTCATCCGGTTGTTGGGTTAGCGGTAGGATCACCGAAAAAAATTGCTCGAGGTCACCGCCGGAAGCTCTGCGTTCCAACCGAACCGGCACCACAACTTGGGTTGGAGGCTCGGTAACCGATCGTCGTACCATGGAAACCAGCCCCGCCGAGACTCTTCTGCTCGTTTATGACGTCATCGTAGCGATTGAGCAAAGGCACGATTTCGCCACCAGAGTACCAGCGATCAGGCTTTTTCGATTTGCCTGGATCAAGTATACACGACGCCCCTGGAGGTTCTCCACTGGGTAAAACGTCATGCAGCCGGCTTGGTGGTCGATCTTGACAGGGGTTTTAACTGTCGTGCGTGGACCAGCCGTCTCTTCCAGTTGGAGGGCACCACTGCAGTATTGGTAGTTGGTCCAAAATTCTGGATGGCTCATCCCCAAATCATAGTTACCGCATGACATGCCACCGAAAACAGCAAGTTGGCTGAGGCGTTGTCGCAACGAAGCCAGCATCTCGTTTGCTCGCCCGGCACTCATTTCACTCAGCAATAGCCCGACATTGAGGCAATTTACATCCGGTTGCCAGTCATCGAGAGCATCCAGCAAGACTCTGCTCATCGTTTGCGGGTCGTCTTGCAGCGGCACCGAGACTGTCCTGATCGTCGCTTCAGGCAATTCCACGAGCAAAACGGCAATGGACTTATAGGTAACACCAGCTGGGGAAATCTCTGCGTACGATGAACCGCCAAACAAGATCAAGGGATCGAGTCCAGCCTCTAGTAAACCGGCGTAGACTTGGTCTTGTTGCAGACGAATCGAGCCGAATACTACGGCCAGGGTGGGTTCGGAGACTGCCTGACGAGCCTGACCGACTGCCGCGAGCGCGGCTTCGCGTGCGTTGGAATTTAGTGAAATGCCGATACCGATCCTCATTTCGTTCCCCCTAAAGGTCTAATCCACACATTATTTGCGGAGAGCTCTACTTTTGGATTTCCGTTTTCACGGGAATGACAAATAATAAATATTTCAAGTCAATCGCATTTTTTTTACTGCGGTGTCATAGCCATTGAGTAATCATCATAGCGGTTGCCTTTTACAAACCCGTATAATTTATCCTGACCTGTCCCCAATTATTGTACCACTTCCAGAGTTAGTATTGCAGGTTCCAAATTAGTGGGCTCAATTGGGTATAACCGCAGTCCGAACTTCCTCAAGTTCGTAGACCATC
>CAZQHK010000070.1:0-4642 GCA_964593455.1 uncultured bacterium
TCCACCTTCTTCGGGACCGGCGCCCAAACGGTAAACACGCACGTTCCGTCTTCCCGGTAATCAGCCCCGATTGTCATGGTATTTGCTCCTTTTTAGAGGTTACCTTATCACACCAGTCAACTGCCTGCAACAGCCAAAACCTGCTTGATGATTACTCGTTCAGCGTTTCACAGAGTCGTTCGATGCGCAGCTCTTTATCGTTGCCCGTCAACCAGTGAAGTACGCCAGGTGTTTTCAGTTCAGGGCGGTCCGGATTGTAGTCGACTCCTTCCAGCCACATCACGAGGAACATGATTATTCCCATGTGAGCCACTACCAGAATACGGTCTCCCGGATATCGGTCTGCGGCTTCAATAAGAGCCATTGATAATACCGGCTGTCTGCAAAGCTCGTCCTTTGCTGCTGACCAGTATCCGGTCCCAGGTATACCGGGACAATACGCGGCCCCACTGTCGGGCCTGTTCTTCTCCTTCGGGTGCCAGCGGAGAATCAAGCCATCCCTGGATCAATTTCTTTTGGTTCCATATGGTGGTGGCGTGCCGCATGAGGGCAAACCTGGTAGTGTAATTTTGTTCTCGCATTACGGTTGCTGAAATGTCCTATCCGAGCACTATCTCCGCTCAACAAAGATGAGGCCACGCTCGGTAGCCAGGAGCAAGTTGGGAAACTCCATGGCGATATCGTTCACGGTTCCCGTTTGAAAGTACTGCCAGTAGAAACCATTATAGCGGGCCAGGCCGCCTTGAGGAAGGCCGTCGGAAGGTCCAAGCCCCACCCAGAGATCCATCATGTTCATGTCGTCCAGTTTCAGACACTTCACATCATTTGCCGGGATCGTGTTCTCCCGGCCGGCCGCGTAGGTGAAAAACTCGTCATCCTCTTCGTCGTTCCGTTTGAAAATACCCGACCGGGTGCCAATCCAGGTGTTGCCCCAACCGTCTCGGATCATAGCCATCACTTCATCGGACGGCAGGTCGCCGTTTCCGGCCATGAACAGAAAATTGCCGCCGTCATAGGCGACCACTCCGTACCCCTGGGTACCGAAAAGCCACCGGTCACCGGTCCTGACCGAACAGGTGGGGTTGGCCGCAGAAGAAGGCCTGGTATCGTCATCGACCATCTTTTTGAACGTTCCTTCAAATCCTTCGAGAGGGAGCAGCGTACGCTTCGCGACGAGTTCGATTTTTCCCGGCAGTGCATCCGCTTCCCCGGTTGCCGCCGGGTTTTCTTTAAGCTTCGGTCCGGTCTCCCGGTCTTTCTTTTTCCTGTTCTCGTACACCACCCAGCAGTCGCCTGTCCAGCGGGCCACCTTCTTGCTCGTCTGGCCGCTGACAAACCCAAACCCTGCCCAGACATCATCGGTCTCGGGATCGCAGTAGATCGAGGTAACATAATTTGACGGCAGAGCGTTCTTGGACTCCGGTGAACACCTGCCATTCCCGTCCATCCAGGCAGGCCACTCCACCGCCCCAGGTGGCGATCCAGAGACGCCGGTTACGGTCAACGTCCAGGTCCCTCACCTCGTCGGAAGGGATCGGTGACGTGATGGTATTAAGTTCTTTTACCACCTTCAAGTCTTTAATCAGGAACACCCCCCTGTCCGGCGTACCCACCCAGGTCCCGGCGCCGGAAGATGCCAGACAAGTGACGGGTCCCGGCAGGATGACTTCGGTGATATCGGCCATAACGAAGGTCATCATACCGTAACGGAACAATCCGCCGCCGGCCGTGCCGATCCAGAGAAAATCACGCTCGTCATCTATGTAAAGCGCCGTAATGTGCTCGTTTGTGAGCCGGCTGTTCTTGCTGTTGAACCGGACCGTCTCTTCGCCCGCCAGTTTCACCACGCCGGTACCGTTGGTTCCTACCCAGATCTCCTCCTGGTGGCTGGTAGCCAGGGCCGTGGTCCAGTTGGAAGAGGTCTCGTCGCCCAGGCTGTGGTAGATCCACTCTTCGGAGAATATATCCAGGCACAGCACTCCTCCCACCGAGGTAAACCAGATTCCGGTATCGTTGGCCGCGATATCCGATACCCAGGCCGACGCCACCTGGGGAGCGTCCATCGAGTTGACCAGTTCCCATGAATCGTCCCCCTGCTTTTCCATGATCACCTCGAAAGCTCCCGCCCAGATGTTTCCCTTATCGGGAGCGCACACTGCCAGGACCTTATCAGAAGGCATATCTTTTACCAGACGGTAGGTAAGCCAACCTTCCGGTTGTTTGAGTCCCACCCCCTTTGGGGTTGCCACCCACACTTCCGCTCCACGAAACTCGATGTCGGTCACCAGGTTGTCTGGCAGACCATCCTCCCGGCCGACCACTTTCTGCACCCGGCCTTCGGACAACACGGCGATACCGTTGTTGGTACCCACCCAGACTTTGCCGTCAGGGGCTATGGCCACCGCCGTCACCGTGTTTGAAGGAAGCCCGTGCTGTTCGGTCATGGTTCTCACAGAGAGGCCGGGAGTGACGATACTGAGACCTCCGTCGCGGGTGCCGGCGTAGATCCGGCCGTTCGCGTCACCTGTCAGAGCGGTCACGTGATCGGAACCGAGTCCCCTTTCTTTGGTTAAATTAACCCAGTAGGCATTTATGTAGAAAAGCTGGACGGGTACCGGGGCGTCGTTGCAGATAGCGGTAACCGGATCAATTAAACCTGCGAGCAGAAAAACCGTTGTGATAACCATCAAACCAAGCCGGTAGATGTTTTGCATAGCAGTATTTTCACCTCATGGTATTTGCACGTTCATTATAGTGAGAGTCCCCCTTGTTTATCAAGTTTTTTGGACGATTGGAGGGAACAAAAAATGTTGTTTTTTACCGGTCCTGACCGGTCATTTCATTTGACTTTTTAGCATTTTAGAGCTATAATGCTTGGCTTTTGGAAGTAAAAAATTGCAGTGAACAACAGCAGATAATCGCCATTCAAAAGCTAGAAAAAACACAACGAGGAGGTTTGTTTTTATGAAGTCAAACAAGTTTTTTGGAAGGGACTGGATCGACGCCGAGCTCGATTACAGTCAGGAAGAATGGTCGACGATGATCGATGTGGGTCTCGAGCTGAAACGCCGCTACGCCATGAACCAGGATCACACCGACATTTTGAAGGGGAAGACCCTTTTCACCATGTTCTTCAACCAGTCACTCAGGACCCGGAGCACGTTTGCCGCCGGAATCCAGCAACTAGGTGGATTCCACGTGGACATGGAACCGGGCAAGACCTATACGCCGGCGCGGAAAGGGTACGAAATCCCTTATAAAACCGAACGTATCTGTGATGTGGCCCAGATGCTGAGCCGGGTAGGCGACGCCATAGCCATCCGGATGTACGGTGAACCGGCCCAATGGATCTACGGGTTCGCCAATGCCACCATCAAAGAGTTCGCCGAGTACTCGGACATTCCTGTCATCAACATGGAGTGCGACAAGTTCCACCCCACCCAGGCTTTGGCCGACATGATCACCATCAAGGAGAAATTCGGCGGATTCAAGAAACGCAAATTCGTCATGTCCTGGGCTTATTCCGGGTCAACCCACAAACCGTTCGCCGTACCGCAAAGCCTGGTACTAGCACCGACCCTGATGGGTATGGACGTAGTCTTCGCCCGTCCGGACGGATTCCAGCTCGACCCGGAGATCATCGCCCAGTGCAAGAAGAACGCGGAGTTCTGGGGCGGTTCTTTCGAGGAGACCAACGACATGGAAGCCGCCTTCGAAGGCGCCGATGTCGTGTACCCGAAGTGCTGGGGCGCCATGGACTACTTCGCCCAGGTGGACGAGAACGGCCGTATCGTCAAGAAAGAGGACCTGGACGGTATGCAGGGCCTGTTCGAAAAGAACAAGCACTGGATCTGCGACGAGAAGAAGATGAAGCTCATCAAACCCACCGGTTATTACATGCACTGCCTGCCGGCAGACCGCGACATGGAAGTGACCGACGGAGTCATCGACGGGCCACAGAGCATCGTGTTCGACGAAGCGGAGAACCGGCTTCATGCCCACAAGGCCATCATGGCCATGACTATGGGTGGACGTTTATAAGCGTCTTACTGCCCACTACAAGAAAAGAAGGTCATCGGTTATACTTTTCACAGCCGCCCTTTTATTAGCTGTCTGCAGTTTCTTATCGCCGGCCGAGGCGGAGCGTTTGCTGCCTCCGTTCTGTGAAGGCTGTCCGGATGAAAAATTCCTGTTGAGCTTCCGGGTCATTCCGTATGAAAAGTTCACTGAACTAAACCGGATCGTTCGTGACCATGCATCGTTTTTCCGCCGGTTCATCAGGTACTATCAGGATGACATCCCACATTACCTGGTATCTTCGGTTCAGGATCTCGACACTCTGGGCTTTTATGAAGCCTTCGGAATCGACCAACCAAGCTTGACACCGGTCAGGAGATCCGCCTGGGTCATGCTCGCCCTGGGCGATTACTTCGTGCACACCGGAGACGCTCCGAAAGCAGCCAATATCTATTTTCTCGCGTTCAAGTGCGGTATGGATCTGGAACTCGGGTTTGGCTGCCTGCAAAACATGCTAAATCACATAGTGGCCATCGCCATACAAAGAGATGCTTTTATGAGGCTGGTTTCTCTTTATGCCTCGCGAACACTGAACGGGAGCCTGGAGAAGACCTTTCTCAACCGG
>CAZQHK010000070.1:4742-8886 GCA_964593455.1 uncultured bacterium
TCTTTATGCCTCGCGAACACTGAACGGGAGCCTGGAGAAGACCTTTCTCAACCGGATCGACCGGCTTCTTAAAAAGCGGATCGGTCTCAAGAAGATAATGGAAATAGAAGAAAAGCATATCAGGAAATTCGATTTTTTAACTCATTTCTATGACACAAAATGGGATAAAAGGCTGCCGCACCGGCTACTCGTTCCCTATTTCCTGGAACCGCTGACCGACGCTTTCATCTATCAAAAATCGAATGACTATCTCAAAAAACACATCGAGAAATACTACCACCTGATTTCCAGAGCACTGGACGCCGGATACCCGGAAGCGGGTCCCATCTTAGATGAATCAGAAAAAATCTTCAAAGGAATCAAGGATTTCCTAAAGGAAAAAACAAACATAATTACCTCACCGGCCAGGTATTTTGCCTACGTCATCTTTAATAAATTTACTTTTAATTTCTCCAGTGCCTTCTACTATCAACAAAATGTATTGCTACTGCGAAATGGCCTGGAGATCATTCATCTTCTCAACCGGTATCTACAAACCAGGGGACAATACCCGGTTTCGCTTCAAGAACTGCAAAAACACTTCGCGACACAGGTCCCGGTAGACGTATTCACCGGTAAAGACTGCCTTTACCAAAGAGAGAACGGTACGTTCAGGCTCCACAGTCCCGGACCGGACGGTAACGACGACGGATTTGACAAAGAAAAAGACAGTATTATATTCCCGTTCGAGTAGCTGCTTCAGCACCTCAAACCAAGGGACCAGATATGAAAAATGTCATTCAGGGCGGTTACCGGGAAACCGGCGGCGCTTTACCTGTTTGATCAAGTCGGAAATGGCGTCGGTTGCAGTCTGGTCATCGCTTGTCTTAAGCATTTCGAAAAGCTGTTTTACTTCTTGCCGGGTGCCGTACAGGGTGACCACGAAGATCTCTTCGGCGAAGACCGGAGAGTATTTGAGTTTGGCGATTGCATCTTTTACGGTTCTGCTCTTTATCTGCTCTTTTACCAAGAAAAACCCCACCCTCCGTGATGGTGTTTCGGATCCTTCCAATCGTATGAACGAAATAATTGGCGTTAATGGTTCCCGGCTCTCTATTGTTTGACATGGCGGGTTAAAGGACCTATGCTAACTTTAGCCCGGGCTAGAGAAGAGGAGATGGTTTCGTGAAACGATTGCTGGTCGGTTTCCTCCTGTTCTTCATAGTCTGCCAGCCCTGCGGCGCCGAAGAGATCACCATCAACATGAGCCCGGTAAGCGCCGGTGGATTTCCGTCGATCACTTTTAACGCCACCATCGTCTATAAAGGCAAACCGGTCAGAAACCTCACCTGGAAGAATTTCGAACTGATGGAGGATAAACACCGTATCACGGAATTCTCGATCGAGATTAAACGCGATCCCATCACCGTGGGTATGGTCATCGACAGTTCCGGTTCCGTCAAGGATTTCATGAACGAGATTAAGAAAGGCGCCGGGTTGTTCGTCAAATCGTTGAAAGAGAATGACCGGGGACTGCTGATCGAGTTTTCCGACAATGTCATTCTCTCCCAGAAATCGACCTTCGACAAAAGTCTCCTTTTGACAGCGGTAAAGGACCTGCGCTCAGGCGGCGCCACCCGGCTCTACGACGCCATCTACCGGGGCCTCGAGGAGCTGGGAGGAAAGAAAACCTACCTGGTGGTCTTCACCGACGGCCGTGACGTGGAACGCCTGGGTGACACGAAACAGTTCAGCGACCGCACGGTAGCCCAGATACTTTCTCTGGCCAAACGGAAACAGGTGCCGATCTACGCCATCGGCGTGGGTAAAGACATCGACAGCGACATCCTGAAAAAACTGGCCAAAGACACCGGCGGCTCATTTTTCAAAACGCTCGACCCGTCCAAGATAGCGAATATCTACCGGCACCTGTCGGTCCTGCTCAATTACCAGTACTACTTCCGTTACAATACCCCGAACCTGGCCCGCAACGGGAAATGGCGGACAGTGAAACTCCGCGAGAAAAAGTCGAGGAAAGGCGATACCGGCAGGTACCGGGTGGGAGAGCAGACACCCACAGCCGGGCCGCCGGGAACATCCGGTTCCACCACTCCGGGTGGACCAACCGGACTAACCGGGTCACGAGGACCACAGGAACCTATCGGACCAACTGGGCCATTAGGACCACAGGGGCCGCTGGGACCCACCAGTCTGCCAGACCCGGCTATTCCCACGCCACCCGATCCGCCGGACCCGACTATCCCGACACCACCTGAACCGCCCGATCCGGTTATCCCCACACCGCCCGATCCCCCTGATCCGGTCATCCCGACACCCCCTGATCTGGTCATCCCAAATCCCCGGACCGGTCCGCAGGGTCCGATCGGACCTCAAGGGCCATTGGGACCACAAGAGCCACTGGGACCGCAAGAACCATTGGGACCGCAAGAACCGATCGGACCTGACTGGGATGACGGAAACCAGGACGATCAGGACGGGGATTTTCTGGATGACGAAGATCTACCGGACTTCGACAACCTCTTCGAGGACAATGAAGAAGACCAGGACGACGACTGGTAGAACCTGAAAGCTACTGTCGGCCCACGACCAACTCTTTTAAGTCCCGGATATCCCGTTTCAGGGCTTCGATCTTGTCCAATGCTTCTTGTCCTTCTATCCCGGTGATATCAGTCTTCAACCGCTCATCGGAGGCGGAGGACCACGATCCGCCGCCGTTTTTCCCGGCGGTGCCGTCGACATGGAGCTTAAATCCCGGCGTGGCTGTGCCGATACCGACGTTGCCGGCTTTCTGAACTACCATTGTGGCCGCATAACCCATCGTTCCCAGATAGAGATAGTCGCTTGTAGTACTCCACAGGAGCCAGCCCCGCACGGCATTGCTCTCTCCGACTATGACTCCGGGAACACCCGTCGTATCGGATATGGTCAGATACAAATGAAAGATGCTGCCAATAGGTAAGAATTATCTTAATCATCCCTATACATTCCAATATATATAGTTGAAGACTTACTTAAGTAAATAGGACACAATTATCCTGTAATAAGTGATCTCTGAGCCGTCACCTTTCAAGTATAACTGAATCAAATCAGCGCCGGAAGCAACCGTATTGATATATGCGGTGCTTCCCCCGATGGTAGCACTGTTGTCGGTTATGACCGCACTGATTGGAGGATTGGTCCACAAACGGTGCCAGTCTAGCATTAAATGCCTGGAGTAAGCGAAACTGCCCGAGTTTACAGACCCGACCACTCCCTTAACTTCAAAAAAGTTGTGACCATGAGAGGCCAAAGTGGCCAGGTCAATATAAACTTCCTGGTTTGTAGTAAGCGATCCAGTGAAAACTTCAGTTACATAGCCACTCTGGTTGATGTCGCCGTTGACGTGCAACTTCGCCCCCGGGCTGGTGGTGCCGATGCCGACGTTGCCGGAAGTTGTATATACATTCCCCGTGCCGGTCCATGAATCATTGCTGGTATCCGCTGCGGTTGCAGTTATGCCGTCGAGTTTTGAACCGTCAGCGGCAACATCCCGGCTATCCACCGTTCCTGAGACTGCAATGTTGCCAACCACATCCAATTTCTGGCCAGGGCTGGCGGTGCCGATACCGACGTTGCCGCTTATGAGTGCATTACTTCCTAGATAGAGATTACGGGGTCTGTTTGACCCACTGGCTCCGATGTCATAACTATTGTCCGTCCAGGCCTTGAAATACCCGCTGTTACTGACATACCATCTTTGAATCCCGAGAGTGCTGAAGATGACTCCATAATCCGGATAGCTGCCATCGATGGTCCTGTTGCCCAGTTCAAGGGAGTAGTTCCCGTCAACAAAGCCTCGGCTGTCGTAAGAACCGTTGGACATCAATCCGAGTGACAAAGTCCAATCATTAAAAGATCTACGTAATGTCAGAATGTTCTCGGCATCCGTATTCAGCCTGGTATTGCCCGTAACATCAAGTTTATAAGTCGGGCCGGTGGTGCCGATACCGACATTGCCGGAAGTTGTATATACATTCCCCGTGCCGGTCCATGAATCATTGCTGGTATCCGCTGCGGCTGCAGTTATGCCGTCGAGTTTTGAACCGTCAGTGGCAACATCCCGGCCATCCACCGTCCCCGAGACTGCAATATTGCCAACCACATC
>CAZQHK010000071.1:0-7915 GCA_964593455.1 uncultured bacterium
GGTGAACATTCTTCTTATATCCTCTATTATCAGGAAGAGGGCTGGGACCAGAACGAGGGTTATCAGGGTAGAGAAAAGGATTCCATATCCCAGAGAGATGGCCATGGGTACCAGGAAACGGGCCTGGAGCGAGGTCTCGAAGATCATCGGAGCCAGTCCGAGAAAGGTTGTAATGGAGGTCAGGAGAATGGGCCGAAACCGCCGGCAGCCTGCATACCTGATGGCCCGGTAGGGGCCATATCCCGCTAGAAGTTGCCGGTTGGCTGAATCGATCAGGATCAGCGAGTCGTTGACCACCACGCCTGCTAAGGCCACGATCCCGAACATGCTGATCAGGCTCAGGTCGTAGCCCATGATAAGATGTCCGAGCACCGCTCCCACGATCCCGAAGGGGATTGACACCATGATGATCACCGGTTGGATATAGCTTTTAAAGGGAATGGCCAGCATGGCGAAGATTACGATGAGGGCCAGAAGGAAACCCTGGCCCAGGCTCTGGAGGGACTCCATCTGTGCACGGCGCTCCCCTTCTAAAGAGTAGTGAAGCCCGGGATACCGCCGGAGCAGTTTCGGGAGCGTGCTTTCCTTCAGGTCGGCCAGGACTTTGCCGGCATTGGTAATCTTCCGGTTGATGTCGGCTGTGACGTCGACCACCCGCCGGCCGTCGGCCCGGCGAATGTCTGTGTAAGACCGGCCGCGCACGATACTAGCGGCGTCACTCAGCGGTATTTCCCCACCTTTCTTGGTTCTGATCAATAGTTCCTCCAACTGGTACTCCGACTCCCGTTGCGCTTCGGGCAGGCGGACCATGACCTTGATCTCGTCCCGGCCTCGCTGCTGCCGCAGAGCTTCCACGCCGTAAAACGATCCCCGGACCTGCCGGCCGAGGTCCATTGCGGTTATTCCCAGGCTGCTGGCATTCATTTTCAGCTTGAAATCGAGCTGTGTCTTGCCGCTAGAGAACCCATTGTCGATGTCCTTTACCCCGGCAAAGTTCTTAAGCTCTTCCCCGAGCTCTAACGCTGCTTTTTCCAACTGGTCCAGGTCGGGATGGCTGAGCTCGACGTCGAAGGCCGCTCCCGCTGAGGGGCCGAAACTGTAGCTGTAGGTGAGCGATTCAACTCCGGGGATAGTGCCTACCCGTTTTCTCCACTCGCGGGCAAACTCGGTAGCGGAGATGTCCCGTTTATCGGGAGTCACCATAAACACCAGCACAGTTGCCAGGTGTCCTCCGACGATTGATGCTCCTCCAGCCGCCGGTCCGTGTCGGGGCGGCGGCGTCCCGAGTGATGTAAAGATACCGCGGGTGATGGATTCACCCCCGTGCTCTGCCAGAATTTCCTTGCCTATCCGTACCAGCAGGGCCTGGGCTTTTTTTGTTTTTTCCACCGGGGTCCCGTAGGGAAACACCAGCCCGGCAGTGGCCATATCGGATTCGATTCGAGGCATGAAATTGAAATTGATACGTCCCCCCGCCACCATTCCCACGGTTGTCAAAAGCATGAATATGCCGATGGCCAGGGTTATATACTTGTTTCTCAAGGCAAATTTCAAGACCGGTTTGTATATCCTTTTGACAAACGCTTTTTGCTGGTTGTTGATGAATCGTTGGGGTCGGTTGACGAAATTGAGGAAACCGCTCTGCCGGGCGGTCCGCTGGTGGCCCAGGTGGGCCGGCAGGATAAAGAGGGATTCGATGAGAGAAAGGATAAACACAGACACTACCACTGCGGGAATGACCTTGAAAATCTTGCCCATGATGCCGGGTACGAAAAGCATAGGCATAAAAGCCGCGATATTGGTGAGAATTGAAAAAGTAACAGGCATGGCAATCTGCCGCGCTCCGGCGATGGAAGCCTGCAGCATGGATAAGCCGCGTTGTCTCATTTCATAAATGTTTTCTCCCACTACGATGGCGTCATCCACTACAATTCCGATAGTTATTATGAAAGCAAACAGGGAGATCATGTTGATCGAAACATCCATACTCGGCAAGATCAACAAGGCACCGAGAATGGATACCGGAATACCCATGGCTACCCAGAAGGCCAGTTTTATACCGAGGAACAGCCCGAGGAGGATGAGTACCAGGCCGAGGCCGATAAAGGCATTACGAAGCAGCAGGTCGATTCGGTCCCGGTAGATCTCCGAGCGGTCGTCCCAGGTGGTGACGGATATAGCTGGTGGGAGGGCCGTTTTAAAATCTTCTGCATACTTTTTGACCACTTCAGCCACTTTGAGTGGTGTCTGGTGTCCCACCCGGTAAACGTCTACTTTTACCGCCGGTTTCCCGTCGAAGAAAGAGGCCTGGTCGATGTCCTCGAACCCGTCGATGATAGAGGCGATATCCCGGAGTCTGACAGTGGTTCCGTCGGAAGCGGTAATAATGGGAATATCGGCGAACTCTTCGGCAAAGTTCCGACGTTCAGCTACTCGAAGCAGTATCTCCCCCTTTCTCGTTTTGACCGCTCCCCCCGGTATTTCCAGGGCGTTGCGACGGATCACCTGGGCGATGTCTTCCAGGGTCAGGGAATACGCCCGAAGTTTTTCCTGGGGCACCTCGATACTTATCTCCGGTTGCCGTACTCCGGAGAGTTCTACCAGGGTAATGTCGGGTTTGGCCAGCAGACCTTCGCGCACGTGTTCGGCCAGGCTGCGCAGGACGGATTCTTCCTGGTCCCCGTATATTACCAGGGAGATTACCATGTGACGGTTGGTCATGAGGGAGACCACCGGCCGTTCCGCATCTTCGGGAAAAGAGCGCAGCCGGTCGATGGCGTTTTTGATATCCTGGTGTGCTTTATTGGAATTGGTACCCAGGAGCAGTTCGACCGTTACGGTCCCCATCCCCTCGAAAGCCCGGGCGCTTACCTGTTTGACTCCATCCAGTCCCCGGACCTCTTCTTCGATGGCCAGGATGATGCCTTGCTCGACCTCTGCCGGGCTGGCGCTGGGATAGGGTACCCGGATCTGGACTAAATCAAGGGAGAACTCGGGAAAAACCTCCTGTTTTATCTTGAAGGTAGCCATCAGGCCGCCCACCAGCAGGAACACCATCAACAGGTTGGCGGCCACCGAGTTTTTGGCCATCCAGGCAATAGGACCCCGTTCAGTTGTAACCTGCATATTTTGCGACCCTTTCTTCTGCGGATAAATGCATTTTTTCTAATTTTTCGCTTCGACCTGATTCAGTTCCATACCGGGTATCGGTGTGGGGAGGCTGCTGGTGATGACTCTATCTCCGGATTTCAGCCCGTCTGAGATGAAAACCGTATCTTCATTCCGCCAAACGATGGAAACTTTTTTCATCGCCAGGCAGTTGTCCATATCCAGGAGCCACACACGGTCGAGATTGTGGATAGCAAGACGCGGCACGGCAAAGATGTTGCGTAACATTGTGCCTTCAAGCTCCACGTTTACGTATGCTCCGAGTATCAGCGGAAGGTCTTTTTTTTTCCGGTTGTTGAACAAACCGAGCGGGTCATCCACGGATACCAGCAGTCGGGCCATGCGGCCTACCGGGTCCAGTTCCCCGATCAGGCGCGTTACCCGGCCCATCCGGCTGATGTCGATACCCGATCCGGTGGACTGCAGCACAACCGCACGGGAGCCTTCCGTTTGTTCATTCCGGGGTACGGTTATCCAGGACAGGCGTTCTACCGGTAGAGCAACCTGCACCCAGAACTGATCGGTACCCACCAGGGTGGCAATTCGAGACTGTGGAGAAACCAGTTGGCCGACATCGATATATTCTTCTTTGACAAAGGAGTTAAAGGGAGCTGTAATGACGGTCCGTTCCATGTTGAGCTCTGCTTGATCAAGCCTGCTTTGGGCCGCTTCCAGGGCGGCTTTCGCGGCCCTCAAGTGCGGTTTTCTGAGGGCCAGATCGTGGTCGGTCTTGTTGGCGTCACTACTGCTCTCCAGGAGATCCCACTCCCGCTGGGCCACTCGTTGCCGGCCTTCCTCCATTTCCAGCTCGAATCGGGCCTTCTCTACATTGGCTTTCTGCTGTATGATGGCCAGTTCGTAATCGCGCGGATCGATACGGGCTACGACATTGCCGGTAGTAAAGCATCCTCCCGGAACCAGCCGGGTGTGCTGCTCGATAACACGGCCGCTGACCTGGGGCTGCAGGATCACCTGCTGGGCGGGCACCACTGTCCCCATGGCTTCCACTACGACTTGGTGGTTGCCTGGTTCTATCCGGATTATCTCGACCAGGGGTACGGGGCGTTCAACTGTTCCCCGCTTGGCTTTGGGCCTGGTTTTGATCATCAGGCCGAGAACCAAAATCCCGGCTGCCAGGATTACAAGAGAAATAAATATACGTACGAATTTACTCATATCGACTCGTCACCCAGGCTGGCCATCCACGATCCCCCCAGCGAGCGGTACAGTTGAATACGAAACGCGATGAGGTCCCGTCTGGCGCTGATATGTGTCCGTTCGAGCTGCTGGAGCCCCTGTAAGGCTACCAGTACCGGCAGATAGTCGCTCAAACCATTTACGTACCGGGAGCGCGCTTCTGCCAGCGTGGCCCGGGCGAGGTCCAGCTGTTTTTTCAGTTCTTCCAGGTAAGTCCGTTGACGCTGCTCCTGAACCATAGCACTCTCCACTTCCTGCATAGCGTTGAGAACGGTCTGACCGTACTGCTGGATAAGCACCCTGGTGATAGCCCGAGTCCGTTCCTGTTCAGCCGTCCGCAGTCCCCCGTCCGCCAGCGTGTGCTGAACGGTGGCCGACACCGAAGCGTACCAGAGATCGAATAGATCTCCTGCTTCCGAGTTCTGGTACCCGGCCCGGCCGGTGAGCCTGAGTACCGCCAGTTGTTCGTCAGCCGCCGCTGCCACCCGAAGATCCGCCGCTGCCACTCGCTCGCGGCCGGCTTTGATATCGGGCCTTCTTTCCAGCAAATGGACCAGCAGACCGTCCACGGGTATCGGTTCGATATCCGGCAATACGTCCTTGGTGCTTAAGATAACGGCGTTAGGGGGTTGGGCCAGAAGGACGGCCAGTTGATGTTGATTAATCTTGAGCCTGGCTTCGACCAGGGGAATCTTGGCCCTGGTGGCCACCACCTGCTGGCGTTGCTGGTAGACGTCGAGAGCCGAGGCCAACCCCTGGCTGAAGCGGAGTTCCGCCAGTTCCTGGTATGTCTCGGCCACTTCGAGCTGTTCCATCAGCAATCCGAGCTGCGCGTACTGCTCGATGATCGAAAACCAGAGTGTCGTCACTTGGGAAGCCAGGGTCATGGCCGCTGTTTCCACGTCGTACCGGGAAGCTTTAAGATCGAGTTCAGCCGCCTGCTCGATGGAGTCCAGTTTATTCCAGAGATCAACTTCATAGGTCGTGGTGAGATAAAGAGAGAACTGGTTCCCGTAAATAGCATCGTTAAGAATTGAAGAACGTGATCGCGCCGAAGAAGCATCCAGGGAAACCTGCGGCGTATGGGCAGCTTTCACTTTCGCCGCGAAGGCATAGGCTTGATCGAACCGAGCCCAGGCGGTTTTAAGGGTGAAGTTTGCTTTTAAAGACCGGTTTATCAGGTCGTTAAGCTCGGGATCGTTAAATGACTCCCACCACCGGTCCGGCATGGTAAATTCGTCGGTTGCCTGAACGTCGACGGGAAGAAATACGGGTTTCGTGACTTCGGAACGGTGCTGCCGGGCCGAACATCCGGTTAAACCCGGACTCAATACGAGAATAATCAGAATGAGGAAGATCGGTTTTTCCCTGGTTAGATACATCTGATCACCATCACTTTCTTTGCTTTTAAACAGCTTTCTTTTCGAAACCCCGGAAAACCTGATACAAAAGTCTGACCGGGAGCTCTTTGTCCAGCAGGTTCGGATGGAGAAGACAGAACCGCAGGGAAAAGAACAGCACGGACATAACGAGCAGGGCAGCTTCTCCAGGGTCAATATCTATGACCTCTCCTCGCTCAATTCCTTCCTGGTAGATTTTCTTCACCGTTTCCATTGTCCGGTGTGGAAATTGGGCAAAGTTGTAATCGGGAACACCCTTGGAGGGCGCGAAGATGAAGGAAGAGATCATCTCAAAATGTTTCCGGTGTTTTCCTACCATATAGAGGAACAGTCGGATGAGGGCTTCCAGCCTCTCGCATGTCGTTCCCTGAACCTGGAGTATTTCATTCAGATTGTGCTTCTGATGTTCACCCAGCCAGTCGAACACGGCTCGAAAAATCCCCTCTTTATTTTTGAAATAGTAGTAGAGAACGGGTTTGGTCACGCCGGCCTGGTGGACTATTTCGCGTACCGGTGTAGACGAGTAACCTTTTTCGGAAAAAAGTTCGAGAGCCGCTGCCATTAAACGTTGTCGGGGTGATCCGTCGGATGTCGGAAACACTGGCATGCATAGCATCCTCTCCCGCTTCTAAGGCGGGTCTTTAACTGTATTTACCTACCGGTAGGTATAGAATACCCAAGGCTTTGATAGAAAGTCAAGCTGGATAATTCCGGAGTACATTTAAAAAAAGTGAATAACCTGGCCCGCAAGTCCGTCTTAAAGGTCAGGACTCCGGTTGGAATCCAAAATAGCGAAAGAGGAGGGAACTGGTATGAAGAGCAGGATAAACTGGTTTTTGGGAGGCGTGGTACTGGTTTTAGCGATGGGGCCTCTATGGCCGCCCGATGTACTGGCGCAGCATGGCGGACGCCATCAGGGAAGGCGGCAAAAGCGACTCAAGCAGTTCGATACCGATGGCGATGGAAAACTCAGCCGGGAGGAACGTGGCAAACTCCGCGAGGAATTGCAGGCACAGCGTGATGAGCGCCGCCAGGAAAAATTGAATAATTATGACCTCGATGGTGACGGCAAACTTAGCGATGAAGAGCGAGGACAGGCCAAATCGGACCGGCAGGCCAAGAAGCAGGAGAAACGTGAACAGAAACGTCAGGAACTCCTTGAAAAGTACGACGCCGATGGTGACGGCGAACTTAGCGATGAAGAGCGAGGACAGGCCAAATCGGACCGGCAGGCCAAGAAGCAGGAGAAACGTGAACAGAAACGTCAGGAACTCCTTGAAAAGTACGACACCGATGGGGACGGCGAACTTAGCGATGAAGAGCGAGAAACGATGCGGGAAGAGATGAAAGATCTCGGTTATCCACGCCGAAGAAATGCCCGCCGCGGTTCCAGGCGCCATGGTAGTGTGAAAGACGGTCGTTTCAACGGAAATGAGGCCGGAGAGGAATAAAACCGCTCCCTGAATCTGAATTAATCGACGAGATATTAGCCGAAAATGAAGGCTTGTGTCAGGGTAAAGGCACAAGTCTTCGGATTATTTGCCATGTTACGGCAGATGTTGGCAAAGCAATTCATATTGACATGCGCGCGAGAATAGATTAGCTTAAAAAGTAGATATTCGGGTTAGCATCCTGAGGAGGTGTTTTAGTAGTGAAGAAAGCTGCTGTTATTCTAAGTCTCAGTCTTCTGGCGCTAATGATGGTATCTGCAACTGTGGAAGCTCAGCCTGAAATTGAGGGGATGCCCACTGATCTGCCTTTACCCGGTATAGAGCATCAAGGACCTCCCGATGGAGAGCTTCCGGAGCTCCCGGAGACCCGTGATCCGAGAATCTGCGATGTGGAAATTCCGGAAACTCGTGATCCGAGGACCTGTGATGTGTCGATCCCCGAAACCCGTGATCCACGGACCTGTGACATCGAGATCCCCGAGACCCGTGACCCTAGGAAGTGCGATATCGAGTTACCCGAGACCCGCGACCCCCGCAAATGCGATATAGAGTTACCCGAGACCCGCGACCCCCGCAAATGCGATATCGAGTTACCCGAGACCCGCGACCCCCGCAAATGCGATATCGAGTTACCCGAAACCCGCGACCCTAGGAAGTGCGATATAGAGTTACCCGAGACCCGCGACCCTAGGAAGTGCG
>CAZQHK010000072.1:0-7825 GCA_964593455.1 uncultured bacterium
ATTTTGAATTGATCTTTATACAAGCGAGCATAGGTTGAGTTTGCTAATAAACAATAAAAGTTTTCAGGGAATAATTTAAAACAACGGTCGAGTTCTTCTTTTAATACCGAGTGATCTGTCTGTTCCTGAAAAAGGAGATAATGAGGTAGATTTGGTTTCAGATATTTATATTCAAATTGGTCGATTATTTTTTGATGAGCAGGAATTCGTTTCAATACGACAATAGAAATTTCATCAAAAAAGACTAAAGCCCAATCTTCTTTGGGAAGAAATTCTTCAATACTATCTAAAAAACCGTAATCCTGGATGAATCGAGTTCCTGGAATTTTAACGAGCATAGTTTGGATATTAAATTGCCGAACGATACTGTTCAATGCTTCGGGTGAACTAAAGGATTTATAAACGAGCTGGGCTACATCTAAAAAGATTGTTTCTCTGGGATCGGCGAATACTTTATAATCTCTCAAATAGTTGTTTAGATAATTTCCATAAGTAAAAGTATGATAAATGTTTGGCTGCGGTTTTACTTGATTTATAAATTCAACTGATTTCTCCGGCCACATTCCTTCTCTGGTTCCTAAACCGCAAAATTCCTTGTTTACGAAAATCAAGTAAGAAAAAGCTAACGTTGCCAGTATAGAAATAAAAAATATAGGTGAATTTTTTAACGTATTTAGCTTTGAAGAAACCGCCTGTTCTAGATTTTGAATGCCCAGAATTACTAACGGTAAAACGAAAATCACGCTGAAGCCAATGGCTCTTGTCCTTTCAAAAACGATCCAGATCATCACAGCTGAAGTTGGGATGCTAATCCATAAATTTTGATAAACCTGAGGGAGTTTGTTTTTTAATCTAATAAAGGAGAACGCTGAGATACCGAGAAAACAAGACCAAATCCAGAATGATGGTGCCATGTACCTTGAATGTAAAAATCGATTTAGACTTAGGCGGACCATCTCAGGATTATGAAGAACTTTTCCTTTAAAATAAATGAGATGTTCAAAGATGTATCCTATTCCCTCAAAATGATAAGGGGATATTAAGGTTGAACTGAGGAAAATAAAGGACCAAAGGAAGAAACAACGGCTTTTAATTTCTGTTGTGTTGATATGGAAGCAAAAACTGGTGATTAAAAAGAAAGGAATTAAGCCTACATGAACGTTCGTAGCTAAAACTAAAATGAAAAATGTCTGAATCCTTTTTCGTGTGATTGAATAGGGAGAGAGCCAGGTTAATATCAAGGAAGAATACAATATTAGGCTAAATATTTCAGAACGGATTTGGATTCTAGTATAAAAGGCAACGAAACTTAAAATGGTGATTAAAACTGAAATGAATTCGTTTCTTTGTGAATATCCAATGAGAGTTCTGCAGATCTTCAAAAGAAGTATGCTAATAATACCGGCAAGCGTTCCTCTGGAAATTACCAATCCTGCAATTCCACCAATTTTAAAAATGAAATAAAGCAGGATTGTTGAGATCCATTGGCAATTAATCCACTCCTTCCCAAATGCTGTGTATGACCAGGTATCAATTCTCTGGAGTTCAAGATTTTCAATGATTTCATCACCAGCTCGAATCTGCCAAAAAATATCTTGCTCCCAAAGAGTCCAACAGGAAGCGAATGCAATGATTAAAAACAAAACAATGCTTGTTAGGCTCCGAGGAAATTCCTTCTCGACGAAATTTACCAAATTTCGCACCCGCCCTCACCCGGCGTATGTTCTTCCACCACGTTGACATATTGTAACATTATGAGACACACGAGATACTTGATACGTCCCATTCTGAAATAAATAATACCGTATTTTATGCCGGGCCGCAACGCGGGGAGGCTTGAGAGTTGTCGTGGTCCTTTACGGTAATTATCTCAAGCAGCGATCCTCATAAGAGGTGGACGGCAGTCGGGGATATCTTGATGTTCCTGAGCAGTTTTATCCCCGGTACCTCGTCATCCCGGAAAGAGTTAATTGCACCAGTCGAACGTTTCACCGACAGGTCTCAATCGGCCAGGCATTGTCACTGAGTAAATGGCTGTTTTGGCGGAGGAAGACGGCTCCTATTCTGGAACGGTGGGGGTGGCAAGGCATTTCTTTGGTGATCAGTGAACGCCAGCTATTTTGGTGATTCTTGTCTTCTTGGCTGCTGATCCAGGTTTTTTCCAGCCGGGACTCCATCTCCCGGGTGACATCCAGGATTTCCTCCGGGCTGTTTTCTACGACTTCTATTCCCCGATCCCGATAGTTTTTGGTATCCAGACCCCACTGGTCGATTCTCGACCGGAGCAGTTGGCTGAAAGGGATGAGTCGCCCAGTGGCCGCTTCTCTGAATTTTTTGGGAATGAAAAGGTCGTGCGGCAGTATCGGCGAGTAGCCCAGCGGCACCAGGTTGGATATTATCACCGGTTGGTTAAAAATTGGAGGTATAAAGGAAATTCCCGCTGTGTTACCGATAAAAAACCGGCACTTGGCACTCAGGTAGATATCTCCGAAATCGCTTCGGAACCGGGTGGCGTAATCGATGATTTTAGGGTCGTCGGTGACCAGTTCTTTCGTGACTCCATATCCCATTCGAAGAGCGTAATATCCTTGACCGGTCAAATAACGGGCCGCCGGCAGAAAATTTTCAATTTGACAATCCCGGTAATCGTGATAGGTCCAATCCATATCCGGAGATATTTTATCGAGGTAGACACTGTCTCGGCTATGAAAACAGATGAACCGGGCGTCCTCCTCCAGTCCCATATCCTTCAGAAGCCGGCGGCCTTTTTCCTCTTCTTCCTCGGTAAAAGACAGCGATGCCGGTGCCTGGAAAAACTCGTCGATATTG
Organism: uncultured bacterium; assembly: GCA_964593455.1. GTDB lineage: Bacteria > Muiribacteriota > CAYSPT01 > CAYSPT01 > CAYSPT01 > CAZQHK01. Next base: position 2,830 of record CAZQHK010000072.1, read on the forward strand.
ACCAGCACATTGCTCAAGAGCGGCTCTCCATCTGCCTTCCACAGCTGCGGGTCGTTCTCGGCCAGCGAAAATATCACATTAAGCAGCAACGGGCTGTCGATAACCGGGTAGTTTCTCTTGATCATGGTCATCAACTGGTGGTTGACAATATTTTCTTCCGGCGTCACCGAAAACAGCAGTATCAGATGCTTATTTTTTTTCGCTTCTTCATGATAGAAATGAAAATGTCTCAAGAAATCTTCAGTGTTGAAGGCCAGATGCCCGATCCGGAATGCGATGATCTGCCGCAAAGTGATTTTGTTGACGAATCGACGTAATCTCTGATTGACTCCTTCAATCGTGGCATTTCCCTGAGTGCCCGAGAGCAGGCTTTTTATCTCTTTCAATATCCTTTTCGTTTGATAGAAAACATACGACATGGAACACAGGTCCTTTCCTTATGGCAACTGAATCCAGGCTGCGTGGTCACTGCGCGGTTTGCTGTGCCTCTAAAATCGAACGCAAGACCCACTGATTCCAGAGAAACAAACGATGATCGAACGTATTACTCCTGTGCTCGGAAATTCTGTGAGTAGTAAAACGAGGATTGATCATGTTGGTTTCCGTACTATCGTCAAAACGGAGTTGGTATTCACTGGGAATTCTCCTCACAAAATCAACCAGTTCCATAACTCGGCCTTTCGTTTAATTCCTAATACTTTATTGCTTTAGCTCAGTCGTCGTCGTGGATACTTTCCCGCCAGTCTGTTACTGAAAATATTCAACATATCGAAGAACATCCGTGTACTGTCCTTGAGAAAGCTGACTCTGGTATTTACGTCGTTATTCCAGACGATAGGGACTTCTTGTATTCTCCACCGCCGCCGCCTGGCAATTACCAGTAGTTCGACATCGAAGGCGAAACGGTGCAGATGCTGATATCCGACAATGTCCCGGGCACAATCCCTGGAAAAAGCTTTGAATCCGCATTGAGAATCCTTAATACTCCATCCGAAAAGAATCTTGCGGATCAGGTTGAAAACAAATCCGGCAAACCGTCTGAATAACGTTTGATAACTGATTATATTGGAATCCGGCAGCTTTCTCGATCCGATAACCACAGAGCAGCCACCCTCGAAGTATTTCCAAAACCGCTCAATCATTTCAATGGAGGTAGAGTTATCGGCGTCGGTGAACAGAATTACATCCCCCCGGGCTTCCTGTAGTCCATGTTTAACAGAGTACCCCTTTCCACGGTTCCCTTCATTAAAGATGATCCTGAGAAACGGGCAGGTTTCGGTATATTTTAACACTGTGGAGCAGGTATCATCCTGGCTGCCGTCATCAACGACCAGGATCTCCGATCGATAGTTCTGGTTTTGGAGGTAAGCAATAATACTCCTCAGTGTGGAGCCTATCCGGTGTTCTTCGTTATAAGCCGGAACGATTACCGAAAGGCGTATTCTCAATCCAGTTTTCATAGTATAGCTTTCTTACCAGACATCTTCGGATGGCTAGCTCATGGGAAATTCCTTCCCGACCAAATTTCGCACCCGCCCTCATCTTGCGTTTGTCCTTCCACCACGTTGCCATATTGCAACATTATGAGACACACGAGACACTGGATTCGTCCTATTCTGAGACAAATAATACCGTATTTTATGTCGGGCCGCAACGCGGGGAAGGTATAGAGTTGTCCTGGTCCATTTGCTCTTTCCTCCCATTTTAGATCCAGGTTCGAGTCAAACATAAAAACCGGACCAGTTTTTTTGGGGCAGGTCAACTCAATATTTCGGTTCACAATCGTTGATTTTTTCTGTATAATTGAATAAAGAAGCTGTTTCTCCGCTGAAAATAAGGATTCTTAACGTGTGATGGGGAGGGGAACCGTGTTAACGGGCAAAACTGCCGTGCAGGCAAAGTGTCTGCTGCAAGCAGCCGTGATGGCAGCCGCAGTGATGCTGGCTGTCCCGGTGGTCTGGGCGGGTGGAGTCAGCGGTCCGGATGAGGTGTTCGAGGATATTCCGGACACGTGGAGAACCACCATAAAACCCTTTACGCCAGGTGCTCTCAGTTACAAGGATTATAAGTACACCTGGAGGTTAACCGGCCCCGGCGGCACGTTCTTCTCTACCGGCACTCGTCCCAGCACCCATCCGGTGGCCTGGGATACTCCGTCCGATCCCAAGAAGAACAAGGTCAAGGTAATTTTAACGTACACGTGCGTGTTCCCCAACCCGGAGCTTATCCCCCCAACAATCGAGGGTCCCGGAATTCCGGTCACCGGTAATATGAAGGTGCTGGTCAAGGACTCGACCGCTCCCGGGCAGAACGGCAGTACCGGGGTTAAATGGACCAGTGGAGAACCTATCCAGGGTTTTTCCGGGGAATCGGCCGAGCATGACATTTTGGTGCGGGTAAAAGACAATAATCCGAACGTCGGTCCAGATCCCGGTGGGATGTATGTGAAAATGTACTACCAGATCGGCCCCCACGAATGGCAGCGGGCTACGGATGAGTTGTGGGACCGCAAGACCGGACCCTTTCCATGCAACGTTGATTACAGCGATCGAACCGGCCAGCCGGAAAGATTTTATTCGTATATTGACGGCTCCTCTCCGGAGGGAGAAGTGAAAGTCGAATCCAGGACGCCGCCGTATTCCCCTGATCCTTCCGAGGCAGACGGAAACAGTCCCCAGGCCGGCTGGCCCGACTCAGATTACTGGTGGGTGGGGCCCCTTGAGATGGAGAATCAGGGCGTGGTGGAGCAAGGGAGGAAATACTCGGTTACCCAATGGTACTTACCCCGGGAGAGAGTCATGCTGCCACTTCACTTTGCCCCTACTTCCACGGATTGGCAGCCGCTCAAGGTTTTTATCGAGATCATGGATGCCAGCGGGAACAGCCTGGGGAAAGATTACATAGAGGCTTCCAAGGCTCATTCAGACAGCAAGATGGTGACCGAGATGACCCCCACTGACGACAAACTGCCATGGATGTCCATCAAGGTCGAGGATTTCCGTACCCACCGGCGCCGGGAGTTCAGCCTCTACATGAGCCCCTGGGACATCTTCTACAACATGGACCATCTTTGGGAAGCGGCAGACGATTATCGGTGGCCTCCACCGGACGGGCGTAACTCTTTCCTGGAGCCGGCAGACACGTTTTTTCAGGAAGATGTGAGGCTCATGTTCCACGTGTTTGCCTGCGATAATATAGAAAGGGAAGACACCGAAGTTCTTTATAGCCAGGATGACCTGAACCATCTAGCCGGCTGCAAGGAGGACTCGCTTTTGTTCCAGGTGTTCAGGCTGCAGGAAAGCGGCGAGTGGGTGACGGAGATCGAGGTTGCGGGCCAGAACGATTTCCTGGTGGAGAAAGTCTTCCCGACGGCGGCGGACTATGTGATACGGTTTGAAGCCGAAGACCTGGCCGGCAACAAACGGACCATGGTTGTAGATCTGCCGCTTACCGATACCGCCATCAGGCACACCGATCTGGAGTATGATTCTCCGTAAAAAATATCCGGATTAACATAGAAAATAAAACAAGGGAGCGGCTGTGAGAGCCGCTCCCTCGTTTTTTTATCCGGAGGTGGAAACATCAGGTTGTGTTTCCACCTGAAATGTCACCAGGTCTTCCTTACACCCGGGGTTTAGGCCGGTTCGACAGGCGTTTAGTCTTATTCTCCTGAATACGAGCCCTCTCCCGGTTTATTTCCGATTGTCTCCGTCTCACTTCTGCCGCCTGCTCGGCAGCACGGTGTTTTTCAGCCATTGTATCCTCCTCTATTCTGTAACTGTTTAGATATAGAACTCTTCAGGAGATACTGCCTGTCCCTCAGCGTTCAAATAACTCACATTACCGTCAGCATCCCAGCTTTCCGTGGAGCCGTCAGCATGTGAATAACTTCCGGAGCCGTCAGCATTGTAGGTGGAAGATGAACCGTCTGAGCTCGTCCACTCCCCGGAACCGTCAGCAAAGTATTCACCGCTGGAGCCGTCCGGGCTGGAATAGCTCCCGGAACCGTCAGTACTCCAGGTGGACGTGGAGCCGTCAGCGCCTGTCCAGGTACCGGAACCGTCTGCACTCCAGGTAGATACTGAGCCATCGGTCATGGTGTAGGAACCATTACCGTCAGCGTCCCAGGTTTCAGTCGCACCGTCAGCGTAGGTCGTGCTTCCGGAGCCGTCAGCGTTGTATTCGTAGACAGTTCCATCGGCCTCGGTGTGGCTGCTTGATCCATCCTCGTTGAAGGTGTCAACGGAACCGTCGGGGTTGTCATACTCACCCATCGCGTACTGGTCATCGGGAATCGGTTCCCCGTCAACGTCCGTGAAGGTGTAGTTCCCTTCAGCATCCCAGGTTTCTACCGAGCCGTCAGCAAAGGCCGTGCTTCCGGAGCCATCGGCATTGTAAACGCCGGTAGTACCGTCAGGATCGACCCAGGTGCCGGAACCGTCAGCATTGTAGCTGGAGCTGTACCCGTCGGGGCTCGAGTAGGAACCAGAGCCGTCGGCGTCCCAAGTGCTGGCAGAGCCATCGGCGCCGGTCCAGGTACCAGAACCGTCGTCACTCCAGGTGCTGGCAGAGCCATCGGTGCCGGTCCAGGTACCGGAACCGTCGTCACTCCAGGTCTCGGCGGAGCCGTCGGCGTAGGTGATGCTCCCGGACCCGTCGGCGTTATAGGAATGCTCGTTCCCATATTCGTCGGTGAAAGTTTCACTCACCGGCTCAGCGACGGTATCCAGGATAGGCTCCGCCGGCTTGAACTCGTCTACGGGCTCAGCCGTGATAGGTTCCGCAGCAGCCTCCAGAATCGGCTCAGTTGCTGCTTCTAAGGTGTCCGGTCCATCAGCAAAGACAGGCTCCGCCGGCTTGAACTCGTCAACAGGCTCAGCGGCGGTATCCAGGACAGGCTCCGCCGGTTTGTACTCGTCTACAGGCTCAGCGGCGGTATCCAGGACAGGCTCCGCCGGCTTGAACTCGTCAACGGGCTCAGCGGCGGTATCCAGGA
>CAZQHK010000073.1:0-7305 GCA_964593455.1 uncultured bacterium
GTGACAATTTCTCTTCTAATCGTGATTATTCAGCTGTTTTTTGATTATCAATTATGCGCCAGTTCCTATGCGTATTTTGTGCTTTGCCTTCTGGCTTACTATAGTGCTACAGCAACTACCTCGAACGAGAAAAAAACTAGTCTGACAATACTTTTACCGTTAATCATCACCGCGTTCGTCTGCAACCACATAATTATCAAAATTCCCCATACTTATACGATCCGATTTCTTGTAACATGCATCGTGTTGTTCGGGATCACGTTTTTTCCACGATTCAATACGCCGTGGACGAAGAAGAACTTTAATGATTTTTACATTGCCTCAATATCTTCTAGCCTGATATTACTTTTAATTTCGCTGTTTATCTCGATAAGTTGTGAAAATTTTCATATATCTATGATGTTTAAAGCCATACTTGTGTCATTTTTAATGATTTTTTTCACATTCATAAGAGAATCAGAAACCTCTAGAGAAAGCAGGAAGAAGAAACGCATCCTGATTATTATTTTTACTTGCATATCTATTTTACCTTTTATAGAGGCATTTGGAGCAACAAGCTTTTTATATAAAGCTAACAGAGCCATTGAAAACAACGAATTTCAGAAAGCCAGCACACTGTTAAAAAAAATACTGAAATTGAATCCTCAGGATTCTGCCACTCACCTGCAATTGGGAAAAATCTACTCTTTGCATAAAGAAAAAGAAAAAGCACAATTACATTTCCGAAAATCACTACGTTATTTCCCCAATCACGAAGCCATCTTCCGAATGAAAGCTGGACCTTACATACAGAAGGAAATGTGGAATTCTGTTGCACGATTAGCAATGGAGCATACAATTCTTGACGTACTTCGTCCTGATGACAATACCAATACTCCGAACTTACTGCCCCAGATGGGGAAAACTTTTCTCAAGGCAGGACGTCCACAGGAGGCAATACTATTCTTGGAAAAATGTATTAAAAAAGGAGAAAATTCTCCTGAAATCATTCTTTCACTCGGTGAAGCGTTGCTCGAAAATGGCAATTATCAGCAATTAGATAATATCTTGCATAAAGCTAATGATCTCGTACTTGAGAACGACTCTGCTCGTTACTTGACAGCAAGGGCAAAGCTAGTATTTGAAAATTACGAAAGTGCCGCCAAAGATCTTGAGGTACTCAGTTCAACAATTAAGAACAGCACCTTTCTTCACTTTCAACTTGGCAAGGTATTTGAACTTCTTAAAAAGGATGCTATCGCACAAAAGCATTATTTAGCCTGCCTCGATAAGGCTCCAGATTTCCTCGACGCAGCACTAAAATTAAAGAAGCAAGGCTTTGAACTTTCACAACACCTCCAAGCTCTGGAACCAGATGTTATACTCATGGAAAAACTAAACTTTCATGTCAATCTTGTAGGGATCAACTTTCATATGCAAGAACAATCATTCACTGAATTCTATGCTGTCACTTTCTGGCAACTTTCAAGCACGAATAATCTAAATGAAAAAGTGAATATTTCCAAATTAATAGATACTGGATTACGATTGGTTAATTCTCCTGATGGAAGTGCAATATATTTTGTTTTCAACACATCGGCTATAGGTTTTCACAGAAAAAATCTCATTTATAATGGAACGTTTGAAGAAGATGAACTTCAACGTGATCTGCCATCCAGATGGGAAAAGGTCCACGCATACTCTTCAGAAAATCTTTACCAAGTGACTCGAGACATCACATCTACAGGAAATGTTCTCTCTATTTCTAATGCTCAGAATCAAATAATAATTGGCGCAGCATCACGTAAGTTTGATATTTCCCCTGATTCTTTCTTCATCAATGGAGGATGGTTAAGGACAGAAAATGGTACTGGTTATTTGGGAAGAAGATGGTTTGATTCCAGCGGGAGAGCTATGGATTATTCTTATGGAGCCAAAAATGTAATATCACCTACCTGGAAGCTATTTCTCAGTATTGCTAAATCTCCAACAACCGCAGCTTCATGTCAAATGTGGTTAATTAAACACAGGGATGTTGGCACCGCTCATTTTGACAACCTCTTCTTCTTCCCAGTTCATGACCCTTGGAAACTCCTGGAAGATCAAGCGGTACGACACAAATAGTTGTGTTTGCCCCCTATAGAAGAGCGCATCATGATGTGCTATAATAGCGCCTTACGAGGAGAAGGAATGTCGAATGACTGGTAAGGACGAGGAACTCCGGTCAAGCCGGCGAGTGACTCGCGAGAGCGAATGACCGGGGAAAATATCATGGACAGATACACACTAACCCATCTCAAACAGCTCGAAGCGGAGGCCATCCACATTATCCGCGAGGTGGTAGCGGAGTTTGACAACCCCGTCATGCTCTACTCTATCGGCAAAGACTCGTCGGTCATGGTGCGGTTGGCTATGAAGGCTTTTTATCCCCGTAAACTGCCGTTTCCGCTGCTTCATGTGTGTACCTCGTTCAAGTTCAAGGAGATGTACGAGTTCAGGGACCGTTTCACCAAGGAGAACAACCTCCAGCTGGTGGTGTACCGCAACGAGGAGGCGCTTGAGCAAGGGGCTAACCCGTTCGATCTGGGCACCCAGAAATGCTGCTATCTTTTAAAGACGCAGGCGCTGCTGCAGGCCATCGAGCAGGGAGGGTACGACGCCGCTTTCGGCGGCGCCAGGCGGGACGAGGAGAAATCCCGGGCCAAGGAGCGGATCTACTCTTTCCGGGACAAGCTCGGGCAGTGGGACCCCAAGAACCAGCGGCCGGAACTCTGGAACATCTACAACGCCCGCCACGATAAGGGGGAGTCGATCAGGGTGTTTCCCCTGTCAAACTGGACCGAACTTGATATCTGGATGTACATCTACCACGAGCAGATACCTATCGTGCCCATGTATTTCGCCCAGGAGCGGGAGATGGTGGTCCGGGAAGGGCAGCTGATATCGCTTGACGGCCCCATCCCCTTGAACCCGGGCGAGAAACCGGAACTGGTTATGTGCCGGTTTCGCACCCTGGGATGCTATCCCTGCACCGGCGCGGTGCACTCGGAGGCGGACACCTTAGAGAAGATAGTCCAGGAAGTGATGGTGGCCAGGAAATCAGAGCGGATCACGCGGCTGATCGATTACGATACCGAGAGTTCCATGGAGATCAAGAAACGCGAAGGGTATTTCTGATGGACATTAAACAATTCCTGAACGATTACGGGCGCAAGGATCTGATTCGTTTCAGCACCATGGGGAGCGTGGACGACGGTAAATCCACCCTCATCGGGCGGCTGCTTCAGGACAGCAAGGCCATCTACGAGGACCACCTGCAGGCGGTCAAACGGTATACGGATAAACACGCTGCGGTGAAGGATAACCTGGAACTGGCCCTGCTTTTAGACGGGCTCAAGTCAGAACGTGAGCAGGGTATCACCATCGACGTGGCTTACCGCTACTTCTCCACCCCGCATCGCAAGTTCATCATCGCCGACACACCCGGTCACGTGCAGTACACGCGCAACATGGCCACCGGCGCCTCTACCGCGGACCTGGCCATCGTTATCATCGACGCCGCCCAGGGTGTGCTGCCGCAATCCCGGCGCCACAGCTTTATCGCCGCCCTGCTGGGTATCAAGCATATCGTCGTGGCCGTCAATAAAATGGACCTGGTGGATTACAAACGAAACATCTTCGAGGAGATTAAACAGGATTTCACCAACTTCGCCGCCAGGCTGGAAGTGAGCGATATCCACTTCATTCCCATCTCGGCTCTGCACGGCGACAATGTGGTGAACGTCAGCAATAACATGCCGTGGTTCCACGGCTCCCCACTGATCGAGTACCTGGAGTCGGTGCACATCGCCAGCGACCGTAACCTGATCGATCTCAGGTTTCCGGTGCAGAGCGTGCTGCGGGCCGAGCAGGATTTCCGGGGTTATTCCGGCACCGTCGCTTCGGGAATCGTCCGGCGCGGTGACGAGGTAGTGGTCCTCCCGTCGGGTCTGCGAACGCGAGTCGAGCGTATAGTTACTTACGACGGCGACCTCGAGGCCGCGTTCCCGCCCCTGGCGGTCACCCTGACCCTGGAAGACGATATCGACATAAGCCGTGGCGACATGCTCTGTCACGTAAACAATGTGCCTGATGTAAGCCGGGAAATCGAGGCCATGATCGTCTGGATGTCCGAAGAGCCGATGGTGGCCGGAAAACCCTACTTGATCAAGCACACAACCAGTACCCTGTCCGGGAATTTCACCGACATCCTGTACCGTATCAATATAAACACCATGCACCGGGAGAAGACTGACCGGTTCGAACTCAACGAGATCGGCCGGGCCGTACTTTCGCTCAACCAGCCGATACTGCACGACGCCTACACCCGAAACCGGAGCACCGGCTGTTTCGTGATCATCGACCGCTTTACCAATAATACCGTCGGTGCCGGCACTATCATCGACCGGACCAGAAGCAAACTCTCCTCCTCTGCGCCAGGCGGGTTAAAGACACAGAAAAACTCGCCCGACTATGGGGTGTCCGAAGCTGACCGATCTGAGGCCGAAAGCGCCGATTTAGCCCGGATCACTTCCGAGCACCGGGCCGAGCGAAAAGGGCACCGGGGTCTCGCGCTCTGGCTCTCTGATCCTGACTCAGCCGATCTGGCAGGGGAACTGGAAACATTTCTTTTTTACAAAGGATGCGATGTTTTCGTCCTCGACGATACACAATTGCAGCGGGGTCTCAACAGAAATCTCGGTTCATCCCCGGAAGACCGGAGCGAAAGAATAAGGAGAATGGCCGAACTGGGAAAACTCTTTACTGGAGCCGGCCTGCTCGTCATTGCGCCCTGCCCAGCAAACTACGAGGACGAGGGCGAAACGGATAACTCATTGTACCCGGACGGCTCGTTCGATGAAATCTGTATCCACCTGGAAACAGCCGGGGAGGAAAAGAAATCTCTGAAGGCAACCATACCCGAAGCCTCCGGTCAAATTTCGAAAGACGCGGTAAAAATTACCGTTTCGCAAACGCCAAAGGTAACCGGTGAAACACCAGCCGGTCTCGATGATCTTTCACGGGAAAAATGTATCGAGGCCATCGTCAACTATTTAAAGACGGCCGGCGTTATACGCTAATCCGTAGACCCGTATACTGGACCCACTATTTAAATGATAAGCCCTCATGTGTGGTATATCCGGTGAGATACGGCGATTAGCCAATGATTCCTCGTTCTTTTAAATAAGTAATTATCTTATCCAAAGAATCTTCAACTGTTTGCTCTTCCGTGTTGATGACGATTTCCGGGTTCTCCGGTTCTTCGTAGGGAGAATCGATGCCGGTGAACTCCCTAATTTCGCCAGCGCGGGCTTTTTTGTACATCCCTTTCGGGTCCCGTTTTTCGCACGTGTCCAGAGAGCACGTAACGAAAATCTCTACAAATTCGCCTCTTTCCACCAGGGAGCGGACCTGGTCCCGGTCTTTTTGGAAGGGAGAGATAAAAGACGTTAACACGATTAAGCCTGCATCGCAGAAAAGCCGGGCCACCTCACCGATACGGCGGATGTTCTCCATCCGGTCTTCGGTGCTAAACCCGAGGTCCCGATTGAGGCCATGCCGGATATTGTCTCCGTCAAGCAGGTAGGTCAGACGCCCCTCCCGATGCAACGATTCTTCCACCGCGTTGGCCAGGGTCGATTTGCCGCTCCCGCTAAGGCCGGTAAACCACAAGATACAAGCTTTGTGACCGGTTACTTCATAGCGGCGCTCTTTCGTCACCGAAAGCCCCTGCCAAACAACATTCTCCGTCACAATAAATCTCGAACCTCACTTTCTACGCTTCCTGCTTGAGGGCGGGACCACCCAGCTTCCGCTACATCACCCTGGTGACACAAGCGTTTGGAGGAAAAATCCAGCCTCCGCCCGGGTAAAATCTCAATCTTTAAAATCTCTAATGCTATTTTTCACTTTTTTTGCTTGAGAGTGAGAATGCAATGAAATCTTTCATATCTCCATCTCAAAATCTCTATTGCTACGCTCTATGCTATGTGCTTCAGAGTGTGGCTAGCTGAAAACTTAAAAATCTGCCAGTTTCGGGGCCCGCGGGTAGGGGATGACGTCACGGATATTGGTCATCCCGGTGACGTACTGCACCGCCCGCTCGAGACCTATTCCGAACCCCGCATGCGGGACGGTGCCCCAGCGGCGAAGGTCCAGGTACCAGCCGTAATCATCCACCTCGAGTTCCATCTCTTCGATTCGCCGTTTCAACACCTCTGCGCGCGATTCACGCTGGGAACCGCCGATGATCTCGCCGATCCTAGGGACCAGGACATCCATAGCGGCGACCGTCTTGCCGTCGTCGTTGAGGTGCATGTAAAACGATTTGATGTCCTTGGGGTAATTCACTACCGCCACCGGCCGGCCAATCTTTTTTTCCGTCAGGAACCGCTCGTGCTCGGCCTGGAGATTGCATCCCCAGTACGGTTCGAACTCGAAACCTTTCTCGCCTTCTAAAAGCTTGACCGCTTCCGTGTAATCGATCTTCTCGAAAGGGGACTCCACCACGTCCGCCAGGGTTTTGGTAACTCCCTTGAGTATCCACTTATCGAAGAAAGCCATGTCTTCCCGGCAGTTATCCAGCACATACCCGAAGATGTATTTCAGAAAATCCACAGACAGCTTGAAATCGTCGTTAAGGTCGGCGAAGGCGATCTCCGGTTCCACCATCCAGAATTCCGAAAGATGCCGGGAGGTGTTGGAGTTCTCCGACCGGAAGGTGGGGCCGAAGGTGTACACCCCGTTAAAACAGCAGCTGTACGCTTCCACCGCCAGTTGTCCCGACACGGTCAGGTACACCGGTTTACCGAAGAAGTCCTGGCCGTAGTCGACCTGTCCGTCCTTAACCGGGACCCCCGACAAAGGAAACGTAGTCACCTGGAACACTTCTCCCGCTCCCTCGCAATCGGAGGTGGTGATAATGGGAGTGTGAATCCATAGAAAGTCCCGTTCCTGAAAAAACTTGTGCATTGCGTAGCAGAGTGCGTTTCTGACCCGGGTAACCGCCCCGAAGGTGTTGGAACGTATCCTGAGATGCGGGATGGTCCGCAGGAATTCGAAGGAGTGACGCTTCTTTTGCATGGGAAAATCGCCGTCTGATAACCCGTGGACCACCAGCCGGTCCGCTTTCAGTTCGAACGACTGGCCCTTTCCTGGAGACGCAACCAGCACTCCGTCGACAGAAATGGCCGCACCCGTACCGAGTGTCGGCAGCTGGTCGGCGCCTTTGATGTCACCGTCGGCGATAATCTGGATGTTTTTCAAGCAGGACCCGTCGTTGAGTTC
>CAZQHK010000074.1:0-6962 GCA_964593455.1 uncultured bacterium
CGACTCTATTACCCAGTCAGATAACCGGTATTACACAACACCATTCACCGGACTGAACCACGAATTATTTACGCAGTTCGCCGAAAATATCGTCTCCAGGGGTATAGCTTTTATTGTTATAGATGGTCCCACTCATCCCTTAATCGAGCAATGTTATCGAAGAGAAATTGATGATAAATACCATGCTTTTTATGTCGAAAAATCTCAAAAAATCGGTTTCACCTACCTGACCGGCAGCCAATTACCGTCATTTTCAGCGGAACAGTTTATCGATTTCACCCATTTGAATGCCGGAGGAAGAAAAATAATGACACAGTTTTTGCACAATTATCTCGTGGAAAAGGACCTCTGATCTTCATGGCTGATCTGAAAAAAAGCAGCTTGATCACTTTCATGACCCAGGCCGGAATCTTTACGTTTGCCTTTTTCACCTCGATACTGCTGGCCCGTATTCTGGGCCCGGCGAACCGCGGAATATACGCTCTAATTATCCTCGTTCCCTCAGTTCTCGTGAGAATCGGCACCTGCGGTCAGGAGATAGCAAACGTCTATTACACCGCCAACAAGAAATTCAAGATCGACGACATCATATCCAATTCTTTCTGGGTAAGTTTTGCCTTGGGAATCATCGTTGTGGTTCTGTTTTGGGCTGCGTCTATAACCGGTTTTGTCCAGGATTTTCTCAGGGTTAGAAACGTTCCCATACTACTTCTCTGGTTGGCGGTACTCACGGTAGGACCCAACCTTTTATCGAGTTTCTTCAACCGGATACTTCTCGGTCGCGAAGAGATGCTCAAATTCAATGTAGCCAACTGCTCTCATTTTGTTTTCCAGCTTCTCCTCGTGATCATCCTGTTGATCGTGTATTCACGAGGACTCTTTGGCGCCGTGCTGGCTTACACCGCGGCCATAACAGGAGCCGCCCTGATAAGTTATATTTTCGTAATCAAGCTTGGATCTGTGTCGTTCTCTTTCAACAAAACATTGCTCAAACAATCGCTGTTTTATGGTGGTAAGGGACATCTGGGGAATATAGCCCAGTTTATGAATTACCGCCTAGACATGTTTCTGGTCGCGTTTTTTCTGAACGTGGCTGCTGTCGGACACTATGCTATCGCCGTGGCTCTGGCTGAAAAACTCTGGATGATACCGGGTGTCATGGGAGTGGTACTCTTTCCCAGGATATCTTCCGTGGATAAAGAAGAAGCCAACAGGTTAACACCAAAGATAACCAGAATCACCTTCCTGGTGGTCATAGTTCTGGCCCTATTTCTCTTTATCCTGGCGAAACCGCTCATTGCTCTCTTGTTCGGCGAAGCCTACCTGCCTTCCGTTCTCCCGTTGTTCCTGCTGCTCCCGGGCGTGGTTTTCCTGACATTGACAAAGATTCTAACCAGCGATCTGGCCGGAAGAGGAAAAACCGAGTACGTTGCTTATTGCGCCCTGACGTCTCTAGCAGTCAACATCCCCTTGAATTTCCTGCTTATTCCGATGTACGGAATTGCGGGAGCCGCTATTGCATCCACGATTGCGTACACTCTGTCTACCATCGTGGCCGTAGTCGGATTTACCCGGATTTCCAGTGTTTCCTATCGTGACCTATTAATAATCAAGAGAAGCGACCTGACAGTTTTTAGGAAGATGTTCAGCTCATAATCAAACCGATACCAACTGTGACTCTATGGTTTCAACTTCATCCTGCATGCGCTCCGGCCATGTCCGGAAATGAACGGAAGCGAAGGTTGCCGCCGCCCGACCCAGAGCCTGCCGTTTCTTCTTGTATTTGAGGAGTTCGATGATCGTTTCCGATAGCATTTCTTGTTCTTTCGGTTTCACCAGCACACCGGTGGCGCCGTCCTGGACAACCTTATCGGTGTCACCAACATCCACGGCCACTACACACTTGCCCGCGCTCATGGCTTCGAGAAGCGGGTTGCCCACATTGGAAAGATCATTGAGCGACATGAAGATATCTGTTTCAGCAACGTAACCAGGAAGGTTCTCCCGTTTCACCGCCCCGGCAAAGATGACCCGGTGATCAACTTCCAACTCCTCGGCCAGCGTTTCCCAGCTACTCCGCATGGCCCCGTCACCCACCACCAGGTAATAGGTGTCGGGAAATCTCTCCAGTACAGCCGGCATGGCCCGAATTCCGCGGTCGATACGTTTCCATCCGGCCAGGCGGCACATGGTTAGCAGGATATGCGCATCTTCAGGAATGTTGTACATTTCCCGCACATTCATTGTTCCCGAAACAGCGCGAAAACGGTCTTTCTCGACTCCATTCATCCAGAAAACGGTACGGTCGGCCGATACACCAAGGTTCTTAAGTACCTGGTCGCCCTGGGTACCGTCATCCGCCATAATGACGAGATCGATCGGCAGTTTGCAGGCCAGGAAATGTTCCGAGTAGACCACCAGCAACCGGAACAGGGAAGCCTCCGGGGGAACCACCGTTCCCTGGAACCTCGACACGCAGGGCACCCCGAACAGGCGGGCGACCAGGTAAGCAGCGGGGACTCCATGTACCTCGTACCCGTAACAGAGATCGGGTTTGAAACGCCGGACAATAATCACTCCCATGATAAATGAAGACAGGATAAAGACAAGCCACCCAATCTTGCTTGCCAGAAACGAAAGGTAACGGTTAGCGCACGAGAAATACAACGGCCAGGACACGGTCCGAACGACCTTTAATCCCGGAATTTCAGCAGTTGGTGGTGATCCAGAACCGGCAGTTTCCGAAGCGTTTTCACCCCCAGTTATAAACACAACCTCCCAGCCTGCGTCACTATACCCTTTCAAGGTGGCGTGGAGACTGGGCGCGCCCTTGCCCTTTCCCATACCCCAGCGGCCGAGAGCGGAAAAAATGAGGATTTTTTTATTCACCGGGCGAGGTTTTCTTCTTCCTTCTAAACATCTGTACAAACTTTGAGTACAGGTAAACGAGTACCCTCCTCAAACCGTAATGATACTTAGTTTTCACATACAACCACCTGATGATCTTCCCTAAAAACTTGCCACCGAACCGGACCCCCATGATCTCAACCGCGGCTTCTTTCAAGCGATCATAATCCTTGCCTTTTACCTTGGGTACACCGGGACTGAATTCCACCCACATCTCCGGATCCTCACTGATAATGAGGTCCTTCTCCTTGCAGTACGCGTAGAGATCGTTACCCGGAATGGGAGTGAAGAACGCTACCGTGGAAAAATCGGCCTTAATCTCCCTGGCCAGGCTGATAGTGGCCTGGACATCTTCCTCTTCCTCTTCGGGAAGCCCGACCATAAACGATGCCTGCAGCAATACCCCGTTATCCTGGATTATCCGGGCGGCCTGGAGGTTGATGTCCCGGGTCGTGCCTTTCCTAAGAAACTTCAAAACTTTGTCGGAACCCGACTCGAACCCGATACCGATCAGTTTGAGACCGGCGTCCGCCAGCAGGGGAATGAGGTCCCGGTTCTTGACGATCATGTCGGAGCGGGATTGGATCCAGAACGGTTGGCCGAACTTTTTGTACTCCCGGCAAAATTCTTTTACCCAGGCCGGTTCCTGGGTGAAGGTGTAGTCATAGAATTTCGCGCACCGGAATCGGTATTTTTCATAGAGTGATTCCAGTTCCCGCATCACGTTGTAGACCGACCGGAAGCGGACTCCTTTCCCGAAATGGTTGCGCGAATGGGGGGCACAGAAGGAGCAATTGTACAAGCAGCCGCGGGAACAAAGCATAGTCACCATGGGCGGCTTGAACACTCCCTCGTAATTCGGCAGTTGTATTATCGTCTCATAAGGATAAATTTCTCTGTCGATCAGCGGAAGTGCGTCGAGGTCCGGACGTTCTCCCCAGGAGAACCGGGGAAACTCTTCTCCGGCCGCCAGGGCTTTAAGGAGTTTCACAAAACTGATTTCTCCCTCTCCGGCAATAATGTAATCGTAGTCCCGGTTTTCCCGGACCCAATCAGGGTCGATAGAAACGTGCACACCTCCTACGGCGACGGTTATATCCGGCTTCACGATTTTTATCGTCCGGGCCAGCTCGGCCACCATGTCTATGTCGCAGGACCGAATAGTTAAACCAACCACATCAGCCGATAGCGCACTTAATTGCTCTTTAAACTCCGACAGGTCTTTCATCTGCCTGATATCGAGCAAGTGGATATCGTTGAACCCGGCTTTCTTTGAGCAGGCCGATAGGCCACACAGCCCGGCCTGGATGATACTGGTCCAGTGTGATTGGCCGAATGTTCCCCAGCTGCGTTTACCGAATCCTGGATCCACAAAACAGATTTTCATACGCTATTCCCTCTTCGACTATAATCTACCACATTTCAGGAACGGGCCAAGACCGAGTAAAGATTTTCCATGATCTTCGCATTATCCACCCAGTTGTACCGCTCTTCTACGAACATTCTTCCTTCGCGGCTCATCCAGGCATGCAGTTTGTCATCCAGGAGGAGTTCGGTAATCCTGTCACCAAGATTCTCCCAGCTTCCTTTTTCCACCAGGTACCCACCTCGCCGGTGGGCCACGGTTTCGTTGAGACCTCCTACGGCAAAGGAAACGACCGGCACTCCCATGGCCTGGGCCTCGAGCGCCACCACGCCAAAGGCTTCCGAAAGAGATGGTAGCGCCAAAACACGTAGGTTGCCGAGCAGACCCGGCATCTCACTGTGCGGAACGGCCGATTGAAACCGGATATGGTCTTCCAGGCCGGATGAGATGACTGATTCTTTCAATTCTCGCTCTATTTCCTTCTCGCCGGCCCCATGCGGAGATCCAACGATGATAAATTTTGCCTTTGGGCATTTATCGAGAACCAGGGGAACGGCTTTCAAGAGATAGTCGATACCCGACAGCCTCCGCAAGTTTTTCACACATCCCACCAGTGGAGCGGTTTCCCCGGTTTTATCAGGGCAGGCTGCAGGAGAGAATTTGGTGAGATCAATGCCAAAAGGAGTAACGGTCACATTGAGACCGGGGATAACTTTTTTTGTTTCGTCCGCCAGGAACCGGCCGGTAGCCAGCACCAGGTCCGCCCGGCGGAGTGCATACCTCGCTATCCAGGTGAACACGGGACTGCGTTTGTGGAGCAACAACACATCGGAGCCCAATACCGAAAGAATATGCGGGTGCCAGCCGGTAAGCGATCCAATAAACCCGAAACTGGTAGCCAATTGGGAGTGAAGAATATGCGGTTTAATCTTTTTCCTGACAAGATACAAAACCTGGGGAAGCGCCGTTGCCAGAAGCCACGAGCGAGGATAATTGCCAGAACTATGTTTATCCGGGGAAACTCCGGTCCTAATTATGTGAACGTGTACCCCTGGTAATGAAACCGGTTCTGCGGTGATGACGTGAATCTCGTGGCCCGCATCCCTGAAATGGCACACCCACCTGACAGCATGTTCATGGCATGAATTAACCAGGTAACAAATCCTCATTGCAGTATGAATTATAGCATAGTTGCACGGGAAGAAAGAAAGCCCTGTTTATCGTGCCGGCTCCCAGGTTGAAAAATCATGCCCGCGAAAGAACTCCCAGAAACCAATCAGGGCACAGAGATGAATAGTGAACACATAGAAAGGAATATAAAGCAGCGTTTTCCGGCCCGATCTCTGCATCAGACACTCGGTAAAAACTGCTCCGTAAAACGCTGCCTGACCTCGGAAAAACCACCGGTAGACTCTTCCGGTTCGCCTCAGCCTCCAGTTTGCAATGAACAGCAGAACACCGAAAAAACCCACGAACCACCTGAATACTTTACGTGAAACGAGTTGGAAAGAGACTACCGGGTGGCGCATCGGGTTGAGCATCTCCCGCATATACCACAGCGTGGCCGCTCCCCGGGCGGCAACTCTCACCCGCTGTTTCATATCACGTTTGGCTTGTGACTCGGGTTTATCGGTGATGACCGCCTCCGGCTCAAATCTAACTTCGTATCCTTCTTTGAGTACTGTCAGAGGCGTCACCAGATCATTGGTATACTGGCTGGGTACCCGGCGATGAAATGGCCTCCGGATAGCGTGGATGGAACCGGTCACCACGATCGGTGAAAAAAGCCGTCCTTCAAGGTTTCTCAACCAGTTCTCATAGTCGATGTAAAGGCTCCATCCCTTACCGGTGGAGCTGTTGGCCTCATTTTTGTAACTGTCACGACCGCACACGCCACCCACCTTAGGGTCACGGAACCACCGCATCAGTTTTTTCAAGGAATTCCGGGAAAACATGCCGGTGGCGTCGGTAAACATCAGTATATCCCCGGAGGATGCCATGACTCCATGGTGGAACGCTTCGGAAACTCCCGTTCTTTCTTGCAGGGCGAGGAGTTTCACTCCTTTCTCCTCGTACTGTTTAACTAATCCATTCGTTCCGTCGGTAGAAGCATCGGAAACAACAATAATTTCGAGTTTTTCTAAAGGATAATCCTGTCCGAGCAGGTTTTCAATTTTTTTTGCTATGATGTGCTCTTCATTGTAAGCCGCTACGATCACCGACACATTCGGATAGTAATCCTCGGGGATGTTTCTTTTTTTGAAAAAAATTGCCAGTAAAAAGCATAACAGGGGAAACCCGATTATGGAGTACAGAATCATGGCCAGAGACACCCAAAAGACGGTCCCGGCCATGCTTCTCTTACCCATCATCAGACTCCTCTATTTCACTTTTAGCCCGTACTGTCCCTCAAACAACTAAGCGGTTTTAACATTTTACAGTAAACGCTCTTTAAAAGACCAATATCTAATCGGAAATAGAGATTCATGTCAAACATCGCAGCGTATGTAGTCTGAAGTTTGATACAATAGAGCACACGGAAATATATACATTGCCTTGAGAAATCATAGAAATTGTGGAATTACCATGAAGTATTCACTGTTAAAAGACATCATTGTGTGGGATGTTAAAAACTGGTCGGTTGCCCTGAATTACTGGGAAAAAGCAACAACTATAGACCTCAGATCCT
>CAZQHK010000075.1:0-4523 GCA_964593455.1 uncultured bacterium
GGCCAGGTTGAGCATCTTTACCATGTGATCGAATTTTTTCCGGTCCTCGGACAAGTTTCTTTTCTGCTGTTTCAGGATGTCGCCCGCTTTGTGCTCTCCGCCTATGTAATAGAGCCGCAAGTTTCGCTCTATATCCCGGAGGGCCGGTTCCGTCAGCAGGATAGGGGCTACGTCCACCGTCTCGTCGCGGTTGAACCTGATATAGTTGACTCCGCCGAAAGCCGCCGCGTACTGGTCCTGTTTGCCGATGGGTTCTTTCAGGATGTCGATCTCAATCTCACAGGCCTCCTCGGCCAATCGAGCTTTGGAGACCACCTTGCCCGTGTACGCATACAGAGCATTAAGGAGCCCTACGGTGAACGAGCTCGAGGACCCGAGCCCGGTCCCGGCGGGAATGTCGGCGAAACTGGCGATCTCGATCCCGGTTCCAATTCCGATCCGTTTCAAGCATTCCCTGACCACCGGATGCTCGATCGCGTCCACGGTGTCCACATCCTCGGTACGGGAGTACTTGATCCTGATTTTGTCGTGAAAGTAGGGATGTATGACGATATACATGTATTGCTGAATGGCGGTAGAGACTACGGCGCCGTAACCGTTCTCCCGATAGAAAACCCCGAGGTCGGTGCCGCCGCCGACGAAGCTGACACGAAACGGTGTCCTGGTAATGATCATGACTGCCGATTCCCCTCTATACCATTTTTCCGGACTACGAAATCAGCTAAACCTTTTGTGTTTTCGATAATACTCAGTTCATCTGTCAAACGTTTATTATACAACGTTTCGATCTCGTCCTCGGGAAAATCCTTCCACCGGTAGAAATCGAAGAACCGGTCTTTCCGTTCCCGTTCTTCCAGTTCACAATATATGGATGTACCGGCCAACTGTCTCAGTTTTTCCATGTCCAGTGCCGGGACTCCCTCGATAATAATACAATCGGACTCTTCCAGGGTAAAAATGGTCTCATCTCCAGCTTCACGGGAGAATGGGTCGTAAACCTTGAGCCGGACCTCTCCACCATGCAGTAACGTCTCCACGTCCCGTTCGATATCCCGGTACCGGTACCGCTGGCGCACGGTCATGAGGTCCGTTCTTTCGGTGGCGGGTATAATCCAGTTATCAAGTGATATGTGCGAGATTGACCGGTTACGGTATCGAAGACACCCGGCAAGACACTTCACAAAGGTTGATTTACCGCTCCGTGATGGTCCTCCAACCAGTATTATCGATGGCCGGATGTTGGCCTCCAGGCTCGATATAATGGTTGCGGCGGCGGCGTCCACAAGCTTTTTGCCGCCGAGAATGAAATCAACCGCTTCTTGGAGGTTTTCGAACGTAAAATCCGGTCCGGCCCGATACTTGCCGTCTTTTCCTCCTTTACCGGTCCGGACCAGGACAGTGTTCAAACCGGCATTGCTGCCGGCTTTAAGGTCTGTAGTCGTGTCGCCGATAAGCCATGACGAGTCTATGTCCACGTTGTATCGCGATACGGCTTTATCGATCATTCCTGTCTCCGGTTTGCGGCAATCACAGTGGATCTTGTATTCGGGATTCTCTTCCGGGTAGCCTTTATCGGGATGATGGGGACAGAAAAAGATATCGTCCAGATAGCACCCGTCACGGCCAAGCAATGTTTCGAGTTTGTTATGAATTGTATTGACGGTGGAAATGTCACACAGGTTTCGGGCCACCACCGGTTGATTGGTAATGAGGATACCGAGATAGCCGGATCGATTTATTTTACCGACCGTTTCGGAAGAAAAATCGAACAGTTCCAGATCATCCGGTTTGTGTAACAGGTGCACATCCCGTATCAGGGTACCGTCCCGGTCCATGAAAATGGCCGGCCGGGAGTGTTCTTTTGACATGCGTTTGACCTTACCTGACAGGTAATCGGTTTCTACCTTTTTTAACCGATCTTTGGTCCCCATATCTTTCACATATTCCGCGGTCTTGTAAGCAAACAGACTTTCATTTTGGCTCAGCATGGCCGGAAAGATGTCTTTCATGAAATCCGATTTACATCCCGGCTGGATGTATTTGAAGACTGAAGGCGATAGGACGTAGACGGCGGCGCTCCCGTTGTTTCCGTAGTATTTCATGTCGTGAGGTTTGTTATATATCCCGGTGATTTGTAAACTGCCGGTGATTCCCACTAGATCGCTATCGTACGGGTGGTCTGAAGGATGGATAACCAGAGTGGCGACACCGCCTGAATGCTCGTGAAACCCGATGAGATCGTCGAGTTTCAGGTCAAGGAAAATGTCGCCGTAGAAGAGCAGAAAATCATTATCGATTAAGCCCTCCAGAGCTTTGACACAACCGGCGGTGCCGAGTGGATGATTTTCTCGAAGACAGGTTATGGTGACGTCGAAAGACTCTCCATTTCCGAAATAGTCTTCGATTACCGCGCCCAGGTGACCGGTCAGGATATGGATGTCAGTGATACCGTACCGGCGCAGCAAATCCACCTGGTGTTCCAGTAACGGTTTTCCGGCGACGCGAATCATCGGTTTTGGCAGTTCGGCGGTCAGGCTTCCCAAACGTTTTCCTTTTCCGCCGGCGACTATTACGGCTTTCATAAGAACCTCTTACCAGGGAGGAGCAAAACAGCCTCTCGATACTATTATTTAGTAGAAAAATGCGTTACAATATAGGATACCATAGTAGAATATCTGTAAAAGGTGGTAAGCTGTACCGTAAAGCAACCGGTAATAATCGGTGTGTAACGGACTTTGCGGTTGATATTCGGGAGGGTGTTCACGTGGCAGCCAAACCTGAAGTATTGGCGATTATCCCTGCTTTGTGCGAAGAAGAGAAAATCGGTTCGGTGGTCTCGGCTCTTCTAAAACAAGAGCTGGAAGTTCTTGTAATAGATGACAATTCGGGAGACAACACCGCCGACGAAGCTGCCCGTGCGGGCGCCATGGTGCTACGATTGCCGGTCAGACTGGGGTATGGGGGAGCGCTTCAAGCCGGTTATCTGTATGCCCGTGAGAGAGGGTACGACGCCATTGTGCAGCTCGATGGCGACGGCCAGCACGATCCCGTGTTTGCCGGAGATCTTCTCGGCCCTGTTTTGGCCGGTGAAGCAGATATTACCATGGGAAGCCGTTTCCTGGGAGAGGCAGGCTACCGGGTACCGTTCGCCCGCCGGTTGGGACAGAAATTTTTCGGTGGACTGGTCGGACTGATACTTGGAGCGAAGGTGAGCGATCCCACTACCGGATACCAGGCCATGACCGCGGAAGTGGTCAGGTTTTACTGTACCAGGTGGTTTCCCGATGATTACCCGGATGCCGATATTCGCATTTTGCTCCATCGTATGAGATTCAAGGTCCGTGAGCTCCCGGTTACCATGTACGAATCGGAAGGCCAGTCGATGCATGCGGGGATTGTGCGGCCGTTGTATTATATATACAAAATGACATTGGCCATCGTGATCGCTCTGCTGGCCAAACTGCCCCGGAGGGATGAACCGTGACACCACGCCAGATTGTGCTTATGCTCATAGTGGCGATCGGCCTGTTGATCCTCGTAGTGGAATTAATCCGCCGCCATCAGCTGCGGGAAAAATATTCGCTGCTGTGGGTCATGATAGCTTTCGGGTTACTGTCAATTCCGTTTTTATACGGTTATTACGCCCGGCTCGCCTTGTTCTTTGGGATAAGCGACCCCAACTCGTTCTTCTTTTACATAGCGATAATGTGTCTGTTTCTGTTTAGCCTTCAATTCTCTCTCGTGGCTACCAGTTCGTTTGCCCGTCAAAAGACTACGACACAAAAACTGGCTTTGCTCGAGAAGAGAGTCCGTGATTTGGAAAACCAGAAATAAGCTAATTACGCGGGTTTATCCAGGTACCCTTTTACCAGGTTCTGCCGGAACCAGGCGATGATCCGGGTCAGTCCGTCCTCCAGCGTGGTTTTCGGTTCCCATTGTAAAAGCGTTTTGGCTAACGTGATATCGGGCTGGCGTACCTTGGGGTCGTCCTGCGGTAGATCTCTAAACACGATCTCGCTTTTCGAGCCGGTCATCTCGATAATTTTCTCTGCCAGCTCCAAAACGGTCATCTCGATGGGGTTACCGATATTGACCGGGTTGGTGTAGCCGGATTGCATGAGCCGGTAGATACCTTCCACCAGGTCGTCTACGTAGCAGAACGAGCGCGTTTGGGAACCGTTTCCGAACACGGTCAGCGGCTCACCGTTTAACGCCTGCGGAATAAAGGTTGGAATGGCCCGCCCGTCGTTGGGCCTCATCCTCGGACCGTAAGTGTTGAAAATACGGACGATACGGATATCGACGCCGTGATAGCGGTGATAGGCCATGGCCATGGCTTCGGCGAAACGTTTGCTCTCGTCGTAACAGCCCCGCACCCCGGTGGTATTGACGTGTCCCCAGTAGTTCTCGGACTGCGGATGAATGGCCGGGTCGCCGTACACTTCGGAGGAGGAGGCGAACACGAAGGTGGCCCCTTTTCCCTTGGCCAGTCCCAGGGCTTTGTGGGTGCCGAGCGAGCCCAC
>CAZQHK010000075.1:4623-6566 GCA_964593455.1 uncultured bacterium
CTACGCGCCTGCTTCCGCGGCGCTGCCGTGCACCTCGTTGATGGTTTCCCTGAGAGCTTTAGCGGCGAAACTAACCTGCTCTTCGGTCATCTCCGCGAAAATCGGTAGGGAGACGATGTCCTTGCAGACCGCTTCCGTTACCGGGAGATCTCCTTCCCGGTAACCGAGTTCCCCGAAACACTCCTGGAGATGAAGCGCCAGCGGGTAGTAGATACCCGATCCGACTTCTTTTCCGTTGAGCCGTTTGTTGATCTCGTCCCGATTCTCTACCCTGATCGCGAACTGATGGTAGATGTGATGGGCGTAAGGCTCCTCGTGAGGGAGGGTAACCGGCAGCCCCTGTAGAAGCTCGTTATAACGGCAGGCGTTTTTCCGGCGCTGCTCGTTCCACTTATCGAGATGCGGCAGCTTGGCCAGCAGGATAGCCGCCTGCAAGGCGTCGAGCCGGCTGTTGAGTCCGACCATGGCGTGGAAATACTTGGGAAAAGCGCCGTGTACCCGGAGCTTGCGGATCTTTTTCTCGAGCGCGTCGTCGTTGGTGGTGACGATACCGCCGTCCCCGGCGCCGCCCAGGTTCTTGGTGGGGTAGAAACTGAAACAGCCGGTGTGGCCGAGGCTGCCCACCTTTTTGCCTTTGAAGGTGGTCCCGATGGCCTGACAGGCATCCTCGATGACGGCGATATTGTTTGTTTTCGCCATATCCATGAAAGCGTCCATGTCTACCGCGTGTCCGAAGAGGTGGACCGGGATGATGGCTTTCGTTTTAGCTGTTATTCGCTCTTCCACGCTTTTCGGGTCCAGGTTGAAAGTCTTTTCTTCCACGTCGGCAAAAACGATGGTGGCCCCCAGGCGCGCTACTACGCCGGCGGTAGCGAAAAAAGTGAACGGTGTGGTGATGACCTCGTCGCCGGGTCCGATGTCGTACGCCATGAGTGACAGGAGCAGGGCGTCGGTGCCGGAAGCGCAGGCGATACCGTACTTGGCCTCGCAATAATCGGCGATTTTCTCTTCGAACTCTTTCACCTTGCCGCCCAGTATGTATCCGCCGCTTCTCAATACTTCGAGAACGTTCTGTTCGATGTCTTCCTGCACGCTGTTAAACTGTGCCACGATATCCAAAAAAGGTACCTTGGTCATGACAGATCAACCCCCTCCTGGTTTTCAAGCAGTTGCGCTTCGGGTACGTCCCGGAACACTTTACCGGGTATGCCGACCACGATTTTTTTTGTCGGAACGTCCCTGGTCACAGTGGCCCCGGCCGCGACCTGCCCGTCCTCTTCGATGACTATTCCCGGCAAGACGGTGACGTTGCCGCCCACGCGCCCGCCTCGCTTGATGGTCACACCCTTGAAATGTTTGTACCGTTCCTTGTCGCGTCCCATGTAATTATCGTTGGTGAAAACCACGCCCGGAGCGATGAAACAGTAGTCACCGATTTCGGATATGGCGGTGATGTAGGAGTTGGTTTCAAGTTTGCATCGTTTGCCGACCGTGCACCGATTCTCGATCGCCACGCAGCGGCCGACGATTGTGAACTCACCGACCGCGACCTCTTCGCGAAGAGAGGCCTGATCCGCCACCAGCACCTTGCGGCCGATGGTGCAGCCGCGGTAGATGACCACACAGGCTCCGATCATACAGTTTTCGCCGATTTGGGTAGCGGGCAGGGTGATCTCCCGGGTAGTGGCGCTGGCCGCCGCTTTCATGGGCAGTTTACCGATAACCGTGTTATCGTCTATCCTGACCCCGCTGCCGATTACCGTATCCTGGTGGATAACCACGTTGTAGCCGATCTGGCAATTATCACCGATGGTGACGTTCTCCATGATGTTGATGTTGCGGCCCAGTTTGACGTTCTCCCCCAACCGGGAGCTCTCATGAATATATTGATTCAACTGAAACTCCTCCTAACAGGATTAAATTATCATGCAATTTCTATACCC
>CAZQHK010000076.1:0-5075 GCA_964593455.1 uncultured bacterium
TGCGGCTCGAAAACAACCACAGCTACTACGTTACGCTCGGTCTGCCATCCTCACTGTAATATGCAATTACACCTCCGGGTGGCTTCGGTCGCGTGCCTTGTATCTGAGGCTGCTTTCGTCGCCTCGTGACGAAGCCAACTGCATTTCCCGGGTTTAACCCGGAACAGTTCTCCTGAGGCTTTAGTCTGTAATCGGTTATGTTGCTATTTTCTTCCGAGGGAAATTGTTTCCGAGTGCGACATCCGTAATTGCTTCCTCCAAGGGGCGCGCACATCCTGTGCGCTGAACTCGCCATCGTGGCATCAGGCTCAGCCCTCCTGGCTTCGCCCCCTCCGGGCCTCACTTCGTGATGTCCAGTTTTGCTTCCTGCAAAACAGTCGGACAGCAGCTTCTTGCCCCTCTGCGTTCAGCAAACGGCTGTTGCGCACTCTCCAACGACCCTCTCCAGAAAATAGCAACATAACCGTTTTTAAATAATCAGGCTCAGGAGAAGATGCTCCGCCTGGTATTGATCTATCGTCACTGCTTATTTTCACAACGAGGTTTTGACAGTGTTCTTGATCCGACCATAGTAGGGTGGGACGGATGGACATTGCTACTGGACAATGTTGGGAGATGTGTAGGATCGGAGAGGCGTCATGATAAGCTTGTTCGTTTTTATTGACTCTTTGCCCACTACAGTGCCTGTCCCTCGATGATGCCTTTCCTCCTACCCTCCAGCAAGAAAGCGTGGAAAGTGAGGTAGGAGGAGCAAGGAGTGCGAGATTGAGATGATCTGGTCCTGCACTAGGCTGTTCGCTTGGCGAACGTGCCTCGCTTGACGGGCGACTACATCTTACCGGACGCAATGGTTGATTATATGTGGTTAGTTCTGTAAAATAATGTCTGGCAAATACTGCCGGAACCTGAACATGAATCTATAGTTGTAATAACCGGAAAAATGAATGAGGTGACTCAGATGTCAGGACATTCGAAGTGGAGTACCATCAAACGCAAAAAAGGCGCGGCCGATGCCAAACGGGGTAAGATTTTCTCGAAGCTTATCAAACAGATAACCTCCTCGGCCCGAAAGGGCGGTGGGGATTCCGATGCCAATGCCGAGCTGCGCTTTCTGATAGATAAAGCCAAGCAAGCCAATATGCCGGCCGAGAATGTCAAACGGGCAATCGCCAAGGGTACCGGTGATCTGGAGGGCGCTGATTTCACCGAGATGCTCTACGAGGGATACGGTCCCGGCGGAGTGGCCTTGCTTATCGAAGTACTCACCGACAACATCAACCGGGCCGCTTCCGAGATCAGGTACATCTTTTCCAAGAGCGGCGGCAGCCTGGGAGCACCCGGGTGTGTAGCCTGGCTGTTCGATAAACGAGGACAGATCCTGGTAGACGCCGGCACGATATCGGAAGACGATCTGTTGGGGGTGGCGCTGGAGGCGGGAGTTGATGACATCGTTCAAGAAGGCGATTTTTTCGAGGTAACCTGCGAGCCGTCTGATTTTCTGGATGTCAAACAGGCTTTCGATGACGCCGGAGTGACGTACGAATCCGCCGAAGTCGTCATGATCCCCCAAACCACGGTCAAAGTGGAAGGAAGCCAGGCCAAACAAGTGCTTCGTCTGGTGGAGAAACTGGAAGATAACGATGATGTAGAGAACGTGTACGCCAACTTCGATATCGATGACGAAGTCATGGAGGAGATGGAAACCTGACGCGGGTTTTCGGGAAGATGAAAACAAACTGGTTATCCCTGATGGCTGAGGCCGGATGTCTTTTTCTTGTTCTGTGCCTCTGCCTTGGATGCGGCGGTAAAGATACGGCTGATCCCGGGTCGGAGTACAGTGAATCTTCCGATCCCGATTTGATTCTGGGACTCATCAAGAAAGCGAACAATATGCTCCAAGAGGAGAAACTCCTGGAAGCAAAAGGTATCTACTCGCAGGTTCTGGAGATGGACCCTCGCAATCTGCAGGTGTTGGTAAATCTGGGCAACATTCACCTGTCCGCTGGAGATATCCGGGGAGCCCGGGCTCTCTACCGGCGGGCGCTGGAAGTCGAGCCTCACAATAAAAACACACTTCTTAACCTGGGTGCAATCGCTTTGAAAACAGGTGACGTTGCCGAGGCTAAAACTTATTATCAAAAGGTTATCGAAGTTTTCCCGGATAGCCTGGAAGCCAGGTATAATCTCGGTGAGTATTTCCGGACCACGGGTGATCTGCCGGCCTCGGAAAAACAGTTCACGGCAGTGCTTAAGCTGGACTCCGACAATGCCCGAGCCAGGCACAAGCGGGCTCTTACGCTGTACGCCTCGGGCCGGCTAGACGAATCTCAAAAAGAGCTTGAAGAATGTTTGACGATTAAACCGGATTATGTTGAAGCCAGGAATGATCTTGGTCTGTTGTTATTACGAAGCGGCAATCCGGACGCTGGCCTAAGGCATTTTATCAAGGTTCTGGAGATCGATCCCGGTCACTACGCCGCCCATTATAATCTGGGGTTGGTGCTGTTTCAGAAAGGGACCTACGCATCTGCCCTGGAAGAACTACTCAAGGCCTGGGAGGGAATGCCTGACAGTCCGGAACTGGCCAATGATATCGGCCTGACCCTGTTCCGCCTGGACCAGCGGGATGAAGCGGAAAAGGCTTTCAGGAAAGCTATCGGTCTCAACGGCTCCTTTCCCGACGCCCACCAGAACCTGGCCCTTCTGCTGGAGAGTATGGGACGGGCGGAAGATGCCGTAGAGGAGTATGAAACGGTGGTAGAGCTGGCGCCGGAGGCCATGGAAGCATACTGTAACCTGGCCGTGGCTTTGATCGGGCTGGGAGCGTACAAACAGGCGGCCAAGGTATGTCGGGCGGGAATCGAGTTGGAACCGGGAAATCTCGCTCTCAGATACAATCTGGGACTGGCGTTTTATAATCTGAGATTACTGGAAGATTCCCGGAGCATATTCCGGTCAATTATCGAAGAAGCGCCCGCCGGCAGTGCCCTCAAACCAAATGCTCAAACGGTACTGGACCGTATTGAGAAAAAACTCAAATCATCCCGCTGATATCGCCCGGTAA
Organism: uncultured bacterium; assembly: GCA_964593455.1. GTDB lineage: Bacteria > Muiribacteriota > CAYSPT01 > CAYSPT01 > CAYSPT01 > CAZQHK01. The sequence goes on from CAZQHK010000076.1 coordinate 3,065, forward strand.
TCCAGGAACGACTGCAGGAAGACGTTTTCTCCCCTGATGGCCTGGCTGATTGTCGAGGTTAAAGCTTCGATCAGATGCAGGGCCAGGAAAGGCTGTTTCAGCTTAAATTCATCAAAATCTTTCCGCGATATCCGGAGCACAACGATGTCTGTTTTCGCTCTGATAGTCGCCGATCGGGGCTGACGGTCGATGAACGAAAAGTGACCGAAAACACTCCCTTCGGGAACCACATGGATGTTCACTTCAGTGTCTTCCGCCGATATCTTGATATCCACATCCGCTTCACCGTTGATCAGCAGGAAGAGGTCCGAGTTGGTGTCGCCTTCATGAAAAACAGCACTTCCCGCGGGATAATTCTCTTCGGAGGAAATCTCCATGATAAAGGCCAGGTCGTTGGGAGAAAATGTTTGTAGAAACCCACATGATTTGAATTTACTCGGATCAATTCCCATATTATAATCGCTCCAGTCTGTTGTGCTATTGAGTGGTTGCCTGCCTGGTGGAAAGGAACCGTTCCGTGGCCGACTTGACTTTATCTAGGCCGGAATTAACATTTTCTTTAATATCACCGGCTGTGTTCTTGATTTTTCGGCTGGTTGCTATCACGATTTTTTTTAACGCCGGCGGCGGTTCTCCCCAGCTAATGCTTCCGCTTAGTCCCACCCCACCTCCGACCTTGCAGTACAGTTGTTTGTCTATATGGAACTTGATTCCGTTCCAGCCGATCTGGATTTCCGCAATTCCAGTGGCTCCCAGCCCGGCGCCCACGTGCCCATGCCCGGTGAGTTCCACGCCGAAGCCCTGGTGCCGGATTCCCCCTGAAAGACTGCCTGTGGCCCGCACTCCGGCGAAGGCGTCTCCCTTGGCGCCGATGGTGGCTTTACCATCCATTAAACCGGCGTAGACGCGGCTCCGCGCGACTCCGCCCAGTTGGATCGAACCACGGGTGCCGATAAAATAGGTCCGGCCGCTGTCGTCAGTATAGTCGGTGCCTCCTCCGGCGGAAACCTCGGGTCCCAGAAATGCATTCACCCCAGCCTGCCCGCCGACAAACGTGCGCCAACGCTCTCCCGGTTTGGCCTGGGAAGTAGCCGCTGCCTGCCGGGCTTTCTCCTGCTCCATGGCCACGAAGGCCTTGGCGGCTGTCGCCGCATCGGCGTCGGCAGCGTGCGCGTTCGGATTGGTGATACCGTAGTGGCCGGCCACTGTGTTGAGCTTGTGGTTATTCAGGTTCGGTTGCTGCTGCCGGGACATCTTCAGGGTATCGATAGCCTGGTTCGGCATGTCTTTCCCGTACAGCTTCTGGTTAGCGTCGTTGATGAATCGTCGGTCGAACCGCTCGTTGTGACCAACCAGGGGAGCGCTTCCGGCAAACTCTTTGAATTTTGGAAATACCTCTTCGATCCGGGGCGAATCCTTGACATCGTTCCACCAGACGCCGTGGAATCCGGAATTTCTTATTCCCCGGTATGGTTTAACATAGCTGTTGAACCGGTCGATGATCTTTCCGTCTCTGACCTTGACGGCACCGATCTGGATGATCTCGTTTCCTTTTCTCGGTGAGAGACCGGTGGTTTCAACATCGTACACGACGTAGGTTTTGCCGGCCAGGGAAGGGACATCAAGCTCGGGTGGAACGAAGTCGCCCTTGATGTAACTGACACCCAGGGCGGCCCAGCCGGTCCCCCTGAACCCGGCGAAATAATCGGCTGTACCGTAATAGCGTAGTTTGCCTTTTTCTCCTTCGGTCCGGGCGATGTTACCTTCCAAAAGCGAGTATTTTATATCTTTCCTGGTTCCGAGAAGGTTGAGATCAAAGGTGGTGCGCCCGTTTCCCAGGAGCCCGCCCATATTGATGTTGAGACCGGCCGTGGTGCGCCCGGGGGATACCGACCAGCCGGTTTTTCCGGCCGGTTTTTCCGGCATGGGAACGGCGTTGTTATCCGTATTGGCCAGGGCGGAAGAGGAAACCAGTAAAATGAGAAGGAGCAGCGTTGTTGAAACCGGTAAC
>CAZQHK010000077.1:0-4276 GCA_964593455.1 uncultured bacterium
TTGTAGTTTGTTGATACTATTTTATATGGATTAACGCCTCCATTGTTGTCAGCTCCGTTGTGCTCGTGCTGTGATTATTCGTTCTATCCAGGTGGTAAGTAGGAAAGCGGCCGTTCCCACAGCGGTGCCAGCGATAATAGCCAGCACTCCGTATGGCTCACCGATCAGTTTCCAGTATATGCCGGCGGCGCTGCCCAGGATGATGGACACCAATCCCGAGTGTTTCGAAGCCTTCTCCCAGGTCATCCCGAAGACGAAGGCGGCAAAGGGTCCGGCGGCCCGCAGCATAAACGAAAAAATATTCAGGGTAATGATGTTGATTTTAAGCAGCGCGATGCACATGGCTGTCAGCCCGATGATCACGTTGCTTATCCTTGTAATAGTGGTAATGTGCCGGTCCTCCACTTCGGGATTGAAATATTTCTGATACAGATCCTTGACTATGATGGTGGAAGCGCAGAGCATATCGGTGTCGGCGCTTGACATGGTTGAAGCAATAATGGCTGCGCAGACCATCCCCGAGATCCAGGCCGGAGTGAAGGTAAACACTATTGTTGACAGGGCTTTGCTTGGCTCCAGGTCCGGGAAAACAGAAAAAGCAATAATCCCGATAAGCGCCGGGATGAAGGCAAACACTCCCATGATCAAAGCCGACAATAAAATGGATGTGCGGCCCGCTTTTTCATCTTTGGCCGAATAAATCCGGGAGACCATCTCCGGGCCGGACATGAAGGTGATAAAATACATCAGGATGAGGCTCCCGATAGTTCCCAGCCCCATCCCGGTCATCGACAATTTGGCCGGAGGAAGCGTGGACATTATAGTCTCCCAACCGCCGGCGCCCTTGATGATGAAGGGTAGGGATATGAGCAGCCCGCAAAAGATAACGATCCACTGAAAAAAATCGGTGAAGGTGTCCGCCCACAGACCTCCCATGACCGTGTAGATGATGGTGAAGACTGCGGCGATAATGATACCGGTATTGACCGGTAGTCCCAGCAGGGCCGACACGATAATTCCCGAAGCCAGTATTTGCGAGGCGGTCAGGCAGAACAGCGAAATAATGTGCAGCACTGCCGTAATGATGTGGCTGGTTGCGCCGAAGCGCCGACCAACCACTTCCGGTATGGTGTAAGCTAACATCTTTCTCATCTTCGGTGCAAAGAAAGCCATAGGAATGATTCCCAGCGCCGCTGCCAGTACGTACCATACCGCCGAGAGTCCCCACTCCCCGTAGGCTTTACTCACCAGTCCCACGGTGCTGCCGCCGCCGATATTGTTAGCGGACAGGCTGACGGCCACCAGCAATGCCGGCAGTGAACGCCCGGCCAAAAGATAATCAGAACTGTTTTTTATCAAGTAACGGTTCGTATACCATCCGACCCCCAGCATTCCCAGTAAATAAATAGCCACAATAATCAGAGCGACCGGTCCGGCCATAAAAATATCCTTTCTCCACTTGGCAAAAATTGCTTCTCAACATGATACTTTTCTTTTGTTGTCCCCGACAATAATAATACCTATCCCCTCGCTCAGCTTGAATAATTGTCGTTGATTCTGTTATATAATAGATAGTCTACATGCTTGTTCGAATGATGCCAGGGCACTGGGTAGCTGCAAATTGGTATGGGCAGGAAGCAGGGTGATCGTGGAGCAGAACGTAGCGGAACTTACAGCTGCCGAAGTTGACCGTTTGGGAGCAGAAGGCACTCCCCGAGCGGTTGCCACCCTGATTGCATCGTTGAGCCGGGAAGATTTTCCGCTAAAAGAACAGGTTTTAAAAACTCTGAGTAATATCAATACCTGCCAGGTTTATAAAGGCATCCTGGCGGCTTTTGAAAAATCCGGCGGGTCCATCCGTGATGAGCTCTGCCGATTGGCCGCTAAACTCGAGTTGGTACCGGTTTTAATGAAACGTACAGTTACCTGGCGACATGATCCCGAGCAGTTTGACTCTCTCGCCGCCGCTCTGGGAATTCTCGGCCATATCGGAGGAGAACAGGTTGTCGAACCGACGGCGGCTTTCCTGTACCATGCCGAGCGGGATATCGTAAAAGCAGCCCTGGGCAGTCTCCGCGCCATCGGTTGCCCGGCCTGTCAGAAACACCTTTACTCTCCGCTCAAACTGGCTGATGAAGAGATCTGTATGGAAATACTCGATTTGATCAGAACATTTAAAGACCGGGCCAGCATTCTGCCGATGCTCTATGCCATGGAAACCATGCGGCCGGCCTTGCATACGAAAGTCGTCCAATTTTTCAAGTTGTTTTCACCGACGGAGCTTGAAGAGATTCTGGACAATCATCTGGATAAAAACGATCATACTTTGTGCCGGGCGGCCCTGACCATGTTCGAACTGTCGGGTTACCTGGAATCTGCACGAAAGTTCCGGTGCCGCTTCCGTTTTACCGACTCCATTGCTCCGGTAACCGGACTGCCTGCTGAAGATCTCTCTGTACAGATCGTCCAGAAAGGCACGTTTTCCCTGTTGCTGCTGGCGGGAGTGCTGGATGTCTACACGCTTCCCACGTTAGTCCGAATGCTGGAAAAGCAAATACCCCTGGGACAGGTTAATATTCTTGCTATTTTTAACAAGGTGAAGGCAATTGATATCCAATCACTGCGTTACATCGGTACCCTGGTAGATAAACTGGCATTGTTCAACGGCACTCTCAAGGTGGTCGGCATGCACGCCGTGGGAGAGGAGTTAAGAAAACAATACATGTTCACCGCCGAATACTATGCCGACCTGCCGAGTGCCATCAAATCATTCTCTCTCGCGAGCCGGGACGAAAAACTTGTCATCTTTGATGGAAAACTTGTGCAACCGGGTAATGCTATCGAGCTTAATGTTTTCGCGGGCATCAGAAAATTGACCAGGAGAACGAAGATAAAATCGCTGGAAAAAGACAAGGTGATTCTTGAATGGGTGTCTGATGGCCCGGAAGATGTTTTCAAGGAGTTTCTCAACCCAAGCATTAAGCTGATCCTGGTTCGAGACGACAAAGTGGTTGCTTTTGAATCCACGGTTATAGACCAGAGTTTCTTTCCCGAGCAATTCATTGTCATTAGTCGGCCTGACATGGGAGATATCATCGAGCGGCGGCGACACGTGAGGATTCCTGTTGATGTACCGATAGGCTTCTTGCATTGTATCGATTCCAAGAACATCAGGAAAGATCTCGAGGGCCGTACCGGAAACGTGAGTGTAAGCGGTATGATGCTCTTGAGCAAAGAACCGTTGCCGGTCAACAATGTGATTATCTCGTCGTTTAAAGGAGATAATCGGCTTAGCGGCCTCCATGTCATGGGCAAGATCGTCCGGATCGCGAAATCCCATGCCGGAGAAGAGCAGGTTTACGAGTATGGTATCGAGTTTATTTCTATGAAACAGCCGATCCGGGAAAAACTGGCCCGGTTCGTGTACGATTCGGTTATCAGCAAGCACGAATCATCGATCAAAGAAGCGGTGCCGGAAGGATCTTGTCACTCCTCCGGTTAAAATGGCTCGATAGTGAATAAAATTTCATGGTTGGTGCGGTAATCGAGTACCTTGATGCTGAATTCCAGGATATCGAGTATCTTGAAATGTCCCTCAACCTCTTCGTTTATTCCCAGGGTATAGTAGTGGTTACGGTATTCCAAACCGACCTGCTTGAATGACTTGCTGCCGATTATCATCTTGATGGTCACTTCATCCGGTGGTGACAGAGGAGGATACTTTTTCATGAACGGTATGTCGACCGTCTCGAGCAGCGTGTGTAAAAACCGTTTGACCTGAACGTTTATCGGTAGATTGAAATCTTCATAGGCCAGACCAATTTCAATCAGGGCGGTTATCCGGAAAAGGTATCCGGGTTCCGTCTTTTTCACGGTGGTGAGGAGCTGAAGAGCTTCCTCTATGAATTTACCGGCTTTCTCCTGTTGCCCCGTTTCTCCGAACCGGCGGCCGATGGCCGTCAAAGTTCTGGTTTTATAATAGGTGTCCCGGATGGCTTCGGTCATAGTGAAGGCCCGATCGAACCGACCACGAGCGGCGTAGACAGTTGCCACTTTGAACAGTACCGTGTCCCGGGAGAAAACCCGGCCGGTTTCGATGATTTCCAGGGCCCGGTCGCAGTCGCCGTTCTGCGCATAATGTTCGGCTATCTTTTGTGTCAGGAGATGTTTTGAGTCTTCTAAAGAAAAATAAGATATCGACTTGACGTTTGTAAGGGCCAGGTCGGGACGATTAATCTGCAGATAGGCCTCGCTGATATCGAGGACTGCTTTGCCC
>CAZQHK010000078.1:0-3940 GCA_964593455.1 uncultured bacterium
TCTCTTCAGCGCTTGCGAAAACTGACCACTCTACACTCAGATGAACTGACCCCATGCTGAAACAGAATCAGGAACATGATTTAAAAGTTGTTTCTTAATCCGGGTTATTAGTTGAATAGGCAGCGTAAATAAGAAGACCGGCTCCGGTAAGGAGCCGGTCCTTTGGCGTAGTAGGCCAGGATTAGAGTTCGGGTTCGCGCAAGGTCTCTCCATCGATCCTGATGGTGTGGCACCGGTGCCGGAGTCGATCAAGCAACGCGGCCACCATGGCCTTGTTGCCCAGGAAACCGTACCAGTCGTCATATTCGAGATTGGTCGTAATAATCGTTGATTTGCGTCCATACCGTTCCTCCATGAGTTTGAAGAAGATGTTGGTCTGTGCCGGATCGAGGTTTAGATACCCGAGCTCGTCAATCAGCAAAATGTCCACCTTGGCAAGCCGGTTGACGAGTTTGCGCGACGAGCGATCGGCCAGGCTGGCGAACATCTCGTCGAAGAGGTCCTGCGCCTTGAAGAACAAACCCCGGTATCCGTTTTCCAGGGCTTTGAGAAGAATGGCCGATGCCAGTCCGGTTTTCCCGACGCCGGTCGGCCCCAGAAAAACCACGTTGTGAGCTTGCGGAATGAAATCCAACTCGGCCAACTGGCGGATGGTGGCAGGTCGCACTGCCGGTTGCTTCTCGAACGGGAACGTTTCAAGAGACCATAATTCGGGAATCTTGGCTTTTTTTATCCGGTACTGCATGCTGCGTTCCTGTTTGCACTGGTACTCTTCCCGCAGGAGGCGGGCCAGGAAATCGGAGTAACTGGGTTCGGTTTTCCTGGCTCGTTTGAGCTCCCTTTCCAGTATCTGCCGCATCCGTTTCAGCCCGAGATTGACGAGCAACTGGTCAAGATCGTCATTCATCGTCCATGTCCTCTCCCGGTACGTCGTTCAGCGGCAGCCTGAAGAAGTCACCGGCAATGTTCCGTAACACCATCCGCTCTATCCGTCTCAGGTCAAGCAGTCCGTAACGAAGCGCCTCGGACACAACCAGACGCAAGGTGTCGGTGGGATAGTCGAGGAACATGCGGTACAGTTTGCGGATGGCCCTGGCGCTTCTTCCGCCGCGTTTTTCCTTGAGCTCGTCGACCAGTTGGCCGAGCTCCGGCGCCGCCTGCCTCAGGGTCGTTTCCTCGGGAAGCGGGGGATACCCCTTGCTGCCGCCTCGTTTCCACCGGCCGGTATGTTTATGCTCGGGTAGTGTCGAACGCTTTCTGGCCCCGGCTTCAATGCGTTCGTGTTCAGACATCGTTTTGCTTCCGCACATGATGAATATCCGATCACCGGTCTCCCTGACCTGCACCTTCCTCCCGATGGTCTCATCGGGGGCGGAGTAACGGTTGGTGTGCAGATTTACATATCCCTCCAGATCAACGATCCGGTGGTGGAGAGCGTAAACTTCGGGCACGTAGATGGGATGCCGTTGGAGATTAGCTTGCTCGGCCTGAAACAGTTCGATCGGCTTGGCCTGAATGCGTTGCTTGAACTTGCGGTTGGCTTTTTCATTGCACCAGTTTATCGCCTGCCGGTTCAGGTCCTTGAGATCGGCGAAGGTGCGGCCGGGATAGAAATTACCTTCGATGTAGCTGAACGGCCGTTCGACTCTCCCGGAGCGATTTTTGTCACCGAGTTCATGAGCCTGGAACTTGAAATTGTACCGTTCTGCTAAGGCGTACATTTCTGCCGCCATTACGGCGTTGGCGCCGGTACTCCGGATAACGATTACGCTGCCGTTGTCAATGATGCAACGCTGTGCTGCACCACCGAAATACCGTAGCGCCTTGGCCAGAAACACCCTGGCCAGGAACCGGTTGTAGGTCTCGTAGGCTTGAATATAGAGCATCCGCGAGTAGCAAAGGACCAGGGAGGCGCACTGCACCACCCGTTTCCGACCTCCCAGTTCAACTTTGTGAGGCGAGGTATCGTGCTGCATCTCCTCACCGGGATCGAAGTGGTACCGGCCGAAGCGTTGTTTCACCTTCTTCCGCGGGCCGATCTCATAGCGGCGGCAGAACCCGGTCAGAGTCGAGTAGCCAATGTGAATCCCTTCGTCTTCAAGCTCTTCCCATACCCGCACCAGGTTGCCATTGCAGCGGGCATGATGATATCGGATCCGGTCGATATGGGAATCAAGCAGCTCGGGTCTTTCGATCTTGGGAGACTCCGTGCTCCTGCTTTTCAACACTTTCCTGACCGTGTTGCGTGATATCTTCATGGCTCGGGCAATGGTCTTGATCCCGTGTCCCTGCTTCTTCAGTTCCAGAATCGCGGTCCTTTTTCGGCTGTCCAGCATTGTCTTCATCCTCCTTATGTAACAGCAGTGAGCCGAGCGTTTTGAAAGCCAGGCAGGCTTCCAGCCAGGCTCTTTGTATCTGAACGGCAAGCGTATCTTCCTTCTGAACTCCCTCCCTGGCCGGGAAACGGGCTCGACGGCAGATGCTGCCGATGATCTCCAGGTCGCGGAGCAGTGATCGGGCCTTGTCCTCGCGGTTCTCAAATGGAGTATCCGGTCGCGACACCTCTTCGTCTGCCTTGAGGCAGAGCAACGGCTTCTCGATAATCTGTTCCCGCTGCCGGGCATCCCCGGTGCGCCAGGCAGTGTAGAGTTTGCCCATTTGACGGACGCTCAGATGTGCTCCGCCGAGGTTTTGCACCAGGCGACCGCAGTCCTCCGGGTTGGCCCGGGCCAACGGGACCAGGTATTTCATGGCGGCCTGGGGGCTGATTCTGCCCCGACGGACTTGTTCCTGGACCTTCTCCGGCAGAACGGCCACCAGGGCCAGGCGGCGGCAGACCCAGCTCCGGGACCGGTCGAGCCGTGCGGCCAGTTCTTCCTGGCTTAGACTGTGACTCTCGGTGAGCTCTCGGAGCAGCCACGCTTCTTCCAGGGCCGAGCGTCGACGCTGAATCTCCAGACGGTGTTTCATCAGCAGGGCCTCGGTCTCGCTCATGGGAACGACCAGTGCCTGTATTGTGTCCCGTCCCAGCCGCTTGAGAGCGTCTGCTCGCCGGTACCCGTCGATGAGCACGTACCTGTCGGCGACGGCGGAAGATACCACCAGGACCGGGCTATGCTGTCCACCTGCAGCCAGTGAGGCCATGAGTTTGGCCTGTTCTTTTGACTCCAGGATACTCAGGGCGGTGTACTTCAGTTCTATCTGATGGAACTCTATATCTATGGTTTTCACAGTCAATCTCACCGTCTCATCGTCTGCTTACAACCGTAGCACCGGATGAGAGCTATAATCCATCGATCTTTGTACACCTTACGCCCCAAAGACGATTACTCATATTGCTGCTATTCCGCATGGATACTAGGCTTATGGAAATATCAGTCTTTGTACACCTTACGCGCAGGCTATCGGTCTCAGGCACTGAATCGCCCTCCTGGTGCGGGATTAGATCAATATCACAATTTGTACACCTTACGCTTTTGCCCCGCTCAAGCCTTTTCCGCTTCCGGTAGCGCCGCATGTATGCGGCTTGCCGCCGCTTCACATGATCTTTCTTCTGGTAAGCGGCCCGGTGTTCCGGTTGCCTTGATGGAGAATGTTTGGTGTATTCATACCTGGGGTTTTGCTCTTCTTTGTTTGCTGCCCACCATTTCTTCATATAATCGCTGCTATTGGCTTTCCGGCATTCCTTGCTGCTGCAGGTCTTCTGCCGTGATCCCAGTTTTGGATTGGGTTTGAAATACTTCCGACAGTAGGGGCATCTTCTTCGCATCACCACCACATCCTCACTGTTTAAGGCATTGCTAGCCTTTTGTCGGCAGCTAATTGGGAAATGGTGGGTTTTGCGTAAGGAGGGGGCAAAGTTCGTGACCGGAGGAGTGGAGAATACAGAAGTGGTCAGTTTTCACTGGTATTGAGGGGTCAATTCAATCGAGCGCCCAAG
>CAZQHK010000079.1:0-3343 GCA_964593455.1 uncultured bacterium
ACGGCTTCTATCACCTGTACGGCCCCGAGAACGACTTGTTCTGATAGTTGGAATCGGTAGGTAAGTTGAAGGGCCTTTTTCAAACGCAACACAGTAGCTGTGGACATTTACGAGCCGTAGCAGATTATTCGTAAATTATTCGGAACAAGAAAAGAGGTCGCTGATAATGAGAAAACTCAGCAAAAAAGTGTATGCTGCCGCCGGTTACTATACCGTTTCGTTCGGTTCGGGCAGGAAAGAGTTCAGACCGAAAGGCGCAAAACCGGGTTTCGAGACCTATCTTAAAGAAACGGCGGACGGGACGTGTACCCAGCTTAAAGATACCGGTTTTGATGAAGGTGTCATTTCCAACTTCATGGCCGCCAGGTTCATCAAGCAGGGGCACCTGGCGGGATTTCTTCCTTCCGTTTGCGAAGGTCTGCGCTATAAACCCTGTACCAGGGTCGAAGGCGCCTGCGGGTCTGGCGGTCTGGCCCTGACTACCGCCATCAAGACGATTTTGTCCGGCCTGGCCGATTCGGTTTTTGTCATGGGTTTTGAAATTCAAAACTCCATGAAAGCCGTCTACGGGGCTGATGTTCTGGCCGGGGCCGGGTACTTCAACGGTGAGAGAAAGGAAGGCCATGCCTATTTCTTCCCGGCCAAGTTCTCGGAACGGGCCGAAAAGTATTTTAATAAATTCGGTGCCGAAGTGTCACGGAAAGCCATGGCCAAATGGTATGAGCAATGTATCTCCAATGCCCGGTTGAATCCCAAAGCTCAGGAGTATCACAACCGGACCGATGATCTGTTCGCGGTCGGGATGACGCCTCCCAACGCAAGAGCTTTCCTGGAACACCTGACTGCGTTTGACTGTTCCAAGGTATCCGATGGGGCGGCGTCTCTGGTCATCCTCTCAGAGGAAGGGCTAGATAAACTGGGGGTAGCTAAAAATGACTGTGTCGAGATCGTAGGATATGGCCAATGCGAGGAAGATATTACCAAACCCCCTCCGGACCCGGCAGCGCTTGCAACTACCACTCATGCCGTCGGGAATGCGCTGGAAATGGCCGGGATTACAACTGATGAAATAGGTATTCTGGAGATTCACGATTGTTTTACCATCACGGCTCTGCTGGCCCTGGAATCGATTGGATTCGTGGAAAAAGGAGGAGCTTCCACATTCATCCTGGACGGTCATACCGCTCGCGAAGGGAGTATTCCGGCGAACACGTCCGGAGGACTGATCGGGTATGGCCACTATACCGGCGGGACCGGAGTCAGGCAGTTGGTAGACCTCCTCCACCAGTCAACCGGGCAGGCTGGTGATTTCCAGGTCGAGCTGAAGAAATCGTATGGATTGATGATCAGTATGGGGGGCAACGACAAGACGGTAGTCTCGATAGTAACAAAACGTGTTGAATAATATAACTCTCAAGAAAGCAGCGTAGAAAGTAGAGTTTGAGATTATGGATTTTGAGTTTACTAAGGACCAGAAGGCTGTTCTCAAATTGTGTCGTGATTTTGCGGATGCGGAGATCAGGCCGAGAATAAGAGAGCTCGAACAGTCAAATGAATTTCCCCAGGACATTTTCCGGAAGATGGGGAAACTTGGGCTCTTTACCTTGTGTGTTCCCCGGGCGGCCTGGGGAACCTCCCGGGGGAGTCTCAGCTACTGTCTGGCTATGAAGGAGATCTCCCGGGCTGATTCCGGGATCTCGGTGGCTATGGGCGTGACCAATATGGTAGCCGAGACCATCTACAAGTTCGGCAACTTCGATCAACAGGGGACGTATCTGCCCAGGTTCGCCAGCGGCGAGTTTGTGGCCGGCGCTTTCGCCCTGACAGAAAACTCCGCCGGCAGTGATCCGTCGGCCATGCGGACTACCGCCGAACGGATGGAAGACGGATCGTATGTTCTCAACGGAGAGAAGACGTTTATTACCAGTGGCAACGTCGCCGATGTGATTATCATCTTTGCCAGGACCGATCCCGCCAAAGGACATAGTGGGATTACATCCTTTCTGATCGAACCGGATTTTGAGGGTTTCAGCGTGGGAAAACACGAGGAAAAACTTGGTTTACTCTCATCGTTCACGGTTTCGATCTTCTTCGAAAACTGCCGTGTTTCAGAGAAACAGATACTGGGCGGGTTGAATAATGGTTTCAAGCTGGCTATGAGCGCCCTTGACTCGGGGAGAATCGGCATTGCTTCGCAGGCGGTGGGAATAGCGGAAGCCGCTCTCCAGGCTTCGATTGAGTACGTGCGGACCCACGAGTCGGAAGGAAAACCCATGGTCAAGAATCAGCTTATCCAGTTCAAGCTGGCGGATATGGAAAAGAAACTAGCGGCCGCGGAGCTTTTAGCTTACCGGGCGGCGTGGCTCAAGGACCGGGAGGCTGATTTTACCCTGGCCGCCGCCACCGCCAAGCTTTTTGCCAGCGAAGCGTGCGGCGAAATTGTCTCGGACGCGGTACAAATTCACGGGTTGGACGGATACACGGAAAAATACCTGGTAGAGAAGTACATGCGGGACGCGAAGATTACCACTATCTATGAGGGGACGTCCCAGATACAGAAGATTGTCATCGCCAAACAGTTGTTGGAATCGAGGAAGTATTGACGATGAACGGAGTTGTCACGCAACCTCCGACATGGTTCCTGCAAGGAAAATCTACCGGTGCTGTAGCCTGTTCCATGTCTCTGAGAATATGAAAAAGGTTTGATGAATTGAGTGAGGAATTATGTTTAAACTGGTTTCTAAAATTGATGTTGATTCAGAGTCCTTCAAGAAAAATAAAGAGAGGTACCTGGAACTGGTTCGGGAACTGAAGGAGAATCTGGCCGGGGTGAAGAAAGGCGGGCCTGAACGGGCTGTTAAAAAACATTTAGACCGGGGAAAACTGCTGGTTCGTGACCGAATTGACCGCTTGCTCGATCCTGGTACCCCGTTTCTGGAGCTGAGTTCACTGGCCGCTTTCAACCAGTACGACAACCAGTTTCCGGCGGCGGGGATGGTCACCGGAATCGGGGTCATCCACGGAAGAGAAACGGTCATTGTGGCCAACGATGCCACCGTCAAGGGCGGGACATACATAAAAGAGACCATCAAGAAACACATCCGAGCTCAGGAGATAGCGCTGGAAAACAATTTACCGTGTGTATACATCGTCGATTCCGGCGGAGTTTTTCTTCCCGAACAGGCCGCCGTGTTCCCCGATAAATATCATTTCGGCCGGATATTCCATAACCAGGCCCGGCTCTCAGCGCTGCGGATACCCCAGATCTCTATCGTCATGGGATCGTGTACCGCCGGCGGCGCCTATGTCCCGGCTATGAGTGACGAAGCGATTATCGTCAAGA
>CAZQHK010000080.1:0-2869 GCA_964593455.1 uncultured bacterium
CCTCAGTGAGGATAGCCGGAGAACATCAATTGTCAAAGTGACAAGACGGAGGTGGGGCGAAACTACAGGAAGTTGCTCATTACCGTTTTATCGGGTAAAGAGCAGTCTGAAAATTAGCCTGAGAAATACCTCATAAATATGGCCGATGGGAGAGGTCGTTTCTATTTTCGCTCGATGACGGTCCGACATATCCAGCTTAATAGCCGTCAACTTTCCTTTCGTTTCTCGCTGGATGAAATGGGCTCCGAGAGCCGGGTTGCTGGCCATAAGCATTTTCACCGCTCGGTCTTCATCGGGAGCGTCTTCCATACTGTCGTTGATGGCTCTCAGTTCTCCGGCGTCGAGCCAGATACCGTTGCATGTGTAGCACTGGTCGATAAAAACATCGGATACGCCGGAAAACTTGTGGCGCCGCAGTTTGCAATTGTCACAGCGCGGACAGCTGATTGGTTCAGCCCGGTCGGTGTCGTCCACCCGTTCCTGTTCGAGAATACTGTCCATAAGCCGGTTTTCCTGCTCGTCAAGTGACATGACCTGCCTGAGTTCAAAGTTGTCAAACCACAGTCCCCTGCATCCGTTGCGGCAATAATCAAGTTCGATTCCCCCAAGCTCTATAACGTCCATCGAAATGTTGCAGACTGGGCATTTCATAGTTTAGCTCCTTACGGTTACCGGTTCGACATACCAATTGTTAGTATAACCCACTCACAATAGCGACGTACCGACCTGACGACAAAAACTTGAGATTGAGATGTAAAGGCAAGAAGATGTGGAGTGAAAAGGTTAAAGGGAGAAATTGAGATTGCAGTACATATAGAAAGTAAGATGCACACGACTGTACAATTGACCTGCTACCGTTACCTACGGTAGACTTTCTAATCCGGAGACTGCATTTCGCAGGTTAAGGAGACTTGTACTGATTGCAAAAAAGAAGGTAGGGGTAAGCATGAAGATATACCTTGTCCGGCACGGGGACGCGCTCCCTAAGGCCGTCGACCCGCAGGGCGGGCTCAGTTCGGAGGGACAAGATGATATCGGCCGTCAAGCGGAGTTTCTGAATGGGGCCGGAATATCGGTCGCGGCTGTTTTTCACAGCGGGAAACGGCGGGCCGCAGAGACGGCTGAACTTCTGGCTGAATCTGTTTTGCCGAAGGGAGAAGCGACAGCGGTCAAGAGGCTCGATCCACTGGATGATCCGTCATTGATCGAGGCGGAGATGAAAAACTGGAGTGGCGATACGATGCTGGTGGGTCATCTGCCGTATATGTCTGTTATGGCTTCTCTGCTGGTGACCGGGAGTATCGATCACCAGATAGTTACGTTTGAATCGGGAACTGTCGTATGCCTGGAGTCCGATGGGCTGGGGCAGTGGAATATCGTCTGGATGCTGCCGCCGTCGATGCTGGCGGACGGGTGATGTTCAGCCAGTGGAGCCTCTTGCAAAAGTCGTGATCAATATGAATTTACATAAGAAGAGCCGTTCCCTTTATGGTAGGATGTTTTCGACAAAAAAAGACACCTCCAACAGAAAGGACCGGCCCTTAATGTCTAGAATATCACGAGCATGGAACCACATTCAAGCGACACTGTTCCCTTTTCTTGAAGAACACCTCGATCCTCTTACCGAGACCCAGCGGAAACTGATCGCCATCCTCGAATTGATCCAGATCGAGAACTTCGTTCCAGCGCCGTATTGCTTCCTTGGCCGGCCGGTGGCGGACCGAGTAGCTTTAGCCAAGGCCTTCGTGGCCAAGATGATTTACAAATGCGCCACTACACGCGAGTTGATTGACCAGTTATCGTCCAACCCAAATCTTCGCCGGATCTGCGGTTGGGAGCGGGTAGGCTTGATTCCAAGCGAGGCCACGTTTTCACGAGCGTTCGATGAATTCTCCTCAAGCGAGCTACCTACACGTGTTCACGAGGCGCTCATTGAGAAATATGAAAGCAAGCGGCTGGTGGGGCATATTTCACGTGACACCACCGACATCGGAGCCCGCGAGAAGGCAAAGGCCAAATCTGCGGCAAAGAAGAAAAAGCCCAAGCGCAAACGTGGACGCCCTCGTTGTGGTGAACAACGGCCTCCCAAAGAGCCAACCCGGCTTGAGCGACAACTGTCCATGACTGTTCCCGAGATGCTTATGGACCTGCCTCGGGAATGCGATTGGGGCAAGAAAAAAAAGAACGGCAAGACCTATCATTGGAAAGGTTGGAAACTGCACGTGGACTGGGCCGATGGCGAGATCCCGGTGAGTGCGATCCTGACTTCGGCTTCGGTTCATGACAGCCAGGGAGCCATCCCGTTGGCCACAATCAGTGCCCAGCGGGTAACCAGTCTCTACGATCTTATGGATGCAGCCTATGACGCCGCGACGATCCAGGAACATTCCCTTTCTCTTGGGCATGTTCCGATCATCGACCGCAATCCTCGCAAAGGCAAGAAAGTGAAGATGGACCCGGCGAAGAAGCGGCGGTATGATGAACGCTCGACCGCCGAGCGCGGGAACTCTCTGTTCAAGGATAGTTTCGGTGGCCGGCACCAGGTCCGTGTTCGAGGACACGCGAAGGTTTTTGCGCATCTGATGTTCGGCATCGTGGCCTTGACGGCTGACCGATTATTGAACTTGTTGTTGTAAGAAATTGAGAATTAGTAAAATTCTGTTTGTTACAGGGATAGTTGTGTTCAAAAAGTGCGGAGAGCACTCAAATTCGCCGGATTTTAGGGCGAAAGCGAGAGCGGCAACAAAAATTGCCGAGGACTATCCTGATAGAGTAGAGTCGTTACAGGCAAAGAGAATCTTTTTGCAAGAGGCTCAGTGGTTTAAATCTTTGTTCAGGAATCCGGCGTAAAATGGAAAAATAGGGAGGG
>CAZQHK010000081.1:0-2451 GCA_964593455.1 uncultured bacterium
CACAATTGTTTTGGTATTATTGATGTAAATATATGAAATTTAAACAGATAACAATCGGGTAAGGGGGAGTTTCTAGCTCCCCCTCCCCACACCACCTGGCATGCGGGTCCGCACCAGGCGGTTCACAAAACTGACTGGGCTCCTGCCCGGCCATAATGAATCCTCACCCACAACTTCTTGACTGACACCAAACCCTGCTTTTCAAGCCATTTATTCGTCATTGCGGTCCTGACCGCAAGCACCTGTGACAACCGCCACGGGCCTTTACGGCTTCCCGCTGTTGGAATGGCGTATCCATCCGGTACTCCATGGAGACGCCCCAGCTTCTTCCGGTTAGCTCCCGAACTCGCCGCTTGAACTCATTGAAGGCTTCAAAAGACCAGCGAACCTTGGTTCCTTTAAATATAAAACCAAGGAACCTGACTTGATTCGTAGGCCTGACTCCACTCTTCCGCTCATTGATCTTCAGCTTGAGCTTCCGCTCAACAAAGCGCCGGATACTGCCGCCAACCCGAATGCCCGACCGAGGACTTTTCACAAATACGAGAAAGTCGTCGGCGTATCGGATAAATCGATGCCCGCGTTTTTCCAGTTCTTTGTCAAGATCATCGAGCATGATGTTCGCCAGCAACGGAGAGAGAGGGCCGCCCTGCGGCACTCCCAGCACCGTTTTCCAGAGACAACCGTCTTCCACCACGCCGCTACGCAGGTATCGACCGATCAGGCGAAGCACCCGTTTATCCCGCACTACACGGGAGACACGATGCATAAGTACGTCATGCACCACTGTGTCGAAGAACTTCTCCAGATCGATGTCAACCGCAAACTGGTATCCGTCACGGATAGAGTTCACAGCCTGTTTGACAGCATGGTGTGCCGACCGGCCCGGACGGTATCCGAAACTGCTCTCGGAAAAGTCTGGATCGAACATCGGCGTGAGAACCTGGACAATGGCTTGTTGAATCAGCCGATCAAGAACGGTGGGAATACCGAGCGGACGAGTACCGCCCGTCGATTTCGGAATATCCACACGTTTGACCGGCGCAGGCTTGTAGGTGCCCGCTGTTATAGAAGCGCAGATGGCCTTCCACAAAAACCGGAACGTATCGGAAAACTCTTCGACGGTTACTCCGTCAATTCCGGGTGCGCCGCGATTGGCTTTCACCCGTTTCCAGGCTTTCTTCACGTTCCTGGTGGAAAGAATCCGCTCCAGCAAGTGATGATTTTGGTCGGTAGAGCCTACATCGCCCCTCGAAGAAACTTCTCCTGTCGGATTCATCGTATCTTGAGAGCTCATAGGTGCACCTCCCCGTTTCGTGTTCGGCCCTTCGCCTCGCGAACGAAGCTACTATGGCCTCTGCTGACTTCTGTCCGATCACCCATGTGTTGCCACATGAGTAGCTTCCCGCATTGTCTGCTCATTGGCTGCTTGTCGGACAGATCTCCCCGGATAAGAACGTGAACTTTCTCCACACAACCGCGGCATTTACCTGATCCGCTGAATCCCGGGCTTCGCACATGCCATGCTGGCTCACCCGCGGAACCGGCCTTGTATGCCGTTTCTGTTCGTCGGCTCATGGATTTGCACTCCAGCTTCCTCCGGACCGGACCTCGCGATCCCGCCCTTGCCTTCGGCTAGTACTTTTGCTACGATTACTCCTATAGCAGGATTCACATACAGAGGACTTGGCTCCCCGGGAGGGGAGCCGCACCTCACAAGTTCACGCCCATGCCGGGCGTACATGGGATGAACACGGTCAACCCTGACGGGATGCCGGTTATCCCAGGGGCGTTAGGCGCGATAATAATATATGAATGTGTTATAATTGAGCTAAGCTCAATAGCGAAAGCTAAACAATGAAATTTACCAAGTACTTTGAAGAAATGAAAAAGAGGCCAGACCGGGCGATAATTCGGTCCGATTTGATACAACGAGTTATTGATAATCCAATTCGAAAAGTGATTCAAGCCGACGGCCGAATTCGCTGTTGGGCACCGATTGACGAAATGGATGGCAAATTTCTTCGGGTGATTCTGTTACCTGATGGAGAAACGGTACATAACGTTTTCTTTGATAGGAGCTTTACGCCATGAAAATACAATACTTCCAGGATACAGATACGTTGTATATCGAGTTTAAGGAGTCTGAGGTTTCCGAAACAAAAGATCTAGATGAGAACACCATCTTAGATCTGGATCACCAGGGCAATATCTGCGCTATCACCGTAGAGCATGCGAAAGAAAGAGCTGATATTCCTCACTTTTCCTTTGAACAAATTGCGGCTTAACTAAATTGCATGCTTACAATTGAAGCACGTCTATCCAAATTCTTGCCTAACTCAATGTAATTCCGTTGATCATCGCTAATTGACTACCATATATTGAATGAGTAAAATTAATAATGGTCATAAAATACTTTGGTATATCGAAAGTTGAATTGAAACGCCTAAC
>CAZQHK010000082.1:0-2280 GCA_964593455.1 uncultured bacterium
GTTCTCGGGTATCGTGGGAACCTTCCACTGCACCCGGCGGGACAAAGCCTTCATCGTCATGAGCGGTAGCACCACCGGTCGGGTTATCCGGAAAGATTTCGACCGGCTGCTGGCCTCAATGACCTGTCATTGAGTTACACGAAGGTTCGCATCAAGCACTCTACCGGCACGTGGTACCGGCTGCATCGTCTTCGATGAAAATCAAGGTAAATTCCACCGGGGTCCGGGACCAGAATAACCGCTTCGGTACCGATACGGAAGATCGTCCCCCTGATCATCTGACCCTGGTACTCGAAAACCACTTCGTCTCCCTCTTTGATATGAAATTTCTTCTCGGCCCGTTCCAGGGGAGTTACCAGTTGATGGGTGACGTCCGAGTGGCCGAACAGCTTCTTTACCAGGCGCCGGTAACGGGGCCCGAAACAGTCTGACCCGGTGTTGAAAAGCTCCCGTTCGAGAAGGTGAGTGATCTCATGCTCCAGTATCCGCTGGGCCGCTTGCAACCGGTCCCGGCACACGATTCCGTTGACCACCACTTCCCGCCGGATGTCGCTGAAAGTTTGCAATAATAGCGCCGTAGAAAGCGTGATGGTGTATGTCCGGGTGCGACGCTGGCAGGTGGTTTTGCCGGCGGCCGCGGTCATGCCGGATGAGAGTTGGAAAAAGATCTTACCGGGCATATTCCGGTCAAAAAATCCGTCGAAGAAGTAGTGGTCGTAAAGCTGGAACATTCTCGTAAGATCTTCAAGTGCCATCGTACTGAAATTCCCGTGATCCATGATTTTCGAAGCAGCCAGGACCTCCTGGTAAATCCTTGTGGTTTTCTCCTTGATCTGCTCCGGAGTGTAGATCAGCCTGACGATGTCCTCCCTGGTTATCATGATTATCGATGGTCCTTTCCAGAGTGATATGATAGTTGTTTCCAACAGGTTTGGCAATCATACGGCCAATGAGGAAAGTTTCCGTTGAGCGAGCACTTTTGCGAAGCAAACAGCGAAGCGAAGAACAATAAAACAGGTCGAATCTCAATCTCCAAAATCTCCAACCTTACTTTCCACGCTTTCTTGCTAGAGGGTGGGACCACCAAGCTAACGCTATGTCTCCATGTTCGCGCAGGTGTAGCGTGAGCCGCTACTTACCCCCCATCCTCTGAATTCCTGGTGTAGAAAGCAAGGTATAAAAATGAAATTGTAATGGAATCTTTCAGACCTCAATCTGCATAGCCCTGCCAAAACTAATCCACGACGCAATCAGGTGCCCGGTGTCGCAAACCGTACCTCGATGGTGTACTATTTATAATCAACATGACTATCCTGATTGCAGGAGATAATTAATTTCCTGTTTAGCGAAAGGATGACGTTACCATGACAGATTGTATAAATGAGTGGAAACGGTTTTTCAACGGATATGCTCCGCGTTATGACGAGGAAGTTTTCACCAAAAACACGGCCGTGGAAATTGAATTTTTGATGGAGGAACTCAAGCTGCCAGCAGGTGCCGGCATTCTCGATATGGGATGCGGTACCGGGCGGCACACGGTTGGGTTGGCCGGACAGGGATTCCGGGTGACTGGTGTAGATATCTCCGGGGGAATGCTGGCACTGGCCCAGGCCTCTGCCGATGAAGCCGGGGTTGAGATAGAACTGGTCGAATCCGATGCCCGGGATTTTGTGTTTCACCGGCGGTTTGATGCGGCTATCTGTTTATGCGAGGGTTCTCTGTGCCTGCTCGGTTCGGGTGACGATCCTTTTAAGCGTGACATTCTGATTATGGCGAATATCTTTGATTCTCTGAAACCCGGCGGGCGGTTTGTCACGACGGTGCTCAATGCCTGCCGATTGATCCGGGCCATGAGTGACGAAGATGTTGAGTCGGGCCGGTTCGATCCCCTCACGCTGGTTGAAACGAGCGAGATGGAAGTCGCCGATTCGGACGGAGTGAAAAAGGTGACGGTTCGCGAGAGGCAGTATACGGTTCCGGAATTCACCCGTATGCTTCACCGGGTCGGGTTCGGGATAGAGCATATCTGGGGAGGAACCGCCGGCAACTGGCGCCGGGGCCCCATAAAGCTGGACGAGTACGAGTTCATGGTAGTGGCCCGAAAACCATGTGTGGAAAACACGGAGTGAGATCGTTGTGGAGATTTTCGATCTCAATCTCCATAATATCCAACCTCACGTTCTGCGCTCCTTGCTTGGCAAGAGTTTAGCGTGGTTCTTGGAGTGACCACAGATAACATGAAGGCCGTGACCCCCAAGTTTGAGCAAGCGTCGTAGTCTA